>NZ_JYJF01000400.1 GCF_000955975.1 Saccharothrix sp. ST-888
CGGCTACTCGGAAGAGCCTCCGTTCTAAGCGGTGCGCGCCGGGCCCGTTCGTGAACGGTCCTTGGCATGCTGAGAGATTTCGTGCGGTCCACAGGTGCTCGACACCGGTGGAGCGTCAACCCAAATGGAGCACACGATGGCGAAGCCGCCTGCTCGCAAGCCCAAGAAGAAGGTTTGCGTCTTCTGCAAGGACAAGGTCAACTACGTTGACTACAAGGACACGAACCTGCTGCGGAAGTTCATCTCCGACCGCGGCAAGATCCGTGCCCGCCGGGTCACCGGCAACTGCACCCAGCACCAGCGTGACGTCGCCACGGCCGTGAAGAACAGCCGTGAGATGGCGCTGCTGCCCTACACCTCCACCACGCGCTAAGAGAGGGTGACCGAGTAATGAAGATCATCCTCACGCA
>NZ_JYJF01000401.1 GCF_000955975.1 Saccharothrix sp. ST-888
GTTATTGTTGTTGTTGTTCGCCCCGCCACCACCGTTGTTGTTATTGTTGTTGTTGTTCGCCCCGCCACCACCGTTGTTGTTGTTATTGTTGTTGTTGTTCGCCCCGCCACCACCGTTGTTGTTGTTATTGTTGTTGTTGTTGTTCGCCCCGCCACCACCGTTGTTGTTGTTATTGTTCGCCCCGCCACCACCGTTGTTGTTGTTATTGTTGTTGTTGTTCGCCCCGCCGCCAGCGTTGTTGTTGTTATTGTTGTTGTTCGCCCCGCCGCCACCGTTGTTGTTGTTATTGTTGTTGTTCGCCCCGCCGCCACCGTTGTTGTTGTTATTGTTGTTGTTGTTGCCACCCCGGCCGTTGTTGTTGTTATTGTTGTTGTTGTTGCCACCCCGGCCGTTGTTGTTGTTATTGTTG
>NZ_JYJF01000402.1 GCF_000955975.1 Saccharothrix sp. ST-888
ACCGCCGCGGTCCTGGCCGCGACCGGCCTCACCTTCGCCTCGGCCGCGTCCCAGCCGGTGACTCAGGCAGCCCCGGTCGTCCAGCAGGCGGCCGCTCCCGCGCAGGCACCCCTCGGCAGCGACAACAAGGGGAACGAGGGCAAGGGCAACGAGGGCCGCGAGCACCGCGAGCACCGCCGGCACCACGGGCACCGGCACCACGAGGAGGGCCGGATCCACATCAACGAGCGGTCGTACTCCTCCCACCCGAGTGACTGCATCACCATCGTGAGCGGCCTGGGCGCCAAGAGCCTGAACATCCGCAACGACAGCCACAAGACCGTCGAGGTCTTCCGCGGGGCGGTCTGCGACAACGGCGCCCCCATCGCCACCGTCGGGCCCCACAGCACCGCCGACGGCGTGGACCCGC
>NZ_JYJF01000403.1 GCF_000955975.1 Saccharothrix sp. ST-888
ATCATGCACCTTATGTCTTGGGCTGCACACGTGCTACAATAGTCGGTACAAAGGGCTGCGATGCCGCGAGGCGGAGCGAATCGCAAAAAGCCGGCCTCAGTTTGGCTTGGGGTCTGCAACTCGACCGCATGAAGTTGGAGTTGCTAGTAATCGCAGATCAGCATGGTGCGGTGAATACGTTCACGAGCGTTGTACAGACGGGCCGGCACGTCACGAAGGTCGGTAACACGCGAAGCCGGTGGCCTAACCCGTGAGGGGAGGAGCCGTCGAAGGTGGGACCAGCGATTGGGACGAAGTCGTAACAAGGTAGCCGTACGGGAAGGTGCGGCTGGATCACCTCCTTTCTAAGGAGCACATAGCCGGATGCGAGCGAATGTCTCGCACGGTTGCTCATGGGTGGAACGTTGA
>NZ_JYJF01000404.1 GCF_000955975.1 Saccharothrix sp. ST-888
GGCAGGTTGCAGTTGGCCAGCTCCAAGATGATCCGGCACTCGTCGTGGTCGACCGTCGACGGGTCCGGGGCCATGGCGTCCTTGTCGAACTCGACACCCTTGTAGATGAGGAGGGTGGCATCACGGCCGTCGTCCAGGGTCATGTTCGGGGTCCGGCAGTACGGGCAGGTGAGTGTCTGCTCAGTGAACCACCAGTCCGCCTCAAGGGTCTCGCCCTTCCGGGCGAACACCGGCACACCCTGCGTGTGCTCGGGGGTGCCCTTCGGACCGACCGCGATCGCGGCGGCGGCGTGGTCCTGGGTGGAGACGATGTTGCACGAGCACCAGCGGACCTCGGCACCCAGCGCGGTGAGGGTCTCGATCAGCACCGCCGTCTGCACCGTCATGTGCAGCGAACCGGTGATCCG
>NZ_JYJF01000405.1 GCF_000955975.1 Saccharothrix sp. ST-888
TCGTCGGGCGCCGCCGCGCCGGGGGAGTGGCCCACCGGGGCGGGCTGACCGCCGGTCAGGCATGCCAGGAACACCAGCGCGGCGGCGTACCCGTCGGAGTTGGGCGAGGCGGAGGCGCCGCTTAGCACCACAAGGGCTTGGTACGCCGCGTCAGTCGCCTGCACTCCCCCCGCCATCGCGGCCGCCGCGCGACCGGCGATGAGGATCTGGCACTCCGCGGTCACGTCGCAGTAGCCGCCATACTCGTCGTGGCCGTGGTACCCACCACCGGCCCTCCGGGCGAGCGCGGCCGCGGCCTGGGTGCAGGGCTCGCGCACCCCCTCCCCCGGCCTGCCCCCGTTGAGGAGCAGCTCCAGGACCACGGCCAGGACGGCGATGACTACGGCCACCGCCACCGCGAGCCGGG
>NZ_JYJF01000406.1 GCF_000955975.1 Saccharothrix sp. ST-888
TGGCCGTCGGGCTCGGCCTCGGCGGCGCGCTCGACGGCGGCGGCGACCTCGGCGACGGTGGCCCGCGCGGTGTCGCCGCTCATGGTCAGGATGGTGGCGGGGGTCTGGCTCAGAGCCTCGCCACACTGCTAGCCTTGAGCGGCGGAACCGCGGGGGCCACGGTGCCCGAGGTCGCGGCGGCCGTCGAGCGCGCCCCGGAGGCCGAGCCCGAGGGCCAGTTCGCCGGATACCCGTACGCTGCACGGGAGTTCCCGGGCGACACCGGGCTGCGGGCCGGGCTGCTGGTGAACGAGGTACGGCTTCAGGCCGGCGAGGCGCTGTACCTCGGCGCGGGCGTCCCGCACGCCTATCTGCGCGGGCTCGGCATCGAGATCCTGGCCAACTCCGACAACGTGCTGCGCGGCG
>NZ_JYJF01000407.1 GCF_000955975.1 Saccharothrix sp. ST-888
CAAGCGGACCCGTCACCGGCCGGTCGCAAACCAACACCACCAGCGACGGATGATAGATCACCACAGCCGGAAGTGCGTCCTCCAGCATGAACGCGATCCGCGACGCCGGATACCCCGGGTCCACCGGCAGATACGCCGCCCCCGCCTTCCACACACCCAGGACCGCCACCACCGACTCCACCGACCGCGGCAACCCCACCGCCACGACCCGCTCCGGCCCCACACCCCGAGCGCTCAACGCATGCGCGAACCGGTTCGCCCGCACATTCAGCTC
>NZ_JYJF01000408.1 GCF_000955975.1 Saccharothrix sp. ST-888
CAACAACAACAATAACAACAACAACGGCCGGGGTGGCAACAACAACAACAATAACAACAACAACGGCCGGGGGGGCAACAACAACAACAATAACAACAACAACGGTGGCGGCGGGGCCAACAACAACAATAACAACAATGCCGGCGGCGCCGGGGCCGACGATCACATCATCAAAAATGACGCCGCCGACGTTATTTTCATGATTGTCGTTGTTGGGGCCGCCCCCGCCGTTGTTGTTGTTGTTGTTGTTGTTGGTCCCGCCGGCGCCGTTGTTGTTGTTATTGTTGTTGTTGTCGCCGCCCCCGCCGTTGTTGTTGTTATTGTTGTTGTTGTTGCCACCCCGGCCGTTGTTGTTGTTATTGTTGTTGTTATTATTGCCGCCGTTATCATTCGGCACCATCGC
>NZ_JYJF01000409.1 GCF_000955975.1 Saccharothrix sp. ST-888
CGCCGTGACCGGTGCGGTCGCGGGCGCGGTGGGGCCGACGAGGAAGGGGGCGGGACCGTCCGGGGCCGACACCATCGATCTGCTGCGGCGGCCGGTGGCCGGGTCGGGAGCGCCGAGCACGTGAACGCCAGGGTGGTGGAGGACGGCGTCGGCCACCAGGTGCGGTTCGGCAACCTGGAGTTCCGCATCGCCGCGGACTGAGCGCGGACGTCGCCGTGAGCTGGCGA
>NZ_JYJF01000042.1 GCF_000955975.1 Saccharothrix sp. ST-888
GCTGGTCGACGTAGCGGCTCTCGTGGGTGCCGAAGGCCTTGGCGATCTGCGCGTTGCTGCCGGTGGCGTTGACCACCTGGCGGTTGGCGCTGACCGAGGCGACCTTCAGACCCTGGCCCGCCAGGTAGGAACGGACCTGGTCGACGTCGGCCTGGGTCGGGCCGAAGCGCTCGGTGAACTGGGCCGGCGTCAGGTAGTGCCCGTACTCGGGCGAACCCTTGGTGCTGACGGCAGCGAGGAACCGGTCGAGCTGCGCGGTGTTGCGCAGCTCGAGGCTGACGGCCACGGATATCTGCTGGGCGGCGGGGACGTCGCCCTGCTTCTGGGAGTGGGCCACCGCGGGTGTCACGGTGTTGGGCAGGGCCACCCGGGGCGCCGAGACGTGGGGAGTCGGCGCGGCGTAGGCGGCCGTGGCACCCAGGGACGCCGCGGTCAGCGGCAGTACGGCGAGTGCCGAGGCAAGGACGAGCGAGCGGGGTCGCACGGGATCCTCCGGGAAGTGGGGGTCGCTCCGATGTGGGAGCGCTTGTCCGAAGTTCCCAGGAAACTCTCAGAATTGGGTCCAAGTCTGAGCAATTCCTTACTAAAAAACAGTCAACTGTGAACAGGCTGGGAGCAGCAACGGAATGACAGCGCCTCCATACAGTTAACTGACGGCACCACAGCCAGAGTTGGGGATGTCCACCGGACCGCCACCCAATCACCCGGATCGTGAAGCCCGTGTCCTCCTCGACTCCGGCCGGCCGGCCCGGGCTGCCGGAGTCCGGAAGCGTCAGCGATCGTTGCCCGGGCCGAGGCCGAGGAGGGTGTGGAGGAGGAGGGCGGAGCCGAGGCCGACGGCCCAGCCGTAGTCGGCGAGGGGCTTGAGGAAGGGGATCACGCCGTCGGCGGGGAAGGGGCCCTGCTTGACGCCGTGGGCGTCGAGGGTGGAGTAGGAGCCGCCGACGGCGAAGACGCTGCCGACCAGGAAGGCCAGCACGGCGCGGAGGTTCCAGCCGCCCGTGTACCAGTAGCGGCCGTCGGGGCGGTAGAGCTCTTCGAGGGCGAGCCGGGTACTGCGGAGCAGCCAGTAGTCGGCGATCAGGATGCCGGCCACCGTGCCGAGCAGGCCGCCGACCACACCGAGCCAGGTGAAGATGTAGACGTGCGGGTTGGCGATCAGCTTCCACGGCATGATGGCGATCCCGACCACGCCCGTGATCAGCGCGCCGGTACGGAAGTTGACGAAGCGCGGCAGCAGGTGGGCGAGGTCGTAGGCGGGGCTGACCACGTTCGCCGCGATGTTCACCGACAGGGTGGCGACCAGGACGACCAGCAGGGCGAACAGTGTGCCCGCGACGCTGTCCGTCTTCGCCGCCAGCGCGATCGGGTCCCAGATCGGGGCCCCGTAGACCGCCTGGGAGCCGGAGGTGACCAGCACCGAGAGCAGCGCGAAGAGCGTCATGGTGGTGGGCAGACCGAGGGCCTGGCCACGGATCTGGGCGCGCTGGCTGCCGCCGAAGCGGGTGAAGTCCGGGATGTTCAGCGACAGCGTCGACCAGAAGCCGATCATGCCCATCAGTGCGGGGAAGAAGACCTTCCAGAAGCCGCTCCCCCACCCGAGTGCCGACGGCTGGGACAGCAGCGGGCCGAACCCGCCCGCCTTCACCACGATCCAGGCCAGCAGCGCCAGCGCGCCCACGATCACGAACGGCGCCGCCCAGTTCTCGAACCGGCGCAGCGTCTCCATGCCCCGGGCGATCACCGCGATCTCGATCAGCCAGAACGCTCCGAACGCCAGCCACAGCGTCCACGGCTGCCCGGCGACCTGCCCGGCGTCCCGCCACCACGCGCCGAGCAGCTTCCCCGCCAGCAGGAAGATCCCCTCACCGCCGATCCAGGTCTGGATGCCGAACCACGCGCACGCGACGGCGGCCCGCAGCAGCGCCGGCAGGTTGGCCCCGCGCAGCCCGAAGGAGGCGCGGGCGAACACCGGGAACGGGATCCCGTACTTCGTGCCGGCGTGCCCGCTGAGCAGCATCGGCACGAGCACGATCAGGTTGGCCAACGCAATGGTGAGGACGGCCTGCTTCCAGTCCATGCCGAGCGCGACCAGGCCCGAAGCCAGGGTCCAGGACGGGATGTTGTGCGCCATGCCCACCCAGAGGCTCAGGTAGTTGTAAACACCCCAGGTGCGCTTCTCGACGGGCACGGGGGCCAGGTCGTCGTTGGCGAAGCGGGGATCGTCCAGGACGACGTCCGCAGCGAGGGCGACTCGGCCGTCGGGAAAGCTCTGCTGCGTCGTGGCGGTGCCGGGTCTTGAGCGTGCACTGGAGGACATCGAAGCCACCTCGGTTCGCGGAGTCTCGTGCAGCGGGACGTGACACCTCCCGAGGGGGCAGCACCGGGCCCTCGGGGTGGTACGAAGAAGCGGCGCGCGCCGAGGTTCGTGGCCGCTCTTGAGCGGCCCACGGCGCCGGGTGTCTGCGGCCGCCCCGGGTGCGGCCGCCTTCGACAAGCGGTCCGGATTCGCCAAGCGATCGGGATTCGACGAGCGGTCGGGCGGCCGGCCCGGCGGGGTCGGCCGCCCGACGGGGTGTCAGCCGAGCGCGGGGATGACGCTCTTGCCGTACGCGTCGATGGTCGCCTCCACCGCGTCGTGCATGGCGTAGACGGCGAACTGGTCGACGCCGAGGGCGCGCAGCTCGGCGAGCCGGGCGAGTTGGGCCTCGGGCGGTCCGATCAGGCAGAAGCGGTCGATGATCTCGTCGGGGACGAAGGCGGTGTCGGGGTTCCCGGCCCGGCCGTGGTGGGAGTAGTCGTAGCCGTGCCGGTCCTTGATGTACGCGGTGAGCGCCTCGGGGACCATCCCGGAGTGCTCGCCGTAGCGCGCGACCAGGTCGGCGACGTGGTTGCCGACCATTCCGCCGAACCAGCGGCACTGCTCGCGGGCGTGGGCGAGCGCGGCGGGCGAGTCGTCCTCCGTGACGTACGCGGGGGCGGCGACGCAGATGGTCAGCGAGGCGGGGTCGCGTCCGGCCTCGGCGGCGGCGGCGCGGACGGCCTTGATCATCCACTCGGTGAGGAAGGGGTCGGCGAGCTGGAGGATGAAGCCGTCCGCCTGGCGCCCGGTCAGCGCGAGCGCCTTGGGGCCGTACGCGCCCGTCCAGACCGGGAGCCGGGCACCCGGTTTGACCCAGGGGAGGTGCATGGCGGTGCCGTCCACCTCGGCCTCGCGGCCCTCGGCGAGCTCCTTGATGGCGTGCATGGCCTGCGAGAGCCGGTCCAGGGTGGCGGGGTGGCGGCCGGCCACCCGCATCGCGGAGTCGCCGCGGCCGATGCCGCAGACGGTGCGGTTGCCGTACATGTCGTTGAGGGTGGCGAACAGGGAGGCGGTGACCTCCCAGGTGCGGGTGGCGGGGTTGGTGACCATCGGGCCGACGACCAGGCGGCTGGTCTCGGCGAGGATCCGGCTGTAGATGACGAAGGGCTCCTGCCAGAGCACCACCGAGTCGAAGGTCCAGCCATGGGTGAAACCCGCCGACTCCGCCCGTTTCATCCGCTCGACGAGCAGCTGCGCGGGCGGGTCGGTCTGGAGCACAAGTCCGATGTCCACACTTCTCCTTAACGGTTGCCCAGGTGGTTCGGAGGCACCGGCAGGTACCTGCGGGTGCCTGCCGGTACGGCGGGTCTCGGCTCAGTCGAGGTACTGGCAGGTGGCGCGCGGCTGGTAGCGCCCGTGTCCGGCCCGGCCCAGGTAGGCACCGTCGTCGATGACGACGGCACCTCGGGAGAGGACGGTGCGGACCTTGCCGGTGACCTCCTTGCCCTCGTAGGCGGAGTAGTCGACGTTCATGTGGTGGGTGGCGGCGGAGAGGGTCTGCGTGGCCGCCGGGTCGTAGAGCACGATGTCGGCGTCGGCACCGGGGGCGATGGTGCCCTTGCGCGGGTAGAGGCCGAACATCCGGGCCGGGGCGGCGCAGGCGATCTCGATCCAGCGGCGACGGGAGATCCGGCCCTCGACGACCGCCTGGTGGAGCAGGTCCATCCGGTTCTCCACGCCGGGCAGACCGTTGGGGATCTTGGAGAAGTCGTCGCGCCCGAGCTCCTTCTGGCCGCTGAAGCAGAAGGGGCAGTGGTCGGTGGAGACCACCTGGAGGTCCCCGGTGCGCAGGCCCTTCCACAGCTCGGCCTGGTGCTCGCGCGGGCGCAGCGGGGTGGAACAGACGTACTTGGCGCCCTCGAAGCCGTCGGCTCCGGACTCGGCCAGGTTGTCGGTGGAGAGGAAGAGGTACTGCGGGCAGGTCTCCCCGAAGACGCTGAGTCCCTGCCGCCGGGCGGCGGCGAGTTCGGCGACCGCCGAGGCGGCGGAGACGTGAACGACGTAGAGCGGGGAGCCGGCCACCTGGGCCAGCTTGATGGCCCGGTGGGTGGCCTCGGCCTCCAGGAGCTCGCGGCGGACCTCGCCGTGGTAGCGCGGGTCGGTCTTCCCGGCTGCGAGGGCCTGTTCGACCAGGACGTCGATGGCGATGCCGTTCTCGGCGTGCATCATGATCAGCCCGCCGTTGTCGGCGCCGCGCTGCATGGCGCGCAGGATCTTCCCGTCGTCGCTGTAGAACACGCCGGGGTAGGCCATGAAGAGCTTGAACGAGGTCACGCCCTCCGCGACCAGCAGGTCCATCTCCTTGAGGCTGTGCTCGGTGACGTCGGCCAGGATCATGTGGAAGCCGTAGTCGATCGCGCAGGCGCCCTGGGCCTTGGCGTGCCAGGTGTCCAGTCCCTCGCGCAGCGAGGAGCCCACCGACTGGACGGCGAAGTCCACGATGGTGGTGGTGCCGCCCCAGGCGGCGGCCCGGGTGCCGGTCTCGAAGGTGTCGGAGGCGGAGGTGCCGCCGAACGGCAGCTCCATGTGGGTGTGCGCGTCCACGCCGCCGGGGATGACGTACAGCCCGCGGGCGTCGAGCACGCGGTCGGCCGTCCAGCCCTCGGCGACGCCGCTGCCGAAGGACGCCAGGGCCACCACCTTCTCGCCCTCGATCAGGACGTCGGCGTGCACTTCCTCGGCGGCGGTGACGACCAGGCCGCCGCGGATCACCGTACGGTTCATGTTCCCGTTCCTCTCAGGCCTCGGTGAGCGGGCCGTACGCCTCGGGGCGCCGGTCGCGGTAGAAGGCCCACTGCTGGCGGACCTCCTCGATCACGTCCAGGTCGAGGTCGCGGACGAGAAGTTCCTCCTCCTTGTCGGAGGCCACCTCGCCGACGAACCGGCCGCGCGGGTCGACGAAGTAGGAGGTGCCGTAGAAGTCGTTGTCGCCGTACTCCTCCACGCCGACCCGGTTGATCGCGGCGATGTAGTACTCGTTGGCGACGGCGGCGGCGGGCTGTTCCAGCTGCCACAGGTAGGAGGACAGGCTCCGGCTGGTCGCGGAGGGGTTGTAGACGATCTCGGCGCCGGCAAGGCCGAGCGCCCGCCAGCCCTCGGGGAAGTGCCGGTCGTAACAGATGTAGACGCCGACCTTGCCGACGGCGGTGTCGAACACCGGCCAGCCGAGGTTGCCGGGCTTGAAGTAGTACTTCTCCCAGAAGCCCTTGACCTGCGGGATGTGGTGCTTGCGGTACTTGCCGAGGTAGGAGCCGTCGGCGTCGATCACGGCGGCGGTGTTGTAGTAGAAACCGGACTGCTCGGCCTCGTACACCGGGACGACGATCACCAGACCCAGCTCGCGCGCCAGCTCCTGCATCCGGCGCACGGTCGGGCCGTCGGGGACGGGCTCGGCCCAGCGGTAGTGCTCGGGCTCCTGGACCTGGCAGAAGTAGGGGGCGTTGAAGACCTCCTGGAATCCGATGATCCGGGCGCCCTGCGCGGCCGCGTCCCGGGCCGCCTTCTCGTGGGCCGCGATCATCGTTTCCGGGTCACCCGTCCAGGCGGTCTGGAAGAGAGCTGCTCGAACGACTCGGCTCATCGGTCCACTCCTTCGACGAAGGTGCTGTAGACCGTTGAGACTAGGAGCTTCCCGGCGCCACGTGTAGTGCCACGCTGTAACGCCGGGAAGCCACTTTCATTCCGCCGCGAAACCCCGGGGCCGCACGGCCCCGTCAGCCCTCCAGCGGGGTCAGCCGCCGCAGTGCCAGCGGCTCGGCGAGGATCGTGTCCAGGACCTCGCTCGCGTGCCGGAAGTGCGGCGTGGCGAAGTGCTCCTGGAGCGCCTCCTCGTCCTGCCACTCCTCGATGATCACCATCCGCTCCGGGCGGTTCGGGTCGACCAGCGGCTGGTACGAGCGGCAGCCCGGCTCCTTCAGCGAGGGCTCGATCATGCCTTCCAGCAGCGTACGGAGGCGGTCGGCCTGGTCGGGCACCGCGGTCAGCTCGGCTATGAGGATCATCGGATGGTCTCCTTCGGATCGACGGGACCGGCCCGGCCCCGGTGCGCTCAAGGGTATCCGCGATCTCTGACGGTCCGTCAGCGCAGGGTCCCGGCCGTCCGCCCGCCCGGGCCGGAGGGGCATCCGGGCCACCGGCTCCGGGACGGGGCCGCGCCGCTCCGGTCGGCCGCCTGTTCGGCAGGCTTTGCCCGGGACGATCGCGAGCAGGCAAGATAGCGGAGTGACCCTCCTGGACCTGATGCCGAGCCCTGCCACCCCCGATGCGCTGTACGAGACCTTCGTCGAGTGGACGCAGGAGCGGGGCATCACCCTCTACCCAGCCCAGGAGGAGGCGCTGATCGAGCTGGTCTCCGGGAACAACGTGATCCTGGCGACCCCCACCGGCTCGGGCAAGAGCCTGGTGGCGGCGGGCGCGCACTTCGCCGCGCTGGCCGAGGGCAAGCGGACCTTCTACACCGCGCCGATCAAGGCGCTGGTCTCGGAGAAGTTCTTCGACCTGGTGAAGATGTTCGGCACCGAGCAGGTCGGCATGATGACCGGCGACGCCAGCGTCAACCCGACCGCGCCGATCATCTGCTGCACCGCCGAGGTGCTGGCGCAGATCGCGCTGCGCGACGGCGAGCGGGCCGACATCGGCCAGGTCGTGATGGACGAGTTCCACTTCTACGCCGAGCCGGACCGCGGCTGGGCGTGGCAGGTCCCGATCCTGGAGCTGCCGCAGGCGCAGTTCCTGCTGATGTCCGCGACCCTCGGTGACGTCCGCCGCTTCGAGGAGGACCTCACCCGGCGCACCGGCCGCCCGACCACCGTGGTCCGCTCCGCCACCCGCCCGGTGCCGCTGTTCTACGAGTACCGCCGCACCACCCTGCACGACACCCTGGAGGAGCTGCTGAAGACCGGCCAGGCGCCGGTCTACGTGGTCCACTTCACCCAGAAGGAAGCCGTCGAGCGGGCGCAGTCGCTGATGAGCATCAACATGTGCTCGAAGGCGGAGAAGGACGCCATCGCCGCCCTGATCGGCAACTTCCGCTTCACCACCAAGTTCGGCCGCAACCTCTCGCGCTACGTCCGGCACGGCATCGGCGTGCACCACGCGGGCATGCTGCCCAAGTACCGCCGGCTGGTCGAGCGGCTCGCCCAGGCCGGTCTGCTGAAGGTCATCTGCGGCACCGACACCCTCGGCGTCGGCGTCAACGTGCCGATCCGCACCGTGCTGTTCACGGCCCTGTCCAAGTACGACGGGCAGCGGGTCCGGGTGCTGCGCGCCCGCGAGTTCCACCAGATCGCCGGACGCGCGGGCCGGGCCGGCTTCGACACCGTCGGCCAGGTCGTCGCCCAGGCCCCCGAACACGTGGTGGAGAACGAGAAGCTGCTCGCCAAGGCCGGCGAGGACCCCAAGAAGCGGCGCAAGGTGGTGCGCAAGAAGGCGCCGGAAGGTTTCGTCGGCTGGAGCGAGGAGACCTTCGAGCGGCTGATCGCCGCCGACCCGGAGCCGCTGGTCTCCCGGTTCAAGGTCAGCCACGCCATGCTGCTCTCGGTGATCGGCCGCCCCGGCAACGCCTTCGAGGCGATGCGCAAGCTGCTCACCGACAACCACGAGGACCGCGCCGCGCAGCGCCGCCACATCCGCTCCACCGTCGCCATCTACCGCTCGCTGCTCGAGGGCGGCGTGGTCGAGCGCCTGCCCGAGCCGGACGCCGAGGGCCGGATCGTCCGCCTCACCCTCGACCTCCAGGAGAACTTCGCGCTCAACCAGCCGCTCTCCACCTTCGCCCTGGCCGCCTTCGAACTGCTCGACCCGACCTCGCCCTCGTACGCCATGGACGTGGTCTCGGTGGTCGAGGCGACCCTCGACGACCCGCGCCAGATCCTCGCCTCGCAGGAGAACAAGGCGCGCGGCGAGGCCATCGGCGAGATGAAGCGCGACGGCGTCGAGTACGAGGAGCGGATGGAGCGGCTCCAGGAGATCACCTACCCCAAGCCGCTGGAGGAGCTGCTCGGCCACGCGTACGAGGTCTACCGGCGGGCGCACCCGTGGATCGGCGACCACCCGCTGCGGCCCAAGTCGGTGATCCGCGACCTCTACGAGCGCGCGATGACCTTCACCGACTACGTCGGCCACTACGAGCTCGCCCGCACCGAGGGCATCGTGCTGCGCTACCTGGCCAGCGCGTACAAGGCGCTGGAGCAGACCGTCCCCGAGGACATCAAGACCGACGACCTCAAGGACGTCATCGCCTGGCTCGGCGAGCTGGTCCGCCAGGTCGACTCCAGTCTGCTGGACGAGTGGGAGCAGCTGGCGAACCCGACCACGCCCGAGGCCGCCGAGGTCCGCCTCGACGACAAGCCCGCGCCGGTCACCGCCAACGCCCGCGCCTTCCGGGTGCTGGTGCGCAACGAGATGTTCCGCCGGGTGGAGCTCTGCGCGCTGGAGCACTACGAGGAGCTCGCCGAGCTGGACGGCGAGTACGGCTGGGACGCCGACCGCTGGGCGGACGCGCTGGACGGGTACTGGGAGGAGTACGACGACCTCGGCACCGGACCGGACGCGCGCGGTCCCAAGATGCTGCTGATCGAGGAGGACGACTCCGCCTGGCGGGTCCGGCAGATCTTCGACGACCCGAACGGGGACCACGACTGGGGCATCAGCGCCGAGGTCGACCTGTACGGCTCCGACGAGGAGGGCCGGGCGGTCCTGCGGGTGACGGCGGTGGACCGCCTGGGCGGCTGACCACCGCCGCCTCCGGGAGACCGTCGGCCGGGCGCACCTGACCGGCGGTCTCACGGTCGGCGGTTCTCACAGCCGCCGGCCTCGTATCCGCCGGCCTCACATCCAGAGGAAGGTCGACCCCGCCGTGAAGGAGACGGCCCGGGTCGCGCGGTCCAGCGCCGGGTCGGGGGTGGGACCGGTGGCGCGCAGGTCCGCGTAGCGGGAGCTGGTGACGGTCAGGTAGTGACCGACCACCTCGACCTGGCTGTCGGTCAGCGGCTTGGGGCTGTTGGTGCCGCCGGACTGGCCCTGGGGCGGCTGCCCGGACGGCGACTGTCCGGACTGCGGCTGCCCGGACTGCGGCTGCCCGGACGGCTGCGGGCTCTCCGGCGGGGCCGATGACGCCTGCCCGCCCGGACTCGGCGACTGCGAGGACGTCGAGGTGCTGGGAGCGGGGCTGGGCGCGGGCGGGTTCGCGGCTTCCGGGGTGAGGAAGGAGACCGCCCCCGGGTCGTCCTTCAGCGCGTCCAGGGCCTTGCGGGCGGACGTCTCGTCAGCGAAGCGCAGCACCGTCAGGCTGGTCACCACCGGCTGGTCGGCCTGGCTGAAGCCGACCGCGAGATAGCTCTCGCAACCGATGTCGCGCAGCACGTTGCGGGTGCGGTCCTGGAACACCTCGCCGCAGTCCTCGCCGTCCCTGGCGGCGGTGCGGCGGGCCTTGTAGCCGTCCAGCTCGATGGCCCTCTGGAGCGGGAAGTAGTAGTCCGGGGCGAAGGCCTGGGCCTCCGTCAGCGGCTCGCCGGAGGCAGTGCCCCCGGCCGGGAGGGTCTTGCCGAGGTCCGAACCGGTCCGGCCGAGACCCGGTATCAGATCGCCTTTGCTGGAACTGGTCGCAATCCAGCCCGCCCCCGTCGCCGCCACCGCCAACAGTGCGCACCACACCAGAACCGGCCGGCGTCCCCCTCCCCGGTGGGTGTGGGCGGGTTTGGCGTCCTGCTGGCCTACCGGGCGCGGATCGCGCTCCCCCTGCGTGGTCATGGCGGAAATTCTAAGCAGACGGCCTTCCTGCCGCCCGACCCGCCTGCCCCGCACCGACCTGCCCACTTCGTCCGCGATCGAAGATCATCGGCATTGTGACAACTCGCACACGGCCACAGGGCCATCTTGGTGGGTTCTCTCTAGCGCGAGCCCGGGTTGTCCGGGCAGGATCAGGACCATGGATCTGCTCGACACCCTCACCGCCAAGGGCCTGCGCCGGGAACTCCCCACCAAGGAGGAGGCGCTCGCAGTTCTCTCCACCACTGACGACGAGTTGCTGGACGTGGTTGCAGCAGCCGGTCGGGTGCGCCGACAGTGGTTCGGACGCCGGGTCAAACTCAACTACCTGGTGAACCTGAAGAGCGGGCTCTGCCCCGAGGACTGCACCTACTGCTCGCAGCGGCTCGGCTCCAAGACCGAGATCCTCAAGTACACCTGGCTGAAGCCGGAGCAGGCCGCCGAGGCCGCCGCCGCCGGACTGGCCGGCGGTGCGAAGCGGGTCTGCCTGGTGGCCAGCGGGCGTGGTCCGACGGACCGTGACATCGACCGGGTCGCCGGCACCATCTCCGCCGTCAAGGAGGCCAACGAGAACGTCGAGGTCTGCGTCTGCCTCGGCCTGCTCTCCGACAACCAGGCCGAGCGGCTGCGCGCGGCCGGTGCGGACGCCTACAACCACAACCTCAACACCTCCGAGGGCACCTACGGCGACATCGCCACCACCCACACCTACGCGGACCGGGTGGACACCGTCACCAAGGCGCACGGCGCCGGGCTCTCCGCCTGTTCCGGCCTGATCGCGGGCATGGGCGAGACGGACGCCGACCTGGTGGACGTGGTCTTCGCGCTGCGCGAGCTGAACGCGGACTCGGTGCCGGTCAACTTCCTGATCCCGTTCGAGGGCACCCCGCTGGCCAAGGAGTGGAACCTCACTCCGCAGCGCTGCCTGCGGATCCTCGCGATGGTCCGCTTCGTCTGCCCCGACATCGAGGTCCGGATCGCCGGCGGCCGCGAGGTGCACCTGCGCACGATGCAGCCGCTCGGCCTGCACATCGCCAACTCGATCTTCCTCGGCGACTACCTGACCAGCGAGGGCCAGGCCGGACAGGCCGACCTCGACATGATCAAGGACGCCGGTTTCATGGTCGAGGGCACGGACGAGATGACGCTGCCCCGCCACCGCGCCGACGTGGCGGGCGGCAACTCGTGCGGCACGGGCGGCGGTTGCAGCCCCTGCGGCGACGGCTCCGCCGCGCCGGCCGGAGCCTGCGGCACGGCCGGGGACTCCGCCGTCGGCGAGGACTCCGCCGCGACCGGGGACGCTGCCCCGGCCGGGGACGAGACCCGCACCGACCTGGTCCGCGTGCGGCGCCGCGGCGCCGGCACCGAACTGGCGCCGAACGCCTGAGGACCGCGCACCCATGGCACAGCTCTCCCCCGAATCCCTCATCTCGCTGGACCGGGCCCACGTCTGGCACCCGTACTCGCCGATGCCCGGCAAGGCCACCCCGTACGTGGTCGAGTCCGCGTCCGGAGTGCGGCTCCGGCTCGCCGAACCGGCGGCCGGGCACCGGGAACTGATCGACGGCATGTCCTCCTGGTGGGCCGCCATCCACGGGTACGGCCACCCCGAACTGGACCAGGCCGTCCGCGACCAGCTCGGCCGGATGAGCCATGTGATGTTCGGCGGGCTCACCCATGAGCCCGCCGTCCGGCTGGCCACCAGGCTGGTCGAGATCACCCCCGAGCCGTTGCAGCACGTCTTCCTGACCGACTCGGGCTCGGTGTCCGTCGAGGTCGCGATGAAGATGTGCCTGCAGTACTGGCAGTCGCTCGGGCGGCCGGAGAAGCGTCGTCTGCTCACCTGGCGCGGCGGCTACCACGGCGACACCTTCCACCCCATGTCGGTCTGCGACCCCGAGGGCGGGATGCACCAGCTCTGGGGCGGGGTGCTGCCGCAGCAGGTCTTCGCCGGCGAGCCCCCGGCCGGGTTCGACGCCCCGGTCGACCCCGCCTACGCGGCCGAGCTCGCCGAGCTGATCGAGCGTACGGCCGGGGAGCTGGCCGCCGTGATCGTGGAGCCGGTGGTGCAGGGTGCGGGCGGGATGCGCTTCCACTCCCCCGCGTACCTGCGGCTGCTGCGCGAACTGTGCGACCGGCACGGCGTACTGCTCGTCTTCGACGAGATCGCCACCGGCTTCGGCCGCACCGGCGCGCTGTTCGCCGCCGAGCACGCCGGCATCTCCCCCGACGTGATGTGCCTGGGCAAGGCCATCACCGGCGGCTACCTGACGCTCGCCGCCACCCTGTGCACCGGTGAGGTCGCCGACGGCATCAGCAAGGGCGAGATGCCGGTGCTGGCCCACGGGCCGACCTTCATGGGCAACCCGCTGGCCGCCGCCGTCGCCAACGCCTCGATCGACCTGCTGCTCCGCCAGGACTGGCGGCTGGAGGTCAAGCGCATCGAGACGGGCCTGCGGGCCGGTCTCGCGGACGCGGTCGACGTGCCCGGCGTGCGCGACGTCCGGGTGCTCGGCGCGATCGGCGTGGTGCAGCTGGACCACCCGGTCGACATCGCCGCGGCGACCGAGGCGGCCGCCCGCGAGGGCGTCTGGCTCCGGCCGTTCCGCGACCTGCTCTACACCATGCCCCCGTACATCACCGGGGACGAGGACCTGGCGCGGATCGGCACCGCCGTGACCGCCGCGGCGGTGGCGGGATGAGCACCGACACGAGCAGCACCGACGGCATCCTGTTCGTCACCGGGACCGGGACCGAGGTCGGAAAGACCATGGCCACCGCCGCGGTCGCGGCCCTGGCACTGGACGCCGGGCGTACCGTGGCGGTCCTGAAGCCGGGCCAGACCGGGGTCACCCCGGACGAGCCCGGGGACGTGGACGAGGTCCTCCGGCTGGCCGGTCCGGCCGTCCACCCGGTCGAACTCGCCCGCTACCCCGAGCCGTTGGCCCCCGACACCGCCGCCCGGCGGTCCGGACTGCCCACGATCGGCCCCAAGCAGGTCGCCGAGACCGTGGCCGACCTCGCCGAGCAGTACGACCTGGTGATCGTCGAGGGCGCCGGCGGCCTGCTCGTCCGGTACGACGAGGACGGGCACACCCTCGCCGACATGGCCGTCGCCACGGCCGAACTCGGCCTGCGCCCAAGGGTGTTGCTGGTCGCGGCAGCCGGTCTCGGCACGCTGAGCGTCACCGCGCTCAGTGCCGAGGCGCTGCGCGCCCGCAGCCTGGAGCTGGCGGGCGTGGTGGTCGGCTCCTGGCCCGCCGACCCCGACCTGGCCTCCCGCTGCAACCTCGCCGACCTCCCGGCCTCCGCCGAGGCTCCACTGCTCGGCGCCCTGCCCGAGGGCGTGGCCGAGGGCGGCAGCACACCCTTCCGGCGCCGCGCCCGCCAGGCGCTCGCCCCCGCCCTCGGCGGCGACTGGGACGCGGCGGCCTTCACCGCCGAGCACCGGCCGGACAACTGACGCTGAGTCAATTTCCGCCCCACTCCTGCCGCAACCGCGCGGACCGACCGCAGCCACCCGGCCGGGCTCGTACGCCCGGCCGGGAGCGGGGTCGCGGTCGGCGAAGGGGTCGGGCCGGGTCCCGTCCGGTCAGGGTGAGAGCGGCTTGACCCAGCGGCACCACTGCTCCTCGCGGACGTACCCGGCCGCCCTCCAGGCGCGCTGGGCCTGCTCGTTGCCCTGGAGCACCCGGCGCACCGGGGCCACCGTGAATTCCACCCCTCGGGATCACCCGCCGGTCCGGACAGCCGGATCAGGCGAGCCGCCACACCGTGGTGGTCTTCACCGCGCTGTTCTCCAAGTCCGCCATCACCGGCACCTCGTACGAGGCGACCGCCGTGAACCGCCCCCGGGGCAGGTACGCCCGGCCCGGGTCGCCGACCAGGACCACCGCACCCCGGGCGTGCGCGCGCTCCAGGAACGGCAGGAAGCGGTCGGCCATCCAGCGCTCGTAGAACACGTCGCCGGCCAGTACGACTTCGGCCTCCCCGCCGTCGCCGTCCAGCAGATCGGCGCACTCCGCGGTCACCTCGACACCGTTCGCGCCGGCGTTCACCGCGATCGCGGCCACCGCGTAGTCGTCGATCTCCGCAGCCCGGACGGCGGCCGCCCCGCGCAGTGCCGCCGCGATCGAGACCACGCCCGAACCGGCGGCCACGTCCAGGACCTTCCGCCCCGCGACGATCTCGGGGTGGTCCAGGACGTAGCGGGACACCGCGACTCCCCCGGCCCAGGCGAACGCCCAGAACGGGGGCGGCAGTCCGACCTCGCCCTTGGCCGCCTCGGTCCGCTCCCACAGTTCGATGGCCTCCTCGGCCTGGCGCAACCGGATCTCCGGCAGGAACGGGACGGGGCCGAGGCTGGTCTGCTCCAGCACGAAGGCCGTACTGCCGCCCTCGGTGGTTGCGGTGCCGCCGGACATGGCGCTCCTCTGGTCACAGTGGCAAGTGAACAGACCCTAGTGCACGATCGGTTCCACCGTGCGCCATCGGGCGGACGGGCATCCCGGAGCGGCCGCACACCGGATCACCGCAGCCCTCACCCGAGGATCCCACCGCACCTGCTCCACTCGCCCCCGGTGCACACCCGATCCTCACGCGGTACGTACCGTTTCGATACCGAAGCCGTTATGAGCTGCGGAAATGCTCGCTAGAGCGGTGACTCCCGAGTAGCATCCGGCTCACGCCCTCCGGCGCCGTAACCCCGTGTCGCGCCGTCCGGTCGGCGATGCTCGCGGGACAGCTGGGGGTCTGCGCGCACTGGGCACTGCGCGCCAGAGCTGTCGCGCGTACGCGGAAGGGCAGGGACTTGGCGGATCGGCTCACCGGAGGGGACTCCTCCCTGCTGCGACGGATCAACGCGGCGGTCACGCTGCGCACACTGCGCAACGGCCGGTCGGTCACGCTCACTCAACTCGTCGGCGACACCGGCCTCTCCCGGCCGACCGTCGAAGGCGTGATCGAGGGCCTGATGGAATCCGGACTGGTCGCCGAGGTCGACCACACCCCTGTCGGCCGGCCTCCGGGCACCCGTCAGCGCGGCCGCCCCGCCCGCTGGTTCCGCTTCCGCGCCGAGGCCGGGCACGTCCTGGGCATCGAGATCGGCGTGCACGGTCTGCGGGTCGTGCTCGCCGACCTGACCGGCGAACTGCTCGGCAGCGAGGCCAGGGAGGTCGACGAGACCCTGGACGCCGAAGAACGGCTCTGCGCCGTCCGCACGGCCGTCGCCGAGGTCCTGCGCAGGACGGGCGTCTCCCGCGACAGCCTCTGGGCGGTCGCCGTCGGCAGCCCCGGCATCGTGGACCGCGACGGCACCATCCGGCTCGGCACCGCCATGCCCGGCTGGACCGGTCTCGACCTCGGCGCCCGGCTGCGCCGCTCCTTCCGCTGCCCCGTACTGATCGAGAACGACGCCAACCTGGCCGCCATCGCCGAACACTGGCAGGGCGCGGCCGTCGGCAAGGGCGACGTGGTCTTCGTGATGGCCGGGCTCAGCCCCGGGGCCGGTTCGCTGATCAACGGCAGACTGCACCGGGGCTTCGGCGGCGCCGCCGGGGAGATCGGCGCACTGCACCTGCTCGGCCAGGAGGCCACGCCCGAACGGCTGTTGTCCACCAGCGGCAAGCCGCTGGACCCGCTGGACGAGGCCGCGGTGGCGCGGGTGCTGCGGCTGGCGCGGGAGGGCGACGAGGTGGCCCGGGTGGCGATGGACCGCTTCCTGCGGCGGCTGGTGCACGACGTGGCGGCGCTGGTGCTGGCGCTGGACCCGCAGTTGGTGGTGGTCGGCGGCTGGGCGGCCGGGCTGGACGGCGTACTGGAGCCGCTGCGCGAACAGTTGGCGCTGTACTGCCTTCGGGCGCCGGAGGTCGCCCTGGCGGCCCTGGGCGAGGAAGTGGTCGCCTTGGGGGCCCTGCGCGTCGCACTCGACCACGTCGAGGAGCAGCTCTTCGCGGTCGACCCCCCGACGATCAGTCCACGCTAGGCCCCCGCCCGGGGGCAAGGGTGAACCCTCAGGGGCGCGGGGGACTGCGCGAAACGGAAGGGCAGCAGGCCGCACTGTTACCCGGCAGGGCACCATGCACCGCCCCACCGGGAGTTCACGAGGTGCACCGTGCTCGCCGGGGCGCGGCTGGACCATGGAGCCTTCCGCCTCGCGCAGTTCCCCGCGCCCCTGGCTGCGCGCGGCGCAGCGGCGGCCCGGCCTCAGGAGGCGGTACGGACCGCGCCCGCCTGGACCGGCGTGACCTCGACCTTGCCGGTCTCGCCGAAGGTCAGCTTGCAGGTGTCGGCCCGGTAGGTGGAGACGGCGAGGGCGACCAGCCGGCCGGCGGCCGCGTACCGGGCGGTGACCACCAGGACCGGAGTGCCGGGCGGGCGCTCCAGCAGGGCGGCCTGCTCGGCCTCGGCGACGCCGAGCTCGACCGAGCGGGACTCGCCGTCCACGCCGAGCCGCTCCAGCTGCCGCAGGACCGACTTCGCCTGGTCCTGCTCGGTGGCACTGCCGACGACGTGCGGAACGGCGGGCAGGTGCGGTACGGCCGAGTCCGGCACGTGCAGCGACTCGGTGGCCATGATCTGGCCCTGGACCAGCCGCAGTCGGCGGACGGTGTGCACGGTCTCGCCCACCGGGATGCCGAGTGCCGACGCGAGCTGGGCGGAGGCCGGGGCGCTCACGCAGTCCACGGCGCGCCAGGTCAGGCTGCCGCCGGGGGCGCCGGGGCCGCTCTCGCCGGGGCTGCTGACCGGGATGCCGACGCGGGGCGCGGCGATCAGGGTGCCGATGCCGCGGCGGCGGATCAGGCGGCCCTCCAGCTCCAGCTGGTCCAGCGCCTGCCGGAGGGTGGCCCGGGCCACGCCGAAACGGGCGGACAGCTCACGCTCGTTCGGAATGACCTGGCCGGTGGAGAACTCCGCGTCGATGGTCCGCAGCAGCACCGTGCGCAGGTGCCAGTACTTGGGCTCCGGTACTGTCGCCAGCTGTCCTTGCCCCACCGTGTCCTCCACCCTGAAGGACGTCGGACCGGCCCCGTGCCCTGTGTTGTGGCAGGTGGGAGGGGCAGGCTTTATCAGTCCTTCTTTATTAAAGGTCTTTGCAGTAAGCGACCCTAGGGGGTGGCCGACGAGATGGTCAAGACCAATGACACCGCACACGTCCTTCTCATCGGACCTTCATCCGGGCCGCTCGGCGCGGGCGCGGCCACTCGCCCGGCCGGGAGCGGGGCGGATACCCTTCCCCGGTGATCGTGGTGACGAGTGTGAACGTGAATGGCATCCGGGCTGCCGCCAAGAAGGGCTTCCTGGAGTGGCTGGCGGCCACCGAGGCGGAGGTGGTCTGCCTACAGGAGGTGCGCTCCGAGCCGGAGCAGCTGCCCGCCGAACTGCGCGACCTGCCCGGCTGGCACGCGGTCTGGGCACCTGCCGCCAGCAAGGGCCGGGCCGGGGTCGCCGTGCTCTCGCGGAAGGCTCCGGAGCGTACGGCGATCGGATTCGGCTCGGCGGAGTTCGACGGTTCGGGGAGGTACGCGGAGATCGACCTGCCGGGGCTGACCGTGGCCAGCCTCTACCTCCCGTCCGGCGAGGTCGGCACCGAACGCCAGGACGAGAAGGAACGCTTCATGGCGGAGTTCCTCGTCCACCTCGTCGAGCTGCGCGCGCGGGCGGCGAAGGACGGCCGCGAGGTGGTGGTCTGCGGTGACTGGAACATCGCCCACCAACCCGCCGACCTCAAGAACTGGAAGGCCAACCAGAAGAACGCCGGCTTCCTCCCGGAGGAGCGCGCCTGGCTGACCCGGGTCCTGGACGAGGGCGGCTACGTGGACGTGGTCCGCCGTCTCCACCCCGACCAGGAGGGCCCCTACAGCTGGTGGTCCTACCGCGGCCGCGCCTTCGACAACGACTCGGGCTGGAGGATCGACCTAATTATCGCTACTGGAATCCTCGCTAAGAAGTGCGTCGAGGCCTACGTCGAACGCTCCGCCACCCACGCCGAGCGGTGGTCCGACCACGCACCGGTCACGGCAGTGTTCGATCTGAACAACTAGGCAGCAGAAACTGGTAGTTCGACAGAATCAAGAGGCGGCCCCGACGCGGGGCATTCCACACGTCGGGGCTTCCTCTCGGTAGCAAATACGCCAGCGGCGAAGGAAGTCGCACGGCACTCCCGGAGTGGATTTTTCAGCAAAGCGATTCACGTGACCCTGCTTCCACAAGCGAAGCACCTGTCCGCCCCAGATCAGCTCCCCCGACGATCCAGACCCGAACATCCCTCTAGATACGGCCACCGCCCGCAACCCCTTGACCCCCAGCGGTCGAACGAGCGTCCGACTACTGCTGGCCGGTCCTGTTCGCGCAGGTCAGGGCCTATCTCGTCCGCTCCACATTACGCCCGATGCCGCCTCGTGGCACTCAATCCGTGAGAGCCCCGTGAGAGGTGCGCGAGCCGCTCTGAGTTGTCCCACTGCGGCTCAGTTGTGAGCGGATGCCGACGACCCGACCATCGCAGGCTGGACCCAACCGGTCCGCGACAGCCTGCGGAGCAGTCTCCATCACCTGCACCGCTTAATTCACCACCGCTGGACGCCGGCACAACCCGTCCTCCGCCGAACCATGACACACGGCCCCGCCCCAGAAAGAGGCCGTTCCCCGCATCGCTTCGGGGAACGGCCTTCCGGCCTGCATGAACGTAGCACCGACCGGGGCAACAGGATCTGAATCTACGCCCCCCTCACCCCGATTCACCCTGTGATCTTTCCCGCCGAAAAGGCGGACATTTTTACGACCACGAGTCGCAGAGTCAGGAATCCTGCCTCAGTGATCTGCATATTCGCCTCCTCGCGATCGTCCTACCGGTAACTTCTCCCGGTAATTTCCAGGATACTCCTTACTGCGATAATTCGAGCCCGCCGTGCACATAAGTTAATATTTGAAAATTCCCCCGCGTGACGTTTGAGCCTGGATCCACCGATTGGTGACGGGCTGCGGGAGGGTCTGACGCAGAGAGGTGCCCGCTGAGCTGGGAAGATGGGAGTTCCTACGCAACCATAGGTCGGCGGCGCTCGGGAACCGGGCGATGTCCGCGCCGATCTCCGCGAGGACCACCTCGGCTGCGCGGATGTTCATGCCGGGGATCGTGGTCAGCAGTTCGATGCGGCGGCGAAAGGGCCGCACCTGTGCGTCGATGCGCTCGCTGAGCCGGGTTTCCATCGCGGTGCAGGCGTCGATGCGGTCCAGCATGGCGCGGACCAGGAACGCGTGGTGGTCGGTGAAGCGGCCGGTCAGCGCGTGGGCGAGGATCTCGCGCTTGCCGCACATGCGCCGCAGCGCCAGTTCCGCGAGCACCAGGGGGTCGCGTTCGTCGGCGATGAGAACACGGCTTCGAACCCGAGGTTGGCCGCCCGACCATGCTGGGGCTCTCTGTGTCCGCGGCCGCCGCTGGGTGCGCGGACGCGGACACCAACACCCGGAGCGAGCAAGGGTTCCATGTACAGGAACAGCGAGTACAGCGCGACCGGGCAGTACGGGAGCAGCTCTGTTCTCCGTTCAGCCGAGCGGGGAACCGGCCGTGCCGAGGGTGTCGCGTAGCCACTGCTCGACACCTGCCACGTGGACCGTCGCCCAGGAGTGCGCGAGGTCGGGTGCGCGGCGGGTGATGGCGTCGAGGATGGCGTGGTGCTGCTGGCGGGTGCGCTCGACCGCGCCCTCCTCCGTCAGTCCGCGCCAGATCCGCGCGCGTGCGGTCGGGCCGGACAGGCCGTCGATCAGCGAGCAGAGCACGGTGTTGCCCGAGCCGGCGGCGATCCGGCGGTGGAACTCGAGATCGTTGTCGATCAGCTCCTGGAGCGTGGCGTCGTCACTGAGGCCGTCCAGCACCTCGCGCAGGGCTGTGATGTCCTCGTCGGACATGACCCGAGCGGCCATGGCCGCAGCGGCGGGCTCCAGGATGCGGCGGACCTCCAGGAATTCCAGCACCGTGTCGTCCTGGTGAAAGTCGACGACGAAGCCCAGGGCGTCCATCAGCAGGTTCGGTTCCAGGCTGGTCACGTACGTGCCGTCGCCCTGGCGCACGTCGAGCACCCGTATGAGCGAGAGGGCCTTGACCGCCTCGCGCAAGGAGTTGCGTGAGAGGCCGAGCCGCTCGGCGAGGTCGGCCTCCCTCGGAAGGCGAGAGCCGGGGCGGAGCTCGCCACTGACGATCATCGCCTTGATCTTCTCGATCGCCTCGTCAGTGACTGGCACTGCATGCCTCCCATGGTCATGTGCCTTGCAGCATAGTCCTCGCCGCGTCATTCGAACTTATCTTCGAAGTGGCGGCCGTCCACCACCGCCGTACTCACCTGGTCCGAGCCGACGGCCTGCGGTCTGCTCGCCGGGGTCGCTCACGCCTCGTCGTCAAGCGGCCCGGGTGGCCGCAGCCCGTACACCCGGATCGCGTTGCGGCCGAACACGGCCTCCTTCTCCCCCGGGGCCAGCCGGTCGGTGAGGCGGTCGGCAATCCGGACCACTTCGGGGTAGCCGGCCCGGAGGGTGCAGACCGGCCAGTCGGAGCCGAAGAGGATCCGGTGCGGGCCGAAGGCGTCCAGCGCGGTGTCCGCGTAGGGCTTGAGGTCCTCGCTCCGCCAGCTGCCCGGGGTGGCCTCGGTGACCATTCCGGAGAGTTTGCACACGGTGTTGGGCAGTGCCGCCAGCCGGCACAGGTCGGCTGCCCAGGGGTCGAGCGCGCCGGTGGCGATGGGCGGCTTGCCGAGGTGGTCGAGGACGAAGGTCAGCCCGGTGATGCCGGCGGCGGCGAGGGCGGCGGCACGCAGTTGGTGCGGCTTGACGACGAGGTCGTAGGCGAGGCCGGCCGCGGCGACGGCGAGCAGCCCGCGGCGGACATCCCGGCGGAGCAGCCAGTTCGGGTCGGGCTCGTCCTGGACCTGGTGGCGGATGCCCACCAGCCGCTCGCCACCGGGAAGTTCGCGCAGGGCCGCGATCGTGTCGGCGACGTCCGGGGCGGTGAGGTCGGTCCAGCCGACGACCCCGGCGACCAGGTCGTTGCCAGCGGCGAGGGCCAGCAGCTCCGGGGTCTCCTCGGGGACGCAGACCGTCTGGACGGCGACAGTGCCCACCACCCCGGCAGCACGCGCCTCGGCTTCGAGCTCGGCGGCGGAGAACGAGCGGGCGAGCGGTGCGAGGGACTCGCCGGCGATCCAGGGCTGCGGGCGGACGGCCAGGTCCCAGACGTGGTGGTGCGCGTCGATGATCTGCCGGCCGGTCACAGCTCCCACACCACCGGGATGCCTGCGGTGGCGCCGGCCTTCGAGTAGTCGTGGACCACGTCGAGGAGGTCTGCCATCCGGGTCTGCCAGGCGATGTTGACCGGCAGCTGCTCCAGCTCGGCGAGCAGGCCGGCGTAGTCCTCGCATTCGAGCAGGTGGAAGAGCTCGCAGCCGCTGCGCCAGATGGTCCAGGAGGTCGCGCCAGCGGCGCGGATCCCGGCGGTCAGCTCGTCCGGTACCGCACGGTGTGCGGCCTCGTATTCCTCGATCCGGTCCTCGCGGACGCGGGTGTGCAGGGCGATTCTCATGGCTGCTGCTCCGGGTGGGCGGGGTCGACGATGATGACGTCCAGGGTGCGGGGCCCGTGGACGCCTTCCACGCGGTCGAGTTCGATGTCGCTGGTTGCGGACGGGCCGGAGATGAAGGTCAGTGGCCGGGTCGGGTCGAGCCGGGCGAGGGCGTCGGGGACGTCGGCGGCGATCTGCTCGGCCCGGATGACGCACAGGTGGTAGTCGGGGACGAGGGTGAGTGCGCGGCGGCCCTGGCCGGGGCCGGTGTCGAGGACGATGGTGCCGGTGACGGCGATGCCGGCGGCGGCGAGGGTGATCGCACCGTCCAGGGCGTCCAGGGCGGGGATGTCCAGGGGCTCCGTGTGCCACGCCCAACTGCCGGCCGGCAGCAGCGCGACGGGAAATCCGTCCGGCAGGGCCAGGTGGCGGACATCGTGTCTGGCGAGGGTGGCGGCGATGGCGTCCGACAGGCCGGCCCGGTCGGTACGGGTGACGGTGGCGCGGTAGTCGGCGACGCGCTCGGCGAACAGCGCCACGGTGTTCTCGCCCGGCCGGGTGTGGGTGCGGCGGTAGTCGCGGGGCACGGGCACGTCGCCCGGGGTCTCGTCGGCCGGGACATCGGCGAGGGCGGCGCGGATGCGGCCGAGGACGGTGTCGCGGCTGGTCATCGCTCCCCTTCCTTGTTCTTGCGCCACCAGGTGCGGAAGGACTCGGCGGGCGGCGCGGGGGTGTCGCGGGTGTCGGACCACCCGTGCAGCGGGCCGGGCAGTCGGCCGATGCGGCCGCGTCGGGCGAGCGCACGGCCGCCGAGACTCGCCGCCTTCTGCGCAGCGGCGAGCAGCTGGGGGGAGTCGAGAACTCTGGCTGCGGCCTTCATCGCCACGGCCTCGGCCGTGGGCAGGCGTTCGGAGGTCCGCTTCGCCTCGACGACCTCGGCCCGCAGGTGGGCCAGGACCTCCGGGATGTTGATCTTTACGGGGCAGGCGTCGTAGCAGGCCCCGCACAGGGTGGAGGCGAAGGGCAGCAACGCGGCCCCGCTTTTTATGTCACCGTCCACTCCCACCAGCTGCGGGGTGAGTACGGCGCCGATCGGTCCGGGGTAGACCGAGCCGTACGCGTGGCCGCCGGTGCGCTCGAAGACCGGACAGACGTTGAGGCAGGCCGAGCAACGGATGCAGGCGAGGGCCTGGCGTCCGACGGTGTCGGCGAGGGTGTCGCTGCGGCCGTTGTCGAGCAGCACCAGGTGGAAGTCCTGCGGCCCGTCGCCGTCGGTGGTGCCGGTCCAGGTGGAGGTGTAGGGGTTCATCCGCTCGCCGGTGGAGGAGCGGGGTAGCAGCTGGAGGAACACCTCCAGGTCGGACCAGGTGGGGACGACCTTTTCGATGCCCATGACGGTGATCAGGGTCTGCGGGAGGGTGAGGCACATCCGGCCGTTGCCCTCGGACTCCACGACGACGACGGTACCGGTGTCGGCCATGGCGAAGTTGGCGCCGGAGACGGCGACCTTGGCGGTGAGGAACTTCTCGCGCAGGTGCAAGCGGGCGGCCTCCGCGAGTTCGGCCGGGTCGTCGCCCAGCCCGTCGGGCGCCGGTTGCCCCCACTCCCCCATCCTGGCGGTGAAGAGGTCGCGGATCTCGGTGCGGTTCCTGTGGATCGCCGGGACCAGGATATGGGAGGGCCGGTCGTCGCCCAGCTGGACGATGAGCTCGGCGAGGTCGGTCTCGTACGCGGTGATCCCTGCCTCAGCGAGGTGTTCGTTGAGGCCGATCTCCTGGGTGACCATGGACTTGACCTTCACGACCTCTTGCTCGCCGGTCGCGCGTACCAGGTCGGTGACGATCCGGTTGGCCTCGGCAGCGTCGGCGGCCCAGTGCACGGTTCCGCCCGCCGCGGTGACGGACTGCTCCAACTGCACCAGGTAGCGGTCGAGATGGCGCGACGTGCGCTTCTTGATCGCGGCAGCCGACTCGCGCAGCGCCTCCCAGTCGTCCAACTCGGAGGCGACGGCGAGGCGCTTGTCGCGGATGGTGGAGGTGGCCCGTCTGAGGTTGGCGCGCAGCTGGGTGTTCTTCAGTGCCTCGCGGGCGGCGTCGGGGAAGGACGGGGAGCCGAGCCAGACCACGCCGCGGTCGCCGGGGTTGCTCATCGCGCGGCTCCTTCGGTGGCTGCGAGGATCTCGGCCAGGTGCATGGTCCGGACCGGACTGCCCTGCCTGGAGAGGCCGCCGCCGATGTGCATGAGGCAGGAGTTGTCGGCCGCGCAGAGGACCTCGGCCCCGGTGGACAGTACCCCGTCCGTCTTGTCGGCGAGCATCGCGGCGGAGGTCTCGGCGTTCTTGACGGCGAAGGTGCCGCCGAAGCCGCAGCACGCGTCGGCGGCCGGCAGGTCGACCAGCTCGATGTCCTTGACGCCGCTCAGCAGTTGCAGCGGGCGGTCGCCGAGGCGCAGGCCGCGCAGCGAATGGCAGGTGGGGTGGTAGGTGACGCGGTGCGGGAAGCGGGCGCCGACGTCGGTGACACCGAGGACGTCGGTCAGGAACTCGGTGAACTCGTGCACTCTGGGCACCACTTCCGCGACCTGCCACTGGAGCTCGGTGTGCCCGTACTGCTCGGCCAGTACCGGGTGGTTGTCCCGCACCATGCCGGCGCACGACGCGGACGGGGTGACCACCGCGTCGTACTCGGCGAAGGTCCGGGCGAAGCGCGACACCAGTGGCACGGCGTCCGGGCGGTAGCCGGTGTTGAAGTGCATCTGTCCGCAGCAGGTCTGCTCCTGCGGGAAGTCGACCGTGTGGCCGAGCCGCTCCAGGACGGTCACCACCGCCCGGCCGGTGCCCGGAAACATGGTGTCGTTGAAGCAGGTGATGAACAGGGCGATACGCATCAGCCCACCTCCGAAGGGGTCGGCACGTCTGCGGCGAGCATCCCGCGCTCCTTCAACTCCGCCCACAGCGCATCCGGGATGGGGTGGTGGAGCATTGCGGCGGCGTCCCGCGCCTCGGCGGCGCTGCGGGTGCCGACCAGGACGCTCGCTACGGCTGGGTGCCCGAACGGGAATCGCAGGGCGGCGGCGCGCAGCGGCACGCCGTACCGTTCGCAGACGGTCTTGAACCCGATCGCACGCTCGAGTAGCTGCAGCTGCGCGGGAGCGTAGTCGAAGGTGGCGCCGGGTCTGGGGTCGGCGAGCAGGCCGGAGTTGAAGACCCCGCCGATCACCACGCCGACGCCGCGCTGGTGGGCGAGGGGCAGGAGTTCGGTGAGACCGCGCTGGTCGAGGAGGCTGTAGCGACCGGCCAGCAGCACGGCGTCGATGTCCGTCTCGCGGACGAAGCGGGTGAGCAGGTCGGCGTGGTTCATGCCGACACCGATCGCCCCCACCACGCCCTCTGCGCGCAGCCGTTCCAACTCGGGGTAGGCCTCGGCGAGGACCTGCTCGGCATGGTCGTCGGGATCGTGCAGGTAGGCGACGTCGATCCGGTCCAGGCCGAGCCGGTTCAGGCTCTCCTCGATGGAGCTGCGCACGCCCTTCGCACTGAAGTCCCAGCGTCGGCGGTGGGTCGCCGGGACGGCGAAGCCGTTCGCGAGGTCGTCGCCGCCGAGGTCGGCCGGCTCCAGCAGCCTGCCGACCTTGGTGGACAGTACGTACTCGCTGCGGGGCCTGGCGCTCAGTGCGTCGCCGAGGCGGCGTTCGGACAGGCCGAGGCCGTAGTGCGGGGCGGTGTCGAAGTAGCGGACGCCCGCCTCCCAGGCGGCTGCCACGGCCTGCTCGGCCTGCTTGTCGGTCACCGCCGTGAACAGGTTGCCGATTCCGGCCCCGCCGAAGGCGAGTTCGCTGACCCGTACCGGGGTTCGACCCAGTCGGTTGCGGTGCAGGTTCACGGCTTCGGCTCCGAGCGAAGGCGCAGGCCGGCCATGCCGCCGTCGACCGCGAGGGCGGTGCCGGTGACGCTGCCGGCGGCCGGAGAGGCAAGGTAGGCGATGGCCGTGGCCACCTCCTCGGCGGTGACCAGGCGACCGGTCGGCTGGCGGCCGTTCAGCGCGGCGCGCTCGGCGGTCGGATCTGCGGCGGCGTCCAGCAGCCGGCCGACCCACGGAGTGTCGACGGTGCCCGGGTTGACGCAGTTGACCCGGATGCCTTCGCGGACGTGGTCGGCGGCCATGGCGAGGGTGAGCGAGAGCACCGCGCCCTTGGACGCCGAGTACAGGGCGCGCTGCGGCAGCCCGGCGGTGGCCGCGATGGAGCAGGTGTTGACGATCGAGGCGGTACGCCCCGGATTGGACGACACAGAGCGGCGCAGGTGCGGCAAGGCAGCGCGGGTGACCCGGACCAGTCCCAGGACGTTGACGTCCAGCACCCGGTGCCACTGCGCGTCGTCGTTGTCCTCGACCGTCCCGGCGGCGCCGATGCCGGCGTTGTTGACCAGGATGTCGATGCCGCCGAGTGCCTCGGCCGCGCCGATGACGGCGGCGCGGACCGAGGCGTCGTCGCTGACGTCGGCGGTGAAGCCGCGCAGCGAGGCAGGGGCGGCGCCGGGGTCGAGGTCGAGGACGGCGACCTGCGCGCCGCGCTCGGCGAGCAGCCGGGCGGTGGCCAGGCCGATGCCGGAGGCGCCGCCGGTGACCAGGGCGGTGAGGCCGTCGAGTTCGGTCGTCATGCGCGCTCCTCGGTGTCTGCGCCGCAGAGGTCGGCGGCCGTGTCTGCGGCCCAGAAGGCGCCGTCGGGGTAGGTGTAGGTGTCGATGGTCGCCTGGTGCATGGTGGCGGAGAAGCCGGGCACGGTGGGCGCCCTGTAGCGGCCGCTGTTGATCACCACCGGGTCGAGGAAGTGCTGGTGGAGGTGGTCGACGTACTCGACGACGCGGTCCTCGATGGTGCCGGACAGCGCGACGTAGTCGAACATCGACAGGTGCTGGACCAGCTCGCACAGGCCCACGCCGCCGGCGTGCGGGCAGACCGGGACGCCGAACTTGGCGGCGAGCAGCAGGATGGCGAGGTTCTCGTTGACGCCGGCCACCCGGGCCGAGTCCAGCTGGAGGACGTCGATGGCACCGGCCTGGAGGAGCTGCTTGAAGACGATGCGGTTCTGCACGTGCTCGCCGGTGGCGACCTTGATCGGATGGACGCCCTGCCGGACGGCGGCGTGGCCGAGGACATCGTCGGGGCTGGTGGGCTCCTCGATCCAGTACGGGTCGAACTCGGCGAGGGCGTTCGTCCACTCGATGGCCTCGGCGACGTTCCAGCGCTGGTTGGCGTCGATCGCCATGCGGATGTCCGGGCCGACGGCCGCGCGGGCGGCGCGGCAGCGGCGGATGTCGTCCTCCAGGTCGGCGCCGACCTTCAGCTTGATCTGGGTGAATCCGTCGGCGACCGCCTGCTCGGCGAGGCGGGTGAGCTTCTCGTCGCTGTACCCGAGCCAGCCGGGCGAGGTGGTGTAGGCGGGGTAGCCTCGGCGCAGCAGTTCTGCGGCCCGCTCGCCGGCGCCCTGCTTGCCCTTGGCCAGCAGTTCCAGGGCCTCGTCGGGCGTCAGTGCGTCCGCGATGTAGCGGAAGTCGACCTGGGACACCAGCCAATCGGGGTCAGCGTCGGCGAGGAGCTGCCACAGGGGCTTGCCCTCGCGCTTGGCGGCCAGGTCCCAGACGGCGTTGACGACGGCGCCGATGGCCATGTGCATCACGCCCTTCTCGGGGCCGAGCCAGCGCAGCTGGCTGTCGCCGATCAGGTCGCGGTACAGGGAGCCGGGGTCGGCGCACAGCTCGGCGACGGGGCGTCCGACGATGTGCTCGCGCAGTGCGTCGATGGCGGCGACCTGGACGTCGTTGCCTCGTCCGATGGTGAACGTGAAGCCGTGGCCCTCGTGGCCGCCGGCGGAGGTGCGCAGCACGACGTACGCGGCGGAGTAGTCGGGGTCGGGGTTCATCGCGTCGGACCCGTCCAGTTCCCGCGAGGTGGGGAAGCGGATGTCGTAGGTGTCGACGGCGGTGATCCGCGCTGTGGTCGCGGGCAACGTGGTGCCTTTCATGCGTTGGAGAAGGTCTGACGCTGGGTGCCGAGGCCGTCAATGGACAGCTCGACGGTGTCTCCCTCGCGCAGGTACGGGGTGCCGGGCAGCCCCAGAGCCACGCCGGCCGGGGTACCGGTGTTGATGACGTCGCCGGGGCGCAGCACCATGTACTGGCTGAGGTACCAGACGAGGTACGCGACCTCGAAGATCATGTTCTTGGTGTCGCCGTCCTGGCGCACGTCGCCGTTGACCGAGAGCCGCAGCCCCAGTGATTGCGGGTCGGCGATCTCATCGGATGTCACCAGCCAGGGGCCCAGCGGGTTGAAGGTCTCGCAGGACTTCCCGAGGTCCCACTGCGCGGAGTACTCCAGCTGGAACTCACGCTCGGAGACGTCGTTGCTGATCGTGTAACCGGCGATGCACGCGCCGGCCTCGGCGGGGCTCGCCAGGTAGCGGGCCTCACGGCCGATGACGACCGCCAGCTCGACCTCCCAGTCGGTCTTCACCGAACCGCGCGGGATCAGTACCCGGTCGTAGGGGCCGACCACGGTGGAGGGGTCCTTCATGAAGACCACCGGCCGCTCGGGGACGGCCGCTCCCGTCTCCGCCGCGTGGTCACGGTAGTTGAGGCCGATGCACACCACCTTCCCCGGGCGGGCGATGGGAGCGCCGACGCGCAGGCCGGCTGTGTCGACGGTCGGGAGCGAGCCTTCGGCCAGCGCCTCCCGGGCCCGGTCGATGCCGCCGGAAGCGAGGAACGCCCCGTCGATGTCGGCGGTCAGGGCTGTGAGCGCGAAGGTGGCGCCGCTCTGGTCGACGACGACTGGAGTCTCGGCTCCCGGTGCGCCGATGCGCCCTAGTCTCATGTGTTCTCTCCTGTCGTCGCGCCGAGGACCGATGCCTCGCGGCCGCCGATACATCGGATGAATCGTGGCGCCCTGACCATACGAGCATCGCCCGCACCACCGCAAGAAGTCCTCCGATGATTGTCGGCAGATTCGGCCTGCTCTCCTCCATGCGCGCAGTTCAGATGACACATCTCGGGCCGATCGCGCCCTCTCCCCTAACCCGGATATCACGGTTGAGAATCATCCGAGGTCTCCTCTTGTCAGCCAGATGTCCGACTCGTAAGGTCCTCACTGCCGCAAGCCATCCGATGACTGCGAGGTCCGCTTCCTACTGTGACGGACCGCCACAACCACGGGCCGGTCGCTCCCTCCGCGCCGGGCCGCACCGGTTCCGAACTCAGCCCGTCAGGGGCGCCTGCCACCCCAGCCCCAAGGAGATCAGCACCATGAACCCTCGCTCCTCCAAGATCGCGGCCACGGCCGCCACCGTGGTCGTCCTGGCGGGGTTCGCCACGGCGTGCAACCGCGGCAGCGACTCGAACACCTCCGCCTCCGGCGGCAAGCCGGCCATCGGCGTCGACCTGCCCCGCGCGGACTCCGACTTCTGGAACTCCTACGCGCAGTACATCAAGCAGGACGGCTCCTCCCAGGGCCTGAACACCCTGCCGGTGAGCAACTCCCAGAACGACGTCACCAAGCTCGTCGCCAACGTCCAGGTCTTCCAGAACACCGGCGCCAAGGCCGTCGTGATGGCCCCGCAGGACACCGGTGCCATCGCCTCCACCCTCGACCAGCTCTCCGTCAAGAAGATCCCCGTGGTAAGCGTCGACACCCGCCCCGACAAGGGGCAGGTGTACATGGTGGTCCGCGCCGACAACAAGGCGTACGGCGCCAAGGCCTGTGAGTTCCTGGGCAAGCAGCTCGGCGGCAAGGGCAAGGTCGCCGAGCTCCAGGGCGCGCTGAGCTCCATCAACGGCCGCGACCGCTCCGAGGCCTTCGCCGCCTGCATGAAGGAGAAGTTCCCCGACATCCAGGTGATCGAGCTGGCCACCGACTGGAAGGGCGACGTCGCCTCCGCCAAGCTCCAGTCCACCCTGGCCGCCAACCCGGACCTGGGCGGCATCTACATGCAGGCCGGCGGCGTCTTCCTTCAGCCGACCCTCGCCCTCCTCCAGCAGAAGGGCCTGCTCAAGCCCGCCGGCCAGCCCGGCCACATCGCGATCATCTCCAACGACGGCATCCCGCAGGAGTTCGACGCGATCCGCAAGGGCGACATCGACGCCACCGTCTCCCAGCCGGCCGACCTCTACGCCAAGTACGCGCTGTTCTACGCCCAGGCCGGAGCCGAGGGCAAGACCTTCCAGCCCGGCCCCACCGACCACGGGTCGACCATCATCCAGCTGCCGAACGGCCTGGAGGACCAGCTCCCCGCGCCGCTGGTGACCAAGGACAACGTCGACGACAAGTCCCTGTGGGGCAACAACGTCAGCAAGTAATCCCCGCACCCTCGTGAACGGCGGCGCTCCGAGCCTGCTCAGGCCGCCGTTCACGGGAACCCTCGGAAAGGACACCCCCGCCATGGCGGACCCCAGCCCCGTCCGGGGCCCCGTCGTCGAGGCCGACGGGATCAGCAAGCGCTTCGGCGCCACCGTCGCCCTCAGCGACGCCCGCATCTCGGTCGCACCCGGCGAGTCGCACGCCCTGGTCGGCCGAAACGGCGCGGGCAAGTCCACGCTCGTCTCGATCCTCACCGGCCTGCAGAACCCCGACACCGGCACCCTGCGCTTCAACGGCCAACCCGCCCCGGCCCCCGGTGACACCGACGCCTGGCGGTCAAGGGTCGCCTGCGTCTACCAGCGCTCCACCATCATTCCCGCGCTGACCGTCGCGGAGAACCTCTTCCTGGACCGGCAGAGCACGGGTTCGCTGCGCCCGATCAGCTGGAAGCAGCTGCGGAGCCGGGCCGGTGAACTCCTGGCCGAGTATGGAGTCGACGTCGACCCGGGCGCACGCGCCGAGCACCTGAGCGTCGAGCAGCGCCAGTTCGTCGAGATCGCCCGGGCGCTGTCCTTCGGCGCCCGCTTCATCATCCTGGACGAGCCCACCGCCAAACTCGACGCGCGCGGTATCGAGAAGCTCTTCGACAAGCTGCGCTCACTCCAGCAGCAGGGTGTCGCTTTCCTCTTCATCTCCCACCACCTGCAGGAGGTCTACGACCTCTGCACCACCGTCACGGTCTACCGCGACGCCCGGCACATCGTCACCGCGCCGGTCGCCGAGCTCGACCAGCAGGCCCTGGTGGAGGCGATGACCGGCGATCGCGCCCGAGGCTCCGAGCCCGCGTGGTCGGTGACCGGCCGGACGCTCCATGACGGCGCCCCGCTTCTGGAGGTCTCCGGGCTCAGCCTGGACGGCGCGTACCAGGACTTCTCCCTGACCGCGCGTCCGGGCGAAGTCGTGGGCCTGGCCGGGGCGGCTGCCAGCGGCAACGTCCAGCTCGGTGAGACCCTCGCCGGCCTGCACCGCCCCCGGGCCGGCACGGTCACCGTCGCGGGCCGGCCGGTACGTACGGGCCGGGTTCCGGCCGCTCTCGCAGCAGGGATCGGCTTCGTCCCCGAGGACCGCCACATCCAGGGCCTGGTTCCACAGCGCAGCGTCGCCGAGAACGCCACCTTGACCGTCACCGACCAGCTCGGCCCGTTCGGCACGGTCATGCCCTCGCGGACCCGCGCCTTCGCCGAGCGGATGATCAGCGGACTCGACATCAAGACGCCCGGCCCCTCGACCCCGGTGTCCGCCCTGTCCGGCGGAAACCAGCAGAAGGTCGTCATCGCCCGCGCGCTCGCCACCGAGCCACACGTCCTGGTCGCCATCCGGCCCACCAACGGCGTCGACATCAAGTCCAAGGAGTCCCTACTCGGCACCGTGCGTGAAGTCGCCGATGCCGGCAAGAGCGCCCTGATCGTGTCCGACGAACTCGACGACCTGCGGGTCTGCGACCGCGTCCTGGCCATGTTCCACGGCCGCGTCGTCGCCGAGTTCGAGCACGGCTGGAGCGACGAACAACTGGTCGCAGCCATGGAGGGCATGGCCGGCCCGACCGACACGAAGGAAGACAATGACTCCCACCACTGAGGTCCGCGCGAACTCGGCCGCCGCCGTCCCCGCGCCCGCGCGGCGCCGCATCGACCTGGCCCGCTACCGCGATCTATCGCTCGTCCCGGTCCTGCTCGTCCTGGGAGTCATCGGCTTCGCGGTCTCCCCCGCCTTCCTCACCTCCGACAACCTCCTCGGCGTCGGACAACAGGCCACCGAACTGAGCCTGCTCGTCCTGGCCGAGGCCCTGATCCTGATCGCCGGCCGGATGGACCTCTCCCTGGAGTCCACCATCGGCGTCGCCCCGGTCATCGCCGTCTGGCTGGTCCTGCCCGACCACGGCGCCCGGTTCAACGGCCTCGGCCTCTTCCCCTCCTGGACCGCCATCCCGCTGTGCCTCGCGGTCGGCGCGCTGATCGGCGCGATCAATGGCTTCCTCATCCTCAAGCTGCGACTCAACGGCTTCATCGTCACCCTCGGCGCGCTCACCCTGCTGCGCGGCCTCCAAGTCGCCATCTCCCAGGGCCAATCCATCGTCAACCTGCCCGGCTCCTTCACCTACCTGGGCAGCACCAGCTGGCTCGGCGTCCCGGCCGCGATCTGGATCTGCGCCTTGCTCTTCCTGGCCGGCGGCAGCGCCCTCGCCTGGCTGCGCCACGGCCGCGCCCTGTACGCGATCGGCGGCAACGCAGAAGCCGCCAGGGCCGCCGGTATCCGGGTCGACCGGGTCACCTGGGCCGTCCTGATCCTCGGCAGCCTGCTCGCGGCCTTCGCGGGTGTCCTCTACACCGGCCACTACGGCTCCATCTCCGCTGACCAGGGCAACGGCTGGATCTTCCAGGTCTTCGCCGCGACCGTCATCGGCGGCGTCAGCCTCAACGGCGGCCGCGGCACCCTCTTCGGTGCCCTCACGGGCGTGCTGACCCTCCAGCTGGTGGTCAACGTCATGACCCTCGCGGGCGTGCCGCCGCTGTGGAACCAGTTCCTCAACGGCGCGATCATCATCGTCGCCCTGATCATCTCCCGCTTCGCCTCCGGCGAGCAGCAGGAGTAACGGGTCTGACCACCCCGAGCCGCCGGAGCGGCGCCACCAGTCGGTCGGGCACTGGTCGCGCCGCTCCGGCCTCCCGTTCCCGCACCGCCAGGACGGCCGCTCCACAGGCCCGTACGTTCCGCACCAGAGAGGACCCAGATGTCGGTAACCGATCAGGCCATCGAGCGGATCAAGGAGATGATCCTCTCCGGCGCCCTCCACCCCGGTGCCCGGCTGCCCAACGAGGCCGACCTGGCCGACCAGCTCGGGCTGTCCCGCAACTCCCTGCGCGAGGCCGTCCGCGCACTCACCGCGATGCGGATCCTCGTGCCCAGGCAGGGCGACGGCACCTACGTCTCCGGCCTCGAACCCCACCTCCTGCTGGAAACGCTCGCCTTCGCCGCCGACGTGTCCCAAGGCCGCACCGCCGGCCAACTCCTCCAGGTACGAAGGCTGCTGGAACCCCAGGCCACAGCGCTCGCGGCCCACCGGATCACCGAACCACGCCTGGCCGAGCTGCGCGCCATCCTCGACCAGAGCGCCCAGGACATCAGCATCGAGGAGTTCGTCGAGCTGGACATCGCGTTCCACCGGACCATCGTCGACGCCGTGGGAAACCCGGTCCTGTCCACCTTGCTCGGCATCCTCTCCACCCACACCCAGCGGCTGCGCATCGTCCGCGGCATCCGGCACGCGCCCGCCCGCGAACAGGCCCACCGAGACCATGAGACCATCTGGCTGGCCCTCGCCGCCGGAGACGCTCTCCTCGCCGCCAGCGCCAGCACCGTGCACGTGGCCGCCGTCGAGGACTGGCTGGCCACCGGAATCTCCACCGACTCCCCCGGACTCGACACAAGCACCTCGTAGCACCCGATGACTCGGACCTCCGGTCCTGCATGCCCGGCGCGCAGCACCCCCCCCCCCCCCAAGGACGGTCTGAAAGTGAAGAGATCAATCGCCCGGACCCTGTGCGCATGCAAGACCGCGGTACTGCTTGCCGGATGCCTCACCGCCTGCGGGACCGGTTCCGCCCCTGACAGCCTTCCCCTGCAGATCGGCGTCGATCTCCCCCGCGCCGACTCCGACTTCTGGAAGGCGTACGCGAAGTACCTCCGCACGGAGATCGCCGACCAGCGGCTGACGGGGACGACAACACGTTCACCGCCAACATCCAGTCGCTGGCAGCCAAGCACCCCAAGGCCATCGTCATGGCACCGCAGGACACGATCAACACCGGCATGGTGCTCGACGGCCTGCTGGCCAAGCACATCGCTGCCGTCAGCGTCGACACCGTGCCGGAGAACGGCGACGTCTTACATGGTGGTGCGTACCGACAACCGGCTGTACGGCACCCATGCCTGCGAGTTCCTCGGCAGACAGCTGCACGGTAAGGGCAAGGTCGCCGAACTCCAGGGCGCACTGGTCTCGATCAACGGCTACGAGCGCTCCCAGGCGTTCGCCTTCTGCATGAAGAACGAGTTCCCCGGCATCCAGGTCATCGAGCTGGCCACCGACTGGAAGGGCGATGTCGCCTCCGCCAAGCTGCAGTCCACGCTGGCCGCCAACCCCGACCTGAACGGCATCTACATGCAGGCCGGCGGCGTCTTCCTGCAACCCACCCTTGACGTCCTGCGTCAGAGGGGCCTGCTCAAACCGGCCGGCCAGAGCGGCCACATCGTCGTCGTCTCCAACGACGGCATCCCGGCCGAGCTCGACGCGATCCGCAACGGTGACATCGACGCCACCGTCTCCCAGCCCGCCGACCTGTACGCCAAGTACGCCTTGTACTACGCCCGGGCCGCAGCCGAGGGCAGGACATTCAAGCCCGGCCCCACCGACCACAACTCCACCATCATCCTTCTGCCGAACGGCCTGGAGGACCAGCTTCCCTCCCCCCTGGTCACCAAGGACACCGTCGACGATCCGTCGCTCTGGGCCAACCACGCCACCGGCTGACCGCACGACACCACACCCACAGACCAGGTCGGCGTCCGGCTGCGGCGGGCAGCCCGAGCGGTCGGCCTGAACACCCATCACAGGACCCCCACCACAGAAGGGCCGCAACATGAGAAGTGCACCCGTAGCCAGAGCGATCACCGCCCTGGCGCTCGGCACGTCGGCGATCGCGTGGTCGCCGACGGCCGCAACGGCGGCGACCACGACGACCGCCTGGTCCAACGGAGCGTTCGCCGTCGACACACCCAACCTCGTCCGCGAGGCCAACATCGTCCTCGGCAGCCCCAACACCGCGGCGACCCAGTCGATGCCGCTCGGCAACGGCACCCTGGGCGCCGCGGTCTGGGCCGCGAACGGCTTCACCGCCCAGCTCAACCGCGCCGACACCCTGCCCGGCCGCAAGTCTCCCGGCTGGCTGCAGATCCCCAGCCTGTCGCGGATCACCGGCGCCACCGACTTCACCGCCACCGTCGACCCCTACGACGGCGTGCTGCGCGAGTCCGGCGGCGGCATGAGCGCGACGATCTACGTCCGCGCCGACAAGGACGAGCTGGTCGTGGACGTGACCGGCGCCGACCCCAACACCGCCCAGACCGCCACCGTGAACCTGTGGTCCGGGCGCACGCCCACCGCCGCGGCCTCCGGCAGCGTCGCCACGCTGGCCGAGACCTGGGTCGACAACAACGCGACCACCGGCTCGGGCCGCACCTTCGGCTCGCTCGCCGCACTCACCGCCGGCGGGCGCAACGTCACCGCCACGGTCACCGACGCGCAGACCGTCAAGGTCAACCTCACCCCCAACGCCGACGGCAGCTTCCGAATCCTGGTCGGCAGCCCGACCTGGACCGGCGGCAACGCCGCCTCGACCGCAGCCGCCCTGCTGGGCACCGACGCCTCGGCGACCAGCAGCGCGCTGCAGGCCCCACACCTGTCCTGGTGGCACACCTACTGGGCCAACCTCGGCCTGGTGAAGCTCTCCTCGGCCGACGGCACCGCCCAGTACATGGAGAAGCTGCGGACCCTGTACTACTTCACCACCGCCGAGGAGTCCCGCGGCCCGCTCCCGGGTTCCCAGGCCGGGGTCGCCGACCTGTTCAACTTCTCCCAGGACACCCAGAACTGGTACCCCGCCGGCTACTGGATCTGGAACCTGCGCGGCCAGATCGCCGCCAACATCGGGGCCGGCGCGACCGCCCTGAACTCCGGGTTCTACAACCTCTACACCTCGAACCTGGCCAACATCCAGGCCTGGACCAAGACGTACATGGGCAACCTACCCGGTATCTGCGTGCCGGAGACCATGCGCTTCAACGGCAACGGCTTCCAGAACGACAGCAACCCGTTCGGTGACGCCTCCTGCGACCAGGCGCTGAGCACCTGGAACGGCCGGACCGTCTCCTCCGGCGCCGAGGTCGGCCTGTGGGTCTGGCAGCAGTACCTCACCACGGGCGACCGGACCTTCCTGACCACCAACTACCCGCTGATGCAGCAGGCGAGCCAGTTCCTGCTCGCCTACACCACCGTCGGAGCCGACGGCAAGCGCCACGCGGTGGCCAACGTCCACGAGAACCAGTGGAACGTCCAGGACCCGGTCAACATGATCGACGCGATGAAGGCCCTCTTCCCCGCCACCATCTCCGCCGCCCAGACCCTGAACACCGACGCCTCGCTCGTCTCCCAGCTGCAGACCGCGATTCCGCAGATCCCCGACTACCCGCGCACCGACGCCGCCACCCACCAGCAGAACCTCACCGCCTCCGCCGACGCCTCCGGCACCGACGTGCTCGGCCAGTCCTCCCAGCCCACCGCCCCCGTCAACAACAGCGAGAACGACGACCTCGACGCCGTGTGGCCCTACGGCCTGGTCGGCGACAACTCGCCGCTGCTGTCGCTGGCGCAGCGCACCTACGCCAGCCGGGTCAACGTCCAGCAGAACGACTGGAGCTTCGACGCCGTCGACGCCGCCCGCCTCGGCCTCGGGTCGCGGGTCGCCGCCGACCTGACCGCGCTCACCCAGAAGTACCAGACCTACCCCACCGGCATGGCCAACCTGTGGGGCCAGTCCGGCGGCACCGAGCCCTACATCGAGCAGGCCGCCAACGTCGCGCTCGCCGTCAACGAGTCGCTGGTCCAGGACTACGACGACCTGCTGCGGATCGCCCCCGCCCTGCCCCCGGGCTGGGACGCGGACGGCACCCAGTACATCCAGGGCGGCAGCACCGTCTCCGTCCAGGTCCACGGCGGCGTCATCGGCACCGTCGGCATCCACGCCGGCTCCACCGGCACCATCACCATGCGGAGCCCCTGGCCCGGCCAGAGCGTGTCAGTCGTCGACGGCACCGACAGGACGACCGTCGTGGTGAGCCCCACCACCGCCGGCCAGTTCTCGATCCCGGCCACCGCCGGCAGGTCCTACCTCGTCCAGCAGGTCACGGCCCCGGTCTCCGGCATGACATTCAGCCAGGTCACCGGCACCCCGGCCACGGCGGCCAGCCACCTCGGCAACGTCCAGATCGGCCTCGACCGCACCCTCGGCACCGGGCAGATCACCGGCATCAACGGGCTCTGCGCCGACAACTCGGGCGCAAGCACCACCAACGGCAACCCCATCATCGTCTGGGACTGCAGCACCACCGGCGCCACGAACCAGCAGTGGACCGCCGGCGCTGACGGCACCCTGCGCGTCCAGGGCAAGTGCATGGACATCACGGGTGGCAGCTCCGTATCGGGCACCAACGTCGAACTGTGGGACTGCACGCCCGGCGCCGCCAACCAGATCTGGCAGGCCCAGGCCAACGGCACCCTGAAGAACCCGCAGTCCGGCAAGTGCCTCGACGACGCCGGCGCCGGCCCGGTCGGCACCCAGCTGATCATCTGGGACTGCTCCACCGGCCCGTCCGCCAACCAGGTCTGGCACCTGCCGTAACCCCTGGCTTGTAAATCCGGACCGTGATCCCGGCCGGACCGAAACATCCGGCCCGCACCGCGCACCCGCGGTGCGGGCCGCATCGTGCGCGCCCCGGATCACCGGCTCCCCTCCGGGGAAGGCACACGCGCAGCTCCTCCAGCGCGGGTCGAGCATGGACCGGCCAGATCACGGGCTTCGACGTTGTCGAACGGCTCGAACCAGGCCGCCGGCCGCAGGTCGCCGATGCCGAAGTGGCGGTTGACGTCGCCGTCGGGGTCCTCGATGCCGTCGAACCGGGGGCTGTAGAGCATCAGGACGTCGGAGTCCTGGAAGAGCAGGTCCTTGCAGGCGTCGAAGTCGTAGTCGTCCTCATGGACGGGGAGCTTACGGTGCGGGCTGCCCTCGTTGTCGTCGACGTCGTCAAGATAGCTGGGTGCTTCGCCGAGTGCCAGGTGCAGGGCGAGTTCTTCGGCGGTGCAGGTCGGTTCGGGCCAGTGGCCGTGTTCGAGGTCGTCGGCCAGGTCGTCCAGGGCCCGGGCCATGCGGCGGCGCCACTGCAGGTCGCAGCCGTGGGCGAGCTTGGGCAGACGGGCGAACAACTCCCAGTCCCCCTTCTCCTCGGCTGTGACGAGCCGGTCCCCCAGGGCTTCGGCTTCGTCGTAGGCCTGGCCCGCCAGCACGGTCAGCGCGGTGTGCAGGAGGTCGGCGGTTCGGGGGGGCAGCTGCCAGCCGCAGTCCTCGCACTCCTCGCCTCCGCAGTCGTGCTCGGTCACCGAGAACAGAGTGGCGAAGTCCGGGATGTCCCCCCACTCCGTGCTGATCGACCGCTTGTCAGTCTGCTGGGTGGAAAGGCGCCATACGCCGCCTAATCTGCGACGATGCCTTTTCGAGCGGCACAAGCTTCGGGCTCCCGCCAACGACCCGGACGTCATCCCCTTGCCCGCACAGCGCATCCAACGCCACGACATCCTCGGCGGGCTGATCTACGAGTACCGGAACGCCGCCTGACGAAGATCACGACAGTTGACGAAGCCACAGGTCAGCACAATGCGGGGCCTTTGGAACCCTACAGGAGGATCAGCGGCTGCCGGCCGGGCCGGTGCTGTCCCGGACGATCAGCTCGGGGCGCAGCAGTTGGAGTGAGTTGGCCGGCGCGCCCGACTTGGTGAGGGCGCGCAGCAGCAACTCGATGGCCTCGCGGGCCATTTCCCGCTTGGGGATGGCGACGCTGGTGAGGGCCGGCCGGGAGACTCCGACCTCCGGGTTGTCGTCGTGCCCGACGATCGACAGGTCGTGCGGGACGGAGCGGCCGGCGGCCCGGGCGGCCTCCAGGGCGCCGAGTGCGAGGACGTCGTGGGTGGCGAAGAGCGCGGTGGTGCCGGGATCGGCGGCCAGTGCCGCGTTCGCCGCCGCGAAGCCGCCCGCGGAGGTGGGCTCGGGAGCCGTGTAGACGGCCTCGTCGGGGACGGTCAGGCCGTCGACGGCGAAGGCGCGCCGGAAGCCCGCCACCCGCGGGCCGTGGTCGGGGCTGGCCAGCACGGCGACCCGCTCATGGCCGAGTTCGCGCAGGTGGCGCCCGGCCAGGTAGCCGGCGCGCTCGTAGTCGATGGTGACCACCGGGAAGCGGTCGGGGGCGTCGGTCTCCCAGGCACACAGGGCGACCGGGAAGGAGGCCTCGGCCAGCAGCGGCAGGTGGTCGATCAGGTCCCGGTCGCCAGCGATCAGTAGGGCGTCCACCGAGCGGCTGGTCAGGCCCGCCAGGTGCCGCTTGGCGCGCTCGCCGTCGAGGCGGGTGGTGCACAGCAGCAGGTGGTAGCCGTTCTCGTCGAGGACGTCCTCGACCTCCTCGACGATGTCGGCGTAGAAGGAGCCCGTCACGGTGGGGACGAACAGGCCCACCGTCCTGGTGGCGCCGGTCGCCAGGGATCGTGCGACCAGATTGGGGGTGTAGCCCAGCTCCTCGATCGCGGCGCGCACCCGGGCTGCGGTCGGCGGGCTCACGGCCCCCCGGCCCCGGATGACGTTGGAGACGGTCTGCTTCGTGACCCCGGCGCGCTCGGCCACGTCCTGCATCGTCACCATGACTGGATCCTTCGATTTTACCGGTCAACTTGCTTTCGATGAAACGTAGGGCACCGGCGAAGGGCCGTCAAGGTTGATCCAAACCCTTGCTCCGCCCATGACTTGATGATTCGTCGCCAAGATGGCGCCATAGCGGAACGACCTGGCAGAGGATTCTGCAAGGACCATTGATTTACCGGTCAACCCGCCCGTATCGTCCCAGCCATCCAGCAACGCCCCTGTCCCCTGGCCCTGCTGACGACCAGTCCGCGCGGCGTTTCGCGCCTCCGAGAGGAACCACCCATGGGCAGAACGACCGTGTCCGCAAGCCGAGTCGTCGGCGCGGCCACCGCTGTGGCACTCGCGCTCGCCGTGAGCGCCTGCAGCAGCGGTGCGGGGGACGACGCGAAGTCCGGCGGCAGCTTCACCTACTGGTCGATGTGGCGCTCCGACGAGCCGCAGGCCAAGGCCCTGAAGGCCGCGATCGACGACTTCACCGCCGCCACCGGCGCCAAGGTGACCATCACCTGGGCCGGCCGGGACATCGCCAAGAAGATCGGCCCGGCCATCGCCGCCAACCAGGCCCCGGACCTGTGGGACGAGTCCGACGACAAGGTCTACGGCACCACCGCCTCCGCCGGACAGGCCCTGGACCTCTCGCCCGTACTGCAGCTGCAGGTGCCGGAGGAGAACGTCCCGGTCTCCCAGGTGATCCCGGCCAAGTACTTCGACATGCTGCCGAAGGACCCGTCCGGCTCGAACCACTACGTGATCCCGTACGAGGTCGTCACCAACGCGATGTTCTACCACGCGGCCGACCCCGCCGTCGCCTCGGCCATGCCGAGCCCGCCCACCGACTGGGCCGGCCTGCTCAAGGTCTGCGACGCGCTGAAGGCGGCCGGGAAGGCGTGCATCGCCTCCGAGGGCGAGGACCCCTGGACCAACGCGCTGTACTTCGACTACCTGCTCAACGGCGCCGGCGTGAACGTCGCCCAGCTCTCCGCCGACAAGTCCGGCGCGGCCTGGGACAACCCGGCGGTCCTCACCGCGGCGCAGCAGGTGGAGCAACTGGTCAAGGGCGGCCACCTGATCCCCGGCTACGACGCCACCAAGTTCCCGGCCCAGGAGACCAACTGGACGGCCGGCAAGGCCGCCTTCTACATGGACGGCAACTACGTCACCGCCGAAGTGGCCAAGCAGGTCCCGGCCGGCTGGAAGACGGCCTCGATACTGCCACCCACCGCGAAGGCCCCGGACGCCGGCCTGATCGGCTTCGCGATCCCCAAGCGCGCCAAGAACGCGGCCGCCGCACAGAAGTTCATCGCCTTCTTCCTGCAGAAGAAGCACCTGTCCGGGATCTCGACCACCGCGCTGAACATCACCCCGCGCACCGACATCCCGGCCCCCGCCGAGCTGGCCGACGTCCAGAAGACCCTCGAAGCCCCGACCGTCCGGCTCAGCTTCGACGGCGCGGGCGGCAGCTGGCTGCCCAAGGTCCTGAACGAGAACTACCTGGACTTCTGGCACGGCAAGACCACCGCCGCCCAGTTCGTCGCCAAGTGCAAGGCCGACCAGGTCACCTACTGGCAGACCCAGGGCTGACGGTGGCGACGACGATCGACAACCCGCCCCGGACGGACGCCGTCCGGGGCCGGTCCGAGCGCACCGCCCGCACCGGCGTCGGCCCGCTGGAGCGCCAGCGCCGTCGGATGTTCTGGCCGTTCACCGCGCCCGCGCTGATCGTGTACGCGGTGCTGTTCATCGCCCCGGTTGGCTACGCGCTGTGGACCAGCCTGTACAAGTGGGACGGCATGGGCGCGATGGACTGGCGCGGCCTGCAGAACTACACCCTGCTGTTCCGTGACCCGAGGTTCCGCACCTCCCTGTTCAACACGCTGGAACTGATGGTCATCGGCGGCACGATCACCTTCGTGCTCAGCTTCGCGCTGACCCTGGTGCTGCGCGAGATGCGGGCCAAGCTTTTCGCCCGCTCCGTGCTGTTCTTCCCCTCGCTGGTCAACGGCATGGTCTTCGGCATCGCCGCCGGCTTCCTGTTCTCGCCCACCGGCCCGGTCAACCAGGCGCTGAAGCTGTTCGGAGTGACCACACCGCCCAAGTGGCTGTCGACGGACAACCTGCTGCCGATGGTGCTGGGCACCCTGGTCTGGACGGCGACCGGCTACTACACCCCCATCATCATGGCGGCGGTCGACCAGATCCCCGACTACCTCTACGAGGCGGCCGAACTCGACGGCGCCGGCCCGTTCCAGCGCTTCCGGCACATCACCCTGCCCTGCGCCTGGGACGTGATCGCGGTCTGCGCCGTGCTGTGGACGGTCAGCTCGGTGAAGATCTTCGAGCTGATCCTGCTCTACGGCGGCAGCACCGACGCCTACCCGCCGGTGAGCAGTTGGAACACCGCCGTGTACGTGTACACCGAGGCCTTCCCGCAGGGCACCGTCCCCCGGCTGGGCACGGCCACCGCCGCCGCGATCGTCAGCCTGGCCATGGTCACCCTGATCACCGTCGTGCTGCGCCGCCTGCTGCGCCGTGACCCGGTCGAGTACTGACCCGCACGGCCGACCCCCGAACCTCGACCCCCGAAAGGCCACCACCCGTGCGAAGCAGAAGCAGAACCCGGAGCGGATACGGATCGGGACTCGCGACCCGGATCGGCACGGCCGCCGTCTGGCTCGTCGTCGCCGCCGACCTGCTGCTGGTCCTGTGGATCCTGCTCACCTCGCTGCGCGGCGGCCCCGACATCCTGCACCACGCCTTCGGCCTGCCGACCAGCCCGAAGACCGACAACTACGCCACCGCGCTCGACGAGGGCGGCTTCGCGCAGGCGGCCCTCAACAGCGTGCTCACTGCCGGCCTCTCCTCCGTGGTCGCCGTCGCCCTCGCCGCCCCCTGCGCCTACGCCCTCGCCCGGCGCCGCTCACGCACCTCCTCGGCGCTGACGATGACCTTCGCCATGGGCCTCGGCGTTCCCGGCCAGGTCCTGGTGGTGCCGCTGTTCGTCGGCCTGTCCCGGGTGAACCTGACCGACAGCGACCTCGGCCTCGGGCTCGTCTACGTCGGCCTGGCCATGCCCTTCACGGTCTTCCTGCTGACCGGCTTCTTCAGCGGCATCCCCGGCGTCCTGGAGGAGGCGGCCGTCCTGGACGGCGCAGGCCCCCTGCGCACCTTCGTCCAGGTGGTGCTCCCGGTCGCCCGGGGCGGGCTGATCACCGCCTTCCTCCTGCAGTTCATCACCGCCTGGAACGAGACCCTGTTCGCCCTCGTGCTGACGAACAGCCAAGGGAAGATCACCCTTCCGGTGGCCCGCTCCTCCTTCGTCGCGGCACAGCAGTTCAACGGCCTGGACTACGGCACGATGTTCGCCGGAGTCTGCATCATCCTCGCCCCGATGATCGCGCTCTTCTCCTGGATGGGCTCGCGGATCATCCAGGGCATGACAGTTGGGATCGGCAAGTGACCTCGACACTGCGTACCGACGTTCTCCGCATCGCAGGCACCCCCGACCCGGTCGGCGGCACCCTGCCGATCCTCCAGGGCCTGCCGCACCAGACCGCCGCCGACGTCGGGGTCGACGCCGAGATGCGCCGCAACCTGGCCTACGGGGTGCCGCGCACCCTGCTGCCGTACACCCGGCAGGGCGGGTACGCCCGCGACCGCGCGGAGCGCGAACTCCCCTGCGTGGTACTGGAGAACGAGACCCTGACCGCGACCTTCCTGCCCTCCCTCGGCGGGCGGCTGTGGTCCCTGGTCCACCGACCCAGCGGGCGGGAGCTGCTGCACCGCAACCGGATCCTCCAGCCCGCCAACCTCGCGCTGCGCGACGCCTGGCTGGCCGGCGGGGTGGAGTGGAACCTCGGCACCACCGGGCACTGGCCGCTGACCTGCGAGCCGCTGCACGCCGCCCGGGTCACCGCGCCGGACGGCACCCCGGGCTTGAGGATGTACGCCTTCGAACGGCTGCGGCGCCTGGTGCTGCGGATGGACAGCTGGCTGCCCGCCGGCTCCCCGGTGCTGTACGTCCACGTCGCCGTGCACAACCCTTCGCCGACCGAGACCCCGGTCTACTGGTGGTCCAACATCGCCGTACCCGAACACGAGGGCGTCCGCGTCCTCGGCCCGGCCGACCACGCCTTCCACTGCGACTACGTCAGCGACCTGCGGCGCGTCCCGTTCCCGCGGGTCGAGGGGGCCGACCGCAGCTACCCCGGCCGGGTCCCGCGCGCCGCCGACTACTTCCTCGACATCCCCCGCGGCGAACGCCCCTGGATCGCCGCGCTGGACGACGCCGGTGCCGGACTCGTCCAGACCTCCACCGCGCGACTGCGCGGGCGCAAGCTGTTCTGCTGGGGCACCGGCACCGGAGGCAAGCACTGGCAGGAGTGGCTCTCCGGCCCGGACTCCGCCTACCTGGAGATCCAGGCGGGCCTGGCCCGCACCCAGCTGGAACACCTGCCACTGCCCGGCGGAACCACCTGGACCTGGACCGAGGCGTACGGCCTGCTGCAGGCCGATCCGGCCGCCGTGCACGGGAGTTGGCAAACTGCCCGGTCCGCCGCCGCCGAGGCGCTGGACCAACTCGTCCCGCCGCTGGAACTGGAACTGGCCGAGGCGCTGGCCGCCGGCTTCGGCGGCCCCGAGGAACTGCTGGCCGAGGGCGGCGGCTGGGCCGCGCTTGAGATCGAGGCCGGCGCCCTGCCCGCCTCGCCGCTGCTGCCCTTCGGCGAGCCCGGTGCCGCCCAGGAGCCCTGGCGGCAACTCCTCAAGACCGGCACACTGCCGGTCTGCGACCCGCCAGCCGAACCGGTCACGGGGCCGCACTGGCGGGCGCTGCTGGAGACCGGCGCCGCGGACTGGCACGCGCTCTACCAGCTCGGGCTGCTGCGGCTGGCGGCCGGGGAGCGCGAGGCCGCCCGTGAGGCCTTCGAGCACTCGATCGCCGTGCAGTCCTCACCCTGGGCGCTGCGGGCGCTCGCCTTCCTGACCCCGGACCGGCAGCAGGCCGCCGACCTCGCCCTCTCGGCCCACCGACTCCGGCCCGGTCTGCTGGAGTTGACGATCGAGACGCTGGAGGCGCTGCGCCGGGCCGAGCGTCCCGCCGAGGCACTCGCGCTGATCGAGGCGCTGCCGGCGGCCGACCGGGCGCACGGCAGGATCAGGCTGGCCGAGGCGGAGGCGGCGCACGCCTCGGGCGACGACGACCGGGTCCGGCGCCTGCTGGCCGAGGGCATCCAGGTCGACAACATGCGCGAGGGCGAACTCTCCCTGGACACGCTCTGGCTCGCCGTCCACCCCGGCACGCCCGTCCCGCCGCAGTACGACTTCCGGATGGCGGACGGCTGAGCCGCCGCCTCCCACCGACCACTCTCCCGTTCCGCACCCCCCACACCAGGGGCGCAACGGCGCGCCCCACCACGGAAGAGGAGCAGCAGTGTCAGCCCTACCTACAAGATCAGCTCTGCGCACACGATGGGTCGGCGCCCTCACCGCCGCCGCCCTTGCCGCCCTCGGCACCGGCACGCTGGCCGCCACCCCGGCGGCCGCCAAGCACGCCGGCGCCACCTACACGATCTCGATCGGGAAGACCGGCTCGTACGCGTACCCGGACGACACCCCGGCGAGCGTCTACACCGACAAGGACGGCACGTTCCACCTCCAGCAGTCGCACTCGCTGTACGGCGCCAAGGACTCCCGACAGTGGGACTTCTACACCGGCACGGACTTCGACAGCGCCACCCGCTCGGCCGCGATCAGCGACGCGGTCAACCCCGCCAACCCCGACGACCGCAACAACGACACCACCTGGCGCTGCAACAACAGCCCCACCGGCCTGGAAGCCAGCTACGCACCAGCAGGCTCCGGCTATTCGCAGAAGAACTTCTGCGACCTGTCCGGGGTCTGGGTCGACCCGGACACCGGGGACTGGTACGGGCTGGTGCACAACGAGTTCACCCCCCAGCCCTTCGGTGACGGCCTGCACTACGACGCGATCGACTACGCGGTCTCCACCGACCAGGGAAAGACCTGGTCCATCAAGGACCACGTGATCACCTCGCCGTACAGCACCAAGCGCGGAGACACCGCAGCCTTCCCGCAGCAGACGTTCTACTACGGCGACGGCGACCAGCGGCTGTTCGTCGACACCGCCTCAGGCTACTTCTACGTCTTCTACGGCTCCCGGATCGTCGACAAGGGCGGATCCTGGGGCGCCTTCCAGCAGCACGTCGCGCGGGCCCCGATCTCCGCCAAGATGTCGCCCGACAGCTGGCAGAAGTGGTACGACGGCTCCTGGACGCAGCCGGGCGCGGGCGGCCTGGAGAGCGACATGGTGCCCGCCGACGCCACGAACCCAACCGGGTACCTGGCGCCCGCCAAGGAGTACGACCCGACGAACCCCGGCACCGTCAAGCAGCAGATCGCCGCCGGCACACTCGCCCCGACCACGCCGCTGTTCGTCATGAACGTCAGCTACGACGCCTACCTCGGCCTCTACATCGGCTCCCCGCAGGCCGTCGACCAGAGCGGCAACGCCCCGCAGCAGATCTACGCCACCAAGGACCTCGCCACCCAGAAGTGGACCCTGCTCGGCGACACCGGCGGCTACCACACCGCCTCCTGGTACCGCTGGTTCCTGGACAGCGCCAACCGGACCGACTCGACGATCGTCGGGAAGACCTTCCGGACGTACTGCTCCATCGCCTGCGCCGGCTCGGACGGCCAGTACGTCGACATGACCATCGGCTCCTCGGCACCGGCTGCCCCGCCGGTCGACCTGCGGAAGACCTACCGGATCCAGAACGGCGACGGCCGGGTCCTGGCCCAGGCCGACGGAGGGTCCGGCACCACCTCCACGGCCCGGCCCAGCGGCTCCGCCCGCGAGTCCTGGAGCTTCCTGGCCGACGGCGACGGCGCGTACCGGATCGCGAACGCCGCCACCGGGCAGTTGCTGGGCGTCGACTCCACCGCGACGGCCGGCCGGGCCTGGGGCGCGGGGCTGACCGTCACTGATGCCGTCGGCGGGAACGCCACCGTCGGCCAGCAGTGGTTCATCCTCCCCAGCACGGCCGGCAAGGGCGGGTTCCAGCTGGTGAACCGTTACAGCGGCCTGGTGATCGGCCTGTCCGGCACGGCGGACCGGCTCACCGAGACCACACCCGCCCGCTCCTGGACCGACGCCACCGGCAGCACGGTCGGCGGCGGCCGCACCGCCGACGAGCAGACCCTCGCCTTCACCCCGACCGGGACAGCCCCCGAGACGGTCGTGCTCAACGCCCCCGGCGACCAGTCCGGCACCGTCGGCAAGGCCGCCTCGGTGCAGCTGAGCGCAACCGACAACGCCGGCAAGCCGCTCACCTTCTCGGCAACCGGCCTGCCCGCCGGGCTCTCCGTCAGCCCCTCGGGCCTGATCTCCGGCACCCCGACCGCCGCCGGGGTCGCCACCGTGACCGTCACCGCCTCCTCCGGCACCGCGAGCGCCTCGACCTCCCTCACCTGGACCGTCACCCCGGCGCTCAGCGGGAACCACACACTGACCACGGGCGGCAAGGCCCTCGACGACGCCGACAACAGCACCACCGCCGGCAACCACCTCATCACCTGGACCACCTCCGGGAGCAGCAACCAGCTCTGGCAGTTCCGCCCGCAGCCCGACGGCTCGTACGAACTGGTCAACGGCCGCTCCTCGATGTGCGCCGACGTCACCGGCGGCTCCACCGCCGCCGGCGCCCAGGTGATCCAGTGGCCGTGCAGCGGCGGGAGCAACCAGCACTGGAACGTCCGGCTGACGGCCGACGGCTCGTACGCCGTCACCTCGGCCCGCAGCGGCCTACTGCTCACCACCGACTCAAGTGCCGACGGCGCCCCGGTGACGCAGCAGCCAGACACCGGCTCTCCACTGCAGCGGTGGTCGATCTCCTGACCCAGGCCCGCAGGACATTCCCTGGAGGGACGGGCCTGACGCCGGGCTCCCGGGGGCTGTCCCGGGGGCCTCACCGTCACACTCAACGCCGCCCTGGACCTCACCTACCGGTTGCCGGAGGTCCGGCCGCACGCGAGCAACCGCGTGCGGAGCGCCCACGAACTGGCCGCCGCGACCGGCACCCCGGATCCGGTCGAGGGCACGGAACGGCTGCGCGCCGCCGGAGGACCTCCCCGAGGAGGACCCCGGCCACCGGCACCTGTCCCACCTCTACGGCCTGTACCCGGGCAGCGCCATCGACCCGATCACCGCACCCGCACTCGTCGAACCGGCACGGCTGGCCCTCGCCCGTCGGCTGGGGCACGGCGGCAGAAGCACCGGCTGGAACCGGGCCTGGGTCTGCGCACTCGCCGCCCGGCTGGGCGACGCCGAGCTCGCCCACGACAGCGTCAGGGCGATGCTGGCGGAGTTCACCGCGCCCAATCTCTTCGGCCTGCACCCGCCGGACATCTTCCAGATCGACGGGAACTTTGGGATCACGGCCGCGATCATCGAGATGCTGATACAGAGCCACAACGGGATCCTGCGCCTGCTGCCCGCGCTGCCGTCGGCCTGGCCCACCGGCTCGGTCACGGGTCTTCGCGTCAGGGGCGGCGTCGGCGTCGGCCTCACGTGGGACGGAGGTCGCCTGGTCGAAGCCGATCTGGAAGTGACCCGCACCCGCCCCCTCACCCTTCAGCTACCGGCCGGGACCCCAAGCCTGGCAGTGACCAACAACACCGGAGCCACAGTCGATGCCAGGCTCGTCCAGGCCGGGCCCGGACCGCGGCTGAGCGTCAAGGCCCAGGCGGGTACGACGTACCGCCTGTCCGCCGTCCACTGACAGCCGCAGCCTTCAGCCGCCTCCACTGCATCGGCAAGGAGATGCGTCGGGTCCGCCGCTCGTGGACCACCGCAGCCTCGCTCCAGTTCGCCGTACCAGGAAGACAGAACCATGAACAAGACCACCACCAAGCTCGCCGACGGCCGCGAGCTCCTCTACTACGACACGGACGACACCTCGATCCGCGACGTACTCGACCCCCGCCCGCTCGAACCGACCACCACCCTGTCCGAGATCCGGCGCGACCCGGCCACCGGCGACTGGGTCACCATCGCCGCTCACCGCCAGGGCCGCACCTACCACCCGCCGGCCGACCAGTGCCCGCTCTGCCCGTCCCGCAACGGACGGCCCGGCGAGATCCCGGCCGGCGCCTACGAGGTGGCGGTCTTCGAAAACCGTTTCCCTCACTCGCGTTCGACACCGCCGCCCACATCAGCCGCTCCGACACGCCCCTCCGCACCAGCGCACCCGCCGCGGGGCGGTGCGAGGTCGTCTGCTTCACCTCCGACCACGGGGCGAGCTTCACCGACCTCACTCCGGAGCAGGCCCGCCTGGACCGACCGCACCGCGGACCTCGCCGCCCGCCCGGGCGTCCAGCAGGTCTACTGCTTCGAAAACCGCGGCGCCGAGATCGGCGTCACCCTCGCCCACCCGCACGGCCAGATCGCCGCTTTCCCCTTCGTCACCCCGCGCACCGAGCGCGTGATCACCGCAGCGGCCGAGCACCGCGCCCGCACCGGCGGCAACCTCTTCGAGAACCTGCTGGCCGCCGAACGCGCCGACGGGACCCACGTCGTCCTGGCCGGCGAGCACTGGACCGCCTTCGTCCCCTTCGCCGCCCGCTGGCCGTACGAAGTCCATCTCTACCCGCACCGCCGGGTCCCCGACCTGACCCACCTCGACGAGGCCGAACGTGCAGAATTCCCCGGCCTCTACCTGGAACTGCTGCGCCCCGGGTAGCCGCATCACCCCGGGCCGGGGATGCAAGGCGACTTGTATGTGGTCAGGATGAAGAGGTGAGGGCGATGACGCCTCATGTTCGGACGCTTGGCGACCCTCGCACCGACCGCAGCAGGAGGACGTCACGATGACTGCGACGACAGGCTCAACCCAATCGGCTCACCCCGAGCGCCCGGGCAGGTCGGATGGGGTCTGCAGCGAGTTCACCGTCTTTACCAAGATCAAGCCGGGCCACGCTGATGCGTTGCGTGAGGATCTCGCCACGCTCGCCAGCGGGTCGGCTGACGTGAAGTCCCGTGCGGCACTGCGCCAGATCGGCACCCTGCATGACGCACGGCACGTGATCTTCGACAATGACACCCGGTTCATGTTCGCCAGTGTCTTCGACGGCTCCTGGGACACCTACATCGACGACTTCGCCCAGACGGTAATCGGGGCGAACTTCGACAAGATCTTCTCGCACAGCGAAGGGTTCCCCGGCGTCGCCGATCCAGGGGTGAAGGACTGGTTCGTCGCCCACCAAGCCCCCGCGGGTGTCTTCGTCAGCTCGTATCCCGACCTGACCGTTCAGCAGATCTGGAAGGACCACCGCGTGGACGACGCGTTCCAGGAGGTGCTGGACACCGCCGAGTTCCGGGTGATGCTGGACAACCCGGCCAACGCGGAGTTGGTGGCCACGCCTGCCTTCCAGAAGCTGCTGGAGGAAGCCTCGGCCTAGAACCCGGACACAGCCGCCCCTCGGAGCCCACCCACCCTCGGTGGACCGCGTCGGCCGGTGCGAGTCGGCCATCGCAGGGCTGTCCGGCAGAGACCGATACGGAGGCACAAACGAGCATGAACACAACGGACAGCGGCAGCGCGGCCGGCGTGAGCGTCGAGATCGACGACGTCCAGAGCGGGGCACTGCGTCCACGGCCCGTGCCGTACGAGGGGAAGTTCCTCTTCCTGCGCGTCGATGACCGCCATGCCGGGCGCGACCTGCTGCGGCGGCTGCTCCCGGTGACCTCGGGTGGACTGCCCGGCGTGGACCGGAGCCAGGACGCCTGGGTGGCGGTGGCGCTCACCTTTCAGGGGCTGAGGGCCCTGGGGGTGCCCCAGGAGTCGCTGGACAGCTTTCCGCGGGCGTTCCGTGAGGGCATGGCCGCTCGGGCGGAGCGGATCGGTGATGTGGGCGAGAGTGGCCCGGACCACTGGGAGGCACCGTTCGGAACCGGCGATGTCCATATCGCGTTGAGCGCCCTGTCCTCCGATGCGGCGCAGCTGGACAAGGAACTGGAGCGGGCCCGTGCCGTCTACGAGGACACGCCCGGTGTCCAGGTGATCTGGCAGCAGGACGTCCATCAGCTCCCGACCGGGCGCACCACGTTCGGCTTCCGTGACGGCATCAGCCATCCGAACATCGAGGGCGTCGGACTGCCCGGCTCCAACCCGCAGGAAGCCCCCATCAAGGCCGGCGAGTTCATCCTCGGCTACCCCGACGAAACCGGCAGTCTGCCGCCCATGCCCAGCCCCGATGTGCTGGGGCGCAATGGGACCTACGTGGCCGTTCGCAAGATCCACACCAACGTGGCGGCCTGGCGCCGGTACCTGCGTGCGAACAGCTCCAGCGCCGAGGAGGAAGCACTGCTGGCGGCGAAGATGGTCGGGCGCTGGCCGAGCGGGGCGCCGCTGACGCTGACGCCGGAGCACGATGACCCGGAGCTGGCGGCCGATCCGCACCGCGTCAACAATTTCCTGTACCGGGAGAACGACGACCGAGGCTACCGTTGCCCCGCCGGTGCGCACATCCGGCGCACCAACCCCCGCGATGCCACGATCATCGGCGACGCGCGGATGCACCGCCTCATCCGTCGCGGCACCACCTACGGCCCGCCGCTGCCCGAGGGCGTGCTGGAGGACGACGGCGCCGACCGCGGCCTGGTCGGAGCATTCATCGGGGCCCATCTGGAACGACAGTTCGAGTTCATCAAGGCCGAGTGGATCAACGACGGCAACTTCATCGGCTACCCCGGCGAGAAGGACCCGGTGGCCGGGCATCACGGCGGAACCGGCAAGGTCACCATCCCGGAGAAGCCGGTCCGGCGTCGCCTGCAGAACCTGCCCAGCTTCGTGGTCACCCGCGGCGGCGAGTACTGCTTCCTGCCGGGTCTGCGCGCCCTGCGCTGGCTCGCCGAACTGGAGGACTGACCGCGATTCCCACCCCCTGCGGTCCGATCACGCTCTCCGAGGAGAGGTCGAAGCCATGGCAGCACAGTTCGTCCGCTACACGCCGGACGTCGAAGACGACGACCCGCACTTCGACCGCAGCGTGCAGACGGTGATCGAGAAGACCGAGAGCTACATCGCCGAGTCGGTCACGGCCGGTGGCACCGGACGGGCCCTGCGCGACGCCCACGCCAAGGGCTACGGGCTGGTCCGAGGGGAAGTGGAGATCCTGGACGGGCTGCCCCCCGAGTACGCCCAAGGCATCTACGCGACTCCGGGAACCCACGATGCGCTCATCCGCTTCTCCAACGGCTCGCCGCACACCGGAGCCGACGCGCGACTGGGCGCCGCCATCGGACTGGCGCTGAAGATGTTCGACATCCCCGGCCCGACCCTGCTGGAAGACGAACCGGACACAGGCACATTCGACTACACCAACATCAACGGACCGATCTTCTTCTGCAACACAGTCGAGCACTACCTGTTCATCCAGGAATTGTTCCTGAACGCGCCGGCCTACTTCTCCCAGGGCCGCCCCGGCGCGCATCGCTTCTACACCGAGTTCGTGACCGGAAAGGGAACCCTCGACCAGGACGACTGGGCATGGGACGAGTTCCTCGCCTTCCTGCGCCTATCCAAGATCCCCCCGGTCAACGTACTGCTGTCGAGCTACTGGACGATGGGCGCGGTCAGGCACGGGGACTACATCGCCAAGGTGCGCATCACCCCCGACCCGCACTCCGCCGCCGCCGTGGTCCGACGCGACATCGACCCGACCTCCGCGCCAGAGGTCTTCCGACCGGCCCTGCAAGCCGAGTTGCAGGAGCGGCCCCACGCCTTCGACATCCAGGTCCAACTCTGCACCGACCTGGAGCGGATGCCGGTGGAGGACACCACAGTGGAGTGGCCCGAACAGCTCTCGCCATCCGTCACCGTGGCCAAGCTGCGGCTACCGCAACAGGACATCTCCGGCCCGGAAAACCTGGAGAAGATGGACGCACTGTCCTTCACACCCTGGCGGGTCACCGCCGAGCACGCGCCCCTGGGCAACATCATGCGGGCCCGCAAGGAGGTCTACCGGCGATCCTCCATCGCGCGCCACAAACTCAACCAGCAGCCGCGCACAGAGCCCCGCAATGCCGACGAGGTACTTGGCGCTTGACCCGCCCCACCACCGCGACGATGCGTCAACCAAGGCGGCCGGCCCCCACGGCCCGGTGGCGGCGGCGCAGTTCGCCGATGACGGTGCCGTCGGCGATGTTGAACGCGGCGAACCGACTGGTGATGCCGTGCCGCAGATAGTCGTGGGTACGGCGCTCGGGCATGCCCGGCATCATCGGCAGCACCGGCTGGGAACGGTCTGTCGGGGTACTGCATCATGCTCGCCGACCACGATGGCGTCCCGCGGGATGGTGTAGCCGATCAAGGTTGAGGTGTGCGCGGGCTCGCTCCCGGGGCGCACACCCGCGAAGGACTCACGCTCCCTGAGCATGAGTCAGCCACCGTGCAACTCTCCGTAGTGAACTGCCAGTTCAACGAGGGAGATGCACGGTGGCCCTGTCCCAGCATGACCTACTACGCCTGCTGGAGTCACTACGTTCGGCGGACGGGCTCGAACTTGTCCGCGGTGTGGCCGAGCGGATGCTTCAGGAGCTGATCGAGGCCGAGGCCACCGCGAGGATCGGCGCGGAATGGAACGAGCACACCGAGACGCGCACCACGTTTCGCAACGGCCACCGGGACAAGACCCTGACCACCCAGGCCGGCGACCTGGACCTGGCCATCCCCAAACTGCGGTCGGGGAGCTTCTACCCGAGCCTGCTGGAGCGGCGACACCGGATCGACCAGGCCCTGTACGCGGTCATCATGGAGGCCTACGTCCACGGCGTGTCCACGCGGTCGGTCGACGACCTGGTCAAGGCCCTCGGCGCGGA
>NZ_JYJF01000410.1 GCF_000955975.1 Saccharothrix sp. ST-888
GCACCCGCCACCTGCGCTACGAGCGCACCCTCGGCGGCCTGCCGGTGCTCGGCGGCGACCTGGTCGTGCACCAGGACGCCAAGGGCAGGATCCAGTCCGCGGACCGCGCCGTCGAGGGCAAGCTCGCCCTGCCCAGCCTCACCCCGAAGCTCTCCGCCGCCAAGGCCGCCGCCAACGCGACCGGCGCGGTGCAGGCCACCGTGGGCATCACCAAGGACGAGGACAGCGCGGCCCTCAAGGAGGTCGGCAGCACCGGCAAGGCCGAGCTGGTCGTCTGGGCCGCCTCCGGCACCCCGCGCCTCGCCTACCGGACGACCGTCGAGGGCATGCGCGCCGACGGCACCCCGAGCCGCCAGCAGCTGGTCACCGACGCCGCCAGCGGCGAGGTGCTCTCCACCCAC
>NZ_JYJF01000411.1 GCF_000955975.1 Saccharothrix sp. ST-888
GCGGCGTGGCGGCAGGGCCGGCCACCGTCTCCTTGCGGACGGCGGTGGCCGCCCGGTCGCCCGCGCGCACCGCCTTGATCGCGGCGCCCAGCAGGACGTAGTGGGGGCACGGCGGCCCGTCCGGGACCGGGGTGGGGGCGGTCCTCGGCGGGGTGCGGTGGCTGTCGGGGCGGGTGATCAGCACATCGCCCTCGGCGGACTCGGGGGCCGGTGCGAAGCCAATGCCGCCCAGCACCCGGAGCAGCGTCCCGGGCGGCGCCTGGGCGGGCAGCACGGTCCGCGCCAGCAGGCGCAGCCGCAACTCGGCGGTCCGCCGGTCGGCGAGCACCTCGGCCAGCAGCGCGGTGTCGTCGCAGCGCAGGTACGAGGAGGCGGCGCCGACCCGCAGCACGCCGTGCCG
>NZ_JYJF01000412.1 GCF_000955975.1 Saccharothrix sp. ST-888
GCGGCGTGGCGGCAGGGCCGGCCACCGTCTCCTTGCGGACGGCGGTGGCCGCCCGGTCGCCCGCGCGCACCGCCTTGATCGCGGCGCCCAGCAGGACGTCGTCGGGGCACGGCGGCCCGTCCGGGACCGGGGTCGGGGCGGTCCTCGGCGGGGTGCGGTGGCTGTCGGGGCGGGTGATCAGCACATCGCCCTCGGCGGACTCGGCGGCCGGTGCGAAGCCCATGCCGCGCAGCACCGAGAGCAGCGTCTCGGGCGGCGCCTGGGCGGCCAGCACGGTCGGCGCCAGCAGCCGCAGCCGCAGCTCGGCGGTCCGCCGGTCGGCGAGCACCTCGGCCAGCAGCGCGGTGTCGTCGCAGCGCAGGTACGAGGAGGCGGCGCCGACCCGCAGCACGCCGTGCCG
>NZ_JYJF01000413.1 GCF_000955975.1 Saccharothrix sp. ST-888
CGGCCAGGCGTGCGTCGACAACGAGCAGTGGCGCGCGGCTTACGAAGCGATCGCTGCCGGGCTTGCCGAATACCAACGCGACGCCATCCAGGCATACGCAGACGCCAACCTCGCCTGAACATAGAGATCAGCACGTGGCCGCTGCTGGCCGTGACCACGGCCAGCAGCGGCCACGCGCATACAAGCGCCGCGGACACCTTCGCTCAGGCCCAGGAATTCCTGGACCCAGGCAACGAGACCGAACGGTCCCGAGGCCCCATCAGCCCGCAACTGAGCCCGGATCCACCGAGCTGATTTCGGGGTGATCGCAGCGGTGGTTTTGTGGGGGTGACTGGTTGGAGGGTGTGGGGTGTCCGCTGGTCTGCCCGGCTCTTCCGCGTCTGCTCCGGTCGGGCCCTG
>NZ_JYJF01000414.1 GCF_000955975.1 Saccharothrix sp. ST-888
GCGAGGTGGTGAGTGAAGAAAGGCGTCGGGCGGTCGGGGTGGAGGAAGTCGAACGACGCGGAGAAGTAGTCGGTGAGCAGCACGTCGGCGACCAGCGGCGCTTCGGCCATGTCCGGGTAGGTGCCGACGTCCCAGAGCTAGCCGTTCCCGGCGTCCGGGATCTGGCCGCACAGCAGCTCGTGGCTGCGGACCAGCCGCACCTCGTCCTCGCCCAGCGCGGCCTGGGCGTCGGCCAGGTCGAGCCGCAGGTCTAGCTGGTAGCCGTCCTGCGGACGGCGCCGGTCCTCGCGGAAGGTCGGGGCGTACAGCACCACCTTCTTGCCCTCGGGCAGGCCGAGCCGCTCGCGGACCCGCTCGGCGGTCTTCTCCCGGTCGCTCGCGAAGAGCAGGTCGTTGCGC
>NZ_JYJF01000415.1 GCF_000955975.1 Saccharothrix sp. ST-888
GCACCCGCCACCTGCGCTACGAGCGCACCCTCGGCGGCCTGCCGGTGCTCGGCGGCGACCTGGTCGTGCACCAGGACGCCAAGGGCAGGATCCAGTCCGTGGACCGTGCCGTCGAGGGCAAGCTCGCGCTGCCCAGCCTCACTCCGAAGCTCTCCGCCGACCAGGCCGCCGCCAAGGCGACCGGCACGGTGCAGGCCACCATCGGCGCCGCGGACTCCGAGGACGCCGCGCTGACCTCCGTCGGCAAGAGCAGCCAGGCCAAGCTGATCGTCTGGGCCGCCTCCGGCACCCCGCGCCTGGCCTACCGGACGACCGTCGAGGGCATGCGCGCCGACGGCACCCCGAGCCGCCAGCAGCTGGTCACCGACGCCGCCAGCGGCGAGGTGCTCTCCACCCAC
>NZ_JYJF01000416.1 GCF_000955975.1 Saccharothrix sp. ST-888
GTGGGTGCGGGCGTCATGGGCTGACGCTAGCTCTGCGAATCACCCGTACGGCGGAGGCGCATCGGCGTCGGGCCGAACGGGGGAGGGCGCCCGCGCCAAGTTGGCGCCCCCGAAGTTCTGAGCTGTCACTTCCATGGAGCGGTGACGTGCGTCGGAGCCAGAGCCGGCGCGGAGCGTGCCTCGGGTCATCGAGGGCGCCAGCTTGGAGCTGGCGCCCTCCCCCGTTCGGCACTACGCAGATGCGCCTCCGCCGTACGAGTGGCTCGCAGAGCGAGGGTCAGCCCATGACGCCCGCACCCACGGCCGGCGCTTCAGCACCGGCCGGCACACCCCTGCCCTACGCCCCCACTCCGAATGCCCGGCGACCCCGCTGGACGTACCCCGGCGACTACGGATG
>NZ_JYJF01000417.1 GCF_000955975.1 Saccharothrix sp. ST-888
GGAGACGCCGGCCCGGCGCGGCCGGTCGGACCGCGGCCACGCCCGCTGCTCGGTCAGCAACTCCACCGCCCCCGCCGACCAGTCCACATGACGCGACGGCCGGTCCACATGGAGCGTCCGCGGCAGCACCCCCTGCCGCATCGCCATCACCATCTTGATCACACCCGCGACACCCGCCGCCGCCTGCGCATGACCGATGTTCGACTTCAACGACCCCAGCCAGAGCGGCTCCACCCGGTCCCGGCCGTACGTCGCCAACAACGCCCGCGCCTCGATCGGATCACCCAGCGCGGTCCCGGTGCCGTGCGCCTCCACCGCGTCCACGTCCGCACCCGACAGACCCGCCGACGCCAGCGCGTCACGGATCACCCGCTCCTGCGACGGCCCGTTCGGGGC
>NZ_JYJF01000418.1 GCF_000955975.1 Saccharothrix sp. ST-888
GTCCTGCCGGGCGGTCAACCGCGCAGGCAGTGGCGGGTCCGGGCCAGCCGCGCCCGCCGTGCACCAGCCTCCCCCGCGGGGCGGTAGGGCCGCGCGCCCAGCGCGCCGGCGCCGGTGGCGGGAGCGAGCTGCCCTATCGATTGGCGGACCGCCGCCCTGAGTGCGGTAACACATATCCCGCGGCGAGCGCAGCCAGTGGGGTGTGCCGCCAATCGCTAGGTCAGCCCGCTCCCGACACCCGCTCCGCCGCTCCCGGGGCGCGGCCCTCCCGCCCCTCGGGGGCTGCTGGGCCACGGCGGGCGCGGCTGGCCCGAACCCGCCACTGCCTGGGCGGTTCACCGCCCGGCAGGACGGGTAGGGCAACGCGGCAGGAACCGCGAGGAAGGGTGGAGG
>NZ_JYJF01000419.1 GCF_000955975.1 Saccharothrix sp. ST-888
TCGGCATGATCCGCGTCGACGCGAGCGAGGCCGTCACGACCAGTCCTGACCCGAGCGCCGCCGTCGTGACCGGCGCCCCCGGTACCGACCCGGCCGCCCCCAGCCCCACCAGCACCCCCACCAGCACCCCCGTCACACTCCTGATCGCGGACGACGACGAGGTGACCTGCAGCGGTCTGCGCACGTTGCCCGCGGCGCAGCCGGGGAACGCGGAGGGCGGGGGGGCGGGTGCGGCGCCGGGGGGGGGTGGGGGCGGGCGGGTCGGTGCCGGGGGCTGCGGTCACCACGGCGGCGCTCGGGTCAGGACTGGTCGTGGCGGCCTCGCTCGGGTCGACGCGCATCATGCCGACAACCGGACCGGCGGCCGGACCGCCAACCGCCAGTGCTGCGGCC
>NZ_JYJF01000043.1 GCF_000955975.1 Saccharothrix sp. ST-888
CCAGCCCGACATCGAGGTGGTCGGCGAGGCGGACGACGGCGAGCAGGCCGTCGAACTCACCTGCCGGCTGGTGCCCGACGTCGTCCTGATGGACATCCGGATGCCCCGTCTGGACGGCCTGGAGGCCACCCGCAGGATCGGCGCCCAGGCTTCGCTCGCCGCCGTCAAGGTGGTGGTCCTGACCACCTTCGAGCTCGACGAGTACGTCTTCGAGGCGCTGCGCGCGGGCGCCGCCGGATTCCTGGTGAAGGACACCGAACCGGCCGACCTGCTGCGCGCGGTCCGGGTCGCCGCAGCCGGTGACGCGCTGCTCTCGCCCGGCGTCACCCGGCGCCTGATCGGCGAGTTCGCCGCCCGCTCCAAGGCACCCGCTCCGGCGGCGACCGACCTGGCCCGGCTCACCGACCGGGAACGGGAGGTGCTCGCGCTGGTCGGCATGGGCCTGTCCAACGAGGACATCGCCCGCCGCCTGGTGGTCAGCCCGCTCACCGCCAAGACCCACGTCAGCCGGGCCATGGTGAAACTCGGCGCCCGCGACCGGGCGCAGCTGGTGGTCCTGGCGTACGAGACCGGCCTGGTCAGGCCGGGCTGGCTCGGCTGACCGGAGCGCGCCGGGCGTGCCTCACGCGGGTGCCGGACTACGGCGTACCCTCCTCGGCCAGGCAGAGGATGTTGCCCTCGCTGTCCTTGAACCAGGCGCACCGCATGCCCTCCGCCTCCGCGACGCCGTCGACGGTCTTCAGCCCCGGCATGTCGTACTCCTCGAAGACGACCCCGCGCGACCGCAGATCGGCCATCTCGGCGTCGAGGCCGGTGACCTTCCAACTCGCCAGGGTGTGGGCGGCCTTGCCGCCGTTGGGCGTCCGGTAGACCGAGAACCGGGTGCCGCCGCTCTCGAAGCGGACCTCCTCCGCCGACTCCACCGCCGGCTTCAGCCCCAGGGCGTCCCGGTAGAACGCCGTGGCGCGGGCGAGGTCGACGGCCGGGATCACGGCGTAGACGGGGGCGTCAGTCAACATCTCCACCACCTCCTGCCACCAGGCTAGGCAGCTCCGTGCCGGCCGGCACGCGGCGGCCGGCCCACTGCCTCGACCGGTCCGCCCGGTCCGCCGCTACTTCCCGGGGAGTAGCGCAACTGCCGCTGCCGGTAGGACGCGTGGCGGCGCCTGCGGCGGGATGCTCGACGTATCCCGGACCGAGGACCGTGCACGAGGAGATGCCTTCGATGACCATGCTGAACGCAATGCCGCCGGCCGTACTGCCGCTCGCGGATCACGGCCACTGGAACGGCCCGGGCCCCGGCCCGTGGCTGCTGCTGATCCCGCTCTTCTGGCTGGCGCTGATCTTCCTCGTCGTGCTCGTGCTGCGGCGTACGGTCTGGCGTCGGCGCTGCGCTGCCTTCGGCGACAGCCCGCTCGCCGTCCTCGGGCGGCGCTATGCCCAGGGCGAGATCGACGCGGACGAGTACCGGGCCCGGCGAGCGGTGCTCTCCGAGCAGGTGGACAGGCGTGGGGGAGGGACGTCGGCCCGCGGCAAGCAGCCGTAACGGGCGGGCCGTTGCCCGTCACAGCGACCGCCGGCCGGGGTTCGGACGCCCCGGCCGGCGGTCGCCGCTGTGGGGGCCGTCTCCGAAACTCCCATCGGAAAGTCCGATAAGCGGAAGCTGGAGCACCTACAACGATTACTTTTCGTAGTCAATTGTTACACTCGGTTGGTCGTACCTGTAGGGATTTCGCCGAGTTTTCGCAGAGTTGAGAGGGCTTGCCATGAGCGTCGAGACGCTGGACGTGGACCGTTCCGACACGGAGTACCGGGCCTGGCTGAAGGAGGCCGTCCGCAAGGTGCAGGCCGATGCCAACCGCTCGGCCGACACGCACCTGCTGCGCTTCCCGCTGCCCGAGCAGTGGGGCATCGACCTCTACCTGAAGGACGAGTCGACCCACCCGACCGGCAGCCTCAAGCACCGGCTGGCCAGATCGCTCTTCCTCTACGGCCTGTGCAACGGCTGGATCAGACCCGGCAAGCCCGTGATCGAGGCGTCCAGCGGCTCGACCGCCGTCTCGGAGGCGTACTTCGCCAAGCTGATCGGCGTGCCGTTCATCGCGGTGATGGCGAAGACGACCAGCCAGGCCAAGATCGACCTGATCGAGTTCCACGGCGGCAGCTGTCACCTGGTCGGCAACCCCGGTGAGGTGTACGAGGTCTCGGCGCGCCTCGCCGAGGAGACCGGCGGCCACTACATGGACCAGTTCACCTACGCCGAGCGGGCCACCGACTGGCGCGGGAACAACAACATCGCCGAGTCGATCTTCGCCCAGCTCCGCCTGGAGCCGCACCCCGAGCCCACCTGGATCGTCGCCACCGCCGGCACCGGCGGCACCTCCGCCACCATCGCCCGCTACGTCCACTACCTCCAGCACGACACCCGGATCTGCGTCGCCGACCCGGAGAACTCCTGCTTCTTCGAGGGCTGGGTCAACCACGACCCGTCCGCGACCTGCGACAGCGGCTCGCGGATCGAGGGCATCGGCCGCCCCCGGATGGAGCCCAGCTTCGTGGCCGGCGCCGTGGACCGGATGATGAAGGTCCCCGACGCCGCCTCGATCGCCGCCATCCGGGTCCTGGAGCACCAGCTCGGCAAGAAGGCCGGAGCCTCCACCGGCACCGGGTTCTGGAGCGCCCTGCGGATCGTCGCCGAGATGCGGGCGTCAGGTCAGCAGGGCAGCGTCGTCACGCTGATCTGCGACCCCGGTGACCGCTACCTCGACAAGTACTACTCCGACGACTGGCTGGCCGGGCAGGGCATCGACATCGCCCCTCACCAGGAGGAGCTGGAGGCCTTCCTCAACGGCACCGGCCTGCTGGGCTGACCGCCGGACCCGGCGGCGGCCCGGCCGGACGGGAGCGGTCAGTCGGCCAGGATGAGTTCGCGGACGTGCTCGCGGGCCGCCGCCGCAGCCTCGGCGGGGAGGGCGGAGTCGGTGACCCAGGTGTCGACCTCGGCGAGGGCGGCGAAGGTGGAGAGGCCGACTATGCCCCACTTGGTGTGGTCGGCGACGGCGACGACGCGCCGGGCCGAGGCGACGAAGTTCCGGTTGGTCTCGGCCTCGGCGAGGTTGGGGGTCGAGAGGCCCGCCTCGGGGGAGAGGCCGTGGGTGCCGAGGAAGAGCAGGTCGAAGTGGAGGGAGCGGATGGCCCGGTCGGCGATCGGGCCGACCAGGGCGTCCGAGGGGGTGCGGACACCGCCGGTGAGCACGACCGTCGCGCCGGGGGCGCCGTTCTGACGCTGCGCCCGTTCGAACACGTCGGCGACCCGGACCGAGTTGGTGACCACCGTCAACTGGCTTGTCTCGGTGAGGTGTTGGGCCAGCGCGTAGGTGGTGGTGCCGCCGGAGAGGGCGATCGCGCTGCCGGGGGTGACCAACTGTGCGGCAGCCACGGCGATCTGCTCCTTGGCGGAGGGCTCGAGCACCGACTTGGCCTCGAAGCCCGGCTCGTGGGTGCGGGCCTCCTCGACCACCACCGCGCCGCCGTGCACCTTCTCGATCACGCCGCTCCTGGCCAGCGCGTCCAGGTCCCGACGGATCGTCATGTCGGAGACGTTCAGCTGCCGGGTCAGCTCGTTGACCCGGACACCGCCGCGCCGCCGGACCTCGTCGAGGATCAGTGCGCGCCGCTGCTCGGCCAGCAGATTGCCGTTGTCGGCCACGTGTCACGCCTCCGGGGTTGGCTCGTCCGTGCCATCCTCGCAGATGGCCGGAGCGGAAGGTCAGCCGGGCAGATCGGCGGGGACGAGCAGCTGGAGGTCCTCGGTGGACGGGTCGGGGAGCTGGGCGACCCGCATCGCATGGCGCTCGACCATGGTCTCGAAGACCAGCCGGGCGGTGCGGCCGTTGCCGAAGGCGGGCCCGCGCTCCAGTGAGCCGAAGTGGTCGAACAGGGCGGCCTCGGCGGCCTCGCTCAGGGCGTACTCGTGCTCGGCGCACTGGGCGCGGGCGATCTGCAGCAGTTCGGCCGCCGAGTAGTCGGGGAAGGTGACGGTACGGGAGAACCGGGAGGAGACACCGGGGTTGGTGGAGAGGAAGCGTTCCATCTCGGCGGTGTAGCCGGCCACGATCACCACCACCTCGTCGCGGTGGTCCTCCATCAGCTTGACCAGGGTGTCGATCGCCTCCCGGCCGAAGTCCCTGGCCCCGTCCTCGGGCGCCAGCGCGTACGCCTCGTCGATGAAGAGCACCCCGCCCCTGGCCCGGTCGAAGGCGGCCTGGGTCCGGATCGCGGTGGACCCGATGTGCTCGCCGACCAGGTCGACCCGGGCGACCTCGACCAGGTGGCCGCGCTGGAGCACGCCCAGCGAGGCGAGGATCTCGCCGTAGAGCCGGGCGACCGTGGTCTTCCCGGTGCCGGGGGAGCCGGTGAAGACCAGGTGCCGACGGAGCGAGGGCGCCTTCAGCCCGGCCTGCCGACGCCGCCGGCCCACCGAGATCAGGTCGATCAGGGCGCGGACCTCCTGCTTGACGGTGGCCAGGCCGACCAGCGCGTCGAGTTCGGCCAGCGCCTCGTCGGCCGGGCGGCAGTCGGGGATCGGGGCGATCTGCGCGACGGAGGCGGCGGTGGCCAGCGGCGCGGCCGAGACCTGCCCGACCCGGACGGCGGCTGTGGTCTGTGCCGCCTGCACCGCCGGTGCGGGCGGCACAGGGTGGGCGGGCTGGGCGCTGCGCGGTGCCGGGACGCCCTGCGAAGCCGGTACGTCGTCGGACACGCAGCCCTCGGTGACCGGTCCGGGCTCGGAGAACTCGAAGCCCGCCCGGCCGTTCTGCTCGGCCCGGCACCGGGTCAGCACGGTGCGGCAGCCGTCGATGATGTGGAAGCCGAAGCCCTTGCCGTGCGAGACCCGGCAGTCCTCGAAGCTGCCGCGCCCCTGCGCCGAGATGTACACGGCGGCGTCGGCGCTGCCCCGTACCGTGCACTCGCGCAGCTCGGGGTCGGCGCCCTTGGTGACGATGACGCCGGTGGCGACCTCGGAGATCTCGCAGCCGGTCAGCCGTCCGCCGCTGCCGTGGTCGCGGAACCACAGGCCGGTACCGGCCTCCTGGATACGGCAGTCGGCGAGGGCGACGGTGGCACCGCTGCTGACCGAGACGGCCGAGCTGCGGATCCGGCTGAACGAGCAGTCCTTGGCGGTGGCGCGGGAGTCCCGGTCGAGGACGAACAGGGCGTCGGGGAGGTCGTGCAGCGAGCAGTCCGTGAGGGTCAGTTGGGCGCCGTCGCTGACCCAGACCGCCGGATAGTCGCCGTCGCTGCTGTGGATCTCGCTGGCCAGCGCCTCGACCCGGGTGCCCTGGTCCCAGATCGAGAGCGCGCCCCGGCCGAAGTCCCGGACGGTGCTGTGCTCCAGGACCAGCCGGGAGCGGCCGCGCAGGTCGGCGGCGTTCTCGGGGAGGTCGTGCACCCGGCAGCCGGTGAGGGTGAGTTCGGCGTCGGTGTCCAGGGTGAGGCCGTTGCCGGAGACCCGGTGGATGGTGCAGTCGGTGAGCCGGCCCACCGCCTTCGCCTCCGCCTGTACTCCGCTGCCCCGGATCTCGTAGATCTCGCAGCCGGTCAGCTCGGCACCGCTGCCCTGGTCGGCGAGGAGCAGCCCGGCGCCGCTCGCGTGGTGCAGGCGGCAGCGGTCCAGCCGGGCGGTGGCCCCGCCGAGGACGGCGAGTCCGGCCTGCCCGGCGTCGGCCAGCTCGCTGTCCTCGATCACGGCGGTGGCCTGGGCGCGCAGCCGGACGCCGAGACCGGAGGGGTTGTGCACGGTGCAGCCGCGCAGGGTGGCGCGGGCCCGGTCGGCGATCTCGACTCCGACCGAGGAGCGGGCCGCGACCCGGCAGTTGACCAGCTCGGCGGCGGCCTCGGGGCCGGTCACCAGCACGGAGGGGACGGATAGTTCGGCTCCCCCGATCACCAGGTCGCGTACCGTCACGGCGGCGCTGACCAGCAGTGCGACCCTGCTGGGCGGATCGATCCTGACCGTGCCGGGGCCTTCGGCGGCGAGCAGGGTGACCGGCTTGTCGATCACCAGGCTCTCCCGGAACGTGCCGGGGCGGATCGTCAGGGTGTCGCCGGGCTCGGCCACCGCGAGGGCCTCGTTGAGCGTTTCGTACTCCCCGGCGCGCCGCCGCCACCGAGAGGCGCTGTCCTGCGTGACCCGGACCCTGTGCTCACCCATGACGATCCGTCATCCCACCTTCGTCGAACCTGCCCGCCCCGTGCCCACGGTAGCGTGCCCGGCCCGGCTCCTCGGACGCTCAACCTTGGACAACGAGCGAGCAGACTTTCGGTTCCGGTTCCGAGGTACGGTTCCGGCTCCGGGTACGGCTCCGCTCCTGCTTCCGCGTACGGCTGCCGCGGCCGCCCCCGGGCGGCCGCGGGTCAGCCGCGGCGGTCCGGCTGCGGGATCGGGCCCGCTTCCAGCACGGTGACCTCGTCGCCGAGCCGGACGGTGCCGAGCAGATCGCCGGTGACACCCTCCGGCCGCTCCGGGATCAGGTTCTGGCCGAAGACCAGCCGCTTCCCGAAGCGGTGGTGCCTGGCCAGTGCCCGCAGCGGTTCCTGCGACCGGCGCTCACCGGTCTCCTGGTCGGTGGTGGTGATCACGCACCGGCCGCACGGCTTGACCACCCGGAACGTCAACTCGCCGACCCGGATCCGGTGCCAGCCGTCCTCGGCCCAGGGCTCGGTGCCGGAAACCACCAGGTTGGGACGGAATCGCTCCATCGGGAGCGCCTCGCCCTTGACCGGGTCACCCGGGTGGTCGGCGGCGAGCAGCTCGTTCAGCGCGTCGAGCGAGGCCGTCGTGGTGACCAGCAGCGGAAAGCCGTCGGCCATCGAGACGGTGTCGCCCGGGGCGGAGTACTTGGCGCTCACCGCCCGGCTGAGCGGGTTGTCCAGGTGCAGCAGCCGGACGCCGGGGAACCGCTCACCGAACCACCGCTGCGCCTCCTCGGCCGCCAGCGCCGCCTCGAAGACCGAACCGAAGATGTCCGCCTTGACCACCTCGGCGCCGCTGGCACTCGACGGGGCGGCCACCTCCAGCCGGGCCCCGTCCGGGCCGGTCACGCTCAGCGAACCGTCCGGCCCCGGCAGCACCCGGTACCGGCCGACGGCCGGGTTCTCGCGCTGCGTGTACGCCTTGCCGAGTTCGTCCACCAGCATCCAGCGGCGGTCCCCCAGCAGGCCCCAGGGCTCGACCTGGGCACTCTCGGGGCTCAGGCGGTAGGCGGACTTCAGCGGGTGGATGTGAAGTGCGGTGAGCTGTGGCATGTCGCCATCCTGCCAGCATCGGTAGCGCGTATGTGCGAGGGCCGTCCCTGCCGCAGACCTGCTGCGGTGGGGACGGCCCTCGCTGTCGACCCTTGCCCTGCCGGGCCCGGCGCCCTCGTTCGCCGGGCCCTGTGGTTCTGGGGGTGTGCGCGGTCGGTCAGTAGGCGTTCGCCTGGAGACCGGCCTGCGGGTTGGCGAACTGCTGGCCCGGAGCCTGCTGGTACTGCTGCTCGCCGTACTGCGCCGGACGCTGCGGCTGGACCGGCCGCACGGGCGCGACCGGCGCGGCGCGGAACTGGTTGCCGCCGAAGCTGTGGTCGGCGAACCCCTGCTGCGCCTGGCCGCCGAAACCCTGGGCACCGAACTGCTGACCGCCGAAGCTCTGCCCGTTCTGCCCGTTCTGCCCGGGCATACCAGGACCGCCGGACGGCTGGCCGGCGAAGCCCTGCGGCGCCGAGGCGAAGCTGTTCTGCCCGCCGAAGCTCTGGCCCGCCTGCGGCTGGAACGACTGGGCCGGGGTGGGGACCGGGGCCATCGGGCGCTGCGACGGTACGACCGGCTGCATACCGCCGTAGGCGGGTGCGGACGGCTGCGGCGCGGCGGTGTAGCCGGTCGGAACCGGGGCCGACTGCGCGGGCAGGTACGCGGTGGCGGGCCCGCTGCTGCTGGGACCGGGGCCGAGCGCGAGGCGGGCCGGGGGCAGCGCGGGCAGGTTGCCCGCCGGGCTGTCGAAGCCCGGAGTCCCGAAGCCCGGGGCGGCGAGCCCGGGCGAGGGGATGGCCGGGGCGGGCAGGGCCGGGGCACCGAAGCTCTGGGTGCCGAACTGCTGGCCGCCGAAGCTCTGGGCACCGGGGCCGTAGCCGGGTGCACCGTAGCCGGGTGCCGAGCCGTAGCCGGAGGGGAGGGCCGGGGGCAGGGCGGCAGGCACGTTGATCGGGGCGATCTGCGGCACCCCGCGCTCTGCGACGAGGCTGTCGTAGATGGGCGTGCCGGAGGAGAAGGACGGAGAGGGGTAGCCGACTCCGTCGTAGGAGCGGGGCGAGGTCATGGGGCATACCGTAAGCCCAACTCTGCCTGCTGAGGAGACTGGGAGGGTGAGGAGTTCGAGTGTTTACAGAGTCTTCGCTCGCACAAAACGCTCGAACATGTTTAGATCCGACATTTCGTCGCCCTGATCCGGCCAGTCCGATGCCTGACGGACAGTCGAACAGTGGACGAACGTTATCTTCCGGACGTATTCCGGTGCCCTCGTCGCGAACCGAGGGCGTGCGGACGGCCCCGGCGAGCCCCCCGGCGCCCGCCGGAGGGCGTCGGCCGAGGTCAGCGGGTCTGCACCGCCTGGGCCGGGAACCCGGGCCGGCCGGCCAGCTCGGAGGTGCAGTGGGCGCAGCGGGTGGCCGCGACCGGCACCTGGCTCAGGCACTCGGGGCAGTCGGTCATGGCGACCGGGGTGTCCTTCACCGGGTGGAACCGGTCCTGCAGCCGGCCGACCGGCACCACCACGAAGAAGTAGATCACCGCGGCCACCAGCACAAAGCTGATCAGGGCGTTCAGGAACGCGCCGTACGGGAAGGTGGTGCCCGCGACCGAGAAGTGGTTCTGGCTGACATCGCCCACCGCGCCGGTCGCGACGCCGATCAGCGGGGTGAGGAAGGCCGTGACGAACCCGGTGACGACGGCGGTGAAGGCCGCGCCGATGACGATACCGACGGCCAGGTCGACGACGTTTCCGCGCAGCAGGAAGCTGCGGAATCCCTTGAACACCGGGAACTCCAAACTCGGGGGGCGGGCATGAGAGCGGGGCCGACGGGCCCGGCTGACGATCCTGCCGACCCAACGACCGTGTGGTCCAGCCGAGTTCACCTGAACTGGCTAACCTTCGCAGCCGTGTCCCAGCATCGAATGCGCGTCCCGGGGTTCGGCCCTGTGACGGAGAACTCGATTCGAATGCGGAAGATGTGACGCTGGCTCAGAAAGAACGGGAGCCGCCGGGCCCGGTGGACCGGCCCCGGCGGCTCCCGTCGAGCGCCCGCTCAGACCGACTGTTCCTGGCTGCGGGAGTGCGTCTGCGCCGAGGCGGCGGCGACCGGTGCCACCGGGCCGCCGGCCCGGCCGCGCTGCGAGCGCGAGAGGACCAGGTACAGCGCCGCCGCGACCAGCCCGGAGAGCAGGAAGCTGATGTCGATCCCACCGCTCAGCGGCAGCAGCGGCCCCTGGTAGACGGGAGTGTCCACCGCGCACAGGCCCACCGCGCTGCCGCCCACCCAGGCCGTCGTGGCGGGGATGTTCCAGCCAGCGCGGTACCAGTAGATCCCGCCCCGGGTGCGCTGGTTGAGGACCTGCAGTGACTGCTGGTCGTAGTCGCCCCGGCAGCGCCGGAAGCCGATCAGGGTGATCACCGCCCAGGGCGTGCCGATCGCGGTGAGCACCAGCACGAAGGAGGTCACCGCGTCCTGCGCGTTCCACACGAAGTGGCCGAGGAAGACCAGCACGGTGGCGAGCGCGGCGACCACGTAGGTGGCCTGGAGGCGGGTGGCGCGCGGCAGGATGGCGTCCAGGTCCAGGCCCATGCTGTAGAGCATCAGACCGGTGTTGCCCGCGCTGCCCAGCAGGCCGTTGACGACCAGCGGCAGCAGGAACCAGGCGGGTGCCCCGGCGACCAGCCCGGCGACGTAGTTGTCCCCGGCGTGGGTGGCGACGGCCGTGAAGGTGCCGAACAGCTGCGGGATCAGCAGGCCCAGGAACAGGCCGCCGATGGTGGACCAGAGCACCTTGCGCGAACTGTGGCGGGTCGGCGAGACGTACCGGGTGTAGTCGCCGAGCAGGGTGATGAAGGCGATCGGGCCGCTCAGCCCGGCGGAGACCACGGCCAGCAGCCAGGTCTGCCAGAAGCCGCCCAGCAGGTAGTGCCCGTGCACGGCGGCGTCGAAGTGCGGGGCGAACGCGAACAGGCCCGCCACCAGCAGCACCGACATCGCCCACATCAGCACCCGCTCCAGCTTCAGCAGCAGCCGGTAGCCGAACACCGCCGCCGTCGCGCTGAGCACCGCGAGCACGCTGTACGTCGCCACGTAGGCCGCGCCGTCGGTGGGCAGGCCCAGCATCCGGTTCAGCGAACCGACCACCACGTCCCCGCCCACCCAGAGGGCGAGCGCGGTGTAGCCGAGCGAGAGCAGCAGACCGACCACCGAGCCGATCAGCCGGCCGCGTACCCCGAAGTGGGCACCGCTGCTGGTGGACAGGTTGGTCGCGGTGCGCAGTGACACCAGCGCCAGCGGGGCGGTCAGCACGATGCCCACGGCGGTGCCCAGGACGAGGGCGGTGGTGCTGGCCCAGAAGGAGAGCCCGAAGGAGACCGGGAGCCAGCCGAAGACGACGACGCCGAAGGCGAGGTTGGAGCCGACCAGGATGCTCAGCACGTCACGCGGTGTGCTCGTCCGCTCGGCCTCGGGGATCGTCTCGACACCATGCTGTTCGATCAGCGAGCCGGCAGGGGATTGCGACATATGGTGGTCTTTCCATGCGCTCTGCACAACGGCCGGAGGGGACGGTCGTCGGTCGCACGGCACGAGGAAGTGCACCGAGCCTGTTCATGATTGGCTTTCGGGCGGTTCACGCACAACGGATGATCGTCCACACACCGCCGGGGAACTCCTGTACGTCTCTGTACGGACATACGGGCGCAAGCACATTCAAACTGCTCTGATCGGGTGAACGGCCCCCGCTGCCCCGGGCGGTGGCTGGCCGGTGGCTCTGCGTGACTGGCAGGCTGGCGCGCGTGACCTCCCTGCTGCGCACCGTCGCCCTCCTCGCCCTCGCCGGTGGACTGCTCACCGGCCCCACCGCCACCGCCGCCCCGGACGTCCCGCACGACGGCGGCCAGGTCGTCCACCTCGACCACCCACGGCCGGTCCGGACCATGGAACGCCAGGAGGCCGTCGAGTTCTTCTGGTACGGCTGCCCGCACTCCTACGAGCTGGAGGCCCCGCTGGAGCAGTGGGCCGCCCGGCACCGCGGCGACGTGGCGCTGCGCCGGATCCCGGCGGTCTGGGCCGGCGGCCCCGACGAGCAGGCCCAGCTGGCGCACGCCCGGCTCTACTACACGCTGGAGAAGCTCGGCCAGGTGGACCGGATGCAGCTCGCCGCCTTCCGCGCCGTCCGGGAGCAGGGCGAGGACCTGACCGGTGCGGAGCAGGCCACCGACTGGGCGCGGCGGCAGGGCATCGACGCCGCGGCGTTCCGCGCCGCCTACCGCTCCCCGGAGGTCGACAAGGCGACCAACGGGGCGTCCGCCCTGCTGGTCCGGTACGAGGTGAGCGAGGTCCCGACGGTCCTGGTCAAGGGCGGCCGGTTCCGCACCTCGCCCAGCCGGGCGGGCAGCGTGCAGCAGATGCCGGAGATCCTGGACGACCTGGTCGCCCGCGCCTGAGCGCCCGGGCCGGCTAGCCGCCGGTACCGGTGTCGGCCGTCCGCCGCAGGACCAGGGTGACGAACCCGAAGGTGTCCCGGTAGCCGACGAGCCACCCCGCCCGGTGCTCGGCGGCGACGGCCGCGGCCTGCGCGCTGTCCGGGTCGTCGGGGTGGTCCAGCGCCCAGGCGGCGAGCGAGCCGGTCCAGCAGAACTCGTAGTCGTCCAGTTCGGGCCGACTGCTGACGTACCCGTACACGGGCGTCCACCCGGCGGCCACGACCTTGTCGACCGTGGTCGCCAGATCGTCGTAGTCCGTGGCGGCCATGCCGCCCAGTCCCGCCAGCGCCGCCTCGGTCGGCTCCTGCTGCCAGAACGCCTCGCCGACCAGGGCCAGGCCGCCGGGCGCCAGGTGCCGGTCGATCGCGGTGAGCGTCGGCAGCAGGCCGTCGAACGCATGGGTCGCGCCCACGCACAGCACCGCGTCGAACGGCTGGGGACCGCTGAACTCGCGGGCGTCCTGGTGGTGAAGACCGAGCCGCTGCGCGACCCCGAGTGCCGTGGCCGCCTGGTGGGCCTGCGCCAGCCCCCGGGTGTCCAGGTCCACGCCGACCGCGTGCAGCTTCGGCCGTGCCGTCAGTGCCCGCAGCAGCCAGGCGCCCTCACCGCAGCCGAGATCCAGGACGCGCCGGGTGTCGGCACCCAGGAGACGGTCCAGCAGCCGCTGCACCGATTCGTCGAAGAGTGGCGCCGCGATGGGGTGGTCGGTGTGGGCGATCCGCGAGATCAGGTGACGGTCCATCAGGCCAGTGTGCGGCCGAGGAAGGCGGGCTGTCTCCTGACTTATCGCGGTGACCCGTCCCGGCCGGGGCCCGAGGGCGCCCTGCTCCCGCGCACCCTCACCCGTACGTCCGGCCCTTCCAGGCCGCACCCCGGCCGCGCCAGTGCTGCACGGCCGAGTCCACCGTCATCAGCAGGTAGAGGAAGGCGGTGAACGGCAGCAGCAGGGCGGACCAGCCGGGCTGCCGGTAGTAGCGCAGCATCGGCAGGAAGGTCGCCGCCATCAGCGTCCAGGCCGCCCCACCGGCCGCCGCGACGCCGGGCCGCCCGGCGGCCAGCCCGGTCAGCGCGGCCACCGGCGGTACCAGGTAGACCAGGGCCAGCCCGGCCACCGTCCCGGCGAGCAGCAGCGGCGAGTGCCGCAACTGCGCGTACGCGCTGCGCGAGACCATCCGCCACAGCAGCGCGAGCCGGGGGTAGGGGCGGACGCTGTCCACCTGCTCGGCCAGGCCGAGCCAGGTCCGGCCGCCCGTCGACTTCACCACGCGGGCCAGCGACACGTCGTCGATCACCGCTCCCCGGATCGCCGCGATCCCGCCCGCCCGCTCCAGCGCCTCCCGGCGGACCAGTGAGCAGCCGCCCGCCGCCGCGGCCGTCCGGGCCCCGGGGCGGTTGCTCCACCGGAACGGGTACAGCTGGGCGAAGAAGTACACGAACGCCGGGACGATCAGCCGCTCCCAGCCGGTGGCGACCCGCAGCCGGGCCATCTGCGAGACCAGGTCGAGGCCGTTGCTCTCGGCGGCGGCGACCAGTTCGGCGAGCGAGTCCGGGCCGTGGGCGATGTCGGCATCGGTGAGCAGCAGGTAGTCGACCGGGCCGGCCAGCTCGACGCCGTGCCGCAGCGCCCAGAGCTTGCCGGTCCAGCCGGGCGGCAGCGGGGGCGGCGTGGCGACGGTCAGCGGCAGCCCGCCGGTCCGCGCGAGCCGCCGGGCGAGTGCGCCGGTGCCGTCGCCGCTGTGGTCGTCCACCAGGACCACCCGGGCCCGGCCCGGGTACTTCTGCGCCAGCAGGCTCGGCAGGCTCACCGGCAGCACCTCGGTCTCGTCCCGCGCCGGGACCACGATCGCGACCTCCGGACGGCGCCCGGGCGGCCGGCGGGGCGGCAGCCGCTGGTCGGTCCGCCAGAACAGGCCGTGGCCGCAGGCCAGCCAGAGCCAGCCGAGCAGGGACACCACCGACAGCCAGAGCAGTAGGGTCACCCCGGCAGTCTGCCCCAATCCGGCCGCGCGCTCCCGGCTCCCGCGCCCGGCCGCCGACCCGGCTGCCCCTGGGGCGAGTCACGGCGTCCAGTAGAGTCGTCCCCTGTGAAGATCGCACTGATGGACTCCGGGATCGGCCTGCTTCCCACCGCCGCAGCCCTGCGTCAGCTCCGGCCGGACGTGGACCTGGTGCTCTCCTCCGACCCCGACGGCATGCCCTGGGGCCCGCGCACCGCGGCGGACATCACCGAGCACGCCCTCGCGTGCGCGAGAGCCGCCGCCGCGCACCGCCCGGACGCCCTGGTGGTCGCCTGCAACACCGCCTCCGTGCACGCCCTGGAGGCGCTGCGAGCAGAACTGGAGCCCGGTCTTCCGGTCATCGGCACGGTCCCGGCGATCAAGCCCGCCGCGGCCGGCGGCGGCCGGGTCGCGATCTGGGCCACACCCGCCACCACCGGCAGCCCCTACCAGCTCCGGCTGATCGAGGAGTTCGGCGGTGCCGCCGCCGAGATCACCGGGATCGCGTGCCCGGGGCTGGCCGAGGCCATCGAGCGTGGGGACGACGCCGCCATCGACGCCGCCGTCGCGGACGCCGCCTCCCGTACCCCCGCCGGTACGGACACCATCGTGCTCGGCTGCACCCACTACGAGCTGGTCGAGGAGCGGATCCGGGCGGCCGTCGGTGCCACGGGCGGCGCCGGGCCGGTCTACTTCGGCTCCGCCGGGGCGGTCGCGGCCCAGGCCCTGCGGCGGATCGGCGATGCCGCGGCCGCCCGGGGCACCGCCGGCCTCACCGTCCTGCACAGCGGCCGCCCCTCCCGGCTGCCGGCCGCGGCGGCGCACTACGCCCAGGGCCTGGCGCTGGTCACGCCCGTTCCCGCCGCGGGCTGACCGCGCCCGGGGCAGCCCGGCGGCAGGAGGCGGCTCGGACCGACGTGCACATGGGGGCGGCGTCGCGTGGCGATGGCTGTCGCCTGGACCCCGACCTTCCTCCAACTCTCCGGCCGGGGACCCCCACCTTCACCCACCCCCCATGTGCCGGTCGGTCTCAGTCCCCGTCGGGGTGTCTGCGCAAGCGCTGCACCGCCGGTTCGAGCCCCGAGAGGATGGTGTCGAACCGGCGGGTGGAGGTCATCGAGTCCACCTGCAGCCGGCTGATCCGCAACGGGTGGGCCGGCAGCCGGGGGCCGAGCCGGTGGTCCGAGAGGAAGCCCAAGCGGTAGCCGAGGCCGCGCAGCACCGAATCCGCCCGGGGTTCGTACCCGCCGTTGGGATACGCGAAGGCCGTCGGCGGCTCACCCAGCCACTGGGTGAGCGACCGGTGCGCGCCCACGATCTCGGCGGCCACCGTCGCATCGTCGCACCGGTTCAGGCACGGGTGGCCCATGGTGTGGTTGCCGATCGCCACCTTCGCCGCCCGCAGCGCCCGCAGGTCCTCCGGACCGAGCTGCTCCTGCCCGGGTGGACGGCGTCCGGCACTGACCCGCAGCTCGTGCAGCGTCCGCCGGCGGTCCGGGTCGGGCAGTGCCTTGAGCCGGGTCAGCAGCTGGTCGGGACGGCCGTCGGCGGGCAGCGAACGGGCCTGACCGCCGTGCTGCGCCAGGAACGCCGCCTCGTGCCACCAGAACGGGCGGTCCGTGCCGATCAGCTCGGCGATCACGAAGGCCGCCGCCGGGATCCGCCGCGCCGCCAGGGCGGGCAGCGCGTGCGTCAGCACCGTGCGGTCGGCGTCGTCGAAGGTGATCAGCACGCTGCGCGGCGGCAGCGGCCGGCCCTCGGAGACCGCCCGCTCCACGGCCTGCAGCGAGACCGGGGTGGCGAGCTGGCGCAGCCGGTCCAGCTGGGCGCCGAAGGACCGGGGGTCGGTCACCCCGTGGTACGCGAGGACGGCCAGGCGCTGTGCGGCCCGGGCCCGGAAGAGCGGCTGGGCGGGGGAGAACCGCAGCCAACTGCCCCGGTCCCGCTCGGGCGGGGCAATGGCGGGGAAGGCGGACGGCGACCGGCCGCCGGGGCGGTTGCCGGGGCGGCTGCTGACAGTGGTGGATTCGGGATACGGCACAAGTCCCCCTCGGTCGCCGATGCGGCGTGGTGGCGCCGCCGGAGCGCCGGGTAAACGGCTCCGGCACCAGGGCGCGGCGGCTCCGCACCCGGGATCTCCGGCCCTCGGCAGGGGACTCCCAACCCTCGCCGGGGACGGTCCTGGATGGTCCAGCTGTTGCAGTTGAACCGGTGGTCTGGCTCCTTCGATGTAAGGGAGACCACCGAAGTCCCGCGATGGTTGTACGGCGGCTCATGGATTTTTGCGGCGGTACGAGGGACGCTCAAGAGGCGCGCTGAGGCTCGGCGGCGCCCGCGCGGGGGCGCACGGCCGCACTGCGGCGCCGGGTGGCCCGGGTATACGGTGAGTGTCATGGGAGAGACGCGGAGTGACCGGCCCGAAGGCCGTGTTGCACGGCTGTTCGGGGGCTGCGCCCTGGAGCGCCACCGGCTGCTGCTCGGTCTGGTCGGCGCAGCCTGCCTGGCCGCCGGGATCCTGGTGGCGGTGGTCGTCCCGGACAGCGACGGACCGGCCTGGGCGATGGCGGTGGCGGGCTGCCTGGCGGCCGGAGTGCTGCTGCTCACCCGGGTGGCGCTGGCCCTGTTCCGGAGCACCGGCCCCTGACCCGGGCCGGTTCGCGCTTCCGGTCGGAGGGGCTGCGGGTGCGGCGTGCGCCGGGCGTACGCCGGGGGTGCTCGCTGGTGGTCCGCTCGGTGCCCGGCACGTAGGGTCTGCCCATGGCTATCCCTCCCTTCCTCGCCGAACTCCGGTCCTTCGTGGGAACCCGGCCGCTCTGGCTCTCCGCCGTCACCGCCGTGGTCCTGGACGAGCAGGGGCGCCTGCTGCTCAACCGCAGGTCCGACAACGGCCGGTGGGCGCTGATCGGGGGCATCCTCGACCCCGGGGAGGAGCCGGCCGACGCGATGGTGCGGGAGTGCCGGGAGGAGACCGGGGTGACGGTGCTGCCGGAGGCGCTGACCTCGGTGACCGTCTCGGAACTCCAGCAGTACCCGAACGGGGACCGGGCTCAGTACCTGGACCTGACCTTCCGCTGCCGTCCGCTGTCCGGCGAGGCAAGGGTGAACGACGACGAGTCGTTCGAGGTCGGCTGGTTCGAGCTGGCGGCCCTGCCCGAGCTCGACGAGTACGCCCGGCGCAGGATCGACATCGCGCTGGCCTTCGACGGCAGGACCGTCTTCGCCCTTTCGAGCTGACCGCCCCCGACAGTCCCTGCCGCTGCCCTGCCTCGGCGAGGGCGTCAGAGCTTGTGCTGGCGGTACATCTCCTCCGCCGCGTCCAGGACCGCCGAGAGGTCGCCGCCCGCGGTGGCGGTGGCCACGGCGGCGACCGCGCCCTCGACGAACGGGGCGTCGGCGAAGCGGACCGGGAAGGGCAGCCCGTGCTCGTCCGCCTCGGCCAGCAGGGCCCGGACGGTGCTCACCGCGGTGCCCAGGTCGGCGAGGACGGCGACCCCGTGGCCCTGGTCGACCCGGCGGGCGGCTGCCGCGATCAGGACGGCGCTGGTCCCCGGGCCGTCACCCAGGCTGCCGCCGGTGGTGGCGACCGGGGCCGGGTCCTCGCTGTGCGCCAGGGCCACCGCCAGCGCGCCGGTGGCGGCGGCGAGTTCCTCGCTGTGCGAGACCAGCACCACGCCGACCCGGCCGTGGCCGGTCGGCCGGGTCGACCGGGGGGCCGGGGTCTCGGGGTGCGGCGCGGAGGGCGCGTTGGAGATCGGGATGACATCGGCCTCGGGGGCGTCCCGGCGGTTCATCGGCTGCTCCTGTCGGCCAGTGTCGTGGAAGGTGCGGGCTCGGCGGACTCGATGGGGCGTGCGACCAACACTCTCGCAGCCCGGCGCGTCCGCCGGGGCGAACCGGGCCGTGTCATCCGTTAGCACAGTCCACGCCGGGACACGGCCGGAACCGGCCTACTGGCCCCGGTCGGAGGAGACCTGGGCGCAAGCACTTCCGTGCGGGGCGGGCGTGGCTACGCTGGGGCTTCGGACGACGTCGGGAGGAGCACACCAGTGGCCACTATCGGGACGAGCGTGGAGAGCGGCGGTACGGGGACCCTTGAGGGCAGCCGGAAGCCACAGTTGGATCTCACCGATGCCGAGTGGCTCTCCAGCAGCCAGGGCGTGGGCGATGTGCAGATCGCCTTCGTCGAGGGGTACATCGCGATGCGGGACGGCCGGCAGCCGGAGGGGCCGGTGCTGGTCTTCACTCCGGCGGAGTGGCGCGCGTTCGTACTCGGCGCCAGGGACGGCGAGTTCGACCTCACCTGACCCGGCTCGACCGATCAGGGGCCGGCTCCTGATCGGAGTGGAGCAGTCCGGTCCCGGTCCGGCTCGATCCGGCCGGGGCCGGGCGCGCCGGGAGGTGTGCACGGCGGGACGGGTGCGCGGCGGCCGGAGCCGTATCCGCAGGCCCGGTCCGTTCGTGGTGTGTCAGGTCGGCTCCGCCCGTGGGGCGTTGGGGAATCCCGGCGCGGATCGCCGGACGCTTCCCGGGGCTCGGCGCGAGCGCTCGGCGTGAGCCGAGAATAAATCTGGTGGCCGAAAACTCGTTGACTGTTAGACAAGCAACGGCCCACAGTATGAGCAGACAACAGACGCCGTGCCGACCGCCCCCACGCGGCCGTACACGGCGCCTGCTGTACAGCCCGGCACGAGTGCCGAGCACCTCCCGTAGGTGAATCCCCGAACGCACCCGGGTGCGTCGGCCGGTCCCGGCCTCCGAAGAGGTCGGCAGTCGCCGGGAGGCGTGGCTCCAGGCGCCCGAGAGCGACTCAGGCGTGGAACCGATGCCCGGGATCCGCACGCCCCCACGCGGCGGTGTCCCGGACAGGTCCGCGAGTGCGACGGGCCTGGGGCCCCGCGAACCTGGCTCTTGGTGTGTGCTGTGGTGCTACTGGTGGTCTGTGGACGGCTGGAAGTGATCCGGCGGGTCTGTTGTGTCGCATGACGGTGTGCACAGTGAGGAACGCGCACGCGGGCGCGCTGCGACATGCCGCCCCCCGGTGGATCGAGTCCACAGCGGCTGTCGTGCAGAACCGAACGTAGCCCGGGTGGTTGCTCAGAGTCAACATTGGTCTCTGAGCGTGGATCTCGACCGAGCCCCCACCCGCACCGTGAACCGGCCGCTGACGGGCACGTACGATGGGTGCCATGTCATTTCTCCGCCGTCGCTCCGGCTCGCCCGCAGGACCGGACTTCGACGTGCTCGCGATGGACCCGGGAGACTGGCCCGGTCACTTCGGCGCCATGATGATGAGCGCTCCCGACGGCTCCTGCCAGGGCATCTTCCTGCGGTACGACCTGTTCGGCGGCCGCGGCCCGGCGATGTTCATCGGGAACCTGCCGGAGGGCTCGCCGGCCAGGGACACGGCTGACGGCGTCCCGTTCGAGGTCCACCAGCTGCTCGAGGCGCTGGAGAACGAGGAGCCGGTCGAGTTCGTCTCGGCGGAGGACTTTCCGGTCATGCTCGGGGACGACCTGCTGATCGTGAAGAAGGTCAAGGTCAGCGAGGAGCGGGTGTTCTGCGCCCAGTTCGGGCGCAGCGACGGCGTCCAGGTCACCATCGCCTCCTGGGACCGGCCGATTTCGGACGATCTCTACCAGCTGCTGAAGCCGCTGCCCGCGGACATGTTCCAGCAGGGCTGACCCGGTCCGGTCGCCGCGGCGGCGGATGGTGCCCGAGTGGGCGTTCCGCCGCGGCCGAGGACTGCTTGACGGTTTCGATCAATGCTTCGTACAGTCACGAGCATGTCGTGTCGCCGCCTGCTGCTGACCCGCCGCAGCTATCTCGACCTGCGGCGGACCGCGAGCGCGGCGTGTCCGGGCTGCTGAGAGGGGACCGTCCGTCCCCTCGGTGGCGCGCGCCCGGCTGAACCGAGCGGCCCAGGGGTGTCTCGGGGCCGGGGACCTCGGTTCCGGGGCGCCGCGTCCGGAATCGCACACCGCCGCGGTGTGCCGCCCGCAGTCTGCCGAGCATCACGCTGCCGCCCCGGAGGCCCCAGCATCATGAGCACCCGTTCCGCCGACCGGCCGACCGACGGACCGTCAGCCGTCGCCGAGGCCCTGGCCCGCCTGCCCCGGGTGGTCGACCTGCTCGCCGCCCGGGCCGAGGAGCACGACCGGGACGCGACCTTCCCGTACCAGGGGATCGAGGCCCTGCACGAGGCGGGCCTGCTCACCCTGACGGTGGGCCGGCGGTACGGCGGCCCGGGCGGGACGCTCGCCGACACCGTCCGGGTGCTCGGCCAACTCGGGCGCGGTGACGCCTCGGTGGCCGTACTCGCCGCCTTCACCCTGCTCCAGCACGCCGAGCAGGCCAGGTCCGCCCGCTGGCCGACCCCGGTCTACCGCAAGCTGATCGGTGAGTCCCGGCGCGGACCCGCCCTGGTCAACACCCTGCGCACCGAGCCCGGTGGCACACCCGGCACGGTGGCGCGGCGGGCGGCCGACGGGGGCTGGGTGCTGGATGGCCGGAAGACGTACTGCACCGGATCCGAGGCACTGGCCTGGATGGCGGTCTGCGCCAGGACCGACGAACCGGCCCCGCGGACCGGCCTGTTCCTGGTGCGCGGCGACACCGAGGGCATCGAGGTCGACCCGGTCTGGGACCAACTCGGGCTGCGCGCCAGCGCCGGGCACGACGTCCTGTTCAGCGGTGTGCGGGTGCCCGCCGAGGCCGCGATCGGGCTGACCGAGGCGGGCGGACCGCGTCCGGAGGCCCAACTGGCCGCCGAACGCCTCGACCTGGCCTGGCACGACCTCGCGCTGTCCGCCGTCCACCTGGGGGTGGCGCGCGCCGCGCAGGACTGGCTGGTGCGCTTCCTGAGCCAGCGGACCCCCGCCGACCTGGCAGAGCCTCCCCCAGCCTCCGGCCGGGGGTACCCCCACGCTGTTCTGCCCCGCTACCGGACCGCGCTGGGCGAGATCGAGAGTTCGCTGATCGCCGCCGAGGAGCTGGTCGCCGGGCTGGCCGCCGGGGTCGACCGGGGCGAGCCGGCGGCCGTGGCCCGCAGTTCGGCCGCCCAGCTGATCGTCAACCGCACCACGACCGGGGCCGTTCAGCAGGCCGTCACGCTGACCGGGAACCCCGGGCTGAGCCGCCGCCACCCACTGGAACGCTACCTGCGCGACATCCTCAGCGGCCGGGTGTACTTCCCGGCCGACGAGGTGGTGCTCGATGCGGTCGGGTGCGCCGCCCTTGAGCGCGGCGCACGCCGGGAGCACTGAGCGCACAGGGGGCGCAGCGCCTCTCGGGGGCGCGGGGAACTGCACGAAACGGGAGACCGTCTGCGGGTCGGCCGAGCTCGGTGGGGAGGGGGGCTCGGTCACCTGCCGGTGGGGCGGTGCACTGTGGTCTCGCGGCGGGCCGAAGCCCGGGATCCTTCCGTCTCGCGCAGCTCCCCGCACCTCCGGCGGCGCTGCGCCCCGGCGCCTCGGAGGCAGTCCCGTGCCTCCGAGGCGCCGTGCCTGGCACGGCGGTTCAGCGGGTGCCCACTGCGGCGCGGACCGCTCGGCGGGCGAGGGCGGCGTCGTCGTACAGGCGGCGGATCATGATGCGCTGCTCCTCGCCCGCGCCGGGCACGTCGTGCAGCCGGATCTCCCGCATCAGCACCAGCACCAGGTTCACCAGGAACGCGTCCCGCGCCACCGTCCCGCCGGACTGGGCGAGTTGGCTGATCTGGCGGCGGGCGGCGGTGTCTCCGGAGAGGACGCTCCAGAGCACCGCGAGGTCGTACCCCGGCAGGTACCACCCGGCCTGTTCCCAGTCGAGCAGCACCGGGCCGGAGGGCGCGAGCAGGATGTTGCCCAGCAGCGCGTCACCGTGGCAGAGCTGCCAGGAGGTGTGCTGGACACCGTGCAGCAGCTGGCGCAGGTCGCCCGCGTCCCGGTCGGTCAACTGGCCGACCGAGTGGAACCGGGAGATCTCCAGGTGGTAGTCGAGCGGCTTGCCGAAGACGTCCGTCGGCGGGCGCCACAGGTTGAGCGTCCGGACGGCGCCGAGCACCGCGCGCACCTCGCCGGGCGTCGGCGCGTTGACCGGGTGCCGCTCCCGGGAGGCCGGACGGCCGGGGACCCGCTCCAGCACCAGGACGCAGCGGTCGTGGTCGGCCGCGACCAGCCGGGGCAGCCGGACCGGCGGACGGTGCCGGACGAAGGCCCGGTAGACCGCCACCTCGTGGTGGAAGCGCTCGACCAGCTGGGTGTGCTGCTCGCTGCGCAGGGCCTGCGGCGCCACGCACTTGGCGACCACGGGGGCCCGGCCGATGGTGCCGGCGATCAGGATGTGCTGGCTGCCCTCCCGGAGTACCTGGCGGGGGAGGAAGGCGGGACATATCCGCGAGATGTTGGCGACCGCCGCCCGCACGGCGGGAGTCTGCAGCGCCGCCGGGTCGACCCGGTCCACCGAGGGGTCGGCGTGCCGGCCGCGCAGCAGCCGCTCGGCCCCGGCGCGCGCGGCGTACTGGTCGACGGGCCGGAGCGGGGCCGGTCCGCCGGGGCCGCGGCCCGCCAGCGCTCGGGGGTCGCGGAGGTCGGCACCACGCGGGGCCGGGCCCTGCCCGGGTCGGCCGCCGGCGGCTGCGGTGGGGGGGCGCAGCGCAGTGCGGGTCTGGGTGGTGCCGCTGGTGGCTGAGGAGTACATGGGGGAGTGAGAGTCCCTTCCTGGCCGGTTGGTGGCCCCTGCCGGTGAGAGCCGACGCCCTGATGTCTACGGAACTGCCCGGCCGGCGCGGGTTCCTGGCGCACCGTCGGGGCAGGGAGGGTGGAACGCAGGCGCCGGGCACGGACGGTGCGGGGGCGGAACCCCGCGGCGGCGGTGGCGGGCCGTCCGCACCCTGGGGAAGTGCGGAGGCCGCCGTCGCCGTGGCCGTGCCCGGCGCCTGCGCGCCACCCGGCCGCGCCACCCCCTCGGATGAGGCCTCGGGAGCGGTCGTTGACGGCCGGTCAGATATGGCCTGACCGGGTCTTCGGCCGTCCCGACCCGAAGTCGAGGTGGCGCACTCCTACCTGACACCCGACTGCCACTGGTACACCATGTGGCGGACCCTGGCGAAGCCTGGCGAATGGTCGCGTGGCACATGACAGAGCTACTAGTGTCGAAATCAGCCGAGGAACCTGGGGGCTTCACGTGAGCAAGGTGCCGAACGCCAGACTCGCCGACCTCTTCGCCCTGACCGGCTGGTCCAAGGGCGAGTTGGCCAGGCTGGTCAACCGGCGGGGTGCGGCGATGGGTCAGCAGCAGCTGTCCACCGACACCTCGCGGGTGCGGCGCTGGATCGAGCAGGGGGAGATCCCGCGCGACCCGGTGCCGAGGCTGCTGGCCGCCGTGTTCACCGAGCGGCTCGGCCGTGTCGTCACCACTGAGGACCTCGGTCTGGAACGACACCGGCGAACCAGGCCCGGTATGACGCCGTCGGCAGAACCCTGGGAGTCGGATCGGACGGCCGCGGTCCTCACCGAGTTCACGGGAATGGACCTCATGCTCAACCGACGCGGATTTGTGGGGGCGTCAGCCACGCTCACGGCCGGTGCCGTCATCGCCGACAACCTGTACGACTGGCTCAGCGGCCCCGACGTGGCGTACGCGGCGGAACGCCCCGGTCCCCGGAAAGTGATCACCCAGGGGGGCCCGCACCCCGTGGTCGACGTGTACGAACCCGGTCCGGTGGGCGCCGACGAGGTGGCCGCGCTGGAGCACTCGGTGGAGGTGTTCCGGGCCTGGGACGCCTCCCGTGGCGGCGGCCTGCAACGCAAGGCGGTGGTCGGCCAGTTGAACGAGGTCGGCGGCCTGCTCACGCACGACCTGACCCCCGGGGTGAAGCAGCGGCTGTGGACGGTCGCCGCCAACCTCTCGGTGCTGGCCGGCTGGATGTCCCACGACGTGGGCCTGGAGCCCACCGCCCAGCGGTACTTCGTGATCGCCGCGCAGGCCGCCCGGGAGGCCGGGGACCGGCCGCGGGCCGGGGAGGCGGTCTCCCGGGCGGCCCGGCAGATGCTGCACCTGGGCCGGGCCGACGACGCCCTGGAGCTGATGCAGCTCGCCCAGGCCAGCAGCGGTGAGCGCGCGATGCCGCAGACCAGAGCGATGCTGCGGACCGTCGAGGCCTGGGCGCAGGCCTCGCTCGGCCGCTCGGCCGCGACCCGCAGAGTGCTCGGCGAGGCCGAGGAGCTCTTCGTGCAGCGCAACGACGACCCCGCGCCGAGCTGGATGCTGCTCTTCGACGAGGCCGAACTGCACGGTATGCAGGCCCTGGTCTACCGGACGCTCGCCGAGCACGACCCGGGCGCCGTCAGGCTGGCCGAACTGCACGCCCGGCAGGCGATCGACCGGCGGGCCAGGAACGGCCGGGAGCGCTCCGCCCTGCTGGACCGGATCACGCTCGCCTCGGTCTACTGGATCTCCGGCGAGCCGGACGAGGCGCAGGTGCAGGCCAAGATGGCGCTGGCGTCGATCAGCCAGACCTCCTCGATGCGGACCTGGGACCGGCTGCGCGAGATGTACCGGCTGTCGGCGAAGTACCAGGGCATTCCGGCGGTCGCCGAGCTGCGTGACGAGATCGACTCCGTGATGCCGCAGCGGCCCCGCACCATCTGACCGGCTCCGTCGGACTCCAGGGGTCCGATCCGGCCGGGGGTCGACCGGGTCCCGATCCGGACGGACGGGGTGCCCGGGAGCGGCGCGGTGGTGGCTTGATCAGGTCGCGGCCGCGCCGCAGTTGTGTGCAAACCGGGTGCGTTGTCGGGAGATCTGCGGACCGTTCCAGGTGGGGCCGGTGCGGGCGGTCCGGTTCCGGTGTCGGGCCGGTGGAGGGCGGGTAGTCCTGATCGGTCTTGTGTGCGTAAGGGGCGCCCAGGCGGTAACCTTCGGTGATTCCGGCGCCCGGGGCGCCCACGCAGGACCGACCAGTAACCCCCGGCGACGGAAATCCCGTTGCCCCCTACGACTGCCGCAACGGATGCTGACCTCATGTTCGAGCCAGTGATAGCGCCCAGCGCCAGCCTCCTCGGCCTCCTTCAGCGAGGCCGCGGTGACGGGCAGCTGCATGCGCTGGCAGCCGACCGCGCCGAGGCGCTCGCCGCCCTTGAGGAATGCGTCACCAGCGATCCACGCTCCGACTGGCAGGTCGAGAACCGCTCGCTCTACTACGCACGGCTCTACATGGAGCTGGAGGCTCCGCTCAGCGGTCTGGAGCACCACCTGCACGACCTCGCCGACGTCTTCGACCAGGACGAGGGCCGTACCGGCCTCGCCCTCGCGGTCCTCGGCCACCTCGCCGCCTACGGCCGCCGTGACGCCCTCGACCTGCTGCGCGGGTACACCGCCGTCGGCACCAACTGGGCCTGGGCCCTGGACGAGCTGGCCCTGCGCGACGACGACCGCTCGCTGCTCTCCCTCGCCCCGGCCGTGCTGGCCCGTTTCCCCGAGGACGAGCGCGGCGAGGCCGAGCTGCGCGCCGCCATCCGCTCCGCGTACGAACCGAGGCCGTGGCGGCTGTGGGCCGCCCAGCACCCGAGGATCGCCGCCGCCAGCGAGCAGTCGCCCTTCGACCTCTGGCAGCGGCAGCTGAACCGCAGCGGTGTCACCCCGGGCTGGAGCACCGCCGACGTGTTCGCCTGGGCCGACCAGGCGGAGCCGGGCTCCGACGGCGGATCCCCGGACAGCGGCGCGGTGGCGCGCCGGGCCGCCGCGGCGGCCCGCTGCCTGGCCGCCGTCGTCCGCCCGCAGGACCGCGACGCGGTACTGGACGCCGCGCTGGTCGGCGCCCCCGGTGCCCGGATCGCCGCCCTGCGCTATCTCGCGGACCAGCAGGATCCTGCCGCACCCGCCCTGATCGAGACTGCGGCCGCGGACATCGACGAGCGCATCGTCACCGCCGCCCTGGAGCTGGTCGGCCGGATGCGCGGCCCCGAGGTCCTGGGCCATGCCCGCCGCTGGGCCGACCCGGACAGCGGCGGCGCCGACAGCGCGCTCGGCGAGGCCGCCGTCCAGCTGCTGGCCGACTCCGGGGAGCCCTGCGACGGGCCGCTGGTGGTCGCCGCGCTGCGCCGCTGGCTCTCGGTCCGCGGGGTGGGCGGTGCCGGGCTCGGCACCCTGGTCGACGGAGCGGGGCGGCTGGCCGCCGTGCACGCCGTCCCCGCCCTGCGCCACATCTACGGTGAGGCGGCCTCCTCCGAGCTGCGCGGCCGTGCGGCGCGGGCCCTCGCGGTGACCGATCCGCACTTCGCCCGGGGCATCGCCGTCGAGTGCCTCTGGGACTGCGAGGAGACCACCCGCGAACTCGCCGCCCGGCATGTCACCACCACCGGCGACGTCCGGGTGCTGGAGCGCCTGCGCCGCCTCGCCGCCGACCCGGCCGAGGAGGCCGAGGTCCACGCCGCGGTACGCGGTCGGCTGACCTCGCGGGACCGTACGTAGCCGCAGGCGGACGCTGCGTACGGAGCGCGGCGCTGGTCGGCTGACGGCGCGCGGGACGAGTCAGGCGGGTCGGCACGAGGTGACGGGGAACCGGACGCCCCGTACCGGGTCGGCGCCGGCTGGGGCATGATGGCGGGGCCGTTCGGCCGTTCCGTCCGTCGTTGTCCGTGCTTCCGTCCTCCCTGGAGCAGCTGTTCTCATGAACCGTTCCCCTTCGCGCCTCCTCGCCCGTGCCGCCACGCCCGTCGCCGCCCTGGCGGGAGTGCTCGCGCTGGCGGGCCCCGCGCTGGCGCACGTCGAGGTCGAGTCGGACGGGGCCCAGGCGCTGGCCGTCGGCGCGGTCGTCTCGTTCAACGCGGAGGGTGAGTCGGACACGGCCGGTATCAGCCAGATCCGGGTGGCACTGCCGACCGGCATCGCGCCCGGGGACGTGACGCTCACCGACGGCCCGCAGGGGTGGAAGCTCGCGCCCGCCGCCGACGGCTACACCGTCGCCGGTCCCGCGCTGGCGCCGTCCAAGGCCGCCGACTACAAGATCAAGGTCCGGCAGCTGCCGGATGCCAAGGAACTGGTCTTCAAGTCGCTGGTCACCTACTCGGACGGCCACGTCGACCGCTGGATCGAGCTGCCGCAGTCCGGGATCACCCCGGAACACCCGGCTCCGGTACTCAAGTTGGCCGCTGCGGCCGCCGGGGCGACCCCGCTGCCGGCCGACCCGGCCGCGAGCGGGTCCGCCTCCGCCGCGCCGAGTGCCCCGGCCTCCGCTTCTGCTGCTGCCGCTGTGTCGGTCTCGGCTTCCGCTGCTTCTGCCTCTTCCCCCGCTTCCGCTGCTTCTGCCTCCGCTTCGGCGAAGGCGTCCGACAGCAGCTCGTCCTCCGGCAACGCCCCGGTGATCATCACGGTGGTGGTGGTCCTGGCGGCAGCCGTCGTCGGCACCGTCTGGTGGCGCCGCCGCTCCATCGGGAGCTGACCCGCAGACGGGCCCCGCCCGCTCGGGGAGTTTCCGGCAGGCGCTGTCCTGCTCCGGTCCAGGCCGGAGCAGGACAGCGGCATCACGCGATCGAACCGGCGTCCGGCGCGAGGACGTCGCCCGTGACCAGGCCGATGATCACCGAACCGAGGGCCACCCGGTAGATCACGAACGGCAGGAAGCTGTGCGTGGAGATGTACTTGAGGAACCACGCGATCGCCGCGTAGCCGACCAGGAAGGCGATCGCGGTCGCGAACAGGGTCGGTCCCCAGGCGGGTGCCGGACCTTCGCCGATCTTGAACAGCTCCAGCACGCCCGAGGCCAGCACCGCCGGAATGGCCAGCAGGAACGAGTACCGGGCGGCCGCCTCCCGGCTGTAGCCGAGCAGCAGACCGGCGCTGATCGTGCCGCTGGACCGGGACACCCCGGGGATCAGGGCCAGCGACTGCGCCAGCCCGTACCCGGCCGCGTGCGGGAAGGTCAGGCTGCTGATCGGCCTGGCACGGCGGATCGCCCGGGAGCGGTCGGCCAGCGCCAGGATCACGCCGAACACGATCAACGTGGTGCCGATGATCCGCAGATCGCGCAGCTCGGTCTCGATCGAGTCCTGGAACACCTTGCCGATCACGGCGATCGGCAGCGTGCCCGCGATCACGTACCAGCCCAGCCGGGCGTTGGGGTCGCTGCGCCGCTCCGGCCGGAAGAGGGAGGCCGCCCAGGCGCTGACGATCGCGACGATGTCCCGCCGGAAGTAGATCAATACGGCCGACTCGGTGCCCAGTTGGATCACCGCGGTGAAGGTCGCGCCGGGGTCGTCCCACCCCGCCAGCGCGGAGAACACCCGCAGATGAGCGGAGGACGAGACGGGGAGGAACTCGGTCAGTCCCTGGACCAGGCCGAGGACGGCCGCGCGGAGCCAGTCGATCACCGGGCGCCTGCCGAAGCGGTCCGTGGGGCGGTGCTCATCTGCGGTCCTGTTCTCGTCGGGGCGGCGCGAGGCCGGAGCCGGTCGAACGCAGACAGCTGAGATGTATGGGCGCTGTCCTGGGCATCAACACGGCATCAAGACCGCTCGAACTGGCTTTCTTCCGATCGATGGTGTGCGAAGCTGACGGTGTGACAATCTCCGAATTCCCGATCCGCTACGACAGTTGGTTCGTTCCGCTGGCCACCGCATTCGGCCTGGGACGGCGCCGGGCGGGCGTCCGGATCGGCGAGGGTGTCGTCACGGTGCGGCTGGGCTGGGCCTTCCGCGCGCGGATCCCGCTGAACACGATCCGCTCCGCCGGCCCCGACAGCGGCGGGGTCACCGGCTGGGGCGTGCACGGCTTCGGCGGACACTGGCTGGTCAACGGCTCGGCCAAGGGGCTGGTCCGGCTGGAACTCGATCCGCCGGTGCGCGCCTACGCCGTCCAGGTCCCCGTGCGCCTGCGCGAGCTGCGCCTCAGTCTCGACCAGCCCGACGTCTTCCTGGCCGCCCTGCGGAAGAACTGACCACTGCCCCGGGCGAGTTGCCCGACCCGGCCCGGCAGTCCGGCAGTCCGGCAGCCCGGTACCCGGCGCCGGCAGAGCGCGGGTCGGGCCATCGCCGTCAGGGGCCGGGGTGGCCGCGCAGGAGGGAGAAGCGGAGCGGGGTGCCGGGGCGGGACTGGGCGGCGGCGGCGAGGTCGGCGGCCGGAACGACGCCGATCACCGGGTAGCCGCCGGTGGTGGGGTGGTCGGCGAGGAAGATCACGGGCAGGCCGTCCGGCGGAACCTGGACCGCCCCCAGCACCATTCCCTCACTGGGGAGTTCACCGTCCCGGGCCCTGGCCAGTGCGGGGCCCTCGGTGCGCAGCGCGATCCGGTTGCTGGCCGCGGCCACGCGGTAGCGGGCGCGCGGCAGCCCGGCCAGCGCCGCGCCGGTGAACCAGTCGGCCCGGGGGCCGGGCCGCAGGCGCAGCACCAGTTCGGCCGGGGGCGCGGGCAGCGGGACGACGTCCACGCCGGGGTGCGGCCCGACGGCGGGGCCGACCGGTAGCACCTGGCCTGCGGTCAGCGGTGCCGGGCCGAGCCCCGACAGCAGATCGGCCGAGCGGCTGCCGAACGCCTCGGGCACCGCGAGTCCGCCCGCCACCGCCAGGTAGCTGCGCACCCCGTGCGTGGCGGGCCCGACCTCGACCACCGCCCCGGCGGGCACCGCGACGGGCCCGCCCCACGCGGCGGGGCGCCCGCCGACCAGTACGGGGGCGGGTGCGCCGGTCACCGCGACGAGCACCGGGGCGAGCGCCTCCAGTGCGACGCCGCCCATGGTGGTCTCCAGGGCCGCTGCGCCCGGCGGGTTGCCGACCAGTCGGTTCGCCGCGCGCAGGGCGGGTCCGTCCAGGGCGCCGCCGCGAGGTACGCCGAGGTGTGCCACGCCGCGCCGGCCGAGGTCCTGGACCGTCGTCAACGGCCCTGGTCGCACTACCAGCAGGCCGCTCATCGTCCGCCCTCCCGAAAGTCTCTGATGCCCTGTCAGGTTGCCGGTGCGTCTGCGCCGCCACGGACCGGCACGAAGCGCACCCGGACACCGGGGGCGAGCAGCGCCGGGGGCTCGCGCCGGATGTCCCAGAGGGTGAGCGCGGTGCGGCCCAGGAGCTGCCAGCCGCCGGGGGAGGCGCTCGGGTAGACCCCGGTGAACTGGCCTGCCAGAGCGACCGATCCGGCCGGCACGGAGCTGCGCGGAGTCTCGCGGCGGGGCACTTCGTAGCGTTCCGGCAGGCCGGTCAGGTAGCCGAAGCCCGGGGCGAATCCGCAGAATGCCACCCGGTACTCAGGCGCACTGTGGATCCGGACCGCCGCCTGGGGTGAGACGCCCCACAGTGCGGCGACCTCGGCCAGGTCGGCTCCGTCGTAGACCGTCGGCACCTCGACCAGCGGGCCCTCGGCGGGCGGGTGCAGGGGGATCGCCCACCCGGCCAGCGTCCGCAGCAGGAGCGGGCGGGCGGCGACGCCGTCCAGCAGGACGGTTCGCGCGGCGGGCACGATCTCGGTGATCTCCGGGAGTTCGTCCCGTCGGGCCAGCAGCTCGACGTACAGCGCCGTCACGCGCTCGATCCGGTCGGCTTCCACCAGCACGGCGTCCTCGCCGACCTGGTGCAACGTCAAACCCTCTGCCATGGAACGCCACCCCTGCCGTCGTCACCGAACCCCCTTGCCGTGCCGTGCCCGTGCTGTGTCTGCGCGTGCCCGTACCGGTGCCGATCCGCCGGATCCGGTCAGGAGAACGGTTCGACCCGCACACCGGCCGAGGCCAGGGCGCCGCGCACCCGCCAGGCCAGCTGGGCCGCGCCGGGTGTGTCGCCGTGCACGCAGAGCGAACGGGCCTCGACGGCGACCGGTTCGCCGCCGACGGCGGTGACCAGGCCGTCCCGGGCGATGCCCACGGCGCGCGCGATCACCGCCTCCGGGTCGTGCACCACGGCCTCCGGGTCGCGGCGCGGCACCAGGGTGCCCGCCCAGGTGTAGGCCCGGTCGGCGAACGCCTCGGCGACCACCGGAAGTCCGACGCCCTCGGCCACCGCCAGCAGCCGCGAGCCGGGCAGTCCGAGTACGGGCAGCGGCCCGTCGCAGACCGCTCCGGCCCGCAGCACCCCCGCCACCACCGCCTCCGCCTGCTCGGAGTCGCCCACCACCTTGTTGTAGAGCGCGCCGTGCGGCTTCACGTACGAGACCCGGGAGCCGGCCGCGCGGGCGAAGACCTGGAGCGCGCCGATCTGGTAGGCGATCTCGTCGGCGAGTTCCTCCGGCGGGACGTCCATCGCCCGGCGTCCGAACCCCGCCAGGTCGCGGTACGAGACCTGGGCGCCGATCCGCACCCCGCGTTCGGCGGCCAGTGCGCAGACCCGGCGCATGATGGAGGGGTCGCCGGCGTGGAAGCCGCAGGCCACGTTGGCGCTGGTCACCACGGAGAGCAGGGCCTCGTCATCGGTCAGGCTCCAGCGTCCGAATCCCTCACCGAGATCCGCATTGAGATCGATCACCGCATCGGCCACGCCACGCCCGCCTCCCGCGTCCTGCTGCCGCGCCTGCCCAGGCCCGCTGTTCGGGTTGATGGTAGGGCCTGGCCGGTGGCCGGGGTGAACGTGACCCGGCAGGGGAGCGTGCACCGGGCTGCCGCGCGCTCCGCCGAGTGGCGGAACCCGCTACGGCTCCGTGCTCCCTTGGGAGTTGCGCGGCATGCGCACGGCCCGCAGGGTCAGGCCGTCGGCGGCCGGTCGGCCTGCGGGGCACCGACCCGCTCCAGGCGCCGGATCCCGCGCAGCACGATCAGCAGCGGCAGCACGCCCACGATGCCGAACGACATGTCGATGAATCGCCAGTACAGCGGAATGTCGCGCAGCGGACCGCAGATCAGCGCCAGCGGGATGACCCCGGCGCAGGCGGTCATCGCCCGTTCGATGACCCAGACATTGCGCACCGGGTCCTGGATCGGCCCCCAGAAGGCCACCGCGATCACCAGGTGTGCGAAGGCCAGCCAGTCGGTGCCGTAGGCGAGGAAGGGGTAGCGCGCGCCGGTGTCGGCCAGTCCGTCGCGCACTTGCTCCGCCCAGGCGGTCGCCTCCGGGACGGCGCTGCCGAGCGGTGAGCCGCCGATCAGGTCGGCCAGCCAGCGCGACTCGGTCTGCAGGGGGAAGGCGGTCAGACCGCTGGCCACCAGGCAGACCACGAAGATCCACAACCAGGTCCTGACCCGCCGCAGCTCGACGGCTCCGGCTGCGGCGCCCTCGCCTCGGCTCCGTCCGTCCGCCGGTCCCGCGACTGCCAGCTCTGCCATGACCACGCCCCCCACGCGTCGGAGCGGCGGTCGGACCTGCCGTCCGCTCGCTCGGAGCCGACTCCAGGCCTCGAATTGAACGCGTTCAACTCGATCTCGGGCCGCCGGGGACCGGGCCGGCCGGGCTCGTTTCGGACCTTCCCGGGGTGAACCTCTAATCTTGTCCCCCGTGACCGCCATCGCAGATCAGAGCGCCGAGTACGAGCTCCGGCCGCCCGCCGCAGCCGCCCGGCCCGCCCCGGGCCCGGCCGCCGACGAAGGGCTCGCCCGCCGACTCAAGGCGCTGGCCTGCACGGCCCCGCTGCACGACCTCGACAACCGCAAGGTCAACCTGGCCGGCGAGTACGGCTCGTACACCATGGCCGAGGTCGGCCTGGCCGTGATCGACCTGGTCACGCTCAACATGGACTTCGACACCGGAGCCGACCGGGACGCCGTACTGGCCCGGCTGCTGCCCCGGGTCGCCGCGCAGAACCCGGCCCGCGCCGCCACCGAGCACGAGCGGGTCGCCCGCTGGGTGCTGGAGTCGCTGATCAACGTCGGCAGCGTCGACCGGGGCTTCCGCGCGGTCTACGGCACCTTCGGCGCCGACGGCGCGTACACCAGGCGCGACTACGACTTCAAGCTGATCGAGGAGGTGCCCGGTCCCGACGGCGGCGTCTACCTGCGCACCACCGACGAAGCGGTCAACGTCCTGGTCGGCGCGCTCGACACCGACGTGACGTCCGCTCAGATCGCGGCCGAGGTCAAGCTGGAGGTGCTGATCCGCCGAGGGCGACTCGCCGACGCCCAACTCGCCGCCGAGCAGGCCCGGTACCGCACCGTCCAGTACGCCGAGACGCTGCGCCGCGCCCTGGAGGCCACCCGCCGCAACGTCCGCGCGGTGGACTGGATGCAGGCCATCCCCGACCTGATCGACGAGGCCCTCGACCACATCGCCGACCGGTACCGGCACGAGAACGCGATCCTCACCAACATCCGCAAGGCCCGCGACGAGACCGAGGAGCCGGAGCACAAGCGCCGCGCCGCCGAACTGGTCGACATCGTCAAGGACTGCATCCGCCGCCACACCCAGCTGCAGACCCGCCTGCTGGAGGCCGGCCCGCTGTTCCGCGCGGAGCAGGACCGCCAGGCCTTCGCCACGCCCAGCGTGCGCAGCGGCATCGACCTCTACGGCCAGCTGCTCGCCCCGCTGCTCGGCCTGCCGATAGCCGATGCCACCCGGCCGACCGACGCCTTCTTCATCCGGGGCATCGGCCTGCGCACCCCGGTCTCGGTGCGCGTCGCCGACCTGGTCGACCTGCTGTTCACCCCGCCCGTCGAGCGCGAGCACCTCGGCGCCGAGCTGCCCGACCCGGACCTGGTGGCCACCCCCGACGACAGCCGCTTCTCCGAGGCCCAGCTGGAGGCCGCGCTGGAGCTGCTCGACCTCCCCGTCGACGCCCCCCGACGCCTCTCCGGCCTGCTCGCCGACGCCCGCCGCCAGGACCCGGAACTCCCGTACCTCGTCGCCCTGCTGGCGGTGCACGCCGCGAGTCCGCCGGTCGGCACCGCATACCGGCAGGGCGAGGAGCGCCTGCTCTTCGCGGTGGACGACGGCACCCGGCTGGACGACGCCGAGTTCGGCGGCGCGGATCTGATCGTCGGCAGCGCCATGCTCGACGCCGTCGGCATGGCGGCCGACCGCAAGGACGCCAGCTGATGCCCCGCCGTCCACTCGAGGTCGGACGTCAACTGGCAGTCCCCCAGGGGTGCGGGGAACTGCGCGAGTCGGAAGGCCACCTCCGTTCGCTCGGGATCGGACGTCAACCGGCACCTCGCCTTCCCTCAGTGGGGCGGTGCCGCTTGCCCTCCGGGGGACGGTGCGGCGCGGGTGTCTTCCGTTTCGCGCAGTTCCCCGCGCCCCTTGTGGCCTGCCGCCGGCCCGTAAGCCGTACAGTTCCTCCCCGTACCACCCGCAAGGAGCACCGCCCGTGATCACCCACCCCGACGCGAACTGGGCGCCCGATCCCGAGCCCGCCCCGGCCCCGATCACGCCCGCAGACGTCGCCGACGCCGCCCGGCTGGTCTCCTTCGGCCTGCAGGCCAAGCTGCTCCCGGCCCGCGACGCGGAGTACGCCGAGCTGATCCGCCGGCACCGCGAGGACCCGGCCTTCGCCAGGCTGGCCGACGCCGTCGCGACCGGCATGGGCCTGGTGGTGCTGGAGGTCTCCCCGCGGGCGGGGATGGCCGTCGCCGCCGCCGAGGAGTCCGTCTTCGCCGTGCGGATGGGCGACTACTCCCGCCGCGCCGCCGCCGAGTCCACCGACCGGTTCCTGCACGGCCTGGCGCACCTGGCGGTCGCCGCGATGTCCTTCCCGCGTCCGGAGGACCTGGCCGACGACGGCTACCTCGGCCGGGTCAGCGTCAACGGCGTGGACGCCTTCGTCCGCCAGGCCTGCCGCCGGCTGGAGGAGCAGGCCGAGGCCGCGGGCGCGAACACCGACCCGGCCAGCGACTCGCCCGGCCTGGAGTCCGCCTGGCGGGTCTGGGCCCGCCGCAGCGCCACCGGTGCCACCAAGGACGCCCGCCGCCTGGCCGGCTCGACCATCGGCATCGTCTCCAAGGCGGTGCTCTTCCTGGTCGACTCCGGCTTCCTGCAGAAGGTCTCGGACGACTCCGGGGGCACCTACCGCACCACCGCGCGCTACCAGCTCCAGGTCCGCGACATGGCGGGTACCGCCGCGATGGCCGAGCTGCTCGACCTCGGCGTGGTCGTCGTCTCCGACGGCTCCGCCAGTCTGCTGCCCGCCGACCACAGCGAGGAACTGGTCGCCGACGCCGGCCTGCCGTTCCACGCCCTCTGAACCACCCCGCCCGCACCCCAGCCCGCACCGCCCACCCCCACCGTCCGCCCGACGTCACCCGCACTCCCGGCCCGGCCGCCCCCCACGGCCCGGCCCTACCCTCTGATCAGCCCAGCTCCAGGAGAATCCGCACCTCATGTACGAGCTCAACCGGGTCCGCCTCTACTCGATCGGACCGGCCGGCGCCCGCTACGCCGACACGGTGCTCGACCTGCGCGGCGTCGGCGAACCGGTGCCCGAGCCCGCGCCGCAGCAGATCGGCCTGTTCGGCGAGGAGCTGGAAGGCCCGCGGCGCCGCCCCGCCCCCGCCGGTGTGCTCTTCCTGGAGAACGGCGGCGGCAAGTCCGTCCTGCTCAAGCTGATCTTCTCGGTGATGCTGCCCGGCCACCGCAACACCCTCGGCGGCGCCAGCTCCGGCGTGCTGCGCAAGTTCCTGCTCGCCGACGACTGCGGGCACGTCGCCCTGGAGTGGCAGCACACCCTCACCGGTGAGCTGATCGTGGTCGGCAAGGTCAGCGAGTGGCGCGGCCGCCAGGTCTCCTCGGACCCACGCAAGTTCGCCGAGCTCTGGTACTCGTTCCGGCCGGGACCCGGCCTCACCCTCGACTCCCTCCCGGTCGCCGAGCGGATCAACCTGGCCGACCAGAAGGCCCGCGGCCGCCGCCGCACCATGAAGGGCTTCCGGGACTCCCTCACCGAGGCGGGCAAGGCCCACCCGCACCTGGACCTCACCTTCGAGGAGGTCCACGACCGCTGGAACGAGCACCTCGGCGAGCTCGGCCTGGATCCCGAACTCTTCCGCTACCAGCGCGAGATGAACGCCGACGAGGGTGAGGCCGCCGGTCTCTTCGCGGTCAAGCACGACTCCGACTTCACCGACCTGCTGCTGCGCGCGGTCACCGACACCCGGGACACCGACGGCCTCGCCGACCTGGTGCACGGCTTCGCCGCCAAGCTCGGCCGCCGCGCCGAACTCACCGCCGAGCGCGACTTCACCGCGGGCTCGCTCGACCTGCTCCAGCGGATCGTCGACTGCACCACCGCCCGGGAGAGCGTCCGCGAGACCCACCGCACCGCCGAGCGCCGTACCCGCCGGCTGGCGCACGCGCTCGCCAGCCGCGCCGCCGCCGAGCGCGACCGCGCCCAGGACCTCGCCGTGGAGGTCGCGGCCGCCGCGAGTGCCGTCACCGCCGCCGAGACCGACCGCACCCGGCACTCGCTGATCGTCGCCGAGCTGACCCACCGCCACGCCACCCTCGGCCTCGCCGCGGCCACCACCGAAGCCGCCGCGCTGCGCCGCGAGCTGATCGAGGCCCGGACGCTGCACTCCGCCTGGCAGGCCGCCGAGGCCGTGCTGCGCCACCGCGCCGCCGCCGACCGGGTGGCCCGGGTCGCCGTGGCGATCCGCGAGGCCGAGCTGGACGCCGCCCCGGCGCTCGCCGCCCGCGCCAAGGCCGCAGGCGCCCTCGCCCGTGCGCTGGAGACCGCCGCCGTCGCCGCCGAGACCCGCGCCGACCAGGAGGAGCTGCGCGCCGAGGAGCTGCAGTCCGACGGCTCCACCGCCCAGGCCGAGGCCACCGCCGCCGCCACGGCCGCCCAGAAGGCCCGCAGCGAGGACGAGCACCTGCGCCAGCGCCTCGCCGAGGTCGAGCAGGAGACCCAGGCGGCGGTCGAGGCCGGCTGGATCGACGCCGATGCCGACGAGCCCGACCCGGCCCGCGCCGCGCTGTTCGCCGCCGACGCCGAGAAGGCCGCCGGCGCCGCGCTGGAGAAGGTCCGCGCCATCGCCGAGCAGTCCGCCGCCCGGGTCCGGGAGGCCGCCGGTCTCGAAGCGAAGGCCGAACTCGCCGCCGCCCGCGCCAGCGACGCCCACGCCGCGGCCCGGCGCGCCCTCGCCGCCGAGCAGCGCACCGCCGCCCTGCTCGCCACCGAACCCCGGCTCGCCGACCTGCTCTCCCTGACGCCCTACCAGGAGGGCGCGGAGGAGGGCGAGGGCTTCCTCACCCCCGCCGTGCTCGACGCCACCGCCGACGACCTGCGCGAGCAGCTCGACCAGGCCATCGCCACCGCCGAGCGCACCCTCTTCGACCTCCGCACGGCGGCCGCCGACGACTCGCGCATCCTCGCCGCCCTCGGTGACGGCGGTCTGCTGCCGCCGGGTCCGGACGTGCTCGCCACCGTCGAGTACCTCGGTGAGCACGGCATCCCCGCGCTGCCCGGCTGGCGCTACCTGGCCCAGTCCGTCGACCCGGCCGACCACGACGCGATCCTCGCCGCCCGCCCCGAACTGGTCGACGGAGTGGTCGTCACCGACCCAGGCTCGCTCGACCGCGCCCGCGAAGCCCTGCAGAGCGCCGCCCTGCTGCCCCGCTCCACCGTCGCCGTCGGCACGGCGGCCTCGCTGATCGCCCCGATCGCCGACGAGCCCGCGTTCTTCCTCGTGCCGCCGAACCCGGCCATGCACGACGAGAGCGCCGCCGACGACGAGCGCCGCGAACTGCGCGCCCGCGCCACCGCCCGCGAGGAGCACATCCGCGAACTCGCTGCCCGCCTCGGCGGCGACCGTGCCCTCGCCGCCCGCCTCGCCTCCTGGCACGCCAGCTGTCCGCCCGGCACCCTGGCCGAACTCGCCGAGGCCGCCGAGGCCGCCGCACTGGCCGCCGAGACCGCCGGCGCCGAACTCGCCACCCTGCGCGCCGAGCACGCCGAGGCCGAGACCGACCACGCCGCCGCTGCCGCCACCCACGAGGAGCACCGCGAGCGCGCCCAGCGCGCCCGCCGCCGCGCCGACGCCCTGGCCGGCCTCGCCTTCCGGCTGCGCGAACGCGCCAACTGGGCCCGCCGCCGCCGCGAACTCACCGAGGACGCCGCCGAGTGCGAGCGCCGCCAGGCGGTCTGCGCCGAGCGCGCCCGCACCTGCGACGAGGACCGCCGCGCCGCCCAGCGCGCCGCCGACGACGCCCGCCGCACCGCCCGCACCCTGCGCGCCGAACGCGCCGAGATCTCCGCCGGTACCGAGACCGACGAGCCGGACCAGGCCGCCGCCTCGCTGCCCACCCTGCGGGAGGCGTACCGGTCGGCGTCCCAGCTGTACGAGAAGGTCGGCGTCGGCGCCGACCTGCGCGCCGAACAGGCCCGAGCCGAAGGCGACGAGGCGGCCGCCGCCACCGAACTCGACCGGCTCACCAACAAGGTCCGCACCCGGGCCGAGGAACTGCTCTCCAGCCCCGACGGCGCCGACGGCCCCGCCCGCCAGGCGGCGGCCGCCCGCGCCGAGGAACTGGTCGCCACCATCGAGGCCCGCTCCGCCACCGCCAGTGAGCAACTCGGCCGCCTGCGCGGCGAAGCCGAGCGCTCCGCGCCCGCCGACGGCGTCGAGGCCCACACCGAGCTGCCCGAGGACCTCGTCCCGACCGACCCCGAGCACGCCCAGGCCCTGCTGCGCACCGCCACCTCGCTGCTCGCCGAGCGCCGCGAGCAGGTCGAGACGGCCAGGACCGAGTACGCCGACCTCCAGCGCACCCTGGACACCGCGCAGAGCGCCGCCGCCGACTTCGACGAAGCCGCCGGCCAGCTCCGCGACGGCCTGCGCGACAACCCCGAGGAGCCCGAGCAGAGTTCGGAGCCGTACCTGGGCAGCCTCGCCGAGGCCCGCAGCACCGCCAACGAGACCCGCCGCACCCTGCGCGCCGCCGCCACCGAGCTGACCGCCGCCGAACTCGCCGTCCGCGATGCCGCCGACGCCCTGATCCGGCACGCCAACGCGGCCCGCTTCGAGGCCGTCCGCACCCCCGCGCGCCAGCAGATCCGCGAGCTGCCCGCCGCGGCCCTGCCCGACCACGCCGCCGCCTGGTCCGTCGCCTTCGCGCCCCGACTGCGCGTCCTGAGTGACGAGTTGGCGCAGCTGGAGCGCAACCGCGGGTCCATCGTGGACCGCCTGCGCGGGCTGGTGGAGAGCTCGCTCGCCACCCTGCGGGCGGCCCAGCGGCTCTCCCGGCTGCCCGAGGGCCTGGGGGAGTGGTCGGGGCAGGAGTTCCTGCGGATCCGCTTCGAGGACCCGGACCACGCGCTGCTGGTCGAACGCCTCGGCGAGGTCATCGACGAGGCCACCAGGGCCGCCGTCAGGAAGAACTCCGACCTGCGCCGGGACGGCATGTCCCTGCTGCTGCGCGGGGTCGCCGCCGCCATCGGCCCCAAGGGCGTCAGCGTCGAGATCCTCAAGCCGGACGCCGTGCTGCGCGCCGAGCGCGTCGGCGTCGGCCAGATGTCCGACGTCTTCTCCGGCGGCCAGCTGCTCACCGCCGCCATCGCGCTCTACTGCACGATGGCCGCGCTCCGCGCCAACGACCGGGGCCAGTCCCAGCTGCGCCACGCCGGAACGCTCTTCCTGGACAACCCGATCGGCCGCGCCAACGCCACCTACCTGCTGGAACTCCAGCGAGCGGTGGCCGATGCCCTCGGCGTCCAGCTGATCTACACCACCGGCCTCTTCGACACCACCGCGCTGGCGGAGTTCCCGCTGGTCATCCGACTGCGCAACGACGCCGACCTGCGGGCCGGACTCAAGTACATCTCGGTCGAGGAGCACCTCCGCCCCGGCCTCCCGGCCCCCCAGGACCCGGACGGCCCGACCATCCACGGCGAGATCACCGCCACCCGGATGTTCAAGCGCCCGGCCGAGGCGGCAACCGTCTGAGCCGAGCCCTCCAGGGGCCGGGACGGCCCCTTGGAGGGCTCGGCCCCCATCAGTCACCTCCCCGGAGTGCGGCGTGCTACCCGATCTGACGGACAGTCACGCCGGCCGGGTCTCGGTAGCCTCGGTCCACGAGGGTCCACGGGGTCCGGAGGGTCCGGAACTCCGCCCTCGCCGGATACTTGGGGGCAGGATGCTGGTACTTGCGCAGGTCAGCGACGTACATCTCGGCCAGGACCGGGAGGGCGACGGCGGCGAGCGGGCGGCGGCCAGGACCGCCAGGGTGATGGACTACCTGAACGGGCTGCCGGGAGAGTTGGATGCCGTCCTGGTCACGGGCGACATCGCCGACCACGGGTGGCCCACCGAGTACGAGACGGCGGCCAAGCTGCTGGACTCCCGCCACACCGTCCTCACCTGTCCCGGGAACCACGACGTCCGCGAGGCCTACCGGGCCGGGCTGCTCGGTGAGGAGGCCACCGGCGGTCCGGTGAACCGGGTGCACGAACTGCCGGGGGCGACGGTGCTGATGTGCGACTCCAGCATCCCCGGCCGGCACGACGGACTGCTGGACGAGGAGACCCTGGACTGGCTGGACCGGCAGCTCGCCGCCCGTCCCGAGGTGCCCGCCCTGGTCGCCTTCCACCACCCGCCGGTGGCGCTGCACGTCCCGTACGTGGACGAGATCCGGCAGTTCGGTGAGGAGCGCCTGGCCGAGCTGCTCGGCCGCCACCCGCAGGTCGTCGCCCTGCTCTGCGGGCACTCGCACACCCCGGCGGCGACCAGCTTCGCCGGACTGCCGCTGCTGGTCGCCCCCGGCGTGGTCTCCACCGTCAACCTCCCCTGGGAGGACGGCGGGACGGTCACCTTCGACCACCCGCCGATGGTGGCGTTCCACATCCTCGACGACGAGCGCCGGTTGACCACCCACTACCGTCCCGTGGTCTGATCCGGCCCACCCGCCCCGGACCCGGCACTGCTCGCGGCCGTTACGGACGGCTCCCCTCCCGCTGCCGCACGGACACGTACTGCACCCGCATCGGCTGCCCGGTTCGGTGGCGGGCCCGGCCGAAGCGCCGTACGCGGCGGGCAGGTTGCCGCCGACGGCCACGTTCAGCACCAGGAAGAGGCCGTGGTGCAGGGCCTGGTCCCGGCCGGCCGTCACCCGGTGGAACTCGCGCCCGTCCCGGTACCAGCGGACCTGCTCGGGGCTGCCGGAGCGGTCGATCTCCACCGCGTCGGCGTGGAAGCCGCCCCAGCACCCCTCGCAGGGTGGTCGGCGGCGGGACGGCTGCCCGCCGGGCCGTCGAAGCCGTCCCGCAGGACCCGCGTCCAGCCGTCGGGGCTCCCCCGGCAGCAGCCCGGCCTCGGTGAGCAGCGGCTCCAGGCGCGGGGTGAGCACGACCACCGGCGGCGGCAGCGGCGCGGCGAAGACGTTGACCGCCATCGCCAGGTAGCCGACGGCCCCTCGTGGAAGCAGGCCCGCATCCGCCAGGGCGCGCGGATCCGGCGCAGCGAGGTGCCACCGAGCAGGTGCAGGTTGCCCAGCGCCCAGCGGTACTGCTGGCCGATGGCGCTGCGCCGGTAGACGGCGTTGCTGCCGCAGCGGACGGCGGCGTCGCTGGCGTCCCCGGAGGGCTGGATCCAGCGGAAGAACCACTTCTGCGCGGAGCCTGCGGCGCGCTGGATTCACCCCATGGACCCGTCGGTGTCGAAGCACTGCGGGCTCTGCACGATGCCGATCCGCCGGTCGGCGAAGTAGGGCGGCAGGTGGCGCAGGAAGTCGGGGCGGGGGGCGAAGTCGGCGTCCAGGATGGCGATGTACTCGGCGCTGCTGAGGGTGAGCGCGTGGTTGAGGTTGCCGGCCTTCTTCAGGTGGCCCCGGCCGGGCCGGACGACGTACCGGTAGCCGTGCGCGGCGGCCAGGTCGGCGACCTCGGGCCGGTCACCGTCGTCGAGGACCCAGACGGTGAGGGCGCCCGGTGCCCGTACGGCGGCCACCGCGCGGTAGGCGTTGGCGAGGACGGCGAGGAACGGCCACAGGGCCGGGGTGCGCAGCGAGAAGGTGAGCATGGTCGCCGCGGTGAGCGAGAAGTGGTACGGGAAGGCGATCGACAGTCATCTGGCCCACTCAGCCGTTCAGTTGACAGCTTCGGGGAACACGCTGGCAGATTGGTATAGACCATTTGTATCCGACGGCCGTACCCGGGTGAACTCTTGTGCAACTCTGACGGCCGGGCTCCGGAGATCGACTTGAAGAATTCTTCACATTCATAGATCCTGTACGCGTGACCGACGTGTTCGCCCAGGAGCTGCGCGATCAGCTCGCCCAGGCACGCCTCGACCTCGCGGCAGCCCACGAGGCCGGGGACGACGACGGCGTGGAGGCGTACCGGGGCCGCATCACCGGCCTGCTGAGGATCGCCGCACGCCACAACATCGAGGTCACGCGCGAGGCGGACGACGAGGTGGAGGACGAGGACTGAGCCTGCCGGTACCGCTGTACCGGGCCAGGGCCGAGTTCTTCCGCGCCCTCGGTCACCTGCTCCGGATGCCCGCCTGACCTTGGCGGGTGTCGGCATGCTCAGCCGATGCGCTCAGTCGACCTGCTGCCCGGCGGCCCCGTCGGAGCACTGTGCCGTGCGCGCCCGCTGGGCCAGTGCGCCGTTCAGCACACCGTCCAGCAGCCCGGGGAAGAGCTCGTCCAGCTCGGCCCTGCGCAGCTCACTCATCCGGGCCGTCCCCCTGCGGAACTGGCGGATCACCCCCGCCTCGCGCAGCACCTTGAAGTGGTGCGTACCGGTGGACTTGCTCACCGGCAGGCCGAAAGCCTGGCAGGTCATCTTGTCCTGCCTGACCGCGAGTTCGGTGACGATTCGCAGGCGTACCGGGTCCGCGAACGCGTGCAGCACCGCCTCCAGCCGGATCTCCCCGGGGACGGGCTCCGGCAGTGCGGACGGGCCCCCGACGGCAGCTGCGGTCTCGGTCACCTCTCGATAGTACGAGAACAATCGTAGTTTGACAGCTGCCGTACCACGAGAGTCGATCACCCTCCGTCCGCCGACCGTTCCCAACCGGATCTAGCCAGCCCTGACGCGCAGGCCTCTCGGCCTACCGACCTCCCCGGGCCCGGGAGGGGCGCGTCACCCCTGGAGCGGAGTCCGGCCAGGGCCCCGGCGGCGCCTCGGTTCGCGGCTCCCGGACATCGGTGACGCCGAGTTGGGCCCGCGCAGCCGCTGCGCGGCGATCTGACGCGAGATCAGGATCTCCAGCAGGCACCAGGCCGTCCCGAACACCCCGAGCCCGGTGGCCAGCAGGGCCGGTGCCAGCAGCCAGCTGCGCGCGTACGAGGCCAGGGTCGCCACCATCAGACTCACCAGGGTGCACGAGAAGCTCAGCCATGCCCGGACGGCGGCCGACCTGACCTCGTCGGGCAGGCGGCGGCGTGCAGCGGACATCCAGGACCCCCAGGTGCGGACGGTTTGCCGGACCGAGGCGGCGCACCCCTCGCCGTGATGCGCCCCTCGTCAGGGTGACGCGCGTTGCGCCGCCCGAGCGACACACTGCCCCGTTCGGCGCCGATCATGCCCGCAAAACGCCGAATCATGCCCAAACCGGGCATGGGGATCAGCCCAAGGTCGCGTCCAGCTCTTCGAGCGCCCCCACCACGATCGTGCGCATCGCCCGCTCGGCCAGTTCCGGATCGCCCGCGCAGATCGCGTCGGCCACCTCCCGGTGCAGCCGCACCGCGTACGGCCTCGGCTGATGCGGCATCAGCTGATGCTCGGTCCGCCCGGTGAGGACCGCGCCGACGGTGTCGCCGAGATGCGCGAACATCTCGTTCCCGGAGGCCTTCAGGATGGTCGCGTGGAAGGCGATGTCGTGTTGCAGAAAGGTCTTCAGGTCGGCGGCCCGGGCGGTGACGGTCAGTTCGACGGCCAGTGCGCCGAGCTCGCGCCGCTGGTCGTCGGTGGCCTGACGGGCCGCCAGCGCCGCGGCGGCCGGCTCGACCGCCACCCGCAGCGAGCCGAGCGAACGCAGCTGGGCCGAGCGGTCCGCCCCGGCGAGCCGCCAGCGGATCACCAGCGGGTCGAAGACGTCCCAGCCCGCCTTCGGCTGCACGGTGATGCCCACCCGGCGCTTCGAGGCGACCATCCGCATCGACTCCAGGATCCGCACCGCCTCGCGGACCACCGTGCGGGAGACGCCGTACCTGGTCTCCAGCTCCTCGCTGCGCAGCACCGTGCCGGACGGGATCTCGCCGGAGGCGATGGCTGGTCCGAGGTCTGCGAGGAGTCGGCCGGGCAGGCCCTGGATTTCCATCCGTCCAGGGTAGAGGGCCCCGATGCGGCGGCAGGCCGCCAGGCATAGAAAGTATGACGATTTAGTTTCAGCCTCTTGAATAAGTCATATCTTTACGTGAAGGTTGCACCCGAGCAGGCAGAACAGGAGCACCACCCCATGGCTCTCAACGTCGAGAACCAGCACCCGACCGCCCAGCGGCCCATCGTGGTCGTCATGGGCGTCTCCGGGGTCGGGAAGACCACCGTCGCCCGGCTGCTGGCCGAGCGGCTCGACCTTCCCTACGTCGAGGCCGACGACTTCCACCCACCCGCCAACATCGCCAAGATGACGGCGGGCATCCCGTTGGACGACGAGGACCGCCGCCCCTGGCTGCGCGCCCTCGCCGACTGGCTCGGCGAACGCGCCGAGGCCGGGACGGGCGGCGTGGTCACCTGCTCGGCGCTCAAACGGCAGTACCGCGACATCCTGCGCACCGACTGCCCGGACGCGTTCTTCCTGCACCTCAGCGGCGGTCACGGCCTGATCGAGGACCGCCTCGCCCAGCGCACCGGCCACTTCATGCCGCCCTCGCTGCTGGACTCCCAGTACGCCGTCCTCGAACCGCTCCAGCCGGACGAGCACGGCGTCGTACTGGACGTCGCCCACACCCCCGCAGAACTCGTCGAGATGGCCGCAGCCGCGATCCGCCCGCTCACCTCCGGGCGTTCCTGAGCCTGTTCCGGACTCCGCCCGGGGCCCGTCCGACACTCTTCGCCCCCGCACTCCCTCGTTCCCGGCCGCCCGCCGCCGATCGCTCCCGGCGGCGGCGCGCCCGCCGGTCCGGGGCAGAGTGCTGCCAGTCAATGGAGACTTCGCGTGACCCCCACCCTCCTCGCGGCCGCCCCACCGGCCCTCCCGCACACCGACAGCGACGGGCTGCTGCTGACGGCCGTGCTGCTCAGCATCGGCGTGATCGTGCTGCTGATCACCAAGCTGAAGCTGCACCCCTTCCTCGCCCTGACCGTCGGCTCCGGGGTGCTCGCCGCCGTGGCCGGCGTGCCTTTCGGCAAGTTGACCAACAGCTTCGTCACCGGCTTCGGCGCCACCGTGAGCGGTGTCGGCCTGTTGATCGGGCTGGGGGCGATGCTCGGCAAGCTGCTCGCGGACTCCGGCGGGGCGAACATCATCGCCGACACCGTGCTGGCCCGCTCCAGCCGACGGATGCTGCCCTGGTCGATGGCGCTGATCGCGGCGGTCCTGGGGTTGCCGCTGTTCTTCGAGGTCGGCGTGGTGCTGCTGGTCCCGATCGTGCTGCTGGTCGCCCGGCGGTCCCCGCTGACCTACGGGTCGAGCGTGCCGCTGATGCGGATCGGCATCCCGGCGCTGGCCGGACTCTCCGTGCTGCACGGCCTGGTGCCGCCGCACCCGGGCCCGCTGGTCGCCGTCGACGCGCTGAAGGCCGACCTCGGCGTGACCCTCGCCCTCGGCCTGCTGATCGCCGTCCCGACCCTGGTCATCGCCGGGCCGCTGTTCGCCCGCCTCGCCGAGCGCTGGGTCGGCCCGCTGTCCCTCCCGGCCGAGACCGCCCCGGTCGTCAGTGAGCGCCCCGAGCGCACCCCGCGGTTCGGCGCGGTGCTCGCCACCATCCTGCTGCCGGTCGTGCTGATGCTCGGCAAGGCCCTCGCCGACGTGGTGATCGACGACCCCGAGGCGGGTGTCCAGCGCGTCCTCGACTTCGTCGGCTCGCCGCTGATCGCCCTGCTGGCCGCCGTACTGCTGGGCATGCTGACCCTCGGCCGGGCCGCGGGCTTCGACAAGGACCGGATCTCGACCACCGTCGAGAAGTCGCTCGGCCCGATCGCGGGCATCGTCTTCATCGTCGGCGCGGGCGGCGGCTTCAAGCAGACCCTGATCGACGTCGGCGTCGGCAACGCGGTCAGCGAGTGGTCCGCCAAGTGGCACATCTCCGCGCTGCTGCTCGGCTGGCTGATCGCCGTGCTGATCCGCCTCGCCACCGGCTCGGCCACCGTCGCCACCATCACCGCCGCCGGCATCGTCGCCCCGCTAGCGGCCGACATGTCCAGCACCCACACGGCGCTGCTGGTGCTCGCCGTCGGCGCCGGCTCGCTCTTCTTCTCGCACGTCAACGACGCCGGGTTCTGGCTGGTCAAGGAGTACTTCGGGATGAGCGTCGGTCAGACGCTGAAGTCCTGGTCGATCATGGAGACGGCGATCTCGGTGGTGGCCATCGCCCTCATCCTCCCGCTGAGCCTGGTCGTCTAGCCGCGCGCTGTCCGGGCAGACCCGCCGGGGACGCGAGCAACGCCCGGCCCAGCGCACTCTCCTCGGGCAGGTGCTGGACCAGCACCCGGAGCCGCCGCGCCGACATCGCCCCCCGGTGGTAGTCCAGTAGGTCCAGCCGGTAGTAGCGCAACAGATCCGCCTCGATCGCCTCGGCGTGCTCGGTCAGGAGCACGTCGAGGCCTTGGATTCCCCCAGGCTCATCCCGGTCTCCGCACCGTAGGCCGACAGGATCGCCGCGACGTCCTGCACGCTGATCCCGTGCCGCCCCAGCCGATCGAACTGGCGGTCCCCGAGCAGCAGCCGCAGCAGGCCGTCGAGATCCGCACCGTCCAGCCGGGTGAGCTGCTGCGCGGCGGTCCTCGGCAGCTCGGTCGGCAGAGTGAACACCTCGCCGTCCACCTCGAACTCCCAGCGCTCGCCGAGTGCCTCCAGCCGCTGCGCGCGGGCCGCGTTGACGTTGAAACGTGCCATCGTCCGTCTCCTCCCCCCGCCGGCCGCCGACGTCCGTTCGCTGCCGTCCGTCGCTCCGCCGCCGATCGGTGACGTGCTGCCCGACGGGCAGGTGTACTAACCGTCCCCCGCAATCTTCAGATCATCCGACATAAGACCGCTCTCCTCGACGGACTCCGGGTACGCCGAAGGGCGGGCACCCACCCCCGGGTGCCCGCCCTGCCGTCAGCAGCTGGTCCCTGCCGGACTCAGCCCTGGCGGCGCTTCGACAGGAAGGTCTCCACCTGCTCCCGGATCTCGGGGGTGTCCAGGCCGCGCACGGTCATCGTGGTGCGGCGGCGCAGCACGTCGTCCGTGGTGTAGGCCCACTCGCTGTCGGCGGCGTAGGCGACCTGGGCCCAGACGTCCGGGCCGTCCTCGTGGATCGGCCGGCCCAGCTCGGGGTTCTCGGCGATCATGTGCGCGATCTCGAAGGAGAGCGTGCCGTAGTGGCTGGCCAGGTGCTTGGCGACCAGCGGCTGCATCCGCGAGCCGGGCTCGCGGTCGATCAGCAGGCGGTGCGCGACGGCGTTCGGCGTGCCGACACCGGGCAGCGGAACGGTCCGGGCGATCGGCGACATGTCCTCGGCCAGGCCGGTGCCGGAGACGTGCGCCAGCTTCTCCAGTACGGTGCGGCCGATGTGGCGGTAGGTGGTCCACTTGCCGCCGGCGACCGAGAGCATGCCGCCCCGGCCCTCGGTGACGACCGTCTCGCGCTTGGCGGCGGCGGTCTCGCCGGGACCGCCGGGGAGCACCCGCAGGCCGGCGAAGGAGTAGGTGATCAGGTCGCGGTCGAGGTGCTCGTCGCGGATCGCGTGCGCCGCCTCGCCCATGATCTGGTCGATGTCGGCCTCGGTGGCGCGCACGTCGAGCGGGTCACCGGTGTACTCCTCGTCCGTGGTGCCGAGCAGGACGTGGTCCTCCCACGGGATGGCGAAGGAGACGCGGTACTTGTCGATCGGGATGGTCAGCGCGGCGCGCCACGGGGTGCGGCGCTTGACCACGACGTGCGCGCCCTTGGAGAGCCGGATGCTGGGCGCGGCGCCCGCGTCCTCCATCTTGCGCAGGTGGTCGACCCACGGACCGGTCGCGTTCAGCACCAGCCGGGCGTCGACGCCGAACTCGGTGCCGTCCAGGCGGTCCTTGAGGTCGGCGCCGGTGACCCGTCCGCCGGTGAAGCGCAGGCCGGTGACCTCGGCGTGGTTGAGCACCACGGCGCCCGCGTCCACGGCGGCGCGCACCGTCATCACGGCCACGCGCGAGTCGTTCATCTGGTGGTCGCCGTAGACCGCGACCGAGCGCAGGCCCTCGGTGCGCAGCGCGGGCACCTGCTGGGCGGCGTGCGCGGCGGTGGAGACCCGGCCCATGCCGTCGCGGAAGGCGGACAGCGCGGAGTACAGGAAGACGCCCGCGCCGAGCTTGGTGGCGCCGTGCGGGCCGCCCTTGTAGACGGGGACGAAGAAGGTCAGCGGGTTGACCAGGTGCGGGGCCACGTCGGTGGCGAGCGCCCGGCGCTCCTTGTGGTTCTCGGCGACCAGCTTGACCGCGCCGGTCTGCAGGTAGCGCAGACCGCCGTGGACCAGCTTGGAGGAGGCGCTGGAGGTGGCACCGGCGAAGTCGCCCGCGTCCACCATGGCGACCTTCAGACCCGCCTGCGAGGCGGTCCAGGCCACGGCCGTGCCGAGGATGCCGCCGCCGATCACCAGCAGGTCGTAGGTCGCCTTGCCCAGCAGCTCGCGGGTCTCGGCGCGGGAGGCGGTGCGTCCGGCGGTGCGCTCGGCGCCCAGGGTCGGGATGGTTGCCATGGTGTGTGTACGGCGCACGGTGCGGGCGGCGCCGTGTCTCCTCTCGGTGTGCGGTTCGGCCTCTGCTGGGAGACCGGGGGACCGGCCCTCTGGTCAGGGCCGGACCCTTCAAACGACGCTTCGAATGAAGCGACGACGGCCGGTCGGGGCTGCTGGCCCCGACCGGCTTCGGTCAGTTCTGCTCGTCTTCCTCCACCCAATCCATGGTGCGCTCCACGGCCTTGAGCCACTTCTTGTACTCACGCTCGCGGGTGGCTTCGTCCATGCGAGGCGTCCACTCGGCGGCGCGGTGCCAGTTGGCCCGCAGGGTGTCCAGGTCCGGCCAGAAGCCGACCGCGAGGCCGGCCGCGTAGGCCGCGCCGAGTGCGGTGGTCTCGGCCACGTACGGGCGCTCGACCGGGGCGTTCAGGACGTCCGCGATGTTCTGCATCAGCAGGTTGTTGGAGGTCATACCGCCGTCGACCTTGAGGGCGGTGAGCTCGACCCCGGAGTCCTTCTCCATCGCGTCGACGACCTCGCGGGTCTGCCAGGCGGTGGCCTCCAGGACGGCCCGGGCCAGGTGGCCCTTGGTGACGTACCGGGTCAGGCCGGCGATCACGCCGCGGGCGTCGGAGCGCCAGTACGGGGCGAACAGGCCGGAGAAGGCCGGGACGAAGTAGGCGCCGCCGTTGTCCTCGACGGTGTTGGCGAGGGTCTCGATCTCGGCGGCGGTGGAGATGATGCCGAGCTGGTCGCGCAGCCACTGCACCAGCGAGCCGGTGACGGCGATCGAGCCTTCCAGGGCGTAGACCGGAGCCTGGTCGCCGATCCGGTAGCCGACCGTGGTCAGCAGGCCGTGGTAGGAGTTGACGATCTTCTCGCCGGTGTTCAGCAGCAGGAAGGTGCCGGTGCCGTAGGTGGACTTGGCCTCGCCCTCGTCGAAGCAGGTCTGGCCGAACAGCGCGGCCTGCTGGTCGCCGAGCGCGGAGGCGACCGGGACGCCCTCCAGGTCGCCGACGGCGTGGCCGTAGACCTCGGCGGAGGAGCGGATCTCCGGCAGCACCTGCATCGGCACCTCCATGGACTGGGCGATCTTCTCGTCCCACTCCAGGCTCTGCAGGTTCATCAGCATGGTGCGGCTGGCGTTGGTGACGTCCGTGACGTGCTTGCCGCCGTTGACACCACCGGTGAGGTTCCAGATGACCCAGGTGTCCATGGTGCCGAACAGGATGTCGCCGGCCTCGGCGCGCTCCCGCAGGCCCTCGACGTTGTCCAGCAGCCAGCGGATCTTCGGGCCGGCGAAGTAGCTGGCCAGCGGGAGGCCGGTCTCGCGGCGGAAGCGGTCCTGCCCGACGTTGCGGCCCAGCTCGCGGCAGAGCGCCTCGGTGCGGGTGTCCTGCCAGACCAGCGCGTTGTGCACGGGCTCGCCGGTGTTCTTGTCCCACAGCACGGTGGTCTCGCGCTGGTTGGTGATACCGATCGCGCGGATGTCGTCCCTGGTCAGACCGGCCTTCTCCAGCGCGCCCCGGACCACGGACTGCACCCGGGTCCAGATCTCGGCGGCGTCGTGCTCGACCCAGCCCGGCTGCGGGAAGATCTGGCGGTGCTCCTGCTGGTCGACGGCGACGATCCGGCCGTCGGCGCCGAAGATGATGCAGCGGCTGGAGGTGGTGCCCTGATCGATCGCGGCGACGTAGTTGGCAGTCATGAGGGTCCTCGGCTCAGTTGAGGTTCGGGTGGGGCAGCAGGGCCCGGTGCGTGTGACGCAGTCTCAGTCCCCGCCGGGGGGCGCGGGGCAAACCCCGGAGTGTCTCGGAAGGCTCTGTCAGAACGCGACGTGGTAGAGCGCGCCGGCCAGCAGGCCGCCGATGACCGGACCGGCCACCGGGATCCAGGCGTACGACCAGTCCGAGCCGCCCTTGTTCGGGATCGGCAGCAGCGAGTGCACGATGCGCGGGCCGAGGTCGCGGACCGGGTTGATGGCGTAGCCGGTCGGGCCGCCGAGCGAGAGGCCGATGCCGACCACGACGAAGGCGGTGATCAGCACGCCCGTGCCGGACAGGGCGAGGCCCTTGGTCAGGCCCTGGGTGAGGATCGCCATGCACAGCACCATGGTGGCGATGATCTCGGTGAGCAGGTTCTGGATCGGGTTCCGGATCTCGGGACCGGTCGAGAAGATGCCGAGCGTCGGCTCCTCGTTGGCCTGGAACTGGCCGAGGTAGGTGAGCCACACCAGCACGGCGCCGATCATCGCGCCGAGCAGCTGGGAGCCGAGGTAGACCGGCACCTTGCTCCAGTCGCCGCTGTCGACGGCGAGGGCCAGGGTGACGGCCGGGTTCAGGTGCGCACCGGACTTGGGGGCGACCATGTATGCGGCGATCATGACCGCGAAGCCCCAGCCGAAGGTGATGGCCAGCCAACCGGCGTTGACGGCCTTGGACTTCTTCAGCGTGACGGCGGCGCACACGCCACCGCCGAGGAGTATCAGGGCGGCAGTGCCGAGGGTTTCGCCGACGAAGATGTCGCCGTTGGAGAAGGCGGACACTAAGACTCCTTTGTCCGTATGGCGTCCGTTTTGCCCGGAGCAGGTGGGGGAGGGCACGTCGCGGTGGGGGAGTCCGCGACGGGGCGGGTGCGTCCCGTCCCTGGGTCGCACCCCGGCGGTGGCGTTCCGATTCTCTCCGGACGCCGTTCGACAATGTCGACCGCCATGCGGAGAGCTTCCCCCCCGCATCGCCCCTACGTCAAGGGAGGGTGATACTCCTGTGATCCATCACTCGCTGTGATCGGCCGACGCGCGCGGAAACGGCCCCGAAACGGCGCGAAAACGCGGCAGAACGCCGAAGCGCGGACAGGCTTCGGCCTGTCCGCGCTTCGACGCGCTGTGAGGGGCGAGGGTCAGAACCGACCGGCGCCCAGGTCGCGGGAGATCGCCCGGGCGGCGCTGCGCACCGAGGCGACCAGCGAGGGACGCACGAAACCGTCCTCGCAGACCCGCTCCACCGCGCCGCTGATGCACACCGCGCCCACCGGGTTGCGCCGCCGGTCCTGGATCAGCGCGCCGATCGAGGCCACACCCTCCCAGGTCTCCTCGATGGCGTCCGCCCAGCCGCGCTCCCGGATCAGTGCGCACTCGGCGTCGATGTCGCCGAGCTCGGTCAGCGTCCGCGAGGTGTACGCCTCCAGCGGACCCTCGCCCAACTCCCCGCGTGCGACCGGGTCGTAGGCCATCAGCACCTTGCCAAGCGCGGTGCTGTGCAGCGGCTGCATCGAGCCGACCTCCAGCACCTGCCGGGTGTCGTCGGGGCGGAAGACGTGATGAACGATCAGCACACCCTGCTGGTGCAGCACCCCGAGATAGACCGTCTCACCGGCCGCCCGGGCCAGGTCGTCGGCCCAGACCAGGGCGCGGGCACGCAGTTCATGCACGTCCAGATAGCTCTGGCCCAGCCGCAGCAGCTCCGCGCCCAGCTGGTACTTCCCGCTCTCCGGATCCTGTTCGACGAAGCCCTCCTGCTGCAGGGTGCGCAGGATTCCGTGCGCGGTCCCCTTGGCCAGATCGAGCGCCGTGGCCACCTCGGACAGGCCGAGCCGACGCTCACCGCCGGCCAGCAGGCGCATGATCGCGGCGGCCCGGGAGAGCGACTGGATCGGGCCGGGCATGTTCACCTCCGCTGACAGGCGGTCGACATTGTCGACCGAGTGGTATCGCCATGAGTCTGCCAGGCCGACGGCCGGGCGTGCACGTTTCCCCGGAGTTGCTGTCAGCTTCACCGGGTGTGCAGTCAGCCCCGGAGGGCGCGTACGGCGGCCGCGAGCCCCGAGATCTGTGTCTCGCCGACCCGGCAGCAACCCCCGACCAGCCGGGCGCCGTCGGCCAGCCAGGCCGCCACCCGCTCCCGGTCCCCGCCCGGGGCCGCACCCGGCGGAGCGAAGGTCGGCTCGCCCCGCCAGCCGCCCTCACCCCAGCGCTCTCCGCTGTTCGGGTACACCACCACCGGCTTGCCGCTCACCTCGGCGGCGATCCGCACCGCCCGGTCCGCGTCCTGCGGAGTGCAGCAGTTCACGCCCACCACCATTACCTCCGGCACCTCGGCCGCCAGCGCGAACGCCTCCGCCAACGGCTGCCCGGCCCTGGTCCGCTCGCCCTCGACACTGAACGACAGCCACGCGGGCACCCCGACTCCGCCGAGCAGGCCGAGCACCGCCTCGGCCTCGTCGGTGTCCGGGACCGTCTCGACCGCCAGCACATCGGGACCGGCCGCCGCCAGCGCCTCCAGCCGGGGCCGGTGGAACGCCGCCAGCTCGGCCACGCTCAACCCGTACCGGCCCCGGTACTCCGAACCGTCCGCCAGCACCGCGCCGTACGGCCCCACCGAGGCTGCCACCCACAGCGGCCGCTCCACCTCGGCCTGCCGCGCGGCCTCCCGCGCCAGCTCGACACCCCGGCCCAGCAGCCGCGCCGCCTCCGCACGGCCGACCCCGCGCCGGGCGAAACCCTCGAAACTCGCCTGATAGCTGGCCGTGATCGCCACGCTCGCGCCGGCCCGGTAGTACCCGAGGTGCGCGCGGACGATCGCCGCCGGATCGTCCGCCAGCAGCCGCGCCGACCACAGCTCGTCCGACAGATCGTGCCCGGCGTCCGCCAACTGGTTCGACAGCCCTCCGTCGAGCACCAGCGGCCCGGCGGCCAGCGCCTCGGCAAAGCTGCCCGACCGGACGGGGGGAGTGGCGGACACGAATGCCTCCTGACGGTGCCAACTGGTGCCTGCACTCTAGGACGCCCCAGGTCAGCCCCACCCACCAGGCCCACCCAACGAGACCCCACCCCCTCCACACGCCCCCGCCACCCCGGACCCACCACCACAACACGCCATGCCCGAC
>NZ_JYJF01000420.1 GCF_000955975.1 Saccharothrix sp. ST-888
CCCATCCGCACCGCTAACACCGCAGAACACTCCAGCAACTCCACCTCCCTCGCATCCCGCTGCGAACCCGGACCCGGGAGGACGAACGCCACCTTCCCCCCAGCCCCAGCCACACCCACCACCACACCCGCACCCGGCTCACCCGACGCCAGCGCCTCCAGGCCACGGACAGCGGCCTCACCGTCCCCCGCCACCACCACCCCCACCACCACACCCGCCCCCTGCTCCCCGAACGCCAGCACCACCAGGCCACCGACAGCGGCCTCACGGTCACCCGCGACCACCACCGCCCCGTGCTCGAACCCCGCCCGCGACGCCACCAGCGAGTACCCGACATCCGCCAGCGACAGCTCCGGCCACTCCACCAGATGCGAGCGCAGCCGTGCCGCCTG
>NZ_JYJF01000421.1 GCF_000955975.1 Saccharothrix sp. ST-888
TGCCTGCCAGTCCACCGCGACACCGCGCACCCACGCCTCCGCGAACGAGGCCAGCACCCGACGGGCACCACCCTCGTTCCGGCGCAGCGTGCCAACCGTCACGGCCTCCCGGCTGGCCGCCTCGATGCTCTCCTGGACAGCCATCGCAAGCACGGGGTGTGCGCTGACCTCGACGAAGGTCCCGACGCCGTGCTCTTCGAGAAGCGCACGCGTCGCGTCCGCGAACTCCACGGTGGTACGCAGGTTGGTGTACCAGTACTCCGCGTCCATGCCCGAACCGTCGACCAGCTCACCCGTCACCGTGGACAGCAGCGGCACCCGGCCCGCCTGCGGGGTGACGTCCTTCAGGACGTCCAGCAGTTCGGTGCGGATCGACTCCACCTGCGCCGAG
>NZ_JYJF01000422.1 GCF_000955975.1 Saccharothrix sp. ST-888
CGAGGGATAGGGCGGGGGCGAGGAGCTAGGTGCTGGTGTGCTGAGCGGGGGGGGGAGCGGCAGGGGGGAAGGGAACAACGTCGATGGCGAGGTGCGGGGCTTGGGGGGGCGCGGCGGTGGCGGAGGGCGTGGCCGCTGGCCCGTGGCTTGTGTCGCCGATATGTGCGATGCTGTCCGTGGACGGCGGGCCGGGCCGATAGGTTCGGCCACGCTGCGCACCTGAGTGTCCGTCGTAAGTTCGATCTGCTGCATGAGCAGCGGAGCGCAGACCTGCCGCCTCCCGTCGAACACCACCACCACGGGATAGCCGTACTAGAGGTCTGCGCCATCCTTGCTCGCGTGGTCGGCAAGCTGCACAACCTCGGTGGAAACCCGAGTAGAGGTCGCCGA
>NZ_JYJF01000423.1 GCF_000955975.1 Saccharothrix sp. ST-888
GCGACGACCTGCTCAGCGCGCTCATCACGGCCGAGGAGGACGGCGAGAGCCTCAGCCACGACGAGCTGATCGCTCAGGTCGCCATGCTCTACATCGCGGGGCACGAGATGACCGTCAACCTCCTCTCCGGCGGTGCTCTCGTCCTGCTGCGCAACCCGGATCAGCTGGAACTGGTGCGCGCCAAGCAAGAGCTGGACCAGACCGCGATCGAGGAGTTCCTGCGGTACGAATCGCCCGCGCACAACAGCAGGCGCATCACCCTCGCGCCCTACTAGGTCGGCGGGTCCCAGACCCCCCCGGCCTGCCTCACCCTCCCCAGCCTGTCGCCCTCCACCCGCGCCGCGAGCTCCTTAGCGCCCGAAGCGCGATCCCTATCCCATCCGCCCGAT
>NZ_JYJF01000424.1 GCF_000955975.1 Saccharothrix sp. ST-888
CAGCGTCCACCGCTCGCGCGGGCGGCACCCCCAGGTGGCGGGGATGGCGAGCTCACGGTGCAGGCCGATGTGGATGACCACGCGGATGCCCCGTCGCATCTGCTGGTCGGGCGACCCGAGCTGCCGGTCCGGACCGCGCGGGCACCCGAGCTCGTGCATCAGATGCTCGTCTTGCAGGGGCCAGCCCTCGGGGTGGGGGGCGATGATCTCGTTCGCCGGGGCCGGGGTCCACCGCTCGCCCGGGTGGAACCGCGAGTCGGCGGGGATGGCGAGTTCGAGGTGCATGCCGATGTCGATGATCACGCGGATGATCCGCAGCATCTGCTTGGCGAGGTACCCGAGCCGGCGGGCCGGATCGGCCAGGAAGCCGAGCTCGTCCATCAGGCGC
>NZ_JYJF01000425.1 GCF_000955975.1 Saccharothrix sp. ST-888
CAACACAGCTGCCCACACTCCCGCCCGTGGTCTACACCGACCCGCGCTGTGCCGTGATTCGCCCGCTCTACAACTCCGGCTACCGGCCCGGCACCCAGACCATGCGCGCCGCGCTCACCGCCGCCGGGCACCTCGGGGTCGGAGGTAAGCCCCTCTCGGGAGGCACGATCCGAGGTGCGATCCGCGCCGAGGTCGAGCAGCACGAACCGCACCTCGCTGGGCTGCCTGACGAGCCGACCTCGCTCCGGGCTGCCGCTCCGTGACGGTCAAACACAGTCGATGCCCCCGTGGCACATTCGCTGCGGGGGCATCGACTTACTTACTTACTTACCCACGCAGGCGCAGGTGCAGGGGCGGTACTGCGGCGGTCGCCGCCGCAGAGCTCGG
>NZ_JYJF01000426.1 GCF_000955975.1 Saccharothrix sp. ST-888
CAGCCGCTCCTGGAACGCGGCCGCCCGGTCCCCGGTGTCGGCCTCGGCCTCGGCGGCGGCCCCGTCGAGCGCCTCGCGGGCCTCCGGGATCTCGCTGATGAGCGGCCGGGGGCGGGCGGCGGCGAACGCCGGTGCGAACAGCGCCCAGTCGACGTCGGCGACGGTGAGCGCCGTCTCCTGGTGGGCCAGGGCCTGCTGGGGCGCGGTGATCCCGGGCTCCGGAGCCAGGACCCGCAGGCCGCGCCGCCGCAGGTGCTCGGCGGCCGCGTCGTCGGCCGCCATGCCGAGCTCGCCCCACGGGCCCCAGGCCACCGAGGTCGCGGCGAGTCCGGCCGCCCGGCGCCGCTCGGCCAGCGCGTCGAGGAAGGCGTTGGCCGCCGCGTAACC
>NZ_JYJF01000427.1 GCF_000955975.1 Saccharothrix sp. ST-888
CACTGCAGACCGCTCAGAGAATTCCCCACCCCTTCCCATGGGTTTGCGACACCAGTTCCTGCCGTTCCGTGCCGGTATGTCGCCCTCCCCGTGGGGGGAACCCGGGCATCCCTCAGGAGGATGGCGTAATGAAGGGTCAGCTAATGGCGGCGGTCGGGGTCGCAGCTAAGGTCGTCGGTCTCGGCGCATGTGGCTCGGACGGCAAGAAGGACGACGGTGGGTCGTAGGGCGGCGTGACGGACTACAACGGCAAGACCCACAACGCCTGGGTCATGGACGGCACGGCCACGCAGGCATGGCCGGACGTCGACAAGGCCGGGTTCGAGAAGCAGTTCCCGGGGCCCGAGATGAACTACGAGAGCAAGAAGTGGGACGGCATGGGGCAGA
>NZ_JYJF01000428.1 GCF_000955975.1 Saccharothrix sp. ST-888
GGTGTCCCGCCGTATCGGCGGGACACCCGGTCCGGCTTTTCGCGCGGGCCCCGGCGGACTCCAGGGCCCTCGGGTAGCCGGCTCCTCAGGACCCCCCGGGCTTCAGAAGGCGCCGTCGGTGCAGGAGTAGAATGCGTTGCCGGTTTCGGCGGTGTCCCAGACCGCGAGCACCACCTGGTGGCCGGTCCGCGCGCACCGTCGCGTCGTCGCCCGGTTCCCAGCCTACGCGGCCGGCGCCGCCTCGCTCGCGGCGACAAACTCGCGCGCGTGATCGCCCGTCCCCCGGAGCACCGCGCGCCGGGCCCCCGACCCCGCGTGGTCGGCGAAGCGCTCGTAGTAGCGGCCGACCGGGGTGACGTCGAACGCGGTCTCGGTGCCGGGCTGCC
>NZ_JYJF01000429.1 GCF_000955975.1 Saccharothrix sp. ST-888
GCCCGGTTCTCCAGCACCGCACGGCCGGTCGCCAGCGAACGGCCGACACCCGACACGTCCAGCCCCGGCTCACCCGCCGCGAACGCCCGCAGCCGCGCCGCCTGACCCCGCAACGCCTCCGCACCACGACCCGACACCACCCACGGCACCACCGACGCACCCACCACCGGCACACCCGCGACCGGCACCGGCACATCGGCGGTCGGCGCCTCCTCGGCAGCCACCGGCTCCGGCGCCTGCTCGATGATCACGTGCGCGTTCGTCCCGCTGAACCCGAACGACGACACACCCGCCCGGCGCAGCTCCCCCGTCTCCGGCCACGGCCGCGCCTGCGAGAGCAACTCCACCGCACCCGCCGACCAGTCCACATGCGGCGAGGGCTCGT
>NZ_JYJF01000044.1 GCF_000955975.1 Saccharothrix sp. ST-888
GGTCACCCTGCGCCCCAAGGGCGGGCTGCCGATGCGCGTCGAGCGGCGCGAGCGGCCGGCCGGCCCCGCCGTGCGACCGGCTCCCCTCCGGTCTCCGGCACCGGAGGCCGCCGGCGGCGGATGCCCCTACGGGGGCGGGGCCGACTGAGCGCCGTGCGCGTGGGTGCCCCTGGCAGAGCACCCCCGCGCACGGGTCAGAGCGCCGCCTCCGGCAGCTCCATCAGGGAGTGGTCGGTCCCCTCCGTGATCCGCCGCTGCGCGGCCACCTGGGGGAGGACGGTACGGGCGAAGAACCCGGCCACCGCGACCTTGCCCTGGTAGAACGGACGGTCCTTGGCCGAGCAGGCCGGCAGCTTCCCGGCTGCCACGGCGGCCTGCCGCTGGAGCAGGTAGCCGACCATGACGTCCCCGGCGGCGAACAGCAGCGCGGTGGCGTTCTGGCCGACCCGGTACATGTTCCGGGACTCCTGGCCCGCCTCGGTGAGCCGGCCCAGCATCGCGCCGAGCATCGCCTCCAGATCGGCCAGCGCCCCGGCCAGCAGGTCGCCTTCGGCCGAGGCGTCCGAGGTCTCCAGGAACTCCCTGATCTCGTCGGCGAGCGCGGCGAAGGCGAGGCCGCCGTCCTTGACGATCTTGCGGAAGAAGAAGTCCAGCGCCTGGATCGCCGTGGTGCCCTCGTAGAGGCTGTCGATCTTGGCATCCCGGATGTACTGCTCGATCGGGTACTCCTGAAGGTAGCCCGAGCCGCCGAAGGTCTGCAGACAGTGGGCCAGTTGGTCGTACGACTTCTCCGAGCCGTAGCCCTTGACGATCGGCAGCAGCAGGTCGTTCAGCCGCCGGGCGTCCGCCGCCGGCCGGCCGCTCCGCTCGGCCTCGGCGACCCGGTCCTGGACGGTGGCGGTGTAGAGCACCAGGGCGCGCATGCCCTCGACGTAGGCCTTCTGGGTCATCAGCGAGCGGCGCACGTCCGGGTGGCGGGTGATCGGCACCCGGGGCGAGGACTTGTCGGCGAAGGCGGTCAGATCCGGGCCCTGCACCCGGGACTTGGCGTACTCCAGGGCGTTGAGGTAGCCGGTCGACAGCGTGGCGATGGCCTTGGTGCCGACCAGCATCCGGGCGAACTCGATGATGGTGAACATCTGGCGGATGCCGTCGGCCCGCTCACCGAGCAGCCAGCCCTTGGCCGGCCGGCCCGCGCCGAAGGTCAGCTCACAGGTGGTGGAGGCCTTCAGGCCCATCTTGTGCTCGACGTTGGTGGCGTAGACGCCGTTGCGCTCGCCGAGCTCGCCGGTCGCCCAGTCGAAGTCGAACTTCGGCACCAGGAAGAGCGACAGGCCCTTGGTCCCGCCACCCGCACCCTCCGGCCTGGCGAGCACGAAGTGGACGATGTTCTCGGCCAGATCGTGCTCGCCCCCGGTGATGAAGCGCTTGACGCCCTCCAGATGCCAGGAGCCGTCCGGCTGCCGCCGCGCCGTGGTCCTGGCCGCCCCCACGTCCGAACCGGCGTCCGGCTCGGTGAGCACCATGGTGACGCCCCAGCGCCGGTCCACCATCCGCTGGGCTATCTGCCACTGCTCCTCGGTGCCGAGCCGCCGGACCACCGAGGCGAACGACGGGAAGCCCGCGTACATCCACAGCGCCGGGTTGGCGCCGAGCACCAGCTCCGCCATCGCCCAGAACAGCGACGGCGGGCACGGCGTACCGCCCAGTTCCTCCGCCAGGCCGAGCCGCCACCACTCCGAGTCCAGGAATTCCCGGAAGGCGCCCTTGAAACTCTCCGGCAGGGCAACGGAGTTGGTCTTCGGATCGAACACCGGCGGGGTCCGGTCCGACTCCACCATCGAGTCGGCCAGCCGCTCGACGGCCAGCCGCTCCACCTCGGCCAGCACGGTCCGGGCGGTGGCCGGGTCCATCTCGGCGAAGCAGCCGACGCCGTAGCGCTGTTCGGCGCCGAACACCTCGAAGAGGTTGAACTCCAGGTCGCGGACGTTGGACTTGTAGTGCCCCATGGCATCTCCGAGTTCCCGGCCGCTCGCCGCCGAGCGCGCTGCCGAACAGGTGTCACAGCTGACTACTCATCAGTAATACTGTTCTCGTGGCCAGTTCACCAGAACCTGGTCACTGGCCACTTCCTGCCACGGCCCCGGAGGTCGCCGGCTCGAACCGCCCCGCACCCCGCGCCGCCAGCAGATGGCGATGGCGGACCGGCCGGGTGGACGCGGGCCGGCCGGCCCCTGCGACCGCCGCGGTCCGCACCGGCAGCAGCCCCGCCTCGGCCGCCAACACACCGGCCTGGAAACGGGACTTGGTGCCCAGCGCCTCCAGGATCTCCGCCACGTACCGCCGGTAGGTACGGACCGAGACCCTTAACTCGCGGGCGGCCACCTCGTCGGTCGCGCCGGTGTGCAGCGAGCCGAGGATCCGGCCCGCGAAGTCGTTGCGCACCGAGCGGCCGAGGTCGATCCGGTCGCTCAGCAGCCCCGCGTTGCGCCACGCACTGCCGAACAGTGCCTGCAGCGCCTCGATCACCACCACCGACCGCACCACCGACGCCTGCGCACCGAAGTCGGTCCGCACCACCGCACCCCGACCGTCCACAATGGCCGCCTCCAGGAAGGGAATCCGCGCCACTCTGACCTCCATCGGATACCCGTCCCCCAACTGTTCCCGGCGAAACCCCTGGTCGAGCGCCGCGTGTGTGCACAGCACCCGTACCCGGATCTCCCGGCCCAGCCCCGACAGCAGCTCCTGCAGATCCCCGCAGAGTTCCGCCGCCCGGCTGGCCTCGGCCGCTATCACCACGTCCACGCAGCACTCGGCGCCGGTGATCACCTCGACCAGCGCCTCCCGGACCGGCCCGTACCCCGGTTCGAGCGCCTCCACCAGGCGGCTCTTCAAGGACCAGTCCCGGTATCGGGACACCGCCGTCTCGATCAGGCCGCGGACATCGACCAGCGCCTGGCCGAATTCGTCGTCCGCGACCACCGATTCATCACCCCCGGATCCGCCTTCGGACACCAGCGAATCCGTCTCCCCGTAAGGCTCGACCATTACCGCCCCGCAAGTCGTTACCAGTACCTCTGTCTGGTCGGACCGATTCCCGTCCCCCGACCGGAACCGGCCCAGCTCGCCGCCGGGCACTACCGCCTGCCCGGGCGCCGATCACCCGCTGCCCCGCCCCGCGCCGCGCGCTGCGCGCCGCCCGCTACTCGCCGTCCGTGAGGAGCCCCAGCTCGACCGCACGCGCACCGGCCTGGAACCGCGAACTCGCGCCGATCTCCCGCATGATGTCGGCCACATGGCGACGGTAGGTCCGCAGCGGCACGCCCAGCTCGCGCGCGGCCACCTCGTCGGTCTGGCCGGCCCTCAGCGCCTCCAGGATCCGCCGGCCGACCTCGGTCCGCACCCGCCCGCCCGGAGCCGGCCTGGCCGCCGTACGGGAGGCGTTGGCCCAGGCCACCGCGAACAGCGAGGTCAGCGCGCCGACCACGGCGGCGTCCCGGACCAGCGACACCCGGCGCCCCCCGGCGCCCAGGTCCGACCAGACCAGGGCCACCCCGGTGTCCACCACGACGGCCTCCGGCAGGGCGCTGTCGAAGACCCGCACCTCGCACCTGGGGATCCGGCGCGCGGCCTCCCGAGCCCGCTCCTGCCGGATCGCCCGCGGCGAGAAGAGCAGCCGTACCGCCGCCGCCTCGGCCGCCACCTGCTTGGTGCAGGCCAGTACCGCGCCGAGGATCTCGGCCTCCGAACCGCCCCCGGGCACCACCGCGCTGACGTGGCGGACGGTGCCGACCAGGAGGTTGCCGACGGCTTCCTCGAGCGTCGTCTGGTCCTCGATCACCAGCAGGCGCCCCGGTGAACCGCTGCGCCGCCGATAGGACTCCATGGAGTCGATGAGCGAACGGGCCTGGAGGAGGGCCTGGTCCACCTCTTCCACCGCACCCAGGAACGCCGCACCGGCGGGCCGGGGACGGTTCTCCTGCTCCTCGTGACGGAGCCCCTGCTGGTCGGAGTCCCCCTCCTGGGCTTTCACACTTCCCCCCGGCATCATCGTCGATCACCTCACTCAGCTGCGAACCGAGGAAACCCCGAGTCGGCGCGCAACCACTGTGGACCGCACCCCGCCCTGATTTCACCAAGATTTTCAGAGATATCCGGAGTGCCGAAATCGCCCTGCCGAAAGCGTGTGCCCGTCCGCCCCCCACGCCCGGCAGTCAACGTCGCCACTCCCGGCGAACTGTAGACCTGGCCGCCCGCCCTCTTGCTTTCCATCCACGTACCGAGACCGGCGGTGAACCGGTCCGGATTGGCACTGCCCGGAACCGATCCGGAGGCAGTCCTGCCATCGCCCACTATCACTGCATGACACGCAAACAATGTGCAACCGACTGGCAGCTTCTTGCCAGATGCGGTGCCCCGGGAACCGCCGCCACCGCCGTACCGCCGCGGTGGTCCAGGGCCTCGACCTGCCCCGACGACCGCCGCACGGCACCGCCGCCGACCAAGTCCAGGACATGACATCCGCCGGGCGCCCCTCCCGGGATTACCGGGTCCACCCGTCAATCCCGGTAAGGCGCCGGGTTGTTCGGACAGAGTGGACTCCGGCGCCGCACGTATCCGGGAATACGAATACCCTTCGGATCCACGCAGGTTCACCAGCTCCACCCCGCCCCTTCACCGGAAGACCGCCGACCGCTACGGCGACCGCATCCCGTGCACGCAGAACAGCGGATGCTCCCGGGGCGATTGGCCAAGTATGGCGTGCCGCAAGGCTGCTGTGAACAACCTTCCCGCACCCGGTGGAGGTCGTGTGCGGGAAGTCCGCGACGGCGCACCGCTCAACGGGTGGTGCAGACGCCGTTGGCGAAGCGGGTCTGGCCGGTGATCCACCAGCCGTCCGTGGCAAGGAACTTCACGACCGGGACGATGTTCTCGATCTTGGTGAGCCGGTTGCCCTCCTTGCCCGGTGGTCTCCACGATGGGCTTGCGCAGCACCTTGCCCGCCGTGTTGACCGCGACGTCGACCCCGCCGAACCGGTCCTTCGCGGCCGCGAACAGGCACTCGACGTCGGCGACTTCGGACAGGTCGCCCTGGATCGCGAAGCCCTCGCCCCCGGCGGCCCCGACCGTCGCGACCGTCGCGTCGGCGTCGGACTTCGTGACCGCCGAGTGGTAGTGCACGGCGACCTTCGCGCCGTCCGCCGCCACCGTGCGGCTGATCAACCCGCCGAGGTTCTTCGCGCCCGCGCCGACCAGCACGACCTTGCCCACCAGTGAACGATCACTGCTCGTGATCCAGGACTCCTTGTACACGGGACGTATCCGCATCCGGAAAGGACGCCTGCCGGCCCTCTGCCTCCGGCCGGCTCGGCACCATCCGATCCCCGATCCCCCGGGCGATCGGCCCGACGCACGCACCACGCGGCGGCCTCCACCCGGACGGCCCAGCACGGTCACGGCCGGACTGTCGGAGGCGTCCGGTACGGTCCGCGCCAACGGGAAGTCGACGCGGGGGTATCGATGGCTGATCTCAGGGTGGCGGCGGGAGTTGACCGGGCACGGCCACCGCATGCCCGGCTCCGCCTTCGAGGCCGAGGACGTGGTCCAGGAGCCGATGATCCGGGCCTGGCGCGGCCACCGGACCTTCGAGGGACGGGCGGCGCCGAAGCAGCGGGCGGTACCGATCCTCCGCAAGGTGCCCGGCCGGCGGGCGAACGAGGTCGCCGAGTTGCTCGGCACCACGGTGGCCTCGGTCGACAGCGCGTCTTCCCGGCGGAGCGATGAGTTCCGCACCGCCGCCCGGTCCACCCCTGCGAACGCACCGGCTGTGAACACACCGGCTATGAACACCCCAACACCCGCGAGGAGAAGAGCACATGTCGAAGCCCACGTCCGTCGAGGAGTACCTGGCCGCCCTGGCCGAACCGCTGCGTGAGGTCGGCGAGAAGGCCCGGGCCGTCGTCGACGAGGCGCTGCCCGGGGTCGCGGGGGCGCTCTGGCACGGTCACCCGACCTGGAGCCTGGGCGCGGCCCCGGGCAGGAACCCCGTCTGCTTCGTCAAGGCGTACTCCTCGTATGTGACCTTCGGTCTCTGGCGCGGCCAGGCCGTCGCAGACCCGTCCGGCCGGCTGGAGCCCGGCGCCCGTGAGATGGCGAGCGTCAAGCTCCGCGGCCTCGCGGACATCGACGCCGGACTGTTCGCCGACTGGCTGCGCCAGGCGTCCGAACTCGGTGCGGCCGGGGTCTGATCCGGCCCCCGGCCCGGCGCCCTGCCCGGCGGGCGGCAACCGGTCGGCTCGTAGACTCGGCCCAACGGAGGAGGTTGTGATGACACGTCAAACTGATTCGGCCAGTGGCCTGTTGACCGAACTGTGGCGCTCCTGGGCCGAACGCGGCGCACAGCTGGGGCCCGACGACTGGAGTACCCCCACCCGGCTGCCCGGCTGGTCGGTGCAGGCGCTGTTCGCCCATGTCGCGCCCGACCCGGCGATGTTCGGCCAGCTGAGGGGCGCCCTGACCCAGGAGCCGGCCGCCGTCACCGGCGGGGCGGAGGTCCTGCGGATCTACAACCGGCCCGGTGGCGTCGCCCATGTCGCGGCCCCGGTCGTCGAGGAGCAGGCCCGGCAGATGGCCGAGGCGCTGTCACCGAAGGAGCTGGTCGACCGGTTCGCCGTCGAGGGGCCCGAGGCCCTCGCCGGACTCGCGGACGTACCGCCGACCGCCGTGGTGGCGCACCCGATGCTGGGCACGGTGACCTTCGGGGCGCTCGGCGAGCTCGCCGTCATGGAGGCCACGGTCCACCTGCTCGACCTGATCGCGGCGGTCGGCGGTCCGCCGCCGCCCGCCGCCGCCCTGGCGGCGACCCGGAGCCTGCTGGCCGACGTGCCCGATCCGGTCGCCTTCATCGAGGCCGCGACCGGCCGGACCGACGGCCCGGTGCTGCCCGTCATGAGGTAGCGGTCCCGCCGCGCCCGCCTGCCGGTCCGGGACCACGGCCCGCGAGCACGGCCCGGGAGCAGCCCGCCCCCGGGCCTGCGCGGCCGCCGTCTTCAGGTTGGCTTCAGAAACGGTGTGGGATTCTGCGGCCCATGACGACCGCCCAACTCCGGCAGAACGGCCCGCTGTCCCCCGCCCGGCACACGATGAGCAAGGTGCCGGAGGTGACGGCGCTCTTCTGGATCATCAAGGTACTGACCACCGGGATGGGAGAGACCGCCTCGGACTACCTGGCGCACGTAATGGACCCGATGATCGCGGTCGCGCTCGGCGGCGTCGCCCTGCTGGCCGCGCTGGCGGTGCAGTTCGCCGTCCGCCGGTACGTGGCCTGGATCTACTGGACCGGCATCGTCATGGTCAGCGTGTTCGGCACGATGGCCGCCGACGTCCTGCACGTCGGCCTCGGCGTGCCGTACCTGGTGTCCACCCCGTTCTTCCTGCTCGCGCTGGCGGCCGTCTTCGGCGTCTGGTTCGCGACCGAGCGGACGCTGTCGATCCACAGCATCCACACCCGGCGGCGCGAGGTGTTCTACTGGGCCACGGTGCTGGCCACCTTCGCGCTCGGCACTGCCGCGGGCGACCTGACCGCGACCACCATGAGCCTGGGCTACCTGGGCTCGGGGATCGTGTTCGCCGCGCTGATCGCCGTTCCCGCGGTCGCCCACCGGTGGTTCGGCCTCGGTGCGATCCCGTCCTTCTGGATCGCCTACGTGCTGACCCGCCCGCTGGGCGCCTCCTTCGCCGACTGGATGGCGGTCTCGCACGATCGCGGCGGTCTCGACCTCGGCCTCGGTCCGGTCACCGCGGGCTGGACGGTGGCGATCCTGGCCCTGGTCGGCTACCTGGCGGCGACCCGCAGGGACGTCTCCCGCTGACCCCGCTCCGGCCGGACCGGCGCGGCACGTTCGGGAAGATCCGCCGGGACGTGGGGCGGTCCGTGACAAGCTGTTCTCTGCTTACCCACCGAGTAAAGGGAGAACCATGACCACGGTTCGGCTCACCACCAACTTCGGCGACATCGACCTCGAACTCGACGCGGCCAAGGCCCCGAAGACCGTCGAGAACTTCCTGTCCTACGTCCGCAGCGGGCACTACGACGGCACGGTCTTCCACCGGGTGATCAAGGACTTCATGATCCAGGGCGGCGGCTTCACCGAGGGCATGTCCCAGAAGCCGACCCAGGCCCCGGTCCAGAACGAGGCCGACAACGGGCTCACCAACGTCGCCTACACCGCCGCGATGGCCCGCACCAGCGACCCGCACTCGGCCACCGCCCAGTTCTTCATCAACCTGGTCGACAACCGCTTCCTCAACTTCACCGCGAAGAACCCCCAGGGCTGGGGCTACACCGTCTTCGGCAAGGTCGTCGCCGGCACGGACGTCGTGGACCGGATCGGCTCGGTCAGCACGGGCAGCAAGGGCGGCCACGGCGACGTCCCGAAGGAGTCGGTGGTGATCGAGAAGGCCGAGATCATCTCCGCGGGCTGACCGCGCACCACCCGGCGGCGCGGGGAGCCGCGTGAGCGGCCGCGCGTCTGCGGCGGGCCGGCCTCACGCCTCCCGCGCCGCCGGTGTTCAGGGCCGGCCGTTCGCGCCGCGCTGACGCGGCACGGCCCCCCGGTCGTCGGCAGCCGCGCAGCCGCCGGGCTCGACGCCCGCCGCACAGCTGCCGGCGTCGGCCTGCCGCACCTCCGGCAGGAAAGTCCCGTAGAAGGAGGCGGCAGCGGCGGCGCAGCGCGCGGTCAGACCGGTGACGATCTTCGGCAGACCGAGGGCGGGATCGTCCCACCGGGGCGACCAGGCCAGCCTGAAGTCCGTGCCCGCGGCCAGACCGGACCGCTCCAGGCTCGGCCGCACCACCTCCTCGGCGATCCGGGGGCAGCCGACGGACTCCAGCGCGATCAGCGCGTCCGGCCGCAGATGCCGGCTCACCGCCTCCGAGGCGCACCTGACCGCCGAGAGGTCGAACGCGCCGTCCCGGGCCTGCGGCACCGCCGCGCAGATCGCCACGGTCCCGACGGTGCCCAGCACCCGCTCGTCCGTGGTCGCGGCGAAGCCCTCGCGGAGCATCCGGTCCACCGCCTGCTCGTCCCGGTCGAGGAGTACGACCCGCCATCCCGCGCGGCACGCCGTGCGGGCGAGCGCGCGGCCGACGCTGCCGAGCCCGACGACGACCAGCCCCTCGCGCACTGTCGTCTCCCCCCGGTCGGGCCTGATGTCAACCAGCCTGTGAAGGAGGCCGGTTCGGCGGTCGAGCGATACTGTCGAGCAGGTCGGGGGCCGAACGGACGCGGGCGGCTCAGGGCTTTCGCGGACTTGTCACACCATGTCGAGGACCGTGCGTTCCGGCCCCCGGCGGCGCGCCGCGCAGCACCACCGCGCACCATCGCCGCGACCGGTCAGCCGTGGCCGAACCGGAAGCCCACTCCCCGAACGGTGACGATCCAGGTCCCGGCGCCCAGCTTGTTGCGCAGGCTGTTGACATGGGTGTCGATCGTCCGGCTCCGGCTCACCTCGGCGTTGCCCCAGACCTGGCGCTCGATCTGCGCCCGCGGGACCACCGCGTCGGGTTGCGAGGCGAGCAGGTGCAGCAGGTCGAACTCCTTGCGGGTGAGGTCGACCGGCCGACCGGCCACGCTGACCTCCCGGCAGCCGGCCTCGATGAGCAGCGCACCGCGGGCGATCGGCCTGGCGACGGCGGGACGCGGCCTGACCCGTCGCATCACCGCCTCCATCCGGGCGATCAGCTCCAGGAAGCCGTACGGCTTGACCAGGTAGTCGTCCGAGCCGGCCTGCAGGCCGAGCACCCGGTCCAGCTCGGCGCCCCGGGCGGTCACCGCGATCACCGGGGTGTCGCCGGCGGCGCGGATCTCCCGGCAGACCTCCAGACCGTCCAGGTCGGGGAGTTCGAGGTCGATCAGCACCATCTCGGCGCTGCGGTAGGCGCGGAGCGCCTTGCCGCCGGTGTCCACCCAGACCGCCTCGTGGCCGTGCCGGCGCAGGCTCTGGACCAGGTGCTCGGCAGCGCGCGGGTCGCTCTCCACCACCAGGACACGCCAGCCGTCCCGGCCTGCCGATCCGTGCTGTACCGACGGTTCGGCCTGTTCTCGCGGCATTGACTCCCCCATGCCCACATCGCCCTGAGGCGCTCTCCTCCCGAGGCGGACGGCCTCAGGAGGAGCCCGCGTCGGGACTCCTCCTGATGCCGTTCAGGACGATCGCCAGGATCTCGTCCAACTCGCTGTGCAGGGGCCGCTGTTCCTCGGCCCTGGTCCAGCGGTAGAGCGCGCCCAGGTAGGTGTCCCGCAGGATGTTCCCGACCCGGACGGCGTCGATGTCGGCGGCGAACTCCCCTCCAGTCCGCCCCCGTTCGACGATCTCGGCGAAGATGAGCGCGGCGTACGGCTCCTCCAGCAGCGGCTGGCCCGCCTGCACCCAGGCCTGCAGCATGGCAGGCGTGGTGTGCCGCTCCTCCTCGTTGATCCGGCTGAGCACCGTCATGCAGCGTTGCAACCGGAGCTCGAACTCGCCCCCCTCCGCGTACACGTCCCCCTCCAACTCGGCCTTCAGCCGCGCGCGCCGTCGCTCACCCCACTCCGTGATGAGGTCTTCCTTGCGCTGGAAGTGGTTGAAGAACGTCCCCCGCGCGACATCGGCACGCTCGGCGATCGCATCGACCGAGGTGGCGTCATACCCCTGCTCGGCGAAGAGCTCCAAGGCGGCCTGGTAGACCCGCTCCCTGATCCGCTGCTTGTTGCGCTCGCGCCGCCCCGGTGCCGCTGTCGCGGTCGGCCTCTCCATCCGCTGCATCTCCCCTGCGCCTCGGTGGTGCTACCGGCCGACCGCTGACAGCCCCTCGGGGGAATTTATACCAGAAGACAATCTTGGTCCGCAGTACATGTTTGATCCGAAGCATCGGAGACCAGCGCGGCACAGAGCTCGGCCACACTCTCCGGTCCCAGCAGCCGGTCGGCCGAGACCGGCACCGCGCACTCCTGCTCCAGTCGGCGGCGCAGCTGGACCGCCATGATCGAGTCCAGCCCCTGCTCCCGCAGCGACCTGCGCCGGTCCAGCCGCGCCACCGGCAGCCCCAGCACCGCGGCGAGGCGGGCCAGCACGGCGTCCTGACCGACCGACGGCGGCTGGGGCACCTCCTGCCCGGACGTCACCAGCCGCTCGATCCCCCTCGGCGCCGAAAGCTGCGGCGGAACCCGGCCGGGTTCGACCGCGGGGACCGCCCCGAACAGCGCGGGAACGACCGCGGCCCTGGCGGGCCGACCGGTGAGGCGGTGCAGCGTGATGCCGGAGAACTCCGCCAGGACGCCGCCGTCCGGGTCGATCAGCGTGACGTCGGCCCGGTCCGGGCCGTCCTGGTCGGCGGGGGTGAACCGGGCCAGGCTCCAATAGTCGGCCGGCAGTTCCGGCACGGCCAGGCTCACCCTGGCGATCCCGGTCGGCACATAGGTGCTCCCCTCGGCGTCGGCCGCCCCGGCGCCCGGCCAGGTGGCCAGCAGCGGCTGGAGCGCCGCCTCCCAGTGCGCGCCCTGCCGGGCGACACCGTGCCGGGCTGCACCGTGCCGGACGGCGGACCGCGCGCTCCCCCCGGCACCCTCGGCAGCCCCCCAGCCGCCCGACGGGCCCGGGCGGGACATCCGGGCCACCGACTCGCCCTCGGTACGCCACATCCGCCGGACGGTCCGCAGGTGGGGCGGTATCTCGTACCCGCGTTCGCGCGCGACGGCCAGGAAGGCGTCCGCCGAGAGGTAGCCCGTGCACCGGGTGAGCGCGCTGTCCAGGCAGTGCTCGTGCGCCGCCGGCAGCCGGCCGTCCTCGGGGGCTCCCGCCCGCAGCCGGGCGTGCAGCCCGAAGACCGCGTCGCCACCCGGTCCCACCGCGTGCACGGTGGTCTCCCACAGCCCGGCCCCGGCCTGGCGGCCGGCCGCCGCCGGCCGCCAGCGCACCCGCAGTCCCTCGGCCCAGCTCTCCTCGACCAGCTCCGAGCCGAAGCGGACCTCCTCCAGCACACACCGGCCCTCGGCGCCGGGCGCACCGGTGAAACGATTCAGCGCGGCCAGCAGGTACACCGCCCCCGGCAACGGCATGCTGCCCCGGAAGGCGGTCCCGCCGACCCGGGCGAGCGGCAGGAACATGCTCCGCTCCGGCGACTCGGCCCCCCGCAGGCCCCGCTCGGCCAGGGCGGGCTCGTCCCGGTGCTGCTCGGTGTCCCAGGTGTAGGTCGGCAGCGGCGCCCGCCGGGTGCCGGCGCCGTACCAGCGCCGCCAGTCGATCCGGGTGCCGTGAGCGAAGAGCCGGCCCGCCGCCCTGGCCATCGCCGAGGTCTCCGACTGCTCCCGGTACAGGCTCGGCACCACCCGGGGCGTCGCCCCGGCCGCCGCCAGGGTCTCCTCGGTCGCGGCCGTCAGCAGCGGGTGCGGGCTGATCTCCAGGAAGACGTGCTCCCCGCGCCGGGCCAGTCCGGCCACCGCGTCGGCGTACCGCACCGGCCTGCGCAGGTTGTCCATCCAGTACCCGGCGTCCAGCTCACCGCCCTGGACGGGGCGGCCGTGCACGGTGGAGAACAGCTCGACGGCGCCGGGCCCCGGCCGCAGGTCCGCGAGCGCGGCGAGCAGGTCGTCCCGCAGGACGTCCATGCCCGGCGAGTGCGAGGCGACGTCCACCTTCACCGGGCGGCAGAACACCCCGCGGGCCCGCAGCTCGGCCGCGATCCCGTCGAGCGCCTGCCGGTCACCGGCCAGCACGCTGGACGAGGGCGAGTTCTCGACGGCCAGCGCCACCCCGGGGCCGGACCGGTCGGCCAGCGCCTGCGCCTGGTCCCCGGGCAGTTCGACCACCAGCATCGCGCCCCGGTCGGACAGCCGGGCCATCAGCGCGCTGCGGCGACAGATCACCGCGGCCGAGTCCGCCACCGTCAGCGCCCCCGCGACCCGGGCGGCGGCACTCTCCCCCATGCTGTGGCCCAGGCAGGTCTGCGGCTCGACCCCGTGGCTGCGCCAGACCTCCGCCAGCGCCACCTCCATGGCCCAGAGCACCGGCTGCACCGCCGCCACCCCGCCGCCCGCCGCACCGTCCTCGGCGGTCAGCGCCGCCAGCGGCGACCAGCCGGTCTCGGCCAGGACCGCCCGGTCGCAGTCGGCCATCGCCGCCCGGAAGGCCGGCCAGTGGGCCAGCAGCTCGCGGCCCATGCCCACCCACTGGGAGCCCTGGCCGGGGAAGACGAACACGGTCGGCGCCCCGTCCGCCGCCGGTTCCGTGGCGAGCCCGCCGTCCGGCGTCTCCGCCCCGTCGGCCAGCGCCCGCAGGGTCTCGGCCAGCCCGTCGTGGTCCGCTCCGACCGCCCACAGCCGGTACGGCAGCGCATCGCGGCGCAGCGCGGCGCTCGCGCACACATCGCGCAGCGGGTACCCGCGTCCGGCTCCCGTCAGGTGTTCGGCGTACGCGCGCGCCAGCCGCCGCAGCGCCCGGGGCGAGCGCGCGGAGAGCACCAGCAGCTCGGGCCCGCCCGGCGCGGCGTCCGCCGGCCCCGGCTCCGGATCGGCCGCGGGCTGGTACGCCCCGACCACGACGTGCGCATTGGTCCCCGAGAGGCCGAAGGAGCTCACCCCCACCAGCGCGGTCCGCCCCTCGGACCGCAGCGGCTGGTTCGCCACGGCGACCCGCAACGGCAGCGTGCCCTGGGCGAGCAGCCGGTGCGGGGTGCGGTAGTGCAGCGAGGCGGGCACTCTGCCGTGCTTCGCCATCAGCACCGCCTTGATCAGCCCGGCGATCCCGGCCGCCGCCTCGGCGTGCCCGATGTTGGACTTCACCGACCCGATCAGCAGCGGGCGGTCCGCCGTCCGTGCTCCGTCCAGCGCCTCGGCCAGGGCGGTCAGTTCGACCTCGTCCCCGGCCACCGTCCCGGTGCCGTGCGCCTCGACGTAGTCCAGCTGCGCCGGGGTGATGCCCGCGCTGTCGCAGGCCGCGCGGAGCATCGCCACCTGCCCGTCGACGGCGGGGCGCAGCAGGAAGCCGCTGGCCCGCCCGTCGTTGGTGACGGCACTGCCGAGCAGCAGGGCCTGCACCTCGTCGCCGTCCCGCAGGGCGTCCGCCAGCCGCTTGAGCACCACCACGCCGATGCCCTCGCTGCGGACGAAGCCGTCCCCGGCGGCGTCGCCGAACTTGCACCGGCCGTCGGCGGCGAGCATCCCGGCCTGGGAGTACGCCACCGCGTCGTCGGGGGCCAGGATGATGTTGACGCCCGCCGCGATCGCCAGGTCGCTCTCCCCGGTCAGCAGGCTCTGCCGGGCGGAGTGCACGGCGACCAGCGAGGACGAGCAGGCGGTGTCGGTGACGATGCTGGGGCCGCGCAGGTCCAGGGCGTAGGAGAGGCGTCCGGCGGTCACCGCCCTGATCCGGCGCCCCGCGGAGTCGTGGATGCCCCGCCTGGACAGCTGCTGCGGCAGGTCAGCGTACTCGGCGGTGGCCTGCCCGACGAAGACCCCGGACCGGCTGCCCGCCAGCGAGGACGGGCGGATGCCCGCGTCCTCCAGCGCCTCCCAGGCGACCTGGAGCAGCAGCCGCTGCTGCGGGTCCATGGTCCTCGCCTCGGCGGGCGAGATGCCGAAGAACCCGGTGTCGAAACCGAAGACGTCCGCCAGGAAGCCGCCGTGCCGCGACATCGTCTTGCCCGCGGTACCGGGTTCCGCCTGGTAGTACGCGTCGATGTCGAAGCGGTCCACCGGGACGGGTGTCACGGCGTCCGTGCCCGCCATGAGCAGCGACCAGTACCGGTCCACCCCCTCGGCCTGCGGAAACCGGCATCCCAAGCCGACCACCGCCACCGGCTGGCTGAGCTCTCCTTGCCTGCCACTCCCCATAGCCACAGATCTTCCCGTTCCGAAGGACGACTCACGTCGATACATGTTCTACAGTCCAAACATGGACTGGACTGCATGTTATTGGTCCAGTCCAGACCCCGACAGCGCCGCCTTGACCTTCTCTTTGCCGGACGCGTACGGACGCTCAGCGGTGGCGCACCCAGGATTCGAAGGTCACGGTGAGTACAAATGGCCGCGTACCGCGCCCCGCGCCCCACCCCCTCCTCATATGATCGGAGCGACATGCGTCATCCTTGGTGATGCAGTCTTGACGAGAAGGACCGCCCCACACCCAGCAGGAGGAAGCTCGTGGACGACGTTCTGCGGCGTGCCGCGCTCTTCGCGGCTCTCGACGACGACCAGGCCGCCGAGCTGCGCGCTTCCATGACCGAGGTGACACTCGCCCGTGGCGAGTCGCTGTTCCACGAGGGCGACCCGGGCGACCGGCTCTACGTCGTGGTCGAGGGCAAGGTGAAGCTGCACCGCGCCTCGCCGGACGGCCGCGAGAACATGCTCGCCGTGCTCGGCCCCAGCGAGATGATCGGCGAGCTCTCGCTCTTCGACCCGGGCCCGCGCACCGCCACCGCCACCGCCCTCACCGAGGTCAAGCTCCTCGGCCTCGGGCACGGCGACCTGCTGCCGCTGCTGCACGCCCGCCCCGAGGTGTCGATCGCGCTGCTCCGGGCCATCGCCCGCCGCCTGCGCCGGACCAACGACGTCATGTCCGACCTGGTCTTCTCCGACGTCCCCGGCCGCGTGGCCAAGGCGCTGCTCGACCTCTCCCGCCGCTTCGGCGTGCAGTCCGAGGAGGGCATCCACGTCGCCCACGACCTCACCCAGGAGGAGCTCGCCCAGCTGGTCGGCGCCTCCCGCGAGACGGTCAACAAGGCGCTCGCCGACTTCGCCGGTCGCGGCTGGCTCAAGCTGGAGGCCCGCGCGGTGGTCCTGATGGACGTCGAACGGCTCTCCCGCCGCTCCCGCTGAGGCTTCTCGCCGCCACGGCTCCACCGCGCCCCGGGGCCGTGGTTCGACCGCCCTCCGGGGCAGGGTGATCCCACCGGGGCACGAAAGCATCGCGCCGCGCGACCCGCCGTGGGGGCTGTACCGCCCCACCGGCGGGTCGCGCGGCGCACTCCTCTCACCGGGCCCGGTCGGCTGCGGGGTGTCCCGCCCGCCTGAGGACCCCGGCCCGCCTCAGATCAGGCCGTGGTCCTCCAGGTAGCCGAGCTGGGCCCGGACCGACAGCTCCGCGGCGGGCCAGAGCGCCCGGTCCACGTCCGCGTACACCCGGGCGACCACCTCCGCGGCCGTCCGACAGCCGTCCTCGACCGCCGTCTCCACCTGGGCGAGCCGGGTGGCCCGGTGGGCCAGGTAGTAGTCGACCGCGCCGAGCGCGTCGGCGAGCACCGGGCCGTGCCCCGGCAGCACGGTCCGTACGCCGTGTTCCGCCGCCATCGTGTGCAGGCGGCGCAGCGAGTCCAGGTAGTCGCCGAGCCTGCCGTCGGGGTGGGCGACCATCGTGGTGCCCCGGCCGAGCACGGTGTCACCGGTGAGGATCGCGCCGTCGGCGGGCAGGTGGAAGGTCAGCGAGTCCGCGGTGTGCCCCGGCGTGGCGACCACCCGCAGCTCCAGGCCGCCGATGTCGAGCACCTGGCCGCCGTGCAGCCCCTCCGACCCCAGCCGGTGCGCCGGGTCGAGGGCCCGGACCTCGGTGCCGGTCAGCTCGGCGAAGCGCGCGGCGCCCTCGGCGTGGTCGTGGTGGCCGTGGGTGAGCAGCGTGAGGGCGATCCGCTTGCCCCGCTGCTCGGCGGCGTCGACGACCCGGCGCAGGTGGCCCTCGTGCAGCGGACCCGGGTCGACGACGACCGCGAGGTCGGAGTCCGGCTCGGCGAGCAGCCAGGTGTTGGTGCCGTCCAGGGTCATCGGCGACGGGTTGGGCGCCAGGACGCAGAGCGCCCGGGAGGTGGCCTCGCCGCCGATGGTGGCGGCGGGGTCACCCGGCAGGAGACCGCTCACCGGCTGCCCTCGCTGATCCGGATCAGTGTGCGCGACGGCAGGGCCCGCACCAGCCGGCGCTTGCCGGGCCCCTCGACCCACACGGCGGGCTGGCCGGCCAGCGTACGGGCCGGGAGTGGACGGGTCAGCGGGGCACCGCCGGGCTGGGCGGGTGCCGGGCGCAGAGCCACATCGTCGTGGTTCATCGGGCGGGGTTCCTTCCTGGGTTCGCGGAACGACTGCGGATCGCGGACGGCGGCTTCGGTGCCGTCGGCCGGTTCGCGGCGGGTCACATCGGGGTCCGACGGGTCGCGTCGGGGCACGGCGGTTCACTGCGGGGCACTGCAGTTCACGGCGGTTCACGGCGGGAAGTGGCCGTCGATGGTCAGTTCCTCGTACCCAGACCATCGCACCGTCAGCCGGTCGCCGGCCACCGTGGCCCGGCCGAGGACGGGTTCGATCCTCCGGGCCGCCGCCGCCGTGAGCGCCTCGTCCGCCGTCCGGACCGGCAGCAGCTCGCGCAGCACGGTCAGGGTCGGCGGCAGCATGCCGTACCGGCCCTCCGCCTGCCCCTGGACGGCCTCCCCGGGCGGCAGCCAGGCGACCCGGTCGGCCTCGCCGACCTCGACCGCCGCCCGCTGGTCGGCGGGCAGCGCGGCGACGAAGAACCAGGTGTCGTACCGGCGCTCCTCGAAGGCCGGGGTGACCCAGCGGGCCCAGGCGGCCAGCAGGTCGCTGCGCAGCAGCAGGCCGTTGGCCTGCAGGAACTCGGCGAAGGAGAGCTCGTGTGCCTCCAGGGCGGCCCGTTCGGCGGTCCAGTCCCGGGGTGCGGCGGTGCTGTGGGCGTCGGGTCCGGCCAGCAGGACGCCGGCCTCCTCGAAGGTCTCCCGGACGGCCGCGCAGACCACCGCCTGGGCGGTGCGGGCGTCCACCCCGAGCCGTTCGGCCCACTCCTGTGGGGAGGGCCCGGCCCAGGCCAACTCGGCGTCGGCGTCCCTCGGGTCCACCCCGCCGCCCGGGTAGGCGTACATCCCGCCCGCGAACGCCATGGAGGTGCGGCGGCGCAGCAGGTACACCTGCGGGCCCTCGGCCCCGTCGCGCAGCAGTACCACCGTGGCCGACGGCTTCGGCACGGGCGGGGTCAGTTCGCCGGCCTCGACCGCCCGGATCCGGGCGGGCCAGGACGGCGGCATCGGGAGCGACGGTGCTCGATGATCCATGCCCGGATGCTAAGCGGGCAGGGCCCGGCTTGGACAGAGGTCCGGGTTGGACAGCGGTTCGCCCGGCGGCGCGTGGCACGGGCCGGACGGCGGCCGGGGTCGGAGAACTGCCGACCCCGGCCGTGGTGCTCCGCGGGTCAGGCGCCGGCCTTGACCCGGACCTGGATCTCGACCTCGACCGGGGCGTCCAGCGGCAGGACCGCGACGCCGACCGCGCTGCGGGCGTGCACGCCGGCCGCGCCGAGCGCCTCGCCGAGCAGCTCGCTGGCACCGTTGATCACGCCGGGCTGACCGGTGAAGTCGGGGGCGGAGGCGACGAAGCCGACCACCTTGACGACCTGCTCGATCCGGTCCAGGTCACCGATCACCGACTTCACGGCGGCCAGTGCGTTGAGCGCGCAGATCTGCGCGAGCGCCTTGCCCTCCTCCGGGGTGACCTCGCCGCCGACCTTGCCGGTGTGCTGCAGCTTGCCCGCCACCATCGGCAGCTGGCCGGAGGTGAACACGTACTCGCCGGAACGGATCGCCGGGACGTACGCGGCCACCGGCGGGGCCACCTCGGGGAGGGTCAGACCGAGCTCGGCCAGCTTCTCCTCAACCTTGCTCATCAGCTCTTCTCCCGCTTGAGGTAGGCAACCAGCTGCTCGGGGTTGTTCGGCCCCGGGACGACCTGGACGAGCTCCCAGCCGTCCTCGCCCCAGGTGTCGAGGATCTGCTTGGTGGCGTGCACGAGCAGCGGCACGGTGACGTATTCCCACTTGGTCATGGCGCTGACTCTAGACGAGGACCGGCCGCTGCTCCGCGCGGTACGCAGCGCGTCCGCGAGGCCGCCCGCCCGGGGTGTGAGGTGGGCCACAAAGAGGGCGGGAATCCGCCGGGGTACCAGGGTGCTCCCCGCATCGTGGGCCCCCGCTGGTTACCCTCGCGGGAAGGGCACCCAGGGGTGCCGGCCAACGGACGGACGGAGACGGAGCGTGGCGAGGACTCCCGGCCAGGCGGACCGACCCACCCCCGAGGAGGCCCCGGCGGGGGGCTTCGGGGCGCACGGGCCCGGCTCACCGGACGGGGAGAACGCACCGGACGGCGGGCGGGGCCGGGACTGGGAGGGCGTCCGGCTGCACGTCGTCAGCGGCAAGGGCGGCACCGGGAAGACCACGCTGGCCGCCGCGCTCGCCATCGCGCTGGCCGCCGAGGGCGGCCGGACGCTGCTGATCGAGGTCGAGGGCCGGCAGGGCATCGCCGAGATGTTCGGGATCGCCGCACTGCCCTACCAGGAGCGGAAGATCGCCGCCGTCACCCCCGCCCAGCTCGGCCTGCCGGGCAAGGGCTCCGGGGAGATCTTCGGGCTGGCGATCGACACCGAGCTGGCGCTGCTCGAGTACCTCGACATGTTCTACAAACTGGGCCGGGCCGGCAAGGCACTGCAGAAGGTCGGCTTCGTCGACTTCGCGACCACCATCGCACCGGGTGTCCGGGACGTCCTGCTGACCGGCAAGGCCTGCGAGGCGGCCCGCCGCAAGGGCCCCGACGGGCGCCGCGCCTACGACGCGATCGTGATGGACGCACCGCCGACCGGACGGATCACCAGGTTTCTGAACGTCAACTCCGAGGTGGCGGGCCTGGCCCGGATCGGACCGATCCACGGGCAGGCGCAGGCGGTGATGCGAGTGCTCAGGTCGCCGGAGACGGCGGTGCACCTGGTCACGCTGCTGGAGGAGATGCCGGTGCAGGAGACCGTGGACGGCGTGGCCGATCTCCAGGAGGCCCAACTGCCGGTCGGCGGCGTCCTGGTGAACATGGTCCGGCCGCCCGTACTGGACGCCGCCGCGGTGGCGGCGGTCGACGGGGACCACCGCGAGGAGGTCGCCCGGGCGCTCGGCGAGGCCGGGCTGGGCGGGCGCTCCCGGGCCGCGGCGACGGTCCGCGCGGCGGTCGAGCCGCTGCTCGACCCGCTGCTCGAACAGGCCCGCGAGCACGCCGAGCGAGTCGAACTGGAGCGCGAACAGCGCTCGGCACTGCAGCACTTGCGGCTGCCGACGTACGAACTCCCACTGCTCGGCGAGGGCGTGGACCTCGGCGGTCTCTACCGGCTGGCGGGCGAGCTGAAGCGACAGGGGGCGGCATGACGGCACTGCTGGCGATCGACGCACTGATCGACAACCCGAAGACCCGGATCGTGGTGTGCTGCGGCGCCGGCGGGGTCGGCAAGACCACCACCGCCGCCGCGATCGGCCTGCGGGCGGCGGAACGCGGCCGGAAGGTGGTCGTGCTGACCATCGACCCCGCACGCCGGCTCGCCCAGTCGATGGGCCTCAGTGAGCTGGACAACACCCCGCGCCCGGTCAAGGGCACCGCCGGGGCGGGCGAGCTGCACGCCATGATGCTCGACATGAAGCGGACCTTCGACGAGGTCGTGCTGGCCCACGCCGAGCCCGAGCGGGCGAAGGCGATCCTGGAGAACCCCTTCTACCAGTCCCTGTCGGCCGGTTTCGCCGGTACCCAGGAGTACATGGCGATGGAGAAGCTCGGCCAGCTGCGGGCGGCCGACGCGTGGGACCTGATCGTGGTCGACACCCCACCGTCCCGGTCCGCGCTGGACTTCCTGGACGCGCCGAACCGCCTCGGCTCCTTCCTGGACGGCAAGGTGATCCGGCTGCTGACCGCCCCGGCCAAGGTCGGCGGGCGCAGCGCGATGAAGTTCCTGAACGTCGGCATGGGCCTGCTCACCGGCACGCTGGGAAAGATCTTCGGCGCCCAGCTGCTGACCGACGTCCAGACCTTCGTCGGGGCCATGGACTCGATGTTCGGCGGCTTCCGCGAGCGGGCGGACCGCACCTACCAGCTGCTCAAGGCACCCGGCACGGCCTTCCTGGTGGTCGCGGCACCCGAACGGGACGCGCTGCGCGAGGCGGCCTACTTCGTGGACCGGCTGGCCGCGGACGAGATGCCGCTGGCCGGGCTGGTGCTCAACCGGGTGCACGGCACGGACGCACCGCAGCTCACGGCGGAGCGCGCGCTCGCGGCGGCCGAGGCGCTGGAGGAGAACGGTTCGCCGAACTCCTCACCGGTCGCCGAGGCACTGGCCGCCGGACTGCTCCGGCTGCACGCCGAGCGGATGCAGATCATGGACCGGGAACGCCGCACCCGGGACCGCTTCGTGTCGGTCTACCCGGACGTGCCGATCGTGGAGGTCGGCGCACTGCCCGGCGACGTGCACGATCTGGACGGCCTGCGCGCCATCGGCGACCGCCTCGGCGGGGCGGACTGAGCCGCCCGCCCTCGGACGGCCTGACCCCGGTCAGCCCGCCTGGGCGTAGTCGGTGAGGATGACACCGGTCGCGAGCGACTCCTCGTACTCCGTACGCGCCGTCTCCAGCAGCCTGCGCCAGGACATCACCGTCGGCCTGCGGCGCAGCAGCGCCCGGCGCTCGCGCTCGGTCATCCCGCCCCACACACCGAACTCGACCCGGTTGTCGAGCGCGTCCGCCAGGCACTCGGTGCGCACCGGGCAACCGCTGCACACCGCCTTGGCGCGATTCTGTGCTGCCCCCTGAACAAACAGTTCGTCCGGATCACTCGTGCGGCAGGCAGCCTGCGCACTCCAGTCGTCCACCCAGCCCATGCCGGCGCCGTCCTCTCCCGAATCGGGGCTCCCCCACGGCGGCAACGGCATATTCACCGTTGCCAGTTGAGGACGTTACGGAAGAACGACAGCGTGCAACAGCCCCTACGGGCTCAATCTCAAATGACCCGATCGGACTATGGGTATCTGACTTCTCACTCGTTGGAGTGATCGCAGGTCGCAGGGCTTGTCAGGGCCACTTGGACCACTCTCGTCACGCTCCGCCATGAGATCGCCGACGGGGCCCGATTTCAGCTACCCCAAACAGGGGCGATTCGGGCAAAGCTCATCACTCACAAGAGTGATGACGATGAACAGAGCGAAGCTGTCGCAGTCTTGTGACAAGCGTAGGCGAACACCTGCCCCCTCGCCGGGTATTTGGCAACGTAGGGTTTCCCCATGGCACCTCAGCGACCCTCGGGACTCACTGTCGACAAGGCCGGCCTCGGACTCAAGTTCCTGGGCACCAGCGTGCTGGCCGGACTGCTGGTCGCGGGCATGGCACTGCCGGCCGTGGGTGCACTCGGGTTGACCGCCAAGGACACCGCCGAGAGCTTCGACAACATCCCGGACGACTTCAAGACCCCGCCGCTCTCCCAGGCCTCGTACATCTACGACGCCAAGGGCGGCGTGATCGCCAAGGTCTTCGACCGGGACCGCACCGTCCTCACCAAGGACCAGATGGCCCCGATCATGCGGCAGGCCCAGGTCGACATCGAGGACAACCGCTTCTTCGAGCACGGCGCCATCGACCTCAAGGGCATCCTGCGCGCGGCCAGCAAGAACGCCGAGTCCGGCTCCGCCGCCCAGGGTGCCTCCACGCTGACCCAGCAGTACGTGAAGAACGTCAACGTGGAGAAGGCCGGTGACGACCAGGACGCGTTCCTGGAGGCCACCAAGAAGAGCATGGGTCGCAAGATCCAGGAGCTGAAGTACGCCATCAAGCTGGAGGAGGACCTGAGCAAGGATCAGATCCTCACCAACTACCTGAACATCACCTTCTACGGCCACCAGGCGTACGGCGTCGAGGCGGCCGCGGGCCGCTACTTCAGCAAGAGCGCCAAGGACCTGACCATCCCCGAGGCCGCGATGCTGGCCGGACTGGTGCAGAACCCCACGGCGTACGACCCGGTGCTGCATCCGCAGAACGCGCTGAACCGCCGCAACACGGTGATCAACAAGCTCCTGGAGTACAAGCACATCACCCCCCAGCAGGCCAAGGACGCGCTGGCCGCCCCGCTGGGCATCAAGTACAAGGAGCCGTTGAACGGCTGCATCACCGCCCTGGCGGGCATGGGCTTCTTCTGCGACTACGTCCGGCACGTGGTGAAGCTGGACCCGGTCTTCGGCAAGACCCAGGCCGACCGGCAGAAGCTCTGGACCCAGGGCGGCCTGAAGATCTACACCACCATCGACCCGGACAAGCAGGCGGCCGCGTACAAGGCGGTCACCACCAAGGTCAACCCGACGGACGACGTCTCGGCCGCGATGACCATGGTCAAGCCGGGCACCGGCGAGATCCTGGCGATGGCCCAGACCCGCCCCTACGGCCTGGACGACAAGCAGCACCAGACCGTGGTCAACCTCAACGTCGACGCGGCGATGGGCGGCGGCAACGGCTTCTCCCCCGGCTCGACCTTCAAGCCGATCCTGGCGGCCGCCGCGCTGGAGTCGGGCATCCCGATCACCCAGCAGTACCCCTCCGAGTTCAAGATCCCGTACCCGACCATGACCACCTGCGAGGGCTCCTGGAAGTCCGACGGCACCACGGTCGAGAACGAGAACTCGTCCGAGGTCGGGCCGTTCGGGATGAAGGAGGCGATGGCCCGCTCGGTCAACACCTACTTCGTCGAGCTCGGCCAGGAGGTCGGCCTCTGCCCGATGAAGCAGATGATCAACAAGCTCGGCATCAAGACCCTCGCCAGCGGCAAGACGCTGCCGCAGGTGCCGTCCTCGATCCTCGGCTCGGTCGAGGTCAGCCCGATGCGGATGGCCGCCGTCTACGCCGCCTTCGCCGCCCGCGGCCTGTACTGCGACCCGATCGCGATCAGCTCGGTGGTCGGCGCCGACGGCAAGAAGATGGCGGTCCCGCAGGCCAACTGCACCCAGGCGATGTCCGGGTCCACCGCCGACGGGGTCAACACCCTGCTGAAGACGGTGACCGAGAAGGGCACCGCGGCCAACATCAAGATCAACGACGGCCGCGAGTTCGCCGGTAAGACCGGCACCACCGACAACCGCTACGCCGCCTGGTTCAACGGCTACACCCCCGACCTCGCCACCGCCGTCTGGCTCGGCGGCCCCGGCGGCAACGTCTCCATGCGCAACATCACGATCGGCGGCGAGTACTTCGGCTCCGTCTACGGCTCCGACGGCCCCGGCCCGATCTGGCAGATGGCCATGAACGACGCCGTCGCCGGCACCCCGAAGAGCACCTTCCAGCTGGTCTCGATCCCCGACCCCGGCACTCCCCCGGGCGGCGCCACGAGCCCCGCCGACCCCGGCACCCCCGCTCCGCCCCCCGGCGACGGGACGGGCACCACCGGCCTGATCAACGGCGGCTTCACCCTGCCGCCGGGCGTCATCGGCGGCGGCGCGAACGGCGGCACCGGCGGCAAGCCGGGCAAGCCCGGCCACCACTGACGGCCTGCGGTACGACGAAGGGGTGCCTCCCGGACGGGGGGCACCCCTTCGTCATGTCCGCTGTACGGCGTGTCCGCCGTCTGTGCTGTGCGCTCCCGCCGTGCTGTGCGTTTCCGCCGTGCTGTGCGCTCCCGCACCCGGCTCGGGCCGGTCAGCCCGCCAGTGCGGCCTTCACGGCGGCGGCCACCCGGCCGCCCTCGGCCACGCCCTCGACCTTCGGGCGCACCAGCTTCATCACCGCGCCCATGCCCTGCGGCCCGGTCGCCCCGCTCTCCGCCACCGCAGCGGCCACGATCGCGGTCAGCTCCTCGTCGCTGAGCTGCTTCGGCAGGTACTGCGCCAGCACCTCGCCCTCGGCGCGCTCCTGGGCCGCCGAATCCGCCCGCCCGGCCGTCTCGAAGGCCTCGGCCGCCTCGCGGCGCTTCTTCGCCTCCCGGGCGATCACCTTCAGCACCTCGTCGTCCGAGAGCTCGCGCTTCGTCTTCCCCGCCACCTCCTCACTGGTGACGGCGGCCAGCGTGAGCCGGATCGTGGACGAGCGCAGCTCGTCCCGGGCCTTGATCGCAGCCGTGAGGTCCTCCTGCAGCTGCACCTTGAGCGTTGTCATGCTGATGAGTGTCCCACCTGCCGAAACCTGATGCCCACGAATAACCGCCCGGCACTCGCGTCGTGCCCCTGCGAGGTGGGCGGAGCCCCGCCCCGCACCAGTCCCGACAGGCCGTCACACCGCCTCGCCGCGCCTTCCTCTCTTCCCTGGACTGGCCCGCGAGTCCCGTGCGACCGCCGGCCCCTGGCGGCGCCCCGCCGCCGGACCTCGGCCCGGTGCCCGGCGTCCGGCGTCCGCAGGACCGACTGGCCGTCAGATCGACCTTCCGGGTGGGATCCGCCGGGGCGGGCGGACGGGGCGCCGCCCGTTCACACGTGCTTTCGGCGTCTGCGACCATGGACCGATGCGACCGCTGTACTCCGTCCCCCTCGGAATCGCCGCCACCGGCGCCGCCTGCCTCATCTACTCCGTCGGCTACGAGGTCCGCTCGTTCCGGCTGCGCCAGGTCGAGGTCCCGATCCTGCCGAAGGGTGCGCGGCCGATCCGGGTGCTCCAGGTCTCCGACATCCACATGGTCGACGGACAGCACAAGAAGCAGCGCTGGCTGCAGAGCCTGGCCGCGCTCCGTCCCGATCTGGTCGTCAACACCGGCGACAACCTCTCCGACCCGGAGGGCATCCCGGCCACGCTGGACGCCCTCGGGCCGCTGATGGACTTCCCGGGCGTGTACGTCTTCGGCTCCAACGACTACTACGGGCCCGCCAAGAAGAACCCCGCGCGCTACCTGAAGGCGCTGCGCACCGGCGTCCACGGGCTGAACAACCCCGACGGCACCGGCAAGCGCGGCATCACCGGCGCCGTCCACATCGAGTGGGAGAAGCTCCGGGACGGCTTCGACGCAGCCGGCTGGCTCAACCTCACCAACACCCGGGGGCGGCTGAAGGTCGCCGGGCTCGACATCGAGTTCACCGGGCTGGACGACCCGCACATCCGCCGCGACCGCTACGCCGAGGTGTCCGGCGGCCCCTCCGAGGACGCCGACCTCTCGCTCGCCGTGGTGCACGCGCCCTACCTGCGGGTGCTCGACGCCTTCACCGCCGACCGCTACCCCCTCGTCCTCGCCGGGCACACCCACGGCGGACAGCTCTGCGTCCCCTTCTACGGCGCTCTGGTCACCAACTGCGACCTCGACACCGACCGGGTCAAGGGCCTCTCCACCCACCGGGCCGGCGGACACCGCTCCTACCTGCACGTCTCGGCCGGCTGCGGCACCAACCGCTACACCCCCGTCCGCTTCGCCTGCCCGCCCGAGGCCACCCTCCTCACCCTCACCCCCAAGCCCTGACCCACCCCGCCGACACCCCGCGGCCCGCCCTCCTCCGAGCTGCTCCGACACCGCCCGAAGGAACGGATTTCACCTCTCGGCGCTCGTCCGGTAGAGTTCTACTCGTTGCGAAGGAGACGGAAGCAACAAAGGAAAGACCGGGGTGTGGCGCAGCTTGGTAGCGCGCTTCGTTCGGGACGAAGAGGCCGTGGGTTCAAATCCCGCCACCCCGACCCAGTAAGACCAGCTCAGGGCCGGTCTCCCGCAAGGGAGACCGGCCCTGACTGGCTTTCCGGGGCCTCTCGGGAGAATCCTGGGAGAAACCTTCTCCAGAAGTTCTCCAGAAGGCTCTCTACTGACCCTCCCTCAGCAGGGTGTCCAGGACCCTCACGGGCGATCCCGCCGACATCCGCCGACGGGCGTCGAGGGACTGTTCCCACACCGCGGTGAGGTCGTCCATCAGCTTGCGGCGCATGTCGGCGGTGATGTGGGAGTAGCGGGCCTGGACCGAACCGTCCTCGTGCCCCATCCGCTCGTCCTTGAGTTTCGGCGGCGTCCCGAACTCGTCCATCATCGTCTTGTGGGTGTGCCGCAGACCGTGCGGCGTGAGGCCGCGCGCGATCGGCAGCCAGCACGCCTCCGCCCGAGCCGCAGCTCCCCGGCCTCGCGCTGGGATGCCCGGCCACGGTTCGGCCAGCAACGGCACCGGGCGAGCCTCCTCCGGCGCCTTCTTCGGATACCAGCCGGTTGCCGCCGGGTGGAACAGCCACGTGGCGAACCCGTTCCGGCGCCAGTGCGCGGCGTTCTCCCCGGACGCCCACGCCCGGATGTAACCGAGGTCGGCGATGGCCTTCTCGACCCGGTCACGGGTGTCGAGGGCCACCGCGAGCAGGCGGTTGAGGACGTTGGAGACCGTGCCGGTGGAGACGCCGGCAGCGCGGGCCACGTCCACCAGCTTGGCGCCCGGTCGGCGGGCGGCCCCGTTCGCGGCACCGTGCCCGCTGAAGAGATAGCGCAGGCCGTGGCACGTGCACGGCTTCACGTTGGCACTGGCCACCTGCCCTGTGAGCAGGCCGGAGAGGAAGCCCGGGGTGTCGACCGTCCGGTGCGAGTCGTCCTTGGGCGGGCAGCGGTGCAGCTCACCGGAGTCCAGCTCGTAAAGCTGCCACTCGACGCGCACGGCCGCCGGCCGGATGAACTCCGTCTCCAGGCCCACGATCTCTCCCCATCGCAGGCCCGTGTAGCCCTTGAGCACGATGCCAACGAACTCGTCGTCCCGGCCGGACAGCAGCGCGGCACGCTCCGCGATCAGCAGGATGCCGAGCGCCGAGGTCACCACCTTCTCGGGGCCGCGGTTGCGCGAGCGCCCCGCGCGCTTGCCCCGGCCGCGTCGGCGGGTTGCCGGGTTGGAGTCGCGCAGCCCCTCGTCGACGGCGTCGGCGAGGATCAGGTGAAGCGTGCCGCGCCACGTCTTGATGCTGCTGGGCGCGTAGCCGCGGTCCCGTTCCTTGCGCTCCCAGGCGTCGATCGCGCCTTTGGTGATCTCGTCGAGAAAGACGTTCTCGAACTCTGGGAGCAGATGCTCTTCGATGTGGCGGCGGTAGTTCTGCATGGTGGAGGCGGCAAGGTGCTGATCCTCGTACCAGCTCTGCGCCGTCGAAGATGGTCCGCAGGTCGGCGAGGAGACGGATGCCGACGGAGCCTTTGTCGTTGGCCTTGGCTGCGTTGACGAGTTCGAGGCAGGCGGTGCGGGCGCGGGCGGGCCAGTGGCCGCCGGCGGCGTCGGCGACGGCGACGGCGAGGAGGGGTTCCCAGACGTCGGCGGACCGGTCGGCGACTCCGTCGGGCATCTCGGGCCAGGCGCCCTCGATGCGCTCGCGGATGGTGTCGGCCCAGGCGGCGAGGCGGTCGCGCAGGACGTGGCCCTCGGGTTCGTTGGTGCGCTGGCGGAACTGCTCGACCGTCTCATTGGGGGCGCGGCGGCGCATCCGGATGACGACGGAGCGGCTCATGATGGTGTCGGGCAGGTCGCCGAGGCCGCCCATGGCGAGGGCGGCGTAGACGGGGAACTTCTGGACCACGTGGTTCTCGCCGTCGCGGACGCTGCGGAGGACGCCGCCGGTGCGGCGGTAGCCGGCGTTGATGAGGCCGCGCAGTTCCTCGTTGCCGCCGGCAGCGGCGCCGAAGACGGTGTCGATCTCGTCGAACAGCACGGTGGGTCGGGCATCCCCGTCGCAGACGGATCGGAACAGCGCGGACTGGCTGGCGTCAACGGTGACCAGCGGCCTGGGGACCAGGGTCTCCACGATCTCCAGGGCGCGGGTCTTGCCGCTGGCGGGCTCCGGGGAGAGGAATGCCAGACGGGGCGTGGCCCTCGAAGCAGTCCATCAGGTGCGCGTGCGCGTCCCACAGGACCACGGCGACGTAAGCGGCCTCGCAGGATCAGGGGGAAACTTCAGACGCCGTGATCCGACGCCCCCGAGCCCGGCGAACTGAAGGCGCATACCCCGCCACCGGCCCACCCTGGTTTTGTTCACGAGCCACGGTTCTGGCTCAACTTCTGTGGTTGGCGACGCAGGGTCAGGCCAGTCTCTTGATGTGGTGCAGTGGTCCTGTGCCAACCCTTCCGGCGGGAGCCGTTCGTCACCCGCCCAATGGGGTCGGGCGAGGGTGGATTTCGCTGGCTGGCGGGATGTCAGCTTCAGCAGGGAACGTTTGGCCCGGTGAACCTTCCGCGCCGTGCCTGCGTCTTACCTCGCGACCGCCACCACACACCCAGGAGAACAGACCATGGCCGACAGAGACGTTGAGCAGACCGAGGAGCGGGGTTACGCCCCGGGGGCCTGGTGGGCGGAACTCGGGACGTGGGGGGCCGTCGCACTGATCGTCTTCGGGGGAGTCGCGGCAGTGTGGGTCTCTTTCAGGCTGCCCGGCACCCCAGAGGAACTGGCGTCCGGCTACTACCAGGCCGCTAGGGTCGTCGCCATCGGCCTGGTGACTGTGGGATTCACCTTGTTGGGCCGCCGCCGCGCCCGGGCCGCAGCCATCGAGGATGCGAGCGAGCAGGAACGCGCCTGACACCACCGGCCAGTGAGCAACGTCGCTGGATCAGCCACGGCTTCTGGACTGTCGAGGTAGTCCTGGGTGCGGACAGTGCGGGCCGGCCTGCTCCGGATGAGGTTCTCTCGCTCAGACGATCCGTGAGAGGCCCCACGGAGATCAACAGTCACAGAGCGCAGACAGACCACAGGAGTTGAGCCAGAACCGGAAGTCGTGAATATCCAGGAACACCTTGATCGCCAAGTGCTGTCCCACTCGCCGACAAACGCTGTCCCTGGAACTGAACAAAGCCACCCACCCAGACCCTCAAGTTCCACCCACAACACCCTTCGGAATAGCTGAACTTGTGGACTTTGGTTGGGCACGGTCGGGTGGTGGTGGGCGAGGATCGCCGCCGCCCCGGGGTCGGGGTCGGCCACCCATGCCAGCTCGCCGCCGAGCACCTGCTTTACGGCCATGTCCAGGCCGCCGTAGCCGGTGCAGAGCGACCCGATCACCGCCCGCCGCCGGTCAGCTCGGCGACCAGGTGGGAGCGGGCGTTGGCGTGCCGGACCAGGGCCTTGACCGCCTCCTTGGCTTCGCTGGTCATGACGGTGCCGGGCACGGTGATGGTGGGCTGGACGAGCAGGTCTGCGGGCACCGGGATGAGGAGGGTGGCGGTGGTCAGGAGCGCGGGCCGGTTGGTGAGCGCGGGTTCGACGGCTCGGCGCCACGGCCCGGGGTTCCAGTCGTCCCAGTCGGTCTGCCAGTCGAGGGTGCGGGCGGGCCAGTGGGCCAGGTCGCCGTGGCGCAGGGGGACGTCGATGCGCAGGGCGACATCGTGGCCGTCCTCACCAGCCTCCACCAGGGTGACGCCGAGCAAGTCGGGGCGGATGCGGACGTAGCCGGGGCTCATGACCGGGCTGGTGGCGATGCGCCACGCGGCGTGGGCGAACTCGGCCGGGCGGAGGATGCAGCCCTGGTCGTGGAGCAGACGGGCCTTCTGCTTGAGGTAGGCGCCGTAGCGGAAGTGGCCGTCGGAGGCGCGGGAGCGGTCGTAGGCGTCGTCGGCGATGGCGAGCGTGCCGGGGGTGAACTGGGCCATGATGGATCCGATCTCGTGAAGTCGGGATTGATCGGGCCCCGCAACAGCCGCCGTCACCCGGCAAGGTCGCTGCTGCTGCGGGGCCCGTCGTGCTGTCCGGGCGGAGTGGGCTAGAACGGCGGCTCGGCGCCGACCGGGGCTGTACCGGCCGTCGGGGCGGCGGTGGACCACGGGTCGGCGGCAGCCGGGGCCTGCGCGGCACTGTTGGTGCGCTGGGTCTTGGTGACCTTGGCGGTGGCGAACCGCAGGGACGGGCCGATGTCCTCGACGTCGAGACCGAGCATCGAGCGGTTCTCGCCCTCGGGCGTCTGCCAGTTGTGCTGCACCAGGCGGCCGACGGCGACCACGCGCATGCCCTTGGTCAGGGACTCGGCGACGCTGGTGGCCATCTCGCGCCAGGCGGTGGCCCGCAGGAACAGCGCGGTGCCGTCCTTCCACTGGCCGCTGGTCTTGTCGTAGGTGCGCGGGGTGGAGGCGATGGTGGATCGTGAACGGCTCCCAGCTGGACGTGCTGGCCCACTACGGGATCAGTGCGCACGGGCTGGCGCAACAGAGCCGGTCTCTGCTCAGGCTCGGTTCGCTCGACGACGCCACGGCACTGGCACACGTCTGAACCGCCGGCCCGACCCGGTGGTGCCGGTCAGGGTTCTGACTGCTGGTCAGGATCAGGACCCTGACCGGCATCCGCCTCTCAGCCGGCCTCGGTCCCGGCGAACGCCTGCCGGCTGTGGGCCAGCAACTCACGGACCGCCGGGCTGTGCGCGTTCTTCCAGATCAGGGCGAGCAGGGCCGGCGTCTCGACGTCGTCGATGGTGCGGGCGGTGAGCCGGTCGCGGTAGCGGGCGGCCATCGACTCGCTGAGGACGGCGACGGCGAGTCCACGGGCGGCCAGGTCGGCGATGGCGTCGGCGGCGCTGGCCTGGAGTGCGATCACGGGACGGAGGCCCTGGGCGGCGCAGGCCCGGTCGAGCACCGTGCGCAGGCCGGTGCCGGGCGGCATGCAGACGACCGGGTGGGCCGCCAGGTCGCGCAGGACGACCCGGCGCCGTTCCGCCAGGGGGTGCCCGGCCGGGACGGCCACGACGAGCCGTTCGCTGATGATGGTCAGCGCGTCCAGCCCTTCGGGGGTGGCCGTTGCGGTCCCGATGAGGGCCAGGTCGACGGTGCCGGCGCGGACCCCCTCGACGAGCCGGTCCGAGTTGTCCTCCAGCAGCGAGAGCTCCACGCCGGGATGCGCCCGGTGGAACGCGGCCAGGGCGTCGAACAGCGGCGTGATGGTGCAGCCGGTGACCATCCCGACCGTGAGCCGACCCCGGATCAGGTCGGTCACCTCGCCCACCGCCTGGCCGACCGCCCCGGCGGCGGCGAGCACGGCGCGGGCGTGTTCGAGCGCGGCCCTTCCCGCGACGGTGAGGGTGGCGCTGCGTGCCGACCGGTCGAACAGCTCGGCTCCGAGCTCACGTTCCAGTTGGCGGATCTGGGCGCTGACACCGGACTGGCTGATGTGCACCCGCTCGGCCGCCCGGGTGAAGTTCTGCTCCTCGGCGACCGCGACGAAGTACTCCAGCTGCCTCAGCTCCATAACTGTGGATTCTAGCTTCCGGAAGATCAATCCGTCAGGATTCTGACCGGCGGTCGACCGCGACCGGCCGCGACCGCCGAGTCTGCCGGGGACTCGGAGCCCGGCCGTACGGCGTGCCCCGTCGGAGCCGCCGGGCCGCGAGACCCGGACACTGGCTGGGCCCTGGACGTGGTCGGTCGCGTCCGGACCATCCTCTGCGCCATGGCCGTGGCCGCGGCGGGCACCTGCCTGTACGCACTGGTCTCCGCGCCGTGGCAGGCGCTGCTGGCCGCGGCGGTGTTCGGGCTGGGAGTGGGCGGCAACTCCGTCTGGCAGGCCCTGCTGGCCGAATCGGTGGAACCGGGCAAGCGCCCGGTCGTGTTCGGGCTCAACTTCGGGATCTCCAACGCCGGTCTCGGCATCGGCGGGATCGTGGCGGGCAGCGTGGTCGTCACCAGTGACCTGTGGACGTTCCGCACGCTCTACCTGATCAACGGACTCACCTTCGTGGTGGCCGGATGGCTGATGGTCTCCGTGGCGAAGCGGCTGCCGCAGCCGAGCGGCGGCGACTGGGAGGAGGGCGGCCCCCGGGCCTCCTACCGCAGTGCGCTGGGCAACCGGCCGCTGCTCGCGACCCTTCTGGTCACCTTCCTGCTCTTCGCCCTCGGCTACTCGCAGCTGGAGTCGGGTGTCCCGGCGGTGCTGGTGACCATCTCCGACCTGCACGTCTCCGGCCTGGGCAAGGTCTTCTTCGTCGACACGGTGATCGCCGTGGTCGCCCAGGTCACCCTGCTCTCCGTGATCAAGCGTCTGCCGCCCCGGGTCTCGCTGGCGATCGCGGCCCTGTCCTGGTCGGTGTTCTGGGCGCTTCTCCTGGTGGCACCCCGCCTCACCTCGGACGCCCTGGTGATCGCGCTGGCGTGCGTCGGCGCGGCCAGCGCCTCCGTCGGTGCGGCCTTCTACTCCGCGGTGGTGCCCACGCTGGTCAACGCCGCCGCCACCCAGGCCAACCGAGGGCGGGTCAATGCGCTCTACGGCATCGCGGTGTCCGCCGGCTTCACCCTGGGGCCGGCCCTCGCCGGTCTGTTCGTCGGCAACGGGATGACCATGCTCTTCGTGGGAATCGGGCTGGCCGTGGGCATCGTGGTGGCGCTGCTGGCCCAGGTCCTCGCGTTCCCCGCCACCGAGCAGGGAGCCGCCGAGGCACCCGCCGAGGAGTCGGTCGAGGAGCCCGCCGGGGTCGGTGCCTAGCCTCCGCCCTCCCGAACCGGTAGCGCCGGTCCAGGGCCGGTGTCCTTCCCAGGGCAGCGGCCCTGACTGCTTGCCAGGGTGCGCGTGGCCCGGCCCGCTCGCGGGTCCGCCGGGCCTGGTGCCGGTCCGGGTATCCGTCCGCCGCCCAACGTGAAACCGGGCTGAAACCGCGTTGAAGCCCGGCGCCGACAAGCTCTGCGGCATGACCTCACACCACCGCACCGCCCCGCACGGGCCGGCCATAGCGGCCCACGGGCTGCGCAAGGCCTACGGCGACAAGCTGGTCCTCGACGGCATCGATCTGGCGGTCCCGCAGGGCACGGTCTTCTCCCTGCTCGGGCCCAACGGCGCGGGCAAGACCACCACCGTCCAGATCCTCTCCACCCTGGTCACCGCCGACGGCGGCCGGGCGAGTGTCGCCGGGCACGACCTGGCCGAAAGCCCCGACGCGGTGCGCGGCGCGATCGGCGTCACCGGGCAGTTCTCCGCCGTGGACAACATGATCACCGGCGAGGAGAACATGATCCTCATGGCGGACCTGCACCACCTGGGCCGCCGGGAGGGCCGGCGGATCACCGCCGAGCTGCTGGAGCGGTTCGATCTCCTCGACGCGGCCGGGAAGCCGGCCGCCAGCTACTCCGGCGGGATGCGCCGCCGGCTGGACATCGCGATGACCCTGGTCGGCGCGCCGAGCGTGATCTTCCTCGACGAACCGACGACCGGGCTCGACCCGCGCAGCCGCCACAACATGTGGAAGGCCATCCGCGACCTGGTGGCAGGGGGCGTCACCGTCTTCCTGACCACCCAGTACCTGGAAGAGGCCGACCAGCTCGCCGACCGCATCGCGGTCCTCAACCAGGGAAGGCTGGTCGCCCAGGGCACCCCGGCCGAACTCAAGCGCCTGGTCCCCGGCGGCCATGTCCGGCTGCAGTTCGCGGACGCGACCGTACTCGCGGCGGCCACCAGGGCGCTGGGCACCGGGATCCCGGACGACGAGGCGCTCTGTCTGCAGGTCCCGAACGACGGCAGCGTGCGCGCCCTGCGCGCCCTGCTGGACCGTCTCGACGACGCGGCGGTCGAGGCCGACGCGCTGACCGTGCACACCCCCGACCTGGACGACGTCTTCTTCGCGGTCACCGGCCGCCCCGGCAACGAGAAGGTGCAAGCCCGATGAGCTCCCCGTCCTACGCCCTGCGCGACTCCGCGACCATGCTGCGGCGCAACCTGCTGCACGCCAGGCGCTACCCGTCCATGACGATCGGCGTGGTGGGCATGCCGATCGTCATGCTGCTGCTCTTCGTGTACGTCTTCGGCACCGCGCTGAGCACCGGGCTCGGCGGCGGCGGCGACCGCGCCGCGTACATCGCCTACGTGGTCCCCGGAATCCTGCTGATGACCGTGGGCTCGGGGGCGATGCCGACCGCGGTGGCCGTCTGCACCGACATGTCCGAGGGCATCGTCGCCCGCTTCCGCACCATGGCCATCTCCCGCTCCTCGGTCCTGGTCGGCCACGTGGTCGGCAGTGTGATCCAGACGATGGTCAGCCTGGTCCTGGTGACCGGTGTCGCCCTCGCCATCGGCTTCCGCTCCGCCGCGGGGCCCCTCGAGTGGCTGGCCGCGGCCGGACTGCTCGCCCTGGTGTGCACCGCCCTCACCTGGCTCGCGGTCGGCCTCGGTCTGGCCAGCCCGGCCCCCGAGGCGGCCAGCAACGCGGTGCTGCCGCTGTCCTTCCTGCTGCCCTTCATCAGCAGCGCCTTCGTGCCGGTGTCCTCGATGCCCGGCTGGATCCGCTGGTTCGCCGAGTACCAGCCGTTCACCACCGTCATCGAGACCCTGCGCGGGCTGCTCACCGGCACGGCGATCGGCGACAACGGGTGGCTGTCCGTGGCCTGGTGCGCCGGGATCGCCGTCCTCGGCTTCGTGTGGTCGAAGAAGCAGTTCACCCGTGGCCCCCGCTAGTCCAGAGAAGTCCCAGAGTCCCGAGAAGTCCCACCACCGGAGAGCAGGAACCGCCATGTCCGAGAACACCGTTCACCTGACCCCCGAGCTCGTCGAGAACCCGGTCGGCGCGTACGCCGGCTTCCGTGCCCAGGCCGAACTCCCCCGTGTGGTGCTGCCGGAGCTTCGGACCCCGGTCCGGCTGGTCACCCGCTACGCCGACGTCAAGGCCGCCCTGACCGAGCCGCGGCTGATCCGGGACCGCTCCAAGGTGCCCGGCGGGGCCGAGGGTTCCGACCCGCAGGCCGAGCTGGCCGAGGCCGCCTTCGAGGGCTTCCCGGCCGAGTACGCGAAGTACCTGACCGGCCATCTGGCGCTGTTCGACGGCGAGGACCACGCCCGGCGCCGCGCCCCGCTCACCCGGGCGTTCACCGCCCGGCGCATCGCCGCCCTCCGGTCGTTCGTGGAGCGCTCCGCCGGGGAGCTGATCCGCGAGCTCGCCGCGAAGGGCGAGGCGGCCGACCTGCTGGGCGAGTTCGCCTATCCGCTGACCACCTCGGTGATCTGCGAACTCGTCGGTGTCGACGAGGACGACCGGCCCCGGGTGTGCGCGTGGATACGCGACTTCGCGTACGGCGACGGCAGCGGGATGACCGACGGGCTCATCGGCATCGTGGAGTACGTCAGGGAGTTGGTCGCCCGGCGCCGGGCCGAGCCCACCGAGGACCTCATCTCCGCACTGGTCCGGGGCGGCCGCGAGGACGAACACGCCCTGACCGAGGACGAACTGGTCTCGGTGGTCTTCCTGCTGATCAGCACCGGGATCACCCCGCCCGCCCTCTTCCTCGCCCACGCGGTGCTCGCCCTGTTCGACCACCCGGACCAGCTGGCCGCGCTGCGCGCCGAGCCCGAGCTGCTGGGGCGGGCCGTACCGGAACTGCTCCGCTACATCACCCTGGTACGGATCGGCGCTTCGCTGTACGCCACCGAGGACTTCGAGTTCGCCGGGACCGCACTGAAGAAGGGCGAGACGGTGACGGTGGCGCTGCTCGCGGCGAACCACGACCCCCAGGAGTACGGGGACGCCCCGGAACGGCTCGACATCGCCCGGGAGTTCAGCCGTGGCGACGGCCATCTCGCCTTCGGCCACGGCGCCCACTACTGCCTGGGAGCGGCCCTCGGCCGCCTGGTCACCTCGGTGGTCCTCGACCAGGTGCTCGTCAGGCGGCCGGACACCGCGCTCGCCGTGGGCCGGGACGAGCTGGAGTTCGGGCACTGGCCGGCGGACGGGTTCCACCTGCTGCGGCTGCCGGTGCGGTTCTGACGCCACCGGCCGGATGCACCGTCAGGCCCTCTCCCGCTCCCGTACCAGCGCCAGCGCAGCCGCCCCGAGACCGTCCCGCCCCAGGGCGGCGTACGCCGACACCGCGTCGTCGTAGGCCGCCCGGTCGGCGTTCTCGGCCGCGCTCCGAGCGCCGGCGGAGGACATGGTGGGCTGGAAGCTCCGCAGGCAGCGGAAGCGTTCGGCCAGGGCGATCAGCCGTACCCCGGTCCCGAACAGGTGCGCGTCGCCGGCCCGACCGCCGCGATCGAGGTCGGCCAGGCCGAGGGCGAGCAGCAGCGCACCGCAGACCGGGAAGTCCACGAGGGCCCGCTGCGGCAGGGCCTCGGCCCGGGACAGCAGGGTCGTCAGCCGGGCCGGGAGCACTCCGGCGAGTTGCTCGACGAGGTCCAGCCGGCCGTGCCGCGCATGGGCGGCCACGGTGACCGCCTGGATCTCCAGGACCCAGGGCTCAAGGGCCAGTTCGGTGCCGAAGAGCGGTTCCCCGGTGCGCTCCAGACGGTCCGTGGCCCGACGCCACAGGCTCAGGCCCCGCTCCGTCTCGCCCCGCGCGAGGGCGATCTCGGCCCGCGCACCGAGATCGGGGGTCAGGAGGTCGGGCGCGTCCTCCGGCCGGTTCAGCACGGCCTGCTCCAGCCAGTGCTCCGCGTCGTCGAGGGCGCCGGTCTGCAGGTGCGCGAGCACCATCCCCCAGCGCAGGCCGATCATGTCGTTCCATTCGCCGAGCCCGTCGAGGACCTGCATGGCCTTCGCCATGTGGCCTGTCGCCTCCGCGCCCCGCTCGGTCTGCAGGCACAGTTCGCTGATCCGGGACAGCGCCATGATCTGCAGCCACGGGATGGGCCGCTCTTCGAGGGCACCGAGCATCCTGCGGGCCGAGGCCATCGCCCGGTCCGGTTCGTACTCGGTCTCCCACACGTAGCTGGCAACACCCTCGGCGACGCCCGCGAGCAGCGGATCGTCGCTGTCGCAGAGCGAGTTCAGCAGTGTGTGGTCCGGCCCGAACACCTCCGGCGCGGCGCACAGGACGGTCGCGATCGCCCCGATCAGGGTGCCCGGCGGAGGCGGCGGCAGCCGGCGCAGGCGGACCAGGAAGCGCAGCGCCCCGCTGCCCACCCCGAGCAGGGCATTGGTGGTGATCAGGGTCGCCGTGGTGCGGACCACCTCGACGTACTCGGGCTCCGGCCGGAAGCGCGAGAGCAGTCGGCCGGTGTCCTCGGCCAGCGCGATCACCCGGGTGTAGTTGGCCTCGGTGGTCCACAGGGTGCCGAGCACGGCGGCGGTCGCCGCGACCGCGGGGCCGTCGTCGCGGGCCAGCCCGAGCCGCAGCGCCCGGACGAGGTTGTCCTGCTCGGCCCTGATCGACTGCCAGGAGGCCAAGGCGTCGGGCCCGAACGGCGCGTCGTGGTAGGTCAGGCCGAACTCGCGGGCCCAGGCGGTGAACCGCTCCGTCACGTGCTCGCTCTCACCGGTGCCCTCCCGGTGGACCGCGCTGAACTCCCGTACGGTCTCCAGCATCCGGAAGCGGGTGCCGGACGGGCTGTCGGCCGCCTTGAGGAGCGACTGGTCGACCAGGTCCTCCAGAACCTCCAGGACGTCCTCGCCGCCCTGGACGTGTCCTCCCCCGGCGACCGGGGAGCCGGCGAACAGTTCATGGCCGGCGAGCACGTGCTCGGCCGCGTCCGCCGTGAAACCGCCGGGGAAGACCGAGAGGGCGCGCAGGGCCGCCTGCCCGGCCGGTTCGAGCAGGTTCCAGCTCCAGTCGACGACGGCGTGCAGGGTGCGGTGGCGCTGCGGCGCGTCCCGCGCCCCGCCTCGCAGCAGCGCGAACCGGTCCTCCAGGCGCCTGGAGATCTCGGCGACCGACAGCACCCGCACCCGGGCCGCCGCCAGCTCCGTCGCCAGCGGCAGCCCGTCCAGCCGGCGGCACAGCTCCGCGACCCGGTCGGCGGGCAGCTCGACATCGGAGCGGGCGGCCCGGGCACGCTGCTCGAACAGCTCGACGGTCGTCGCCGGGTCCAACTCCGGCAGCAGGTAGACCGATTCGGAGGAGAGGCCGAGCGGCGCCCGACTGGTGGCCAGCACCCGCAGATCCCGGGTCATCGCCACCAGGGCCCGCACCAGTTCGGCGACACCTCGGATCACCTGCTCGCAGTTGTCCAGTACCAGCAGGGCGGGACCCGGGCCGAGGGCGCCCACGATGCCGGTCAGGACGTCCGTCGGGAGGCCGAAGCCGCCCACCGACGCCCGCCGGCCCTCGGCGACGCCGAGGGCCGAGGCGACCTCGCCGACCACGTCCTCGTCGCCGGTGACGCCGGCGAGCGCGACCAGGTGCACCACCCGCTGCTCCGCGTTCCGGCTGACGGCACCGGCGAGCCGGGTCTTGCCGAGCCCGCCGGCGCCCACGATCGAGGTGACCCGGGAGGTGCGCAGCAGGTGCGCCACCGCGGCGAGGTCGCCGTCGCGCCCGAGCAGCGGATTGGGCTCGTGCGGCACCCCGTGCCGCACCACGGGCGCCTCGCCCCGCAGCAGTTCCTGGTGCAGGGCCCGCAGCGCGGGACCCGGGTCGGTGCCGAGCTCGTCGCGCAGCGCCCGGCGGTGTCGGTCGTACGTCGCGAGAGCGGTGGACGCCCCTGCGGTGACCGCCTCGCAGCGGACCAGTTCGAGCAGCAGTTCCTCGTCCCGCGGCAGCGCCCGTACCAGTTCGGCCAGCGGCTCGACGGCCTCCGCCCGTCGGCCGGTCCTGGCCAGGCCGAGCGCACGGGCCCGCGCCAGCGACCGGTACGTCGTCGCCCGCTCGGCCCGCAGCACCGACACCGGGTCGTCGAGCACGACGTCCTCGGGCCCGGCGCCGTCACCGGCCCACAGCTCAAGCCCCGCCTCGGCCTCGGCCAGCGCCCCCGCGTGGTCCCCGGCCCGGGACTTCTCCGCGCTCGCGGCGGCGTGCAGCAGGACGGCGGAGGCGTCGACCTGCTCCTCCCCGAGCGCGAGCCGATACCCGGTGGGCGTACTGGCGATGACCCCGGGGCCCAGCCGCGTCCGGGCCCGCGAGACCAGGATCTGCAGCGCCTTGGCCGGGTTCTCCGGCTGCTCGTCCGGCCACAGCCCGTCGACCAGCCGCCCGGTGCTGCACCCCCCGCGCAGCTCGCCGCAGAGCAGTGCGAGCAGCCCGCGCAGGCGGGGGGCGGTGATCTCCTGCCCTCGGTAGGACACCGTCGACAGGGTGGTCAGCTCGATGGTCACCGGAGCAGGTTAACCAGCGACGGCCGACCCGGCTCAAGGCGGTCGCCCCAGAGCTCTCATGACGTCGACTCAGCTCTGCAGCACGGCCTGCGAACCCGGAGATCCGATGGCCTGTCTCACCGACAGCCGGCGCGGACGCAAGCCCGACCCGCCCAGCCGCGGCGGCGGGGTTCACCCCCCCCCCCCCCCCGGCGAAGAAGTGCACCCTTGAAGCGTGACTGCATACCGGGTATACATACCAAATATGCATCCTCGCCGATGGTCCGACCGACCCGCCCCGCCCGCACGGTGACGCGCTGCCAGCCACCAGGGGCGCCGTAAGCCGCCAAGGGCGAGCACCCGCACAACCGAGGCCGCCGCAGTCGCGGGTGGCAGTCGCACGAAAGAGAGCCGACGAGTGACAACCCCACACCTGCGGGACACCGCAGGAGCAGTCCCGCGCCTGCACGGCACGCCCCACGGACCCGGCCACCGGTACGGACCGAGGCAGGGACACGGTGCGTTCCAGGCCCGCGCCCTGGGCCACGGGGAACCGGCCGCACGCCGGACCACCGGGACGAGCGAGGCCCGATGAAGATCTCCGCCTGGTGGGCCGCGCTCCGCATCGCCCGCCGCGACGCGCTGCGCGCCAAGGGCCGCAGTGCCCTGATCGTCGCCATGATCGCGCTGCCGGTCATGGGCGTCACCACTGCGGACGTGGTGACGCGCAGTACGCAGCTGTCACCGCAGGAGAGCGCCACCCGCCTGATGGGCGCCTCCGACGCGTACGTCAGGACGGTGCAGGCCGGCTGGCGCCTCCAGCAGGCCCCGGACCCCGGTGCCGCACTTCCCCGGTTCCCCTCGCGCAACGGCCCGAAGCCCATGCCGACCGAGCAGGAGGCGGCCCGCGCGGCCGAACCGCTGGAGCAGCTGCTCGCCCGGGCCCTGCCGACCGGCGCCAAGGTCCTGCCGGTGGAAGCCCCCTCCGGCTACAGCATGACCAGTACGGCCTACGGCCTGGGGCACGTGCAGACCTGGAGCATGGACCTGACCGACCCGGCCACCCACGGCATCGTGACGCTCCGCCAGGGCAGCTGGCCCAGTGCCCCGTACGAGGTCGCGGCGACCACCGGCTTCCTGGCCGAGTCCGGCCTGCGGGTCGGCCAGAGCACCACCCTCAGGGGCACCACCAAGCCACTGAAGATCACCTCCGCCGTCGAGTACCCGGGCGAGCTGGGCGTGGCGCGGCTGGTGGGCCGGCCGGGAGAACTGAGCGGGCTGCTGGCCTCGACCGAGGAGCACCGGGCCGACCAGGACGCGGCGGTGGTCGGCGCCCACGACTTCCTGGTCTCGCTGCCCGGGCACGCCGCGTTCGGCTGGGAGCAGGTGCAGCAGGCCAACTCCTACGGCTTCACGGTGGCCTCGCGGGCCGTCCTCGCCGACCCGCCGCCGGACAGTGCCGTTCCGCTCTACCGGGACGACCCCTTCTCGCGTCGGACGGCCGCCGCGGCCGCCGCCAAGTCGGCGACCGTCTTCGCCACCGTCCTCGGCATGGCCCTGCTGGAGATCGTGCTGCTGGCCGGTCCGGCGTTCGCGGTCGGCGCGCGCCGCTCCCGGCGGCAGCTCGGACTGGTCGCGGCCGGCGGCGGCAACCGCGCGCACATCCGCGCCGTGGTCCTCGGCGGAGCCGTCGTGCTCGGCGCCACCGGCGCGCTGACCGGCCTGGTGCTCGGCGGCCTCGGCGTGGCGCTCGGACGGCCGTGGCTGGAGACGAGGTCGGGGGCTCGCTTCGGCCACTTCGCCCTGGAGCCGGGCGATCTGCTCGGCATCGTGGCGATCGGCGTCGTGACCGGCCTGCTGGCCGCCGCCGTCCCGGCGGTGCAGGCAGCGCGGCAGCCCGTGCTCACCGCACTCACCGGCCGCGGCACCGCCCGCCCGCCCGCGCTCTGGCTCACCATCGGCGGACTGCTCGTGACGGTGGCCGGGGCGCTCCTCGCGCTGCTCGGTGCCCAGGGCACGCGGACACACGTCGTCATGGCGGGCTCCGTGATCGCCGAACTCGGCCTGGTGGCCTGCACGCCCTGGCTGGTGGGACGGTTCGGCAGGATCGGCCGGTTCCTCCCGCTCGGCCCGCGGCTGGCGCTGCGCGACGCGGCCCGCCATCGCGGGCGCACCGCGCCGGCGGTCGCGGCCGTCATGGCGGCCGTGGCCGGTGCGGTCGCGGTGCTGACCTTCCAGGCGAGCAGCGACGCGGGCGACCGGGCGAACCACGCGGCCTCGGTCTCGAACGGAGCGGTGCTCCTCCAGACCCCCCGGCCGTCCGACGGAGCCGGTTCGGCGGCCTCGGCCGCAGCCACCAGGAACACGGATGCCCTGCGTTCGGCGGTGGCGCAGGCCATCCCCGGGCTGGGACAGCGCGGCGACCTGCAGGAGCTCACCTACGGGGCCTGCGACGAGCAGGCCGGAAGCTTCTGCGGCACAGTGACCCTGAACATGCCCAAGGAGAACCGCTGTCCGCCGCTGGCCGGGGCGGCCGACTCCTCGTCGGGCACCACCGTCAGCGTCCAGGAGGCCGAGCGGCTGCTCGCCCACGATCCCCGGTGCAGGCCGGCCGTATCGGCGACCCTCATCCTGGGCCAGCTGGTCAGCGGGGACGCGACCGTGCTGCGCAATCTGCTCGGGGTGGACGACCCCGCCGCCGCGCGGGCGCTGGGAGCGGGCCAGGTCGTCGTGCCGGACCAACGGTTCGTCAAGGACGGCAAGGTGACGCTGAACCTCACCCGGTACGGCGCCGCCGGCCCGAACGGCATCGCCCCCAACCAGGTCGGCACCGTCAGCCTCCCGGCGGTCGTCGCGAAGGCGACGGCGCCGGCGGTCCAGGCGGTGCTGTCACCGGAGACGGCCGCGGCAGCGGGCCTGGCACCGACCTCCTACGACTCGGTGTGGCTACCGGAGCACGCCCCCACCTCGGCCGAGGAGCAGCGGGCCACCGCCGCCGTCGCCACCGCGGGCGCCCACGGCAAGGTGACCGTGGACCGCGGCTACCGGGGCGCCTCCCACAGCGCCGTCATGCTGGGGCTCGCCATCGCCGCCTCGGCCGTGGCGATCGCGGCCGCCTGCATCGCGACCGGCCTCGCGGCAGCGGACTCCCTGCAGGACCTGGCAACCCTGGCGGCCGTGGGCGCGGCCCCGGGCATCCGGCGCAGGCTGTCGGGCTTCCAGTGCGCCGCCGTCGCCGCGATGGGTGCCGTGGTCGGTGTGGCCGCGGGGTGCGTGCCCGCCGCGGCCGTACAGCGCGTGCAGAACCTCGGCATCAGTCCCCACGTCGATCCCACCGGCGGCATCTACCTGGGCACCACCCCGCTGGTGGTCCCCTGGACGTACCTGGCGGTCATGGTGGCCGGGCTGCCGCTGCTCGCCTGGGCACTCGCCGCCGGGTTCACCCGCTCGCGGGTGGCACTGACCCGCCGGACGGGCTGACCCTCCGACGGTACGGGTGCCGGCGCGACCGGGCGCAGCCACCGGAACAGCCTTCCGGCAGCACTGGATCCATACGTGCGAAACGCTGCTTGACCACCCGGACCTGACAACCACCCTGCCCGCAAGGGCCCAAGCGTGGAGACATGGGGACGTCCGCTCGTCCGCTCGTCCGCTCGTCCGCTCGTCCGGACGACTGGACGACTGGACGACTGGACGACTGGACGAGCGAAGGCAGCGGGCTCGGGCACTCTGCCCGGACCCGCTGCCGCACCGCCGACAGCCGTCTGCCCGGCGGCTCAGCTCCTCGCCTCGTAGATGATGTTGAACGACGTCTCCGCCGCCCGCCGGAACCGCCCGAAGCCGGCCTCGTTCGCCACCTCCCTGGTCCGCGCCTCCCCGGCCTGCGCGCCCATCGCCCGGCCGACCTCCTGGGACTGCGAGGCGGGGACGCAGATCAGCGAGGAAGCGGCGTAGAAGGCCCGGCCGAGCGGATTGAGGTTCTCCGCGAGGTCATCGTGGGAGAACGGTTCGATCAGCATCACGGCGCCGTCCGGGGCCAGCTGCTCCCGGGTGTGCGCCAGCACGCCGACCGGGTCCCCCATGTCGTGCAGGCAGTCGAAGTACGCCACCAGGTCGTACGGCCCGCCGCCGAAGTCCTTGCCGCCCGCGACCTCGAACGTCACCCGCTCCCCCAGGCCGCTCTCGGCGGCCAGCCTGCGGGCCGTGTCGATCGACGACACGTGGTAGTCGAAGCCGCTGAACCGCGCGGCCGGGAACGCCTTCGCCATCAACAGGGTCGAGTGCCCGAGACCGCAGCCGACGTCGGCGGCCTTCCCGCCGGCCTTGAGCCTGTCCACCACGCCGTCCAGGGCGGGCAGCCACTCGGCCACCAGGTGCAGCGCATAGCCGGGACGGAAGAACCGGGCCGTGCCCGCGAACAGGTCCTGATGGTGCTCGTGCCACCCCACCCCGCGACCGTTCAGGAAGGCACGTTCGAGCCGGTCCCGGGACTCCGGCCGGCCGGCCGCCGCGAAGGCCTGGAATCCGCCCAGTACGAAGGCCGGGCTGTCCTCGTCCGTGAAGGCTGCGGCCTGCTCGGGGGAGAGCCGGAAGCGCCCTTCACCGACGTACGTCACGTAGCCGCTGGCGGCCATCGCCGACAGCCACTCGCGGACGTTGCGTTCGACCGTCGCGGTACGTTTCCCGAGCTCCGCCGGGGTGACGGGCTCGCCGTCGGCCATCGCCCGGAACAGTCCGAGCCGCTCCCCGATCGTCAGCAGCGGCGCCAGCGCGATCGCCCCGAGATCCGTGACCACCCTGCCCATCAGCTCGTTGAGCGCACCCTCGTCCAGCGCGCCCGGGTCCACCGGCATCGGACAACTCCCTTTTTGCTACTCCTGTTCGACTGCTCCCACCGCGCCTCCTACCAGCGCTCGTCCCGGACGATGTCCAGGTTCACGAAGCGCGGCTCGCCGACACAGAGGCCGCGCAGCTCCTCGGCGATGTGCTGGGTCTCCGGGAGGCCACTGTTGGCCATGGCCTTGTCGTAGCTGGGGAACTCGACGATGTTCACAAAGTGCGACGGCTTGTCACGGTCCTGACCGAGCATCTCGTGGGTTGCGGTGCGCTTGCCCTCGGTGGCCTCCAGCCACTCGTCCATCAGATGGTCCACCCGGGCCTTCTGCGTGGTCTCGTACTCGATGAGCTGGAGAAATGTCATCGTGCTCACCTTCTTCGATGGAGACGGCGTGTGCCCAGCATCCCGCTGCCGCCGGTCGGCCACCACCCGGTCAGCAGCCGCAGACCGTACCGGAGCCGCTTGTGCCGCACGGCGGCATCCGGACGCTCCTCGGGCAGGGTGGCCGGTCCGTCGCGGTCTGCGGCGAGCTCGTACCGCAGCGCGTCGGCGACCAGCAGGCCGACCAGCTCGGGGACGGCGATCCGGGGCCGGGGCGGGCGGACGAGCTCCTCCAGCAGCGGCAGGCACAGGTAGCTGCGGTAGCTGTAGCGGCCGTCCTTCTTGTCCAGCGCGCAGTCGAGGAACGCCCGCAGTACTGCCGCGCCGTCCGGACAGACCGCGCGGGCCCGGTCCAGCACAGCCGACAGCGGCCCCGGGAGGAAGTGCTTGCCCGTGGTCTGGATCGCGCGGAGGGCGGCGTCAAACGGGAACAGCTCGGGCTCGGCGTCGCGGAGCCAGCCGTTCACGGCCGCAAGAGCGCCGTCGATCGGAGTGTCACGCCTCATCGGGCTCAGACTCCCGGCAGCCCGGTCGGCCAGCGCGTCGGGCGGTACGAAAGGGTGACGTGTGGGGCGGCGCCGAGTGGCCGACCGAACGGAGGCCGTCCACCGTGCTTGGCTGCGCGCATGCGCGACAGGGCCGAAAGTGCAGGCAGAACCGGCAGTGCCGACTGGAACGACGGAGCCGACCTGGCCGGCGAGAGCAGCCGGTGCGGCGGGGAACGCGAGGGCGGCGGGGAACGCGGGCCGTTGCTGCTCTTCGCGAACTTCGTCTCCGACGTGGTCTGCGGCCGGGAGCCCGCCGAACTGAACCTGCACGGGATGGTGCAGTCCTCCCGGAAGGTGTGGCTGGCACGTCCGGGCGACGTGCTGGTGGCGCAGTTCCCGGTGAGCCGGGAATTCCGGCGCTACGTCGGCGGCCTGCTGGGCATGGCGCCCGAGTCGGTCGCCGTGATCACCACCGAGCCCGATCCGACGCTGCCGCTGGCCGAGGCGGTCGAACAGACTCCCGGGCTGACGGGCCGGCTGCGAGCCCTGGTCGCCGAGCGCCCCGGCATCGAGCTGCTGCCCATCGTGCTGGACCGGTCGACGGTCCGGCTCGCCGCCGAACTCGGCGTACCCGTGTCCGGGTACGGCAACCGGCACCCCGGGAGCGGGGGCAGCGGCCCTGAAGCCGTACCCGAGAGCGCACTTGAGGCAGTCGACCGGCTCAACACCAAGAGCGGCTTCAGGGAGGCCGCGCAGAAACTGCACATCCGCGTACCGGCGGGCCGCGCGTGCCGGGACTGGCCCGACGTCGTCGCCGGTGCCCGCGAACTGCTGGACCGGTACCGACAGGTCCTGGTGAAGCCTGCCAGGGCGGCCGGGGGCGACGGCCTTCGCATCGTCACCCGCGCGGACCTGCCGAACCTGGCGCAGCATCAGGACGCCCTGCGGAACCAGCCCGAAGGGTGGGTGGTGGAGGAGTACGTCCCGTTCGTCCGCGACGTCAGCGTGCAGATGGAGGTGGGTCCGACGGGCGCCACCGTCGTCTACTGCGGCGAGATGCGGACCCGGGACTGCAGCTACCACGGCTTCGCCTCACCCCTGCCCGAGCAGGAACGCGAGCGCGCAGGTTCGGGTGGGCATGGAGGCGGCGCCGGGGTGCACCGGGAACTGGAGAGTGCCGGGCTGGCGCTAGGCGGCCATCTCACCGAGTGCGGCTACCGGGGCCGGTTCAGCATCGACGCCGGGGTCACCGAGGACTCGGCCGTGTACGCGGTGGAGAGCAACGTCCGCCGCACCGCCACCAGCACGCGGCATGCCTTGGCGCGACGACTGGCAGCGATGAGCGGCCGGCCCGACCGGGCCTGGCTGGCCGACACCCGGCCCGGCCCGCACGCCACCGACCTGACGGCCGTACAGACGCTGCTTCAGGAGACGGAACTGGCCTACTCCCACCAACGGGGCGAAGGCGTGGTGCTGTCCGTCGAGTCCCTTGTCCCCGACACCGGTTGGCACTACGCAGCGATCGCGGCCGACCTCGGACGCGCGGCCGAACTCGAACGATCCTTGCACGCGCTACTAGACGCCGCGCTCGGCTCCGACTGAGACCGAGGCAGGCCGTCGGCAGAGACCGGAGCTGGGCGCCGGCGCGGCCGCGCGATCGCGCCGCTGTCAGGGACTGCCGAGGGCGCGGTACGTCCAGCCTGCTGAGCGCCAGCGCTCGACGGCGAGGGTGCCGCGCCCGTCGATCACCGTGGGTGTGGCGATCCGGCGGTGGAGTTCGGCGGGGTCGATCTCCCGGTACTCCGGCCACTCGGTGAGGTGCAGCAGGAGCTCGGCGCCGGTGGCGGCGTCGGTCGGATCTCCCGTGTAGTGCAGGTGCGGGAAGGCGGTTCGCGCGTTGCCGACAGCCATCGGATCATGGACGGTGACCTCGGCCGCGGCCCGGTGGAGGGCATCGGCGACAGCAAGGGCCGGGGAGTCGCGGATGTCGTCGGTACCCGGTTTGAACGAGGCGCTCCAGACACCGATCCGACGCCCGCTCAGACCTCCCCCACACAGCTCGCGCGCGAGGTACACCAGGCGCTCCCGGCGACGGAGGTTGATCGCATCAGCCTCCCGCAGGATGGATACCGCCCGGCCCAACCCGAGTTCCTCCGCTCGCGCGATGAACCCGTGAAGGTCCTTCGGCAGACAGCCGCCGCCGAAACCCAGGCCGGGACTCATACCGCGCCGCCCGATCCGGTCGTCGTGACCGAGCACGGCGACGAGTTGGTGGACGTCGGCCCCGGCCGCCTCGCAGAGCTCGGCCATGGCGTTGATGAACGAGATCTTCGTCGCGAGGAAGGCGTTCGCGGCACCCTTGGCCAGTTCTGCCGTCGGTGGATCGGTGACGAGCAACGGGCAGCCGGTGTCCAGGATCTGCGCATGGACGGCCCGGAAGACCGCCTGACTGGTGGTGTCCCCCGCAGCCACTCCGAGAACAATCCGGTCCGGCCGGAGGGTGCCCTCGACGGCACACGACCCACGCAGGAACTCCGGGCTCCACACCAGCCTGACATCCGCACCCGGACGGCTGTACCGGTGGAGGACCGTCCGCAGCGCCTCGCTCGCCCCGACCGGAACAGTGGACTTCCCGATGATCAGCGCACCGTCGTTCAGACCCGGTGCCAGACGTCGGACGGCAGCGTGGAGCTGGGCGAGGTCGTACCCGCCGCTGCCGGGCAGCGCCGGGGTACCGACCGCGAGGACGTGCACATCGGCGAAGTCGGCGGCCTCCGCGTACGAGCAGGTGAACCGCAGGTTCCCGGCGGCGGTGTGCTTGGCGAGGAGGTCGTCCAGACCCGGCTCGTAGAACGGGGCCTGGCCCTCCCGGCTGGCCGGCTGGACCGCGTTCGACGTGGGCCAACACGACGCCGCCCAACGCCACTTCATCCAGGCTCTCCGGCTTGCCCGTGCGGGCAAGGACGTTCAGCTGGGCTGCTACGTCCTGACCACCATGGCCATGCAGGCTCTGCTGCGGGATTTTACCGACGAGGCGGTGGACATGGCCCAGGGAGCTTTCAACCGGACCAGGGACCAGGCCGCGCCCCGGGTGCTGGCCTTCAGTAAGTTGATCGAGGCCCGTGCCCACGCGCGCGGCCGCGATGCCCGTGCAGCCTCGGCCGCGCTCGCAGCCTCCGAGGCCCTGCTCGGACAGGCCGCCCGGGCCGACGGTGAGGAACCGGCCTGGATCGACTTCTATAACCACGCCCGGCTCTCGGCCGATGCCGCCGAGATCTTCCGCGACCTCGGGAATCCCAGGGCGGCGCTGACCTGGAACTCCCAGGCCGCCACCATGGCACCCGGACTCTTCACCCGCTCGGTCGGAATACGCCTCGCCATCGTCGGCACGGTCCACCTCCAGGACCGCGACCTCGATCAGGGCCTCCAACTCGGCAACCAGGCAGTCGACATCCTCGCCCGGGTGAAGTCCGCCCGGGCCCTCGACTACGTCCGGCAATTCAACGCCTCCCTCGTTCCCTGGCACCGCGAAGCGCGGGTGGTCGACTTCCGCGACCGAGTACGGAGTGAGCTCGCGATGGCGGTCTGATCACGACCTGACCACGGCCTGCCGTCCGACCCGACTGCGGTCCGACTGCCCAGTGCGCCGCGCTCTGCCGGCGCCCGGGTACTCAGCGGCCGGCGGCAGCCTGGGACCGGGGACCGGCGATAGTGCTGCACTGTGCGCCCGGCACCACGAAGCCGGATTCGTAGGCCAGGATCACCGCGTGAGTCCGGTTCTGGGCCTGCAACTTGATCAGTACGTTGCCCACATGGGTCTTGACCGTCTCCAGGCTGACAACCAGTTGAGCCGCGATGTCCGAATTGGACAGGCCGCCGGCCATCAGACGCAGGATCTCGCTCTCCCGACCGGTGAGTCCGAATGCGGCTGGGGAGACGGCGTGGGGCGCCGCGGGCCGTGCCGCGACCAGTCTCCGCACAGCGTCGGGGAAGAGGAGGGAGTCCCCGGTAGCCACCGTCCTCACGGCCTGGGCTATCTGCTGGATCGGCGACCGCTTGAGGACGAATCCACTGGCGCCCACCCGGAGCGCGTCATAGACGTAGTCGTCGTTCTCGAATGTCGTGATCACCACCACCTTCGGAGGGGCCGAAAGTTCGGACAGCAGCAGCCTGGTGGCCTCGATCCCATTGACCTCGGGCATTCGGACGTCCATCAGGACGACATCGGGTCGAAGGCTGCGCACCTGGTCCAGCACCTCGGCACCGTCCGTCGCCTCGCCGACGACCGTGAGACCCGGTTGGACCGACAGCAGAGTGCGCAGACCGCTACGGGTCACCTCCTCGTCGTCCGCGATGAGCAGGGAGACTGACCGCTCGGCAGTCGGGGCGGCGACCGGGTCGGATGTCATACGGCCAACCGTAGCGGGACTCGTACGACCAGCTTCCAGTAGCCACCGGCGGGGTGCGGCACAGTCGTCTCCGGTCGGATCGGATCGCTAGCCGCGGGACCGGCCATGACCTCTCCGCGCAGCAGCTGGACCCGCTCGGTGACCCCGACGAGGCCGCGCCCTCCCCCCGTTCGGGTGGCAGCAGAGTGCCTGTCGCTGACCGCATTGACGACCACGATCTCCAGCCACGCAAGATCGGCTCTGACGGTCACCGTGACCGGCCCCGCCTGGTCACCGTGCCGCATCGCATTGGTCAGCCCCTCCTGGACGATCCGGTACGCCTCCCGGGAGACCGTGGCCGGCACTTGGGCGAGGTCGCCGGCGATGTCGACCTGTAGCTCGGCACCCGCCTGCCGGATCCGCTCGAACAGGTCGTGCACATTGGCAAGGGTTCGATCAGGCACGGTGGCTGACGCATCATCACGGAGTGCGCCGAGGACATGGTCGAGGTCGTCCAGCGCACTGCGCGAGGACTCCTCGATGCTTCGCAACGCGCGACGGGCCGCGTCCGGATCCGCCACCAGCAGCTCTCCGGCCACTGCCGCCTGGATGGTGGAGGCAGTCAGCGTATGACCGATGGAGTCGTGCAACTCCTGGGCCAGCCGGTTGCGTTGCGCCAGTATGAGCTGTCTCTCCTCCAGCTCGGCCAGACGTTCGGCGGCGGAGTGGCCCAGCAGGCGCTGGGCCATCACTCGCAGGAACGCCGTTGTGGTGGCGCAGGCCTGGGCGGACATGACCAGAGCGGCCGCCGCCGCCGGCCATACCCAAGCGCCACGCCAGCCCGGCACGATGTCGACGGACAGGCCGAAATACGCGATCTGATCGCCGCCCGAGAGCCATGTCCCGGGCAGCACCAGGCCCGCCATCAGGAGCAGCAGGACCAGCCCTGCCAACAGTCCGCCGAGCCCGATGTGCAGTTGGAGCCAGGCAGCGGTGCGCATCCGGGTCGACCACCGGGACCTCGGACGCTTCGCCGGCTCCGGCAACTCCGCCCCCAGGAGCCGGTTGGCCAGGGCGACGGAGATGAGCCGGGTGGCCCTCGGGAGCCCGAGGAGAACGATCAACGCGACCATCGCAGCGGCGAAGAGTGCCGTGCGCAGCGATGTCGACGGCACTTGCCACAGCCCGACGGGCACGAGAGCAAAGGGGAGAAGGAACACGTTCATGGCGGCACCGATAAACGCGAATACCGCACCCGAGTAGGTACTTCTGCGGCAGAGCGGCCGAATCGTCCTGTGCATGGCGGTCAGTATGGCAGCGGCCTCGCAGGCTCCGCCTCCCCCGAAAGAGCCAGGTTTCCCCTCCCGAAATCGAGGGAGGGAAAGTTCCCTCGCCGTGGGGATGCGCAGGCGCCACCGGACCCGGGATCGTTTGACCATCATTCAGGAGTTCGAAGGGAGAAGGACGTGAGTACCAGAAACAGGGGAATGGCGACATTTTTGGCCATCAGCTTTGCAGGGGCCTGGGGGTGGATGCTCGCGGCCCGGTTCGGCCTGCGTATGTCGCTGGTGAATCCTCTCGCACAGCTTCCCATCGCGTTCATGCCCGCGGCGGCCGCAGTGATCGTGCGGCGATGGGTCACCCGGGAGGGCTTCGATGATGCCGGCCTGGCCCTGCACCTGAAGTCCGCCTGGCGCTGCTACCTGGGCGCCTGGCTGGGCCCGCTGCTGCTCGCCGGCGCCACCTGCGGCCTGGCCGCCCTGCTGGGGCTCTGGCGACCTGACCTCTCCCCGCTCTCGACGGTCGTCCCGGGTCTGCCCGGCTGGGCGTTCCTGCTCCTGCTGATGGCGGCGCCCGTGGTTCTCACTCCACTGTACTGGGGCGAGGAATTCGGGTGGACCAGCTATCTGCGCCCACGGGTGCTTCCCGATCGGCCGACCCTGTCCGTGGTGGTCACGGGTCTCATCTGGGCGGTCTGGCACTATCCGCTGGCATTTCTCGGATACATCGAATTCCCGCATCCGGCAGTCGGTTTGGTTGCCTGGACGGCCTCCTTCCTGTTCCAGGAATTCCTTCTGGCCTGGCTGCGGACCCGCAGCCGGAGCATCTGGCCCGCGAGCCTTGCGCACGCCGGGAACAATATGGTCCTGTCCCTGCCCGTCGGGCTACTGCTGGGAGGAAGCGGGCTCGATGCGCTGGCCCTCACCCTGCTTCCGATACCCGGCATGGCGCTGACAGTCGCCTGGCTCCTCCGCAACAGTCGGCGGAAGAGCCAGCCCAGCCGGCTCGCGGACGTGGCGGTCAGCCGCTGACGGACAGCTCGGAGATCAGGCGGCGGTAGGTGTCGAACGCGGCCTTGGGCGTGTAGTCGTCCCGCAGCAGACCGAACCGGTCGAACAGACCGGTGCCGGAGCTGTCCGCATCACGCAGGTCGAAGTAGCAGTAGCCAGTGAGGTTCAGCTCCTCCCGCAGGCCGTACAGCGTCCGCACGACCTCCTCCAGGACTTCGGCCTGGCGCTGTTCGGAGCGATCCGGGCCCGTCGGCCACCCGTTCTCACAGATCCGGACCGGCACCGATGACCCGATGCCCACCTGGCCCAGCGTGTCCCGGAAGGAGCTCAGTACACCGGCCACCGCTGCGGCTAGCTGTTCCGGAGGAAGGGGGCGGAAGACGTCCGGAAAGAAGTCCAGACCGACATAGTCGAGGGAGCGGTGGAAGCGGTCATCCATCAGCGCGCCGAGTTCCGGCCAGAAGGTGTCGGCAGGATCGAAGTTCGGCACCGCATTGAAACCTATGGCGATGTCGAATCCGCAGGCGAGCGCCTCCTCCTTGGCGGCTATGACGCCTCGAACGACGGCCTCGCGCACATTCGGTGTGCTGCCGTCGAGGATCGGGAGGTAGGCGTTGGGTTCCTCGCAGATCTGCAGCGCCGCCAGGTGCGGGCCCTCGGTCCGTACGACATGGCGGACGAAGTCCACCCAGCCGTCCAACTGCCCGTCCGGCTCACGGAAGGTGAGGGCCAGGTCGAGCACGCGCCCCTCCCCCCGGTACCGGCCGGGGTCCACCGGAGTGGCCGGCGAGTCCAGCACGGCGGCGGACTCGTACGGACGGTACGCACGCACCGCCAGCGTCGGCGCGTCGCCCTGGAGCAGGCGCAGCGCGCCGGTGATCTGCTCCGGCTGGTCGGGGCGTACGGGCTCGAGGATCTCGGCGTCCGTGCCCAGCAGACCGCCCGGATAGATGCCGAAGGTGAAGGTGGAGGTGGAGGCGAAGGTCATGCGCAGCACTCTAGGGGAAATTTCTTGGCGTCACACCAAATTTGGAGCAGCACTATGATTGCCTCATGGGACTTCGGGAGATCAAGAAGCAGCAGACCCGTACTGCCATCGCGGATGCCGCCTTCGGACTCTTCGCCGAGCGCGGCTTCGACCGGGTCACCGTCGCGGAGGTGGCCCGCGCCGCTGGGGTCGCGGTCAAC
>NZ_JYJF01000430.1 GCF_000955975.1 Saccharothrix sp. ST-888
GGCGAGGGGGGCCGGGCCGGGCCCGGTGGCCGGTCGGCCGGCCGCCGCGCGGTCCTGGCCGGCGGTGTTACGGCTGCCGTCGCGGCGGCGCTGTTCGCGCCGGGCACCTAGGCCTCCTCCGTGCTGACCGCGAGGGCAGGCCGTGCGCGCATGGGCATCGTCGTGCCCTCCGGCCCCGGTTCCACCGTCTCCCCGACCCCCCGCACTTGCCGTTCATAACCAAGGAGGCCCAGCCGCCGGAGGCGACCAGCGCCGCCGCGCCGGCCGCCGTCAGCCCGCCGGCCAGGACCGCCCGCCGGCCGGCCGACCGGCCACCGGGCCCGGCCCGGCCCACCTCACCGAGCCGGGCCGCCCCGAGCAGGCCAAGTGCCAGGCCGCCCAGGGC
>NZ_JYJF01000431.1 GCF_000955975.1 Saccharothrix sp. ST-888
GGCCTGGACTTGCGGATGCCCATTGGCTTCACCCGTCCTCGTCCTTATCGCCGACCACGAACGCCGTCAGGCAGCGACCGGACCACCGAAGATGTCGAGGCGGTTCCCCTCCGCCAGCGTCACGGTTGCCCGCTTGTCGCTCTTGCGCTTGCAAAGTCCGGTCGAGGAGGGCTGGCGCTAGGCATAGCGGTGCATCTGCGCGAAGGGCGACTCGCTCCTCGGCGAGAACAAGCAGACGTTCATCGTGTCGCCGGGCGCCAAGAAGACCAAGATAACGCAGGCCGTCGAGCCGGTCTTCTCGGTCAAGGTCGAGGCCGCCAACACGAGCAACCGTCAGGCCAAGCGCAAGCGCTCCAAGACGAGCTTTGGCAAGCCCAAGGACAC
>NZ_JYJF01000432.1 GCF_000955975.1 Saccharothrix sp. ST-888
GAACAGCAGCTTCCCGTCCCGGTGCATCTCGTACAGCCGGTGGACACCCGTCGTGGTCTCCTCCGTCACACCCTTGATCGTCGCCGCGACCTCGGTCCAGTTCAGCGTCGACTGCTGCAACAGCTCCAGCACGATGCGGAATTCGTCGTTGTCAGCGGTGGAAGGGTCGGGCACCCGGCCCGCCTTCTGGAACTCGACGCCCTTGTGGATCAGGAGGGTGGCATCACCGCCGTCGTCCAGGATCATGTTCGGTCCGGCGTAGCCGGCCGAACCGTCGGCCCCGGCCGGGGTCTGGCCGTTCGGCCAGGTCAGCGCCTGCTCAGTGCACCACCAGTACTCCTCCAGCGTCTCGCCCTTCCAGGCGAACACCGGCACACCCTGCGG
>NZ_JYJF01000433.1 GCF_000955975.1 Saccharothrix sp. ST-888
ACTATTCACGGACAACTTTTTGCTCTACGGTGAGCACGATCTGTTCGCCTTTGATGACTTCTCCTCAACCTTGCATGTGTTCGCCAGCACGACTAGCACTGTCACTAACGCATTACGTAACACCCGTCAGCAACTAAGGGCCGAGACACTCAAGCGCAGTCTGCAGCCACGGGGGTTGCCCGAGCAGCAGACCGGGCCCGCGCACGAACCCACGCTCCCCCCCGATCCCGAGCCCGAGCCCGAGCCCGAGCCCGAGCCCAAGACCATGCGCCGCCCCTCCGGCCCTACCGCCGTCAGCTCGCCTGCCAGCCCACTCGGCCGTCGCCCCGCCATCCGCCGGCCCGCTATCCGTCAGCCCGCTATCCGTCAGCCCGCCATCCGGCT
>NZ_JYJF01000434.1 GCF_000955975.1 Saccharothrix sp. ST-888
GTCAACGACTACGCCGAGGTGACCGGTTACCTCTGGATCTGTGACCCGGACGCCGCGGCCAGCTTCGAACGGCGGCCAGCGAGCCCAAGCCTGAACGCCGGAAATTTATGGTACGCGAAGCGGCTGGGTGGCAAAACACAGGGGCTTTCCCCGACGCAGACCGTGCAGGGGCTCTCGACGGACCAGTGGCCAGCGTTCGATACTCGCCGCGTCGTCGGCACTACTGATCCAGAGCTACCCCATCACCTCCGCCTACTGGTTCACCACAGTGTACGTCTCGACCGCCTTCTTCGTGCTATTCGCGTATCGAGGTGGCCCCTCCCTGACCATCTTGAACCTCACCGGCTCGTTGAGACGATCACTGGTCCAGTCGCTGGGCATCAC
>NZ_JYJF01000435.1 GCF_000955975.1 Saccharothrix sp. ST-888
GGCCCGCACCATGACCGCCATGCGGGCTGCTGGGTACCCGGTCGAGCCGGCCCTGTCGGTGCCGCCCACTGACCGGACCATCCCGGTCGCGGCCGACTCCGAGCACAGCCAGCCACCGCCCGCCTCATGCGGGTTCGACTGCTCGAACACCGCCCCCAACCAATCGATCCAGAGCCCCGCTTTTGCCCTCGGCCCCACCCCACGCCCCTCACCCTGCCAGGTGCTGACTGGTGGCCCCTCCCAGCGCGCGCAGCAACAACAGGCATCGGCGCGCGGATCATCGCAGCAGGCCCCCTCGTACGCCCGTAAACGCGATGCCCCCTACCCGGCTCCGGCCGGGCAGGGGGCTTTCCCGCATTCAGCGACCGACGTACAGGTTGGGGC
>NZ_JYJF01000436.1 GCF_000955975.1 Saccharothrix sp. ST-888
ACCGGTGTCACCCTGGAAACCCTGATTGCCCTGGAAGCCCTGGAAACCCTGGGCACCGGTGTCACCCTGGAAACCCTGGTTGCCCTGGAAGCCCTGGAAACCCTGGGCACCGTGGTCACCCTGGTAACCCTGACAGCCCTGGTTGCCCTGGACACCGTGGTCACCTGTGACACCCTGCTAACCCTGATTGCCCTGGACGCCCTGGAAACCCTGGGCACCGGTGTCACCCTGGAAACCCTGATTGCCCTGGAAGCCCTGGAAACCCTGGGCACCCCTATCACCCTTGAAACCCTGATTGCCCTGGTTGCCCTCGAAACCCTGGCCACCGTTGTCGCCCTGGCTCCCCTGCTTGCCCTGGCACCCCTGGACACCCCGCGCACCGCT
>NZ_JYJF01000437.1 GCF_000955975.1 Saccharothrix sp. ST-888
GGTAGCCGGTAGCCGGTAGCCGGTAGCCGGTAGCCGGTAGCCGGTAGCCGATCGGGAGTAGCCGTGAGGAGCCGTCCATGACGAGTGGCTGGGCCGCCGACCTGGTGCTGGGCTGCATCGTCCTGCTGGGCGCGTCGGTGCAACGGTTGGCGGTGATCGGGTTCGCCCTGGTTGCGTCGCCGGTGCTGGTGTTGCTGCTCGGCTCGGCCCAGGGAGTGTTGCTGTCCAACTGCGCGGCGGGCGCGATCATTGCGGTCGGGCTCACCGGCAGCGGGCGGCAGGTGCGGCCGGCCGCGATGCTCCCGTTGGTCGGGGCGGCCGCCTGCACCGTCCCGGTCGGCTCCTGGGTGGCCGCCCGACTGCCCGAGCCGACGCTGCTGGCC
>NZ_JYJF01000438.1 GCF_000955975.1 Saccharothrix sp. ST-888
GTCTTCGCCGTGTAACGGGGTTCGGCGCATCGTGGGCCCGGTGGTCAGCCGCCGCCCCAGATGTCCTCCAGGTAGCGGTCGGCCTCGAGCAGGCCCGCGAGCCAGGCTTCGCCGTCGGCGGTCGTGGTGCTGGTCTTTCGGCTGAAGACGTCGGCCAAGGGCCGGAGCACGTCCGGGGCTAGCCGCCTGGCGTCCCGCGCGCGCAGTCCATGCTCTTCTTCTGCTGCCGCGACCCCGAGCAGGACTTCCTCGACGAGGAGGAGCTGCGCGGCTTCGAGGGCGCCGGGATCGTCCGGCTGCGCCCCGCCTTCTCCCGCCGCCCCGGCCACCCCAATACCTACGTCCAACAGGCCATCGCCGAGCACCGGGACGAGGTCTGGGAC
>NZ_JYJF01000439.1 GCF_000955975.1 Saccharothrix sp. ST-888
GGGCACACCCCAGCCGTCGCTCCGCACCGCCGCGAACTCGCTCTGTTGTCCCCTCTGTTCCTGCTGTATCTAGGCCCCCGCGCCCCACCGCGCGCCGCCCACGACGAGCATCGAGGCCGCCCGCGCCGACAGTCCCCCTGCTTTCTCCTCGGATCCGGCTGATCCCCACTCGACGACCAGCCGCCCGAGGAATCCCCATGCCACTCCAGCGCGTGCGCAGGCGCACCCGCGTCCGCGCCCACGTGGGCCGCCACCCGCTGGCCCGGATCTGCCCGCCGCGCCGCGCCGACACGGCGCACCGCACCGGGTCCACCCTCCCCGGCGGGGCCGACGCCCTGCGCGCCGTCTCCATCGCCGGCGACCCCCTCGCCTTCCCCCACCT
>NZ_JYJF01000045.1 GCF_000955975.1 Saccharothrix sp. ST-888
CGAGAGAGATCAGCGAAAACACCGAGGCCGCCCTCGCCGCCGCGCTGGCCGACCGGTGGGGCCTGGGTGACGAGGATCCGCTACCCAGGCTGCTGGCCGGTGCAATCAACGGAACGTACCGGGCAACGGTCGCGGAGATCCTGCAGCAGATCCTGGCCGGCAAGGATGTCGAGACTGTCCGACACTCCGTCAGCACTGCTGCGGACCAAGCCTTCGCCCTGCTGGAGTCCAGCTTGGCGGACCACGAGCGCGCGACCCGCAACTGACCGCGCCACGGCGCGGGAAGCACCCACGCCGGGCGCGGCGAGCGCGGTCCAGCCGGCGTCGGGCCCAGGCCTGCTCAGCGCGCCCGACTCCAACCGACGCACATCCACCGACACAGCCACCGCGGCGGCGTCGGCGTCGGCCGGCTCACCTTCCCGCCACAACACCTGCCAGGCCGCCGAGTTCGGAGCGCGAGGCGACCCCGAGCTTCGGGTACGCCTTGTAGAGGTGGTGCCCGACCGTGCGCGGGCTGAGGAAGAGCTGCGCGGCGATGTCCCGGTTGGTGAGGCCCTGAGCGGCAAGGCGGACGATCTGCAACTCCTGCGGGGTGAGGGCGGCGAGTGGTCCGGCGACCGGCCCTGCGGGTGCGGCGGACCCAGTGGCGGTCAGCTCCGTACGGGCGCGGTCCGCCCAGGGGGCGGCGCCGAGCTGTTCGAAGGTCTCCAACGCCGTGGCGAGTTGGGACCGGGCTTCGGTTCGCCGCCGGTCCCGGCGCAGCCACTCACCGAACAGCAGAGCGGTCCGCGCCTGCTCGAACGGGCGGTGGTCCCGCTGGTGCAGATCAAGTGCCGCCCGGTACGCCGACTCCGCCAACTCCTGCGGCCCGAGCAGCGCTTGGCAGCGCAACAGCAGCGCCGACGCCCAGGGCTGTCCGGCGACGGCGGCCCAGCGCGCGAAGCGCTCGTACGACTCGGTCGCACGCTCCGGTTCGCCCAGCCGGACCGCCGCCTCGACCAGATCGGGCACCGCCCGGGTGGCGGAGACATGGTGTCGGCACTGCCCGCTGGTGAGCCGCTCCAACCGGTCGGCGGCCAGCCCGGCTCGTCCCTGCCCCAGGTCGAGCAGCCCCAGCGCCCACTGCGCCCAGGGGTGTCCGGCCGCCGGTGCGGCGCCGGGGCCGTCCAGGGCGGCCGCAGCCAGTTCGGCACAGGCCCCTTCGGCGCCGGTGAGCGCCGCCAAGTAGGACAGCAGGCTCTGCAGTTGGCTCACCCACTGGCGCTGTGCCGTATCGATCGCCAGCTCCAGGGCCTCGGTGGCGGCGACCTCGGCATCCCGGTGGCGGCCGTGGAAGAGCTCGGCCTCCGCAAGGAAGTACAACAGGGTCGGCAGCTGGCCTACCGCGCCCTCGGCCCGGGCCTCGGCCACCAGATCGGCAGCGAGTCGGTACGTCTCCGCGTCCCGTCCGAGAATCAGGGTGGCACCGCAGACCTGCACCAGGTCCCGGACGGCGTCGGCGCCCGCGCCACGGGCTGCGGCCACGGTCTCACCGACCGGCGGGAGATCCGGGGCCGGTCGACCGATCACCGGCAGCGCGGCGGCGAGCAGGTAGTGGGCCACCGGTCCGGCCGGGTCCTCGGGCGGCAACTCCAAGGCCCCCAGACGGTCGAGTACGGCGCCCAGTTGCTGCTCCCCCAGGTACCAGGCGGCATGGAACGCCTGGAACAGCATCCGGGCGGCGTGCGGCGCCTCGATCTCGGAGGTGGCAGCCCCCATCAGAAGCTCGTAGGCGGCCGGGTAGGCACCGCGCCAGAACTGCGCGGTCGCCCGGACGTGCTCCAGCAGCGCCACCGCAAGCGGCCGCCCCCGGCCGGAGAGGTGGGGAAGGTCGTCCGCCCGGGCCAGCGCACGCTCGGCCAGCGCCGTAGCCCGGTCCAACTCACCTGCATCAGTGGCGGATTCGGCAGCCAGAACGAGACGACGGGTGGCCCCGAACCTGTCCGGCGTCAGCCGGGCGGCCCGCTCGTACGCCGAGGCTGCGCCACTCGGCCCGCCCCGGGCACCGGACCGTACAGCCGTACGCTCCAGCGCGTCGGCCAGGTCGGCATCGGGTCCCGTGGCAGCGAGCGCGAGGTGCCAGGTGCGGCGATCGCCCTCGCCCAGGGCTTCACCGACGGCCCGGTGCGCGGCCAACCGCTGCATCAACGGGGCACGTTGCAGAATCGCGGCGCGGATCAACGGATGCCGGAAAGCCAGCCGTTCGCCGGCCGAGAGCCGGATCAGACCTCGCTGCTCGGCCGGAGGAAGACTGTCGGGGCCGGCACCGAGCGCGGCTGCGGCCGACAGCACGGTACGAAGGTCCCCGGTCTCTTCGGCGGCGGCGACCAGCAGCAGCGTCTGGGTGGCGGCCGGAAGCCTGGACACCTGTCCGTGGAAGGCGAGTTGCAGACGGCTGGTGAGCGGCACCACGCCGACGGCACCGGGCTGTTCACCGGCAAGCGCGGCAGGCAATTCGGTGAGCGCCAGCGGATTACCGTGCGCCTCGGCAAGGACGCGTCGGTGCACGGCAGCGATCCGGACGGCCTCCCTGCTCTCCCCGGCCTCCCCCACACCACCGGAACCACCAGCACCACTGGTACTACCGGCACCACCACCGGCGACGTTGCTGCCGCCCCTGGCCTCCCCGGTACCGGTACCGGCTCCCGGGATCAGGCTCGACGGCAGCGCGGCGAGCAGCGCAGACGCGGCGGCGGGAGACAGCGCGGCGAGCGGAAGCTCGGGCAACCCGGTTGCAGGGAAGGAGCCTTCACCGTCGCGAGCAGCGAAGAGCAGGACAACGCCTTCGGTCCGCAGACGCCGGGCGGCGAGCAGCAGCGCCTCGGCCGAGGCGCGGTCCAACCACTGGGCATCGTCGATCAGACACAACAGCGGCCCGTCCGTGGCAAGTTCGGAGAGCAGGGCGAGGGTCGCAAGACCCGCGAGGAGCCGGTCGACCGTGCGGACGGCCCGCTCGGCCGAGACCGTGACGGGGTCGACCACGGCCTCGGCCGTATCGTCGACCAACCCGAACGCCGCCTCCAGCGACCGGCGTTGTGGAGCGGTGAGCGCCGAGAGCCGGTCGAGTCCCGGTGCCAGCAGCAGGCTGAGCCCGGCGAACGGCAGATCCGCCTCGTACTCGACCCCGGTGGCCCGGATCACCCGGAACGGCACCGACTCGACCGCCACCGCAGCCACACCAGCGCCCGCACCCGCACCCGTCAGCGCCGCGCGTTCCGCGTAGTCCAGCAACGCGCTCTTGCCGATGCCCGGTTCACCCCGCAGCACCAGAACCCCGCTGCGGCCCACCCTCGCCTCGTCGAGCAGCCGGTCGATAGCCGCCTGCTCCTCCGCCCTCCCGTACAGCATGACGTGCACCCTACCTACGCCCCCGCCGACACCGGCCGCCGCAGTGACCTATGGCTGACTGATTCGCCACCACCGTGCCCCACCGTAACTTCATGCCATCGACGGAAACACACCGCCGAGAACACCGCCGAAAGCACCGGCAGAAGCACCACCGAGAACGTCTCCAAGACACCGACGAACTCTCCGAAGGAGCAGGGACATGACCGACCTCCAGCAGGTTGCCGAGCGCTACATCGCCGTCTGGAACGAGAACGACCAGCCCGCCCGCCGCAAGCTCATCGACGAGCTGTGGGCCGAGGGCGGCCGCTACACCGACCCGCTGGTGGACGCCCAGGGCCGCGAGGCGATCGACGCGACCATCGGCGCGGCCCAGGCACAGTTCCCGGGGCTGGTCTTCACCCTCGGCCCGGTGGACGCCCACCACCACCTGGCCCGTTTCACCTGGGACCTCGGCCCGGCCGGGGGCGAGGCGCTGGTGGTCGGCTTCGACGTCGTCGCCGTGGACGAGGACGGCCGGCTCACCTCGGTCCTCGGCTTCCTCGACAAGGTTCCGGCCGCCTGACCCGGTCCGCGCATCCCGGGCCGGCCCCACAGTCCCTGCATCCCCCGCCTCCTTCGCCCCCACGCGTGCGGCCCGTGCCACCGCCCTGTCGGACTTCCGGCAGGGCGGCAGCCGGGACAGCACCCAGGGAACGCTCAAGGGAGGAAGCCGCACCGTTCCGCTCGACGCCCGACATCGGGTTGGATAGGGGGATGAGTGAGCAGCAGAGCGCGGTACCGGCGTGGGAGCAGCGATTCCGGGCAGCGCGGGTCACGCTTCCGGAGTGGGCCGAGGACGCCCCCGAGCGGGCCCTGTACGTGTCCAACGCCACCGGCACCTACGAGGTCTACGCCTGGGACCGGTCGACCGGCGGGCACCGGCAGGTCACCAACCGCCCGAACGGGACCACGGACGCCGAGCTGAGCCCGGACGGCGAGTGGATCTGGTGGTTCGACGACACCGACGGTGACGAGTTCGGCATCTGGCGACGCCAGCCCTTCACCACCGCCGGTCCGACGGCGCACCCGACCGACAGCACCGTGGCGACCGAGTCCGCCGAGAACACCCAGAACGCCCAGCACACCGAGTCCGCCCAGAGCACCGGGAGCGCCGAGGGCGCAGTCGGCCGCGACGAGGAGGCCGTCCCGGGCGTGCCCGCCGCGTACTCGGCCGGCCTGGCGATCGGCCGCGACGGCACAGTGGTGGTCGGCACCTCCACGGACGACGACGGCACCACCCTCCACCTGCGCCGCCCCGGCAGCACGACGGTCGAAACCCTCTACCACCACGCCGAGTACGGCGGTGTCGGCGATCTCTCGTACGACTCCGCACTGCTGGCCATCGACCACACCGAGCACGGTGACGCGATGCACTCGGCGATCCGGGTGGTCCGTGTCTCCGACGGCTCCACCGTCGCCGAGCTGGACGAGGTGACCGGCCGCCAGAACCCGTGCGGAGTGGCCTGTCTGGGCTTCGCTCCGGCCGACGGCGACACCCGGCTGCTCGTCGCCCACCAGCGGCGGGGCCGCTGGGAGCCGATGATCTGGGACGTCGCCACGGGCACGGAGACCGAGCTGCTGCTCCGCGACGAGCAGGGCCGCGAGTTCCCCGGCGACCTCTCCGCGCAGTGGCGTCCGGAGGCCCGCGCGCTGCTGGTCGAGCACGAGTACGAGGCGCGCAGCGAGCTGTTCTCGTACGACCTGGAGAAGGGCGAGCTGGTCCGCCTGGACACCCCGCGTGGCACGGTGGCCGGTGCGACGGCGCGGCCGGACGGGACCGTCGAGTTCCTCTGGTCCTCCGCCGCCGAGCCGTCCGCCGTGCGATCCACCGCCGGGACGGTGGTGCTGCGCGCGGCCGGACCGGTACCGCCGGGGTCGGTCCCGGTCGAGGACGTCTGGGTCGAGGGGCCCGGCGGGCGGGTGCACGCACTGGTCCAGCGGCCGGACGGGGAGGGCCCGTTCCCGACCGTCTTCGAGATCCACGGCGGCCCGACCCACCACGACAGCGACTCCTTCGCCGCCGGCCCGGCCGCCTGGCTGGACCACGGCTTCGCGGTCGTCCGGGTCAACTACCGCGGCTCCACCGGCTACGGCCAGGCCTGGACGGACGCACTGCGCGAGCGGGTCGGCCTGATCGAGCTGGAGGACATCGGCGCCGTCCGCGACTGGGCCGTGGAGTCCGGACTCGCCGACCCGTCGAAGCTGGTGCTCTCCGGCGGCTCCTGGGGCGGCTACCTGACCCTGCTCGGGCTCGGCACCCAGCCGGACAGCTGGACGCTCGGCCTGGCCGTCGTCCCGGTCGCCGACTACCTGGTCGCCTACGCCGACGAGATGGAAGCGCTCAAGTCACTGGACCGGACGCTCTTCGGCGGCACCCCGGAGGAGGTCCCGGACCGCTGGCACGCCTCCTCCCCGCTGACGTACGTCGAGCAGGTCAAGGCGCCCGTGTACATCAGCGCCGGGGTCAACGACCCGCGCTGCCCGATCCGCCAGATCGAGAACTACGTCGAGCGGCTGGAGGCTCTCGGCAAGGTGCACGAGGTCTACCGCTACGACGCCGGGCACGGCTCGCTGGTGGTCGAGGAGCGGATCAAGCAGCTCCGACTGGAGATCGACTTCGTCCGGCGGCACCTGCCGGGCCAGGACGGGTCAGGCCAGTAGCCACTGTTCGGTCCCCCGGGCGTTCTTCGGCCCCGGGGGGCCGGCGAACGCCCGGCACTCCCCGGGAACGGAACAGCACTCCCCGGGGGCTGCTCAAGTAGTCCCCCGGGATCGATCAGTCGTTCCCGGGCGTCGCTCAGTCCAGGGCCGGGTCGAGGCCGAGGGCCCGGTCCTGGAGCATCTCCGCCTCCCGGCGCACCAGGCGGAACCACATGAAGACGACGAACCCCGCGAAGACGAACCACTCCAACGTGTAACCGAGGTTCTGGAAGGCCCGCAGGCTGAGCCCGTCCCCGCCCTGCGGCTGCACGGTGGGAACGGCGGTGAGCCCGTCCGGCGCGGCGTCGGCGGCCACCCAGCCGTCGTACGAGCGGTACGGCAGCACGTTGACCAGAGTCGCCGAGCTGATCGTGCCCAGCTGGCCGGACGGCAGTCCGCCGGCCACCGCGCCGCCACTGCCGCTGCTCTCCGGTGCCTGGAGCCGACCGGTGACGGTCACCTGACCGGACGGCGCAGCAGGCACCTGGGCCGCCGCACCGCTACCTGTGCCCGCACCCGCTGTGCCTCCCGCGCCCGTCGCCGCCGGTGCACCGGGTACCCAGCCGCGGACCACGGCCGCGGCCGGTCCGTCGGCGGTCCGCAGCGGGGTGAGCACGTAGTAGCCGTTCCGGCCGTCCACCGTGCGGTTGGGGACCAGCAGCTGGTGCGCGGAGTCGTAGCTGCCGGTGACGGTGATCTCGCGGCCGACCGTGTCGGTACCGACCTCGGCCGTACCGCCCTTCAGTACGGAGGCCAGCGGGGCAGCCGTGTCCGGGGCCTTCGCCGAGCTGCCGGTGTTCTTGTGGGAGGAGGCCCGGTCCTCGAAGCGCCCGAGCTGCCAGGAGCCGAGCCAGAGGCAGACCGCGATGGCTACCAGGGCCACCACGGTGCCGCCCAGCCAGCGCGAAGTCAGGAGAAACCGGTACACGCCCACCACGGTAACCATTCCTCACACCCACCGGTGCCCCCGGGGGTCGCCGCGCCCGGCTCAGCACCCACCCCGAGCATCGCGACCACTCCACCACGCGGGCACCGCACTGCCGACGAGATGACGAACCGCAGCCTCCCCACGTCCGCTGCACCACCGCCCCGTCCGACCGCCTACTGCCCGCTGGCCACCGTCGTCGGAGTGCCGGAAGGAAGCGCCGGAGTTGCCGCCGGGACCGCCTCGGGGGCGGAGTGGTAGACCGTACCGGCGCAGGCGCCGCTGACCTGGGCCGTCGCAGCAGCCGGGCCGCCGGACTGCGGAGTGTGCTCCAGTGTGATGCTCGCGGGCGTGCTGGGCGGCGGGGAGCTGCTGGGGCTCGGCCCGGTGCCGGGGGAGGACGGGGCGCCGGGCGAGGCATCGGCGGCGGGCGCGGCTGCGGCAGCGGTCTGCGGGGCGGGCGCGGCCGGGCTGCTGCCACCCCCGGTGTTCGGGCACGGCTTGTCCGGCACCCAGCCGAACCGGACCTGGTACCCCGCCTTCGGCGGCAGTACCAACGGTCCGGACGCCGGGGCCGGGTCGGGCAGCCCGACCGCCGGGTCACCGGCCAGGTGGTCGACGACCTTGACCTTCGCCGGGTCGCCCCCCTCCACCGAGCTGACCGTCACCGTTCCGGGGCCGGTCAGCGCACAGCTGCGCCCGGAGGTGTTGAGCACGGTGAACCAGCCGTACACCTTGCCGTTCGCGTCCGCGGCGGCGAGATAGGAGCTGCCCGCGCCGAGGTCGGCCCGCACGCAGTCGGGGAGCGGCACGGTTCCGGCCGGGCTGCCGTCCGCCCCGGGCGTGGGGCTGGCGGCCTCGGAGCTGGCCTCGACACCGGGCGCAGCCGAGCCAGGCCGGTCGGCCGAGCCGGTCGGGCTCGGCCGGTGGGAACGGCCCGCCTTGCTGTCCTCGGACGGTGAGGCCGGGCTCCGGCCGTCGGTGTCCGCGAGGGTGCGGCCGGTGGTAGGGCCGTCGGAGAGGTCGAAGTGCTGGACGCCCTTGATGGTCGGCACGGCGGCGGCGACGAGCAGCGCGGCGGCCACCGTACCGGTCCAGACGTTGCGGTGCCGGGCCCGGCGTCGCGGGACCGCCTGCCGGATGCGCAGCAGCGCGGCCGGGTCCGGCTGAACCTCGGTGACGGACTGGTGGATCAGCTCGCGGAGCCGTCGCTCCATCAGCTCCTCGTCCGATTCGGCCGAAATCCGCCCCGCCCCAACCGCACCCTGCCCCGGGCCGGACGCGCCGTACCCGGCCCCGTCACTCCTCGGACCGGACGCGCCGAGGCCGGAAAACCCGACGCCCCCTCCACGCGGATCGCGCCGAACACCGGTCACCGGCAGCTCGCAGCAAGGCTCCAGCGGCCCTGACTGCCGCTCAACCAGCCACGGCCGCTCCGGCCGCTCCGACCCCTCCAGCCTCTCCGACCCGTCCGCGCCCTGCGCGCCCTGCGGGTCCTGCTCGCCGCCGGCCATCCTCTCGTCAGTCATCCTCGGCCTCCATCAGGACTCGCAGGGCGGCCAGGCCGCGCGATCCGTACGCCTTCACCGAGCCGAGGGAGATCCCCAGCGCGTCGGCGACCTGCGCCTCCGTCATGTCCGCGTAGTAGCGCAGGACGAGCACCTCCCGCTGACGGCGTTGCAACCCCCGTAGCGCGGTCTTCAGCTGGTCGCGCTCCAGCGCATCGTAAGCGCCTTCTTCTGCACTGGCCATGTCAGGCATCGGCTTGGGCAGCAGTCGCAGGCCGAGGATGCGCCGACGCAGCGTCGAACGGGACAGGTTGACGACGGTCTGCCGGAGATAGGCGAGGGTCTTCTCGGGTTCGCGGACTCGGCGACGCGCGGCGTGCACCCGGATGAACGCCTCCTGCACGACGTCCTCGCAGGTCGACAGGTCGTCAAGGAGCAGGGCGGCCAGGCGCAGCAGGGAACGGTAGTGCGCCTGGTAGGTCTCGGTGAGGTGATCGACGCTGGCTCCTGCCGCGTCCTCTGCGGCCGTGCCCATGCGGCTATCGACCAGCAGCCCTGCTCGGGGCGGCAGGACCACCACCGGCACGGACCCCAACGGAGCGGACCCCACCGGCATGGACCCCACCGGCACCAGGGGTGCCAAAGGCATCACAGGCGCTGCCGGCACCACCATCACAGGTGCCATGGGCACCACGGAGACCGCCCCCATTACGTTCGCCACGCCTGTTGGACACTCGCTCCCCTGTCATGGTTGCCCGGCCGAAGGCATATTCTCCCGCACACGCAGAATCCCCCTCCAGCACCCTGGAGGGGGATCCGGACCGTCCGTTTCCGGACAGCGATCACAACAACGGCAGCGAAAGCACTCATACCCACCACGTCAGCAGTGGCACCAGCGCCTGCAAGGGCCTGCGGTACCGGCGCGGCCAACAGTCGGACCAGCGGTGGAGCCCACGGCCCCTGACCCGGAACCCCCGGAGCCCCCAGAGCCCCCAGAGCCCCCGAACGGGCTGCCTCAGGCGCTGAACTCGGCCGCGACCAGTTCCGCGATCTGAGCAGTGTTCAGCGCGGCCCCCTTGCGCAGGTTGTCCCCGCAGAGGAAGAGGTCCAGCGCGTTGGGGTCGTCCAGCGCTCTCCGGACCCGCCCGACCCAGGTGGGGTCCGTGCCCACCACGTCGTTGGGGGTCGGGAACTCACCGGCCGCCGGGTTGTCGTAGAGGACCACGCCCGGCGCCTCCCGCAGGATGTCCTGCGCGTGCTCCTGGCTGACCTCCCGCTCGAAGACCGCGTGCACGACCAGCGAGTGCGTGGTGACCACGGGGATCCGGACGCAGGTCGCGGAGACCTTGAGGTCCGGCAGGCCGAGGATCTTGCGGGACTCGTTGCGGACCTTGAGCTCCTCGGAGGACCAGCCGCCCTCCATCGGCGAGCCCGCCCACGGCACCGCGTTCAGCACCAGCGGCGCCGGGAACGGGCCGTTGTCGGTGATCACGGCACGCAGGTCACCGGTCTGCTCGCCGACGCCGGTGCCCGCGACCTGCTTGAGCTGGTCGCGCAGCGCGTCCACGCCGGGCTGTCCGGCACCGGAGGCGGCCTGGTACGAGGCCACCACCAGCTCCGTGAGCCCGTACTCGGCGTGCAGCGCGGCGAGGCCGCACATCATGGTGAGCGTGGTGCAGTTCGGGTTGGCGATGATGCCGCGCGGGCGGAGCCTGGCCGCCACCGCGTTCACCTCGGGGACGACCAGCGGGACGTCCTCGTCCATCCGGAACGCGCCGGAGTTGTCCACCACGACGACGCCCTTGGCCGCCGCGATCGGCGCCCACTGGGCGGAGACCTCGTCGGGGACGTCGAACATCGCCACGTCGATGCCGTCGAACGCCTCCTCGCAGAGGGTGACGACCTCGACCTCCTCACCGCGTACGGTCAGTCGGCGGCCGGCCGATCGCGGCGAAGCGATCAGCCGGATCTCGCCCCAGACGTCCTCCCGCGCGGAGAGGAGGCCCAGCATCACGGTCCCGACGGCGCCGGTGGCGCCGACGACCGCGAGGTTGGGCTTACGACTCATCGACCGGTCCCGCCGTAGACCACTGCCTCGTCGGTGCTGCTGTCCAGGCCGAAGGCGCTGTGCACGGCCCGGACGGCCTCGTTCACGTCGTCGGCACGGGTGACCACCGAGATGCGGATCTCGGAGGTGGAGATCAGCTCGATGTTGACCCCGGCCTCTGAGAGCGCCTCGAAGAAGGTCGCGGTGACGCCGGGGTTGGAGCGCATGCCCGCGCCGACCAGCGAGATCTTGCCGATCGCGTCGTCGTAGCGGAGCGACTCGAAGCCGATGCCCTCGCGGACCCGGTTGAGCGCGTCGATCGCCTTCTGGCCCTCGGACTTCGGGCAGGTGAAGGAGATGTCGGTGAGGCCGGTGGACGCGGCGGAGACGTTCTGCACCACCATGTCGATGTTGACCTCGGCATCCGCGATGGCGCGGAAGATGCGGGCCGCCTCGCCCGGCTTGTCCGGCACACCCACGACCGTGACCTTGGCCTCGGACGTGTCATGGGCGACTCCGGAGATGATCGCCTGCTCCATTTCGCCCCCTTCGGGCTTGGTCGGGTTGCTTCCGCTCACAATCGTCCCCGGAAGTCCGGAGAAGGACGAGCGTACGTGAATCGGGATGTTATAGCGCCGGGCGTACTCGACACACCGGTCGAGCAGCACCTTGGAGCCGGACGAGGCCAGCTCCAGCATGTCCTCGAACCCGATCCAGTCGATCTTGCGGGCCTTCTTCACCACCCGCGGATCGGCGGTGAACACGCCGTCCACATCGGTGTAGATCTCGCAGACCTCGGCGTTCAGGGCCGCCGCGAGGGCGACCGCCGTGGTGTCCGAGCCACCCCGGCCGAGGGTGGTGATGTCCTTGCTGACCTGGGAGACGCCCTGGAAACCCGCCACGATCGCGACGTTGCCCTCGTCCAGGGCGGCACGGATCCGGCCCGGCGTGACATCGATGATGCGCGCCTTGTTGTGCGTGGAGTCCGTGATGACACCGGCCTGGCTGCCCGTGAAGGACTGGGCGTCGAAGCCCAGCGTCTTGATCGCCATGGCCAGCAGTGCCATGGAGATCCGCTCTCCAGCGGTCAGCAGCATGTCGAACTCGCGGCCGGACGGAATCGGGGTTACCTGTTCCGCGAGTTCGATGAGCTCGTCCGTCGTGTCGCCCATCGCGGACACCACGACGACGACCTCATGGCCGGCCTTCCTGGCGTCAACGATTCGGCGGGCTACGCGCTTGATGCCCTCGGCATCCGCAACGGATGAGCCGCCGTACTTCTGCACGACAAGGCCCACGTGCGCTCCTCGACTTGTGTCGTTCAGGGGGACTGGGTGGCCCCATCTGCGGTCCGAGCCAGTCTATCCAGCGGTTTCGGCACCTCAGCCGCATTCCATATGATGAGACACCGGTATCGACTGGTGGTCAGGGGCTTTCGACAGGTCTTCGGGGCCGCTCCCGGCAGCCGACAAGAATTGCCGGATCCACGGCCGATCGGCTCCGAATTTCTCCGGCCGGACGATGAGTGAATTCTTCGTCACAGTCGCTTCGGGGCCCGTCGTTCGTGTCCGCTGTGCCCCTCGGCGGCTCGGCGACCGATCCCGGAGCCCGGCTCGGGGACCATTTCCAGGACCGCTGCCGGGGCCAGTCGCAGGACCAGTCCCGGGTCCCGGTCTCAGAGGCCCAGCTCGGCGGCCATCAGATCGCCGGCCTGCTGTTCCAGCTGCTCGTCCGTCAACCCGTCGTCGTCGGTGTCGGCACCGTCCACCGCCGCACCGATCGGGCTGTCCAGCCGGACGTGCGCGACCAGCGACTGCAGCGCCCGCAGCACCGCCGAGCAGGTCGAACCCCAGTTGGACAGGTACGAGAACTGCCACCACCACAACGCCTCGCTGACCCGTCCCTCGCGGTAGTGGGTCAGACCGTGCTCCAGCTCGCTCACCACCCCGGCCAGGTCGTCCGAGATCCGGAAGGCGTTCGGGCGCGTGGGCGGACCGTACGGGTCGAAGACCTCGTGGTAGACGTCGATCGGCGCCAGCAGCTCGGCGAGCCGCTCGCGCAGCTCGACGCCGTCCGGCTCGGGCCCGGCGTCCGGCTCGAACCGGTCCTCCGGGAGGACATCCTCGATCGCACCGAGCCTGCCGCCCGCCAGCAGCAGCTGGGAGACCTCCAGCAGGAGCAGCGAGATCGCGCTGCCGGGCTCGTCCCCCTTGGCTACCTCGGTCACGGCGAGGACGAAGCTCTCGACCGAGTCCGCGATCTGCACCGCGAAATCGTCCGGCGCCTCGGCCTGGGTGTGCGAGTGCGCATCCGCGCGGGTGTGGTCAGACATCGAGCAGTCGTCTCCCTTCGAAGGCCCGGCCGAGGGTGACCTCGTCGGCGTACTCCAGATCCCCACCGACGGGCAGTCCGCTCGCCAGTCGGGTCACCTTCAGACCCATCGGCTTGCAGAGCCGGGCCAGGTAGGTGGCGGTTGCCTCCCCCTCCAGATTGGGGTCGGTCGCCAGGATCAGCTCGGTGACCGTGCCGTCGGCGAGCCGCCCGAGCAGCTCGCGGATCCGCAGGTCGTCCGGGCCGACGCCTTCGATCGGGCTGATCGCTCCGCCCAGCACGTGGTAGCGGCCGCGGAACTCCCGGGTGCGCTCGATCGCGACGACGTCCTTGGGCTCCTCGACCACGCAGATCACCGCCAGGTCGCGCCGCGGGTCCAGGCAGACCCGGCACTGCTCGGACTCCGCGACATTGCCGCAGACCGCGCAGAACCGGACCTTCTCCTTGACCTCCAGCAGCGCGTGCGCCAGGCGGCGGACGTCCGTCGGGTCGGCCTGCAGGACATGGAAGGCGATCCGCTGCGCGCTCTTGGGCCCGACGCCAGGCAGCCTGCCCAGTTCGTCGATCAGGTCCTGAACCACGCCCTCGTACACTTCGCGCCTTCCGTCGTGCTCTCGTGCCTGCTCTTGCGGTGCCATCATCCAACGGATCGGGCGCCGGACACACCGTCCGACGCCCGACTTACCCATAAATCACACAGCGTGGCTGCGGTTCTGCTACCAGTCGGCCACGTCCACGCGGGCCGACGACGGCCCGTACCCGCCTAGAACGGCAGGCCGGGGATACCGCCGCCGCCGAGGCCCTGGGTCAGCGGGCCCATCCGGTCCGCCTGGAGCTTCTGGGCCGCCGCGTTGGCGTCCCGGACCGCCGCCAGCACGAGGTCGGCCAGCGTCTCGGTGTCCTCCGGGTCGACCGCGGCGGGCGCGATGGTCAGCGCCACCAGCTCACCGGCACCCGTCACCGTCGCCTCGACCAGGCCGCCGCCCGCCGTACCGCTCACCTTCGTCTCGGCCAGCTCCTTCTGTGCCTTGCCGAGCTCCTCCTGCATCTTCTGCGCCTGCTTGAGCAGCTGCTGCATATTGGGCTGGCCACCACCAGGGAACACGGCTCACTCCTGCCTGTGCACGGAAACGTCGATCCGAGCCTACGCGCCGCCATCCGACGCGTAGGCGTCTCCGGTCACTTGTTGTGGTGGATCTCCTCCAGGACCGTCGCCCCGAGCTCACGGATGATCAGCTCCTGGCCGGAGTACGCGTCCTCCTTGAGCTCCGGGTCGTCGTCCTCGGGGATGTCGTCCTCGGGGGCGACCATCGGGGCGGGCGGTGCCTGCGGCGGTGCCACGGACGGCTGCTGCTGCACCGACGGCGCGGCGAACGCGGCGGTCGGCGGCGGCACCGGGCTCGGCGCGGGCTGGACGGGTGCCGGGGCGGGCGCCGAGACCGGAACCGCCACCGGCGCGGCCGGCCTGGACACCTGCGGCGCACCGCCGCCCCAGCCACCGCCGCCACCACCGGCCTGCGGAGCCGGCGGCGCGTACCCGGCCCCGCCGCCACCGCCGATACTGCCACCGGACGGATCGACGATGCACTCGATCCGCCAGTCCACACCGAGGGAGTCGGCCAGGGCCTGGCGCAGCACGTCGTCGCTGTTGCTGCTGACGAAGCTGTCCCGGGCGCCGGCGTTGATGAACGAGACCTGGAGCACGCTGCCGTCGAAGCCCGCGACCTGGCCGTTCTGGCTCAGCAGGATCCAGGTGAACCGGCGGCGGTTCTTCACCGCTTCCAGGATCTGCGGCCAGAGCTGGCGGACCTGCCCGGCGCCCTGCTGCGCGGCGGCGGACGGCTGGGCGCCCGACGGCTGCGCTGCGGGAGCGGGAGCGGGAGCGACGGGGGCCGGCTGGGCCTGGGCGTACGCCGGTGCGGGCACAGGCGCGGACGTGGCTGCCGGGGGCGCGGGAGCGGGCTCGGGCGCTCCCCCGCCGGGGGAGAAGCTGCGCGCGATCGGCCACGCGCCGGGCGCGGGACCCGCCGGTGCGGGCACGGGAGGCTGCACAGGGGCGGGCGGCGCCGGGGCGGCTACGGCTGCGGGCTGCTGCGGTGCAGCTGCCATCGGCGCCGGCGCCGCCACCGTGCTCGGGGGGACCGCGCCCGAAGGAGCCGCGCCCGGCGGAGCCGCAGCGAAGCCGCCGGGCTGGGCCATACCCGCCATCGGTGCGGCCAGTGCTCCGGCCGCGGCCCGCCGCTCCAGCTTGTCCAGCCGCGCCTGCAGCGACAGCTCGTCGTCGTACGCGCCGGGCAGCATCACCCGGGCGCAGATCAGCTCCAGCTGCAGCCGGGGCGCCGCGGTCCCCCGCATCTCGGTCAGCCCGGTGTTGACGATGTCGGCGGCCCGGCTCAGTTCGGCCGCTCCGAACCGGTCGGCCTGCGCCTGCATCACCGCGACCCGGTCGGCCGGGGCATCGATCAGCCCCTTCTCCCCGGCGTCCGGCACTGTGGCGAGGATCACCAGGTCGCGCAGCCGCTCCAGCAGGTCCGTCACGAAACGGCGCGGGTCGTGCCCGCCCTCGACCACCCGGTCGATGACCTGGAAGACCGTGGCCCCGTCGTGCTCGGCGAAGGCGTCGACCACCTCGTCCAGCAGTGCCGAGTCCGTGTACCCGAGCAGCGACGTCGCCATCTGGTACGTCACACCGGCCTCGCCCGCACCCGCGAGCAGCTGGTCCATCACCGACATCGAGTCACGCACCGACCCGGCGCCGGCCCGGACCACCAGCGGGAAGACGGAGTCCTCGACCTGGATGCCCTCCCGGCCGCAGACCTCCGCCAGGTAGTCCCGCAGCGTGCCGGGCGGCACCAGCCGGAACGGATAGTGGTGCGTACGGGACCGGATCGTCCCGATCACCTTCTCCGGCTCGGTGGTCGCGAAGATGAACTTGAGGTGCTCCGGCGGCTCCTCCACCACCTTCAGCAGCGCGTTGAAGCCGGCCGAGGTCACCATGTGCGCCTCGTCCAGGATGAAGATCTTGTACCGGCTGTGCACCGGCGCGAAGAACGCCCGCTCGCGCAGTTCGCGCGCGTCGTCCACACCACCGTGCGAGGCGGCGTCGATCTCGATCACGTCGATCGAACCGGGGCCACCCGTCGCCAGATCCCGGCAGGACTGGCACTCACCACACGGCGTCGGCGTCGGGCCCTGCTCACAGTTGAGGCAGCGGGCCAGGATTCGGGCACTCGTCGTCTTGCCGCAGCCGCGCGGGCCGCTGAAGAGGTACGCGTGGTTGACCCTGTTGTTGCGCAGGGCCTGCTGGAGCGGAGCGGTCACGTGCTCCTGCCCGATGACCTCCGCGAAGGTCTCGGGGCGGTAGCGGCGGTACAGGGCTAGGGACACGCCACCGACGATATCGGGACGCAAGGACAAACGCGTCGCCCCACCGAACTCGGCCCCGCACTTCTCCCCCCGGGCTCCCCGGAAACGCAAGGACCCCCCGTGCACCCGCCAGAGCCCTCCTACCCTTGCTGCCTTCCGGCCCTGGGGGGGTTCAGAGAGATAACGCCACACGAGGGGCTGCCCCAAGAGTAGCGGATCCCGGCCCCACTCCCTGCACTCCACCCCCATCTCCGATCCGCAGGCAGCCACCCGCGACCACCTACGAGACAGCGGTTCGCGAGCACCCCTCAACATGTACTAAGCTCTCCCACGGAGGATTCGCCTAGAGGCCTAGGGCGCACGCTTGGAAAGCGTGTTGGGGGCAACCCCTCACGAGTTCGAATCTCGTATCCTCCGCCTCTGCCCGCCAGGGCAGCTCGAAGGCCCCCGACCGCGCTGCGGTCGGGGGCCTTCGGCGTTGTCCGTCCCAGTCGGCCTTCTCGGAGTTCTCTCCCACCGCGCTGGCCGGGCGGCCCCAGAACAGTTCGCCGATCTTCTCGGCCGTCCCCAGCAACAGCGGATCGGTCGCGTGCTGGAAGCGCTTCGCCATGGAGGCGGACGACCACCCCATGTTGACCATCACGATCCGTTCGGGGACCTTGAGGATCAGCAGCGCGGTGCCGGCGGTGTTGATGCGCGTCGTGCGCCTGGGCGTCACTGACGCCAGCCGCCCGCAGGATGTCCTTCCACTCGTGATCGTCGGTGTTCGGGTTCAGCGGCCCACCAGTCGGGGCAAGGTGAAGCGGTAGCCCTTCTTCTCCCACAGCTGTCCGGCGAGCGACCACTCCTGGCCCTGCTCCTCCTGTTGCTTGCGGAACAACTTGATCAGCTCGTCCTGGAGCGGAAGCGGGCGGCGGCCGGCGCGAGACTTTGCATCCTTGGTCTCTCGTTGCACCTGCACACACTGAGGGCAGTAACCGGCCTTCCGACCACAGTCACCGCCGCACCCGTGCTCGAACCTGGGACGGAGCCGGTTACGGCGTAGTCGGATGATGCCCGCCTCCAAGTCCACGTCCGCTCACTTCATGCCGGGCACCTCACCCTGGCGCGGGCCGAGAGCGAGGGCAATGACCCATCGGGCGGCGTGCCGTCGGCGCCCAATCCCCAGCAGGATCTTCTGCACCTCCACGACCGAGTAGGACTCGATCTCCTCTTCGTCGATGCGGGGCACCTTGGCGTCCTTGGCAACATTGATGGCGAGGTGCCAACGGCGAACCATCTTCCCCAGAGCCACCCGGAGGGTGTGGTGCGCCCGGTGGGTAGTGGCGATGCTAACGCGATCATCATCGTGAAATCCATGGAGATCATCGCTACGCACTATCTTGACGCTTGATCAGATTCGTTCAGTTTCTCTCATCCGTGCGCACGATCTATCCATTTGCAATACGGGATGGCAACTGTCAGCACGACATGCAACCCTCTTGAGTGCGCGGTATCCACAGGGGGAGGGGCATATGGGCAAGCGAAAGATCAAAGCCAAGGTCACACCCGAGCGGCAGGGAAAAGGTCTCGCGATCTATCACGACATGGCGGTCTACGAGAACTTCGAACGGGCAGCCGGGAGAATTTTCGAAAGTGTCAAGCATGCACAGGCGATTAGACCCGGAGCACCTCGATACGTCTACATAGACATCCAAGGGCACAAGAACGAAAATGGCGCATTTGATCACGATGCATTCGAATTGATTAGCGACTTTGCCTTGGGATTTCTGAGCAACTATGTGTCAGAGATTCACACGCCACTGGCCGACATAAAGTTCGGCAAACAGGACGACAATATTCCAGATATCCTCCGGATTCAATATCCGGAGGATGGCAGCGACTACGGTTACGACACGGCGAAACTTCCTCTAAAGCCTCGCGAAGCACAGCCAGACCAGCGAAAAACCCGCCCCCCTATTCAGGCCATCGTGGACTACCTAGGCATGGACGAGCCTGCATGCCTCGTCTGCTGGCGAAAGCCCGTTGAGCGCGCCCACGTAGTTCCCACATCGCTTGGTGGATCTATGGATGTGCGCAATTTTGCCCTGCTTTGCAAGAGTCATCATGCAGAGTCTCCAGACGTGGCCGATGCTGAGAGCTTCTGGGCGTGGGTTGACTATGCGGAACTCCGCGACAGTCCAGACAAGTGGCTCGGCGCGCCAGAGGAGCACAAGCGTTGGCTAACGGAGCATGGCATAAAAATAGGCGTGGGGAATCGTGAGCCCACCTCTTTCTTCTCCGCTGTCAAACGCGAGTTGAAATCTATTTACAGTTGGGCCGATTCAGATTTCAAAGTCGCAGACTGGCAGGCCCTCATGGACGAGTTCCACAAGGTTATGGATGCCGCCACAGGAAAGCATTTTTCAATCGAGAAGAAAATCTCTACTCATGCCTGGGCGTACAACGTAGCACGCGGGAGGATTCAGGGGCCTGAGGAGCGGATCATTCCTATTTCACGACTGACTAACGACAACTGAAGATCGCCGCCAGTCAGTGCGATGGCGGGAAATCGCAGACCACGCCTGCCAGCCACTTGGGCGACGCCTCAGAGGAACTGGCAGCCAGCTCTTCAACTCGGACCGACGGCACTGTCTATATTCCTGGCCAGACAGCGTCTCCGCCTCACCGTACGGCGTCACTACGCACGAGGAGTTCACGGTAAAGCAGGGCCAAGTCATCCAATAGGCCTGAGTGCCCAGGTGAGGAGGCAACCCGGTCTAGTTGCAGTTCTGGTTGCATTCACCCCCGTCCGGGGGCGTTCGGCGCCCAGCCGGCGAGACATTGCACCGCAGGTCAGGAAACCTACGACCGTCCCCGGACACCCGGACGAACAGTTGGAAAGCGTGTTGGGGGCAACCCCTCACGAGTTCGAATCTCGTATCCTCCGCCCTTGCCCGCCAGGGCAGACGAAGGACCCGACTGCATTGCAGTCGGGTCCTTCGTCGTTCCGTGGTTGCAGTTTCGTAGGCGGGCGTCCACGACGGCCGACGTCGTGGACGGTGACGATGTGGCGGCTGTACGCACACCTGAGGCCGATGGGCCCGACGTAATGTCGGGCCCATCGGTCGTTCTGCTTCACGGCACGCCCTCGGCGAGGTTCAGCGGCACAGGGCGGTGTCCACGGCGCGGTCGAGATTCCTCCGGCCCGCCTCGTCGGTGAGCTGCATGGTGACCGCGACGTTGGCGGCGCGGCCGTCGTCGGTGGCGCCGCCCCGGGTCTCGTACCCCGGGAAGCTGCCGCCGTGGCCCCAGGAGAGGCCGCCGCACGGCAGCGGCCGGCTGACGAGTCCAAGTCCGTAGCGGGCGCCGGGGCCGAAGGTCGCTTCGGCGGGGACGGTGGAGCGCATCTGGGCGAGCTGGGCCGAGGGCAGGAGGCGGCCGGCCAGGAGTGCGCTGAGGAAGCGGTCGAGGTCGGAGCCGGTGGAGACCATCTGGCCTGCCGCCCAGCCCCAGGAGGGGTCGATCTCCGTGATGTCGCGCAGCGGCGCGTCCGCCGATTCCCGGTAGTAGCCGTGGGGGTGGGGCTCCCGGATGCTCGCGTCACCGGGAGCTGGGAAGTAGGTGTGGCGCAGCCCGGCGGGTCGGACGACGCGCCGGTCGATCTCCTCGGCCAGGGGGCGGCCGGTGACCTTCTGGACGATCAGGCCGGCGAGCACGTAGTTGGTGTTGCTGTACTTCCAACTCGTCCCGGGGGCGAAGTCGGCCGGGTGCTGGAGGGCTGTGGCGAGCAGTTCGCGGGGGGCGTAGTACCGGACGTCGTCCCCGAGGTAATCGCTGTAGTTGGGGAGTCCGCTGGTCTGCTGGAGGAGCTGGCGGACGGTGATGCGGCGCCCGTCGATCCCCTCCCCGCGGACGAGGCCGGGCAGGTAGGTGTCCACGGAGGCGTCTAGGTCCACCCTCCGCTCCGCGACGAGCTGGAGGACGACGACCGCGACGAAGGTCTTGGTGTTGCTGCCGATCCGCACCTGCCCGTCGACGGGTACCGGTGCGCCGGTGGCCAGGTCTCCGACTCCTGCGGTGTAGGTCCGGGCGCGGCCGTTCCGGTCCTGGACGCTCGCCAGCGCGGCGGGCATCCCGTCGTCGCGCACCAGCGCGTTCAGGCTCCGCTGGACGGAATCCTGCCTGGCGGCGGAGGCCTGGGGCGCCGACAGGATGCCCGGCGTCATAACGCCGATCGTCAGCGCGGCTGCGGCCGACAGGGCCCGTCGCCGCCGAAGTCCTTGCCGTGTCTGTCCACGCATGAGTCAACTCCTGGGAAATTGCCGGATCTTGGTTCGGGTCGCCCGGGCCCGGCGAGCCGGGCCCGGGCGGGGTGGCGTGCCTCAGCCGCACAGGGCCCTGTCCACGGCGTCCTTCACGTGCTGCGTGGCCGCCTCGTCCGTCGGGATGGTGGTGACCGCGACGTTGGCGGCGCGGCCGTCGTCGGTGACACCGCCCCGGGTCTCGTACCCCGCGATGTCGCCGCCGTGGCCCCAGTAGACGCCGCCGCACGACAGCGGCCTGCTCGTGAGCCCCAGCCCGTAGCGGAGGCCGGGGTGGCCGGTGGGGACGGTCGTGCGCATCTCGGCGAGCTGGGCCGCCGGGAGGAGGTGGCCGGCGAGGAGCGCGGTGAAGAAGCGGTTGAGGTCGGAGTTGGTGGAGATCAACTGGCCTGCGGCCCAGCCTGCGGAGGGGTCCAACTCCGTGAAGTCGCGCAGCGGTCCGTCCGCCGGGTTGCGGTGGTAACCCTGGGGGTGCGGCTCTCGGATGGTCATCTCGCCAGGAGCGGGGAAGTAGGTGTGGCGCAGCCCGATGCGCTTGATGATGCGCCGGTCCATCTCCTCGGCGAGGGGGCGGCCGGTGACCTTCTGGACGATCAGGCCGGCCACGACGTAATTGGTGTTGCTGTACCCCCACGTCGTCCCCGGAGCCGCGTCGGCCTTGTACCGGAGGGCGATGTCGAGCAGCTCGCGGGGCTCGAAGTACCGGTTCCTGATCTCGTCGTCGTCGAGGTGGATGCCGTAGTCGGGGAGTCCGCTGGTGTGTTGGAGGAGCTGGCGGACGGTGATGCGACGCCCGTCGATCCCCTCCCCGCGGACGAGGCCGGGCAGGTAGGTGTCGACCGAGGCGTCCAAGCCGATCTTCCCTTCGCCGACCAGTTGCAGGACCACGACCGCCGTGAACGCCTTGGTGTTGCTGCCGATCCGTACCTGGCCGTCCCTGGGCACCTTCGAGCCGGTGGTCAGGTCGCCGACTCCTGCGGTGTAGGTGTGGGTGCGGCCGTTCCGGTCCTGGACGCTCGCCAGGGCGGCGGGCATCCCGTCGTCGCGCACCAGCGTGTTCAGGGCCTGCTGGACGGCGTCCGGCCTGGCGGCAGCAGCAGCGGAGACGGCTGCGGAATCGGAGGCGGAGGCAGCGGGCGGGGCGAGGGCACCCAGCGTCATGACGCCGATGGCCACCGCAGCGGCGGCCGACACGGCTCGTCGCCGCCTGCCGCCCTGCTGCCGGGTCGAGGAACGAAGGCCCTGCCGGATCTGAGTACGCATCAGTCAACTCCTGGGGATCGTTTGGTCTGGGCACGATCCTGGTTTCCAGGGCCCTTCAACCGCATCGCGGGAAGGCGGGAGAAATCGCTCCCCCGATCGGGGGAGGCTGCCGGTGGGCTGCCCGGCGATACTGGCGACCATGATCAGGGGAATCCGGCCGCTGCTGCGCGGCTCCACGTATTCGGGTGTGCTGTTCGCCTATTGCGGCGCGCTGGCGAGCCTTCCGCTGCTGCCTCTCGCCCTGTTGCCAGCGCTGTCGTGGCGATCCGCTCCGGAAGGCGTGCAGATCGTCCTGGTCCTGCTGGTCTGGGCCGTGCTGGTCGGCGTGGTCGGACTGGCGCGCCCTGTACGGCGGGCGCTGGTCGTGTCCGCCCGCCAGCTGCTGCAGGTGCCGCTGCCGAATCCGATGGCCGGTCGCCGGACCTCTGGTTCACTCGGCCTCGACCGCTGGCGGACCCCGATCTGGCTGGTGCTGCACGTGGCCGTCGGGTGGACGGGGGCGCTGGCCAGCGGGGTGCTGTTCATCATGGGCCTCTCCCTGCCGGGGAACTGGCTCGGCGGCGAGGCGCGGGCGAGCCTGTTCGGCACGTCGGTCCGGGTGTCGGGCGGGTGGAGCTGGGTGGTGGCGGCCGTGTGCATCCTGCTGGCGGTGGCCGTCTGCGTACTGGTGACGAAGGCCCTGCGGTGGTCGGCGCCACGGCTGTTGGGCCCGTCGGCGGCCGAGCGGCTCGCACTGGCGGCCGAGCGGGAGCTGCTGCTGGCCGAACGCAACCGGATCGCTCACGAGTTGCACGACTCGATCGGGCACACGCTGACGGCGGCCACCATCCAGGCGGCGGTGGCGGGCGAGGTGCTCTCCGCCGACCCGGCGGCGGCGCGGGCCGCCCTGCGCAGCATCGAGGAGTCGACCCGGGCCGCGCTGGAGGACCTGGACTACGTGCTCGGAGTGCTGCGCGAGGAACAGTCAGGAACAGCGCCGACCCGGACCCTGGCCGACCTCCCCGAGCTGCTGGACCGTCTGCGGCACGCGGGGGCGGTGGTGGAACCAACCCTGTCGGGCGAACTGACGCAGGTGCAGGGGACGCTTTCCCGGGCGGCGTACCGAATCCTCCAGGAGGGGCTGACGAACGCGCTGCGCCACGGGGCGGGCGGCCCGATCGAAGTCCGGGTGGCGGCCGGGCCGGACGGGCTGGATCTCACGGTGGTCAACCGGACCGGGGAACGGACGGGCCCGGGCCCGGGTGCCTTCCCGACCTCCGGCCACGGTCTGCCCGGACTGGCCGAGCGCGTACGGCTGCTGCACGGTGAGTTCCAGGCCGGCCCGGACGGGACGCAGCACTGGCGGCTGGCCGTCCGGCTGCCGGTACGGGTCTCGGCGTGACCGGCTCCGACCCGACGTCCGTCGGCACCCCCATCACGCTGCTGATCGCGGACGACGACGAGGTCACCCGTAGCGGTCTGCGCACGCTGCTCGCGGCCCAGCCCGGGATCACGGTGGTCGGCGAGGCCGCCGACGGCGTCGAGGCGGTCGAACTGGCGCAGGGCCTGCGGCCGGACGTGGTCCTGATGGACGTCCGGATGCCGCGTCGCAACGGGATCGAGGCCACCCGCCAACTGCTGGCCGAAGCGGCCGACCCGCCGAAGGTCGTGGTGATCACCACCTTCGAGAACGACGGCTACGTCACCGCCGCCCTCAGCGCGGGCGCCAGCGGCTTCGTCCTCAAGCGCCTCCCGGTCCGCCAGATCGCCGAGGCGGTCCGGGTGGTGGCTGCGGGCGAAGCGGTCCTCTTCCCGGCCGCCCTGGGCCGCATGGTCGCCGCCCGCCCGCTGGGCTCCGCCGAGGCCCTGCCGCAGGCCGCCCTGACTGGCCGGGAGGAGGAGGTGCTCCGCCTGATGGCCACCGGGCTCTCCAATCCGGAGATCGCGGAGTCCCTCACGGTGAGCCTGGAGACGGTCAAGACTCACGTCGGAAACGTGCTGACCAAGCTCGGCGCGCAGAACCGGACCCATGCCGTGGTGATCGCGTACGAGTCCGGCCTGGTGGTCCCGGGCTTCACCGGCTGACCATTGCGAACGGCACCCGACCGAGACGGCCACAACGCGATCCCAGCTACGTCCTGGTTGCAGTCTTGGTTGCATTCACCCCCGTCCAGCACCGTTCGGAGCCCATCCAGCGAGCCGCTCCGCCGCAGGTCAGGACGCTCACGACCGCCGCCGAACGCCCGGACGAACAGTTGGAAAGCGTGTTGGGGGCAACCCCTCACGAGTTCGAATCTCGTATCCTCCGCCAGCTTTACCGAAGGCCCCGACCGCCCAGCGATCGGGGCCTTCGTCCTTCGGTGGCCTCAGTCGGTCTTGTGAGCCCCGGCACGGCTGGATCGCCGGAACGGATCTGCTGCGGCACTGGCAGTCGCGCCACTTGCCTTTCGCCTATGCCATCCCAGCCGATCCGCTACCGGTGCAGTGCGAGGAATCCGGCGAGGGCCCCGGTGAGCGAGCAGAGGGCGACGATCGAACGGAACGGGCGGCGTTGAGCGGTCAGCCTCAGGTCGCCGATTCGGATGTCGATGAACGGGCGTGCGGTGCGCAAACGGGGCATGTAAGTCTCCGTGTGATCCCTGTTTCGGTATGGTCCGATCACAGCAAGTCGGACGCCGGTTGCGCCAGTTCGCAACATCACCTTGCGTGGGGGCACCGCACCTTGCATGGAAACGGCAACCGGGGATCGTGGGGGCGGAATGGAGCGCCAGCAGGTAGAGACACAGCGTGGGCTGGCTCCACTCGGTCGACAACTAACGCCTTCCCAGCGCAAGTTGGCCGATCATCTGCGGGATCTCCGAAGCCGGACCGGTCTCTCGTCCGAGAGGCTCGCGGACAGGCTGAGCGACGGCGGACTGCGCGTAGACCGAACGAGGCTGTCCAAGTTCCTGAACGGTCGCGAAGTTCCACGCCTGGAGCTGGCCTCCTTGCTGCACCAGGTCCTCGCGGAGTGCGAGGGCACGGAGGCTCGGCCGGAGGATGTGGCGAGAACTCGCTTGCTGATCTACGCGGCCCGGGAGCACGGGTCTTCGCCGGAGCCCGTGTTGTCACCCGAGCTCGACGAAGCGCGAGAGCAGGTTCGGGAGCTTCGCCAGGTCTTGGAAGCGGAGCGGAACGGTCGGGCGCAGGTCGACGCGGAACTGCACGCGCTTCGTGAACAGCGCCGCGCAGACCGGCGGCGCATCTCCGAACTCGAGGAGCAGGTCCGCGACGTCCGATCCGCGGGCCCGATGCAACAGCTGGAGCAAGCCCTTGGGGAGTACAACAGACAGGCTATGGCACAGAAGGCCGCGCTCGACTTCCACGCTCAGCTCGAGGAACTCAGAGTCACGTACGAGGCGATGGCCGACGCGGGGCGTTGGGGAGACGGGCCAGCCGAGATCGCAGCCGTGAATGCGGCGCAATCGACGGTGGCCCAGTTCACGGGCCGGTTCTTTGCGGTCTTCCGTCGGGGGGTCGCGGCAACCCCGGAGCCTCAGAGGGGCTGGCTCGAATCCCTGATGGACGGGATGATCACGCTGTGCTGGGTGCGAGCCGGCGACATCGACGCCCCAGAGCGCGAGACGTTCAGGCCAACCACCATCACGAAGCGAATAGATGCCGAGCTTCGCTGGGTGGAGTGGGCCCAGGAGGTGCTGCTGATGGTTGTCACGGGATCGACCGAGATGCCGAGCGAGCCGGAGCAGCCGCTCGTGTAGGGCTTCGTTCAAGGGCGAATCCAAACCGAAGAGCCGGACACACAATGCAGTCCGGCTCTTCGGCACGCCATGGCTGCATTTTCGGCTGCACTCATATCGAACATATATACACATTTCCCCACACTTCTTGATCATCTGGTGGACATCTCGACGTTCACAGGCGACCGCGTGCCAGATGTGCAAAAATCACACACATGGAGACGGCCGAGAGCTGGGACGAGATCGGCGAGCGGGTTGCGGAAGCACGGCAGGCCGCCGGAGTGAGCCAGGGCGAGCTGGCGATGCGGCTCGGCCTGGACCGAACGGCGCTCGTGCGCATCGAGTCCGGCGAGCGCAAGATCTCCGCCATGGAGTTGTTCCGGCTTGCAGAAGCACTGGGCGTTCCTGCGGCGCACTTCATCATGCGCCCACCCACCCCCTTGGTCTCTCGCCGACATGGCCTGGACGAGGACTCAGACGACGCCACTCGCACCCGATTCCGATTCGACGCCCTTCTCGAGGCACATGCGCGGGATGCTCAGTGGCTGATCGAGCAAGGATTCCTCGTTCCCCCACGGAGTCCGGTGCGGCAGGAAGGACCAGTCGATCCGACCGCACTCGCCCAAAGAGCACGTAGCACGATTGGAAAGATCAGCGGACCGCTGGGTGGTCTCGCCCGCGTCGCAGAGCAGTTCGGGCTCTACCTCCTCAGCGTCGACGCCGAAGGTGAGGGAGCCTCTCTGCTGCTCGACGGATTCGGAGTGGCTGTGGTGGGCGGCCGGGCCGCCCCCGGACGGCGGCGCTGGACCGGGGCCCACGAACTTGGCCATCATCTACTCCAGGACGAGTACCACTCAGACCTCTCAGTGGCAGCCGGCCGAGATGAGCGTGAAGACCTCATCGACCACTTCGCTGATGAGTTGCTGATGCCAGACACGGACCTTCGACAGGCATGGACGCAGCGGGCGCAGGAAACGGTGCCGCGCAGTTTCTTTATTGAGATTGCGGCGCGATACCGGATCTCCTGGGGGGTCGTCGTACGAAAGGCCGTCAGACTTGGGCTTGTCTCGGGAACTGAGGCCCGCCAACTGCGTGCCAGCACCCCTACCCGTGGCGATCTCCTGGCTGTGTACGGGGGAGAGCCCGCCGAGGACCTGACTGTCGGCACCACGGGGCCACAGTGGCGCAAGGCCGTCCTCGATGCCTGGGACAAGGGCGCCGTGACCGGCTCTCGAGCCGTGGAGTTGCTGCACGGCGCCATCGGGATCGACGAGTTGCCGCTGCGCGCGCTGGAGGAGCCCGCGCCGTGACTGCCGCCATGCAGAGCACCCCCACTCTGGTCTGGGACACCTCACCCCTGTTCCATGCGATCAAGGCCGACCGCATCGACCTCCTGGCGGACCTCGCCCGAGAGTGGCAGGGCGTCCCGCGTCGCAATATCACGACGGCGACCGTCATTCACGAACTCACCCACGCCAACCTGGACATCTCCGGTCTCGGCTGGCTGGAGCTTGTCCATGTCGACGGCCTCGACGAACTGGGTGCGCTGGTTCGTTGGATGGCGGTGGTCTCAGGAGAACGCTCCAACCAGGGAGAGGCAACGGTGCTCGCCTGGGCCGAGGTGCATGGTGGCACTGCGGTGATCGATGACGCCGATGCTCGCCGTGCTGCCCAGACCCACGGCCTACCAGTCCAGGGATCACTTCGTGTCCTTGCCGAGGCCTTGAAGGAAGGCCGGGTTACCGAGTACGCCGCGAACGCCTTCGCTGATGCATTGGCCGAGACCGGTGCCCGCTACCCGTTCGGGCCAGGCGGGTTCCTCGCCTGGGCACAGCGGATGAGGTTGCTCTGATCGCGCACCGGCGCATCGCAATACGCTCCTGCTCTCGCAGGCGTGCAGGACCGCTGGTTGCAGTTCTGGTTGCATTCACCCCCGTCCAGCACCGTTCGGAGCCCGGCCTGCGAAATGCATCGGCGCAGATCAGGACCCATACGGACACCTCTGGACAGTTGGACGAACATTTGGAAAGCGTGTTGGGTGCAACCCCTCACGAGTTCGAATCTCGTATCCTCCGCCCTTGCCCGCCAGGGCAAACGTAAGGCCCCGACCGCTCTTGCGGTCGGGGCCTTCGTCATGCCGTGGTTGCGCTTTCCGCCGTCGGCCGGATCGACTGGCCGGTCCGTCACGGCGCAGCCCCGGCGAACTGTCCGATCCGGGCTTCCGGCTGCGGCTTCCGGCGCCTGCCGACACGTCGCGTGGTCAAGCGGACGGGTATGTGTCATGGCGACGGTGAGTGGCGGCAGAGCAGGCACCCGTTTCCGATTCCGCAGGAGCTGCCCCGTCCGGGACCGCGGTCAGTTCCCGGACCGCTTCACAAACTCCCGGATCAACTCGCCGACCCGGGCCGGCTCGTCGAGGTGGACCATGTGCCCGGCCGATTCCATCCGGACCACGCCGACGCAATCCGGCAACGCCTTGAGCTCCCGCTCGATGCCGCGCACCAGCGCCCCGGTCAACTCCCTGACGCGCTGTGGGAGGTGGCCGAGGTCCGGCCTACGCGCGCCTGCGACCAGTAACGCAGGTACGCGCAGTCCGCGAACCTCGGCGAACAGGTCGTAGCCCTCCAACGGGTTCATCAGCGCCGGCAGTTCACCCGGCAGAGGACGCCCTTGGGAGCGCCGCGCACGCGCCGCCTCGCTCTCCGCGTCCCATCCGAAGCGCTCGGCCATCGCCCGCCCCCGCGCCTCGGCCTGCCCGGGGTCCGTAGCAGCAGGGGCGCCGGCATAGAGAGCGATCTGCTCGGCTCGACGCTCTCGCACTTCCTGGGGTGTCAGCCCGGGGTACAGCGTGGGCACCCCGCCACCGAAGCCGTCCAGGTCCACGACGCCGGCACAACCCCTCGACGCCGCGTACCGCACGGCGATCATGCCACCCAGTGAGTGCCCGACCAGCCAGGGCCTACGCAGCCCCAGCGTGCGGATCACGGCGTCCACGTCGGCCAGGTGGTCTTCCCATTCGTACGAGCACACCGATGCCGAACGCCCGTGTCCGCGCAGGTCCATGGCGACCAGCCGCAGACCGGTCAGGTGGAGCCGGACCGGCTCCCAGTCGAGCGCGGTGCGGTTGGCGCCATGCAGCAGCAGTACATCGGGCCCCACCCCGCCGTGGTCGAGGACGGCGATGCCGTCGATCTGCATCTCTACCGTCATGCAGTGACCTCCTTCGCGATCCACTCGATCTCGGCGGGCGTGCCCGCCATGATGGTGCGCAGGTGCTCAGTGACCAGTTCCACCGGCCAGTCCCACCACGCCGCCCGGAGCAGCCGCTCGATGTCGGCGTCCTCGTAGCGGCGGCGGATCGGGCGGGCGGGGTTGCCGCCGACCACGGTGTACGGCTCGACGTCGGCGGTCACCACGGCACCGGCTGCGACGATCGCGCCGTCGCCGATCCGCACGCCCGGCATGATCAGCGCCTGGTAACCGATCCAGACGTCGTTGCCGATCACGGTGTCGCCCCGGCTGGGCATTCCGGTGACCAGGTCGAGGGTCCGTTCCGTCCAGCTGCCGCCGAACATGGTGAACGGGAAGGTGGACACGCCCATGGCGGGGTGCGCGGCGCCCGCCATCAGGAAGCGGGTTCCGGCAGCGATCGCGCAGTACTTGCCGATCACCAGCCGCTCGGGCCCGTAGCCGTAAAGCACGTTGCGGCGTTCGAACTCCGTCGCGCCGTCGGGGTCGTCGTAGTAGGTGTACTCGCCGACCTCGATCCGTGGGTCGGCGACCAGCGGGCGGAGCAGGACCACCCGGTCATGTCCGGGCAGCGGATGCAGCGCCTCGGGGCTCGGGATCGACGCGGTCATGATGGAGTCCTCCGTTACAGAAACAACTAACGCGACCTGGCTCGCATTAGTATCCTGGCGGCACATCTGCTCACATGCAAGCCTTAAAGCGACTGGAGTTGACTTTGACTGGGAATCCGGGGCCCGCGCAGGCCGCGAAGGCCGGCACCAGGCCCGGCGGGCGAAGTGCCCGGGTCCGCACCGACGTGGTCGCCGCGACCCTCAGCGAGCTGACCGAGAAGGGGTACGACCAGCTCACGGTCGACGCGATCTGCCACCGCGCCGGCGTCCACAAAGCCACCGTGTACCGGCGCTGGGGCGGCGTCGACGGCCTGATCGCCGACGCACTCGCGCTCTCCGCCGACCAACCCTGGCCGATCCCCGACACCGGGAGCGTGGACGAGGACATCCAACTGCTGGCCCGCGAGGTGTACGACACCTTCACCGACCCCGACCTGCGCACCACCCCCACTGCCCTGATCGGCGCGGCCCTCCGCTCCGACCTCGGCGCGTCGGCACTCAGTGCCTTCTTCACCGCCCGCCACCGGCAAGCCGCCGAAGTCGTGACCCGCGCCGTGGCACACGGCCAACTGCCCGCCCACGTCGACCCGGTGGAACTGGTCCGGGCCGCCACCGCCCCGCTTTACCACCGCCTCTTCATCACCGGCGAACCCCTCGACGAACGAGCCGCCCACCGCGCGGCCGCCGCCGCCCTGCTCGCCGCCCGCGCCGGCCTGTTCGACGCGACAACACCCTGATCTTCTTCATCAGGACTCTCCCCCGCCTCGACTTGCTCCAGCCAGAGCAAGCCGGTCGCGTCCGGTGACGGAAACACGGACCTGGCGGTGCCGGCCGGCTCGGTCAGCGGCACCAGGGCGGACTACAACACCGTCCACCCGGCGTCCGGCGGGGCCGGCTACAACTGGGCCGACACGGCCTACCCTGGCCCGGCCGAGTTCGGTGGCGCCACCGGCCAGGGCCGGCACGACAGTTCGGCCGATCCCGAGCCGACCGGCTGGGGCGCGTCCCCGGCCCCGGGTCCGCCGGCCATCGCCTCGGCCGACCCCAGCGCGCCTGGCGAGCTCGACAGCGACCTCAATCACATCCCACCGGTGAACGATCCATCCCACCCGAAGGCGCCACCGGCGCAGTGCTCAACCTGACCGCCACCGGCCCCGATATGGCACGCCGCACGCTGCCTGAGCACATCCCGGTCTCAGTTTTGGTCTCATTCATCAGGGTTCAGGACCGTTCAACCGGCGCTGTGGAAAATCGCTCCGCCGCAGGTCAAGGCGTGTGCGGACCTCGCCGAACAGCCCCGTGCAGAATTGGAAAGCGTGTTGGGGGCAACCCCTCACGAGTTCGAATCTCGTATCCTCCGCACCCGCCCGCCAGGGCAGACGAAGGACCCGACCGCACTGCGGCCGGGTCCTTCGTCGTTCCGTGGTTGCAGTTGCCCATCGCACCGGTTGGCGCGGCCCAGTCGACCGGCTGTCGGTGCCATCGCGTTCAAGGTCGACGGGTCGGGCTGCTCCCCCGCCTCCCGAGCTGGCAACCGTCCGCGACCGCTGTCGGGCAATGGCCGTACTCGACGCCATCCTCAGACAGCGGGTGATGGACACTGCAGCCCGAACCCGGATTCGCAATCACTCACGTGAGTGGCCCGAACCGGGCACAGTCCGCCTGGAGCGGACAGATGAGAACTACGGCTCCGGGGTGATCCTCCCGGTCTGCCAAGCCCAGGCGGCGATCGCGACCCGGTTGCGCACGCCCAGCTTGGCCTGGACGTTGGCGACGTGTGTCTTGGCCGTCCCCGCCGAGATGAACAGCTCGGCGCCGATCTCCGCGTTGGTCCGCCCCTGGGCGACCAGTTCGACGATCTCCCACTCGCGCTCGGTCAGCGGGTCGGGAGCGGCGGCCCGGGGCGCGGGGACGGCGAGGCCCTGGCCCAGGCCTCGCAGCAGCCGGACGGTGATCTGAGGGCTGATCAGGGTGTCCCCGACCATCGCCGCCCGGACCGCCTCGATCAGCAGGTTCGGCCCGGAGCGCTTCAGCAGGAACCCGCAGGCGCCGCCCTGAAGGGCCGCCTGCACGTACGCGTCGTCGTCGAAAGTGGTCACCACGATCACCCGGGTCGACCCGCCCGCCAGCAGCCGGGTGACCTCCAGCCCGTCCATCCTCGGCATCCGGATGTCTGCCAGCAGCACGTCCGGGCGCAGCAGCCGGGTCTGCTCGACGGCCTCGACGCCGTCGGCGGCCTCGCCGACCACCGTCATGTCCGGCTGCGAGTCGAGGATCAGCCGGAAGCCGCTGCGGATGTCGTCCTGGTCGTCGGCAAGCAGGATGCGGGTCGTCATTTCAGTCATGATGCCCTCTCAGCTCGGCGACGACCTGCCACCCCTGCTCGCAGGGCCCGGCGCTGAACACCCCGCCGCTCGCCCGCACCATCTCGCCCAGTTCGCGCAGCCCGCGACCGCCTCGGCCGCGCTCACGATGGCCGAGGCCCGGCCCGGGACCGGCGCCGTTGACGACCCGCACCCGCACTGCCGCCCCACTCACCCCCCGCAGCTCGACCTCCACCTGCTCCGCTGCAGGCGCGTGCCGCCGGACGTTGGTCAGCGCCTCCACCACCACCCGGTAAGCCGTCGCCCCGGTCTCCCGGGGCAGCGCCTCGGCCACGCCCGGGTCGAGGCTCAGCCGGGCCACGGTGGCCCCGGCGGCGGTGAACCGCTCGACCAGCTCGGCGAGCTGCGCGACCCCGGCCAGCGGGGCACGCGGTGCGGACCGGCCCGCCCCCAACGGCCCGTTCGGGGCAGGCTGTTCCTCCGGCTCGTGCAGCATCTGCACCGTGCGGTCCATCGCGGCCAGCGCGTGCAGCCCGGCCGCCTCGATCCGCTCCAGCGCGGCCAGCGCCTGCGCGGGGTTCGCGGCGGCGACGAAGCGGGCGGCCTGTGCCTGCACCACGATGCCGCTGATGTCATGGGCCACGAAGTCGTGCAGGTCGCGGGCGAGCGCCAACTGCTGCTCGCGCCGCGCGGCCGCGACCGCCTCGCGCTGGCGCTGTGCCGTCCAGCGCGGGTAGCCCCCGAGGCCGGCCGCTATCGCGACGATAAAGAGCCAGGACAGGAAGGCGCCGACCCGCATCACCAGGCCACCGTCCAGGTACGGCAGCGTCCACAGCGCGCCTGCGGCGCCCGCCGTCGCCACGGCGGCCACCGCCTGGCGGCGCGGCGCCCAGCGGACGGCGGCGGCCAGCAGCACGAGCAGGATGCCGATCTCCAGCAGCTTCCAGGCCCCGCCGGCCTGCGGGGTCAGGTGCCGTGGGGAGAGCGCGGTGGCCACCAGCGACACCGCGCCGGCCACCGCCGTCGGCGGCCCGATCAGCCGTCGCGAGTGCGGCAAGCGCAGCAGCCCCCACAGCAGCACGCCGACCGCGCCGGCCGCCGAGACCACGGCGAACGGCCCACCGGCCCGTCCGACAGCGGCCAGCCCGACCACGGTCGCACCCAGCGCGGCCGCCACGATCGATCCTTGACGACTAGTCAGTACCCCCATGGCGGGGAGTCTACGAAAGAGCCGTGGACTGCCCTGCTCCGCCGAACGGCAGAGGCGGACCGCCGACGTTTCTACCGAACAGCAGATGGGCCCGGCCGGTGCCCGCAGACCAGGCTGAGAGCAGCAGAACGGCAGCCACCGGGGCCGCCGGGTAAAGGAGTTCACCATGGCCCGCAGGATCGCCACAGCCCTCGCCGCCACGCTCGCCCTGACCGGCCTCTGCGGAGCCGGCCTGACCGGCCAGGCGCAGGCGAAGGCCAAGCCCGGGCTCGCGAGCGTGACCGGCACGGCGCGGATCTTCTTCGCCTACTCGCCGGACGACGACATCCACTTCACCATCGACGCGCACTCCGCGCCCTGGACCCGGCCGGTGCCCGACTCGCCTTTCGGGGGCATGCCCACCGATGCGAACGGGACGATCAAGATCTCGCACCACGTCAAGGCCCTCGGCATCACCGTCACGGCCGAGGGAGCGGTGGACTGCCTGGTGACCGGCGGCCCGACCGCCTCCCTGACGGCGGTGATCACCCGGGCCGATCCGCAGGTCGCGGGGTGGGTCGGCAAGCGGGTGGGCCTGAGCGTGCTGGACGGCCACGGCGACGGTCCGGACCGCCTGGGGTTCTCCTGGGCGGTGGTCAACGACCAGCACGGCAGCTCCGACCCCGCCAAGGGCGACGTCGGCACCTGCATGGCCCCCGCACCGTTCACCACCGTTCGCGAGGGCGGCTTCCACGTCCACTCGGCCGACCTCGCGCCCCTCCCGGCGGTCCCTGCCGCCCCGCAGGCCCGATGAGCGCCGCGCAGCCCGGCCCACCCGCCTCGCCCGCCATCCGCCGGGTGGCCGTCGCCACGACCCTCACGCTGCTGCCCAGCGGCCTGTGGCGGACCGCCGTGGCCCTCGGCGTCCCGTCCGGCTTCGGCCCGGGGGACCTGCTCCACGAGGGCGACGTCCCGCTCGGGCTCTCCGTCTACATGATCGCGCTCAGCCTCTTCGCCGAGGGGCTGGGGCTGCTCACCCTCGGACTGGCCCAGCCCTGGGGCGAGGTGGTGCCGCGCTGGGTCCCGCTGCTCGGCGGCCGACGGGTCCCCATCCTCGCCGCTGTCATCCCGGCAGCCCTGGGCGCCGCGACGGTCACCGTCCTGGCCGTGGCGGGTGCCTTCCACTGGAACAGCCCGACCACCATGGGCAGCCCCACCGCCCCCACCGGCACCGCCGCCCGGGTGATGACCGCCTGCTACGCCCCCCTGCTGCTCTGGGGCCCCCTGCTCGCCATCGTCACGGTCGCCTACTACCGGCGGCGCCGCCGGGAAACGCATCGGGGCCTTCGCACGGCGAGGTCAGACAGCCACTAGCCGCACGCGATCGCCGCAGAGCTTGGTCATGTCGTCGATGTCCGACGTCAGCAGAACGACCGGCCGCTGCTGTCGCAGCGCCATCTCGGCCACCGCCGCATCGAGCGCGTACTTGTGACCGTGAAGCCCAGCGGCGATCAGCATCGCGGAAGCCGCACGGGCCTCCTCGTCCCCCACCTGCACGATCCGCAGCCCGGACAGAAGCCACCGGAGGCGGACCTGGTCGGTCCGGCTTTGCGCGGTTTCGATGATGGTCAAAGCGCTGATCACCACCTCCATACCCCGCTTGCGCGCCTCCGCGACCAGCGCGACGGCTGGCTCGTGGTCATTGAGCAGCTTGGACAGACCCTCTGAGTCGAGCACCAGGGTGCCCTCGTGGCTCAGCTTGCGACGGGCCATCCGCCCTCCTCGGCGAACACCTCGTCGAAGACCTGGCGGGCCCGATCCTGCTCTGCCGACGAGACCGGTCCCTTCCGACGCTCATAGTCAGCCAGGTACTCGTCGAGGATCTGACCACGCAGCTCCCGCTCGACCGCCGCGGCGATGAAGGCCGAGAACTCGCGCTTGCCTACTCGCTGGCGGATTGCCTCGGCCGTACCTTCAGGCAGGGAGAGGCTGACCCTGGTGGCCGGGCCCTCACCGATGCTGTAGGGCATCTCAGCCATGGGTCCAGATTATCAAAGAAGTAGGAATGCGGGCCTCTGGTTCTCGATACGCACTTGTCCCGGTTGCAGTCTTGGTTGCATTCACCCCCGTCCAGTGCCGTCCGAAGCCCAGTGAGCGAGCCGCCCCGCCACAGGTCGGGACGCCTGCGAGCACCCCCGAACGACTGGACGAACAGTTGGAAAGCGTGTTGGGGGCAACCCCTCACGAGTTCGAATCTCGTATCCTCCGCCACGGCTGACCAGCCGAAACGAAGACCCCGATCGCGATGCGGCCGGGGTCTTCGCCGTTTCCTGGTCTCAGTAGTCCGCAGGCTTGCTCCCCGCACTCAGGATGCGGACTACGGGACGGGGGCGGGCTCCTCCGGCGCTCGGGTGTCGGTGGGTGTTTCGTCGGGGCCGACGGTGATGCTGCGGCGTTTGGAGATCCACACTGCGGTGATGACGACGGCCAGGGCCACCAGGGCGATAGTCAGCCGGAGGCCGAGGTTGGCGTGCGAGCCGAAGCCGAGTTTGACGATGGCTGGGGCGACCAGAAGGGAGACCAGGTTCATCACCTTCAGCAGCGGGTTGATGGCGGGTCCTGCGGTGTCCTTGAAGGGATCCCCTACGGTGTCACCGATGACGGTGGCGGCGTGGGCGGGGCTGCCCTTGCCTCCGTGGTGGCCGTCCTCGACCAGTTTCTTGGCGTTGTCCCAGGCGCCACCGGAGGTGGCCAGGAAGACGGCCATCAGGGTGCCGGTGCCGATGGCGCCGGCCAGGTAGGAGCCAAGCGAGCCGACGCCGAGGAGGAAGCCCACGGCGATCGGGGCCAGCACGGCGAGCAGACCCGGGGTGGCCAGTTCGCGCAGTGCATCGCGGGTGCAGATGTCCACCACCCGGCCGTACTCGGGCCGCTCGGTGCCGTCCATGATGCCGGGGCGGGTGCGGAACTGTCGACGGACCTCATAGACCACTGCACCGGCGGAGCGTGAGACGGCGTTGATGGCCAGGCCGGAGAAGAGGAAGACGACGGCAGCGCCGAGCAGCAGGCCGACCAGGTCGTTGGGCTGGTCGATGGCCAGGCTCAGGCTCGAGCCGTGGGCGGCCGGGCCGATCTGCGCCTCGGTGGTGTTGATGGCGTCGGTGTAGGAGCCGAACAGCGCGGTGGCGGCAAGCACTGCCGTGGCAATGGCGATGCCCTTGGTGATCGCCTTGGTGGTGTTGCCGACCGCGTCCAGCTCGGTAAGCACCTGCGCGCCGGCGCCGGTGACGTCGCCGGACATCTCGGCGATGCCCTGGGCGTTGTCGGAGACGGGGCCGAACGTGTCCATGGCCACAATCACGCCCACGGTGGTCAGCAGCCCGGTGCCGGCCAGCGCGACCGCGAACAGGGACAGGATCAGGGAGCCGCCGCCGAGGAGGTAGGCGCCGTAGACCGCGGCGCCGATGGCCACGGCGGAGTACACGGCCGCTTCCAGGCCGAGCGCGATACCGGAGAGCACCACGGTGGCCGGCCCGGTGAGTGAGGTCTTAGCCACGTCCCGCACCGGCCGGCGGGTGGTTTCGGTGAAGTAGCCCGTCAGTTGCTGGATGGCGGAGGCGAGCACGATCCCGATGGCCACTGCGGCCAGGGCGAAAATTCGTGGGCTGCCCGCGTGCCGGGTGATCTCGGCCGGTACCCCGTGCAGACCGGAGAAGTGGGCCGGTAGGAACGCGAAAACCGCGCCGGCCACCAGGGCGAGCGAGACCAGCGCGGAGGCGAAGAACCCACGGTTGATGGCGGTCATACCGCTGCGGTCCCCGGGCCGTGGGGAGACCGCCACGATGCCCAGCACTGCGGTGAGCACCCCGATCCCGGGTACTACCAGCGGGAAGGCCAGTCCGAGGTCACCGAAGGCGGCCCTGCCCAGGATCAGCGCGGCGACCAGGGTCACCGCGTAGGACTCGAACAGGTCGGCCGCCATCCCCGCGCAGTCCCCCACGTTGTCGCCCACGTTGTCGGCGATCGTCGCCGCGTTGCGCGGATCGTCCTCCGGGATTCCCTGCTCCACCTTGCCCACCAGGTCCGCGCCGACGTCTGCGGCCTTGGTGAAGATCCCTCCGCCCACCCGCATGAACATCGCCAGCAACGCCGCACCGAAACCGAACCCCTCCAGCACCTTCGGCGCGTTCGTCTGGTAAATCAGCACCACCGCGGCCGCCCCCAGCAATCCCAGCCCCACGGTGAACATGCCCACCACCCCGCCGGTGCGGAAGCCGATCCGCATCGCGCGATGCGAGACCGTACGCACCAGCGGTGCCGCCGTCGGCCCCTCCCGGTCGCCTGCCGCAGGAACCGGCGGTGTTGCCGCCCGCGCCGCTGCCGCTACCCGCACATTGCTGCGTACGGCCAACTGCATCCCCACGTACCCGGTCGTCGCCGAGAACGCCGCCCCGACCAGGAAGAACACCGAACGCCCCACCCGCTGCCCCCAGTTGTCCGCCGGGAGCAGCAGCAGCACGAAAGGCACCACCCCGGCGAACACCCCCAGGGTGCGGAACTGGCGCGCCAGATACGCGTTCGCGCCCTCCTGGATCGCTGCGGCGATCCGCCGCATCGCCGGCGTGCCCTCGTCCGCGGCCAGCACCTGCCTCACAAACACCCAGGCCACCACCAGTGCACCGGCCGCGATCAGCGCGACCACCACCACCAGGGTTCGGCCCGACCCGGTCAGCACAGGTGCCACTGCGGCTGGAGCACCGAGCCGGCTCCGCCCAGGGACAAGCGCGGCGGTGTACTGCACAGCGGATGCGCCGGCGAGAACGAACCCAGCCATTCCGTCCTCCTCGACGTCGTGCTGGTGCGCCGGGCGCACTGAACCGCTCGGCTGCGCGGGCGAGTCGCGCGATCTGCGAATAGCCTGGCTTACTTCGACCGGATCGCTGCCGGAGAATCCCTCTGCGTCGACTCCTGCGGAGTGGCTCTGTCGAACGCGCCGCCCGGGGACAAAGCGGACGAAGCCCTGTTCAGACCGAGGCTAACCCGGGGCGTTGAAGGTCTGCAGAGCCAGAGAGTGCAACCGGGTGGCCCGCGATGCGGCCTCGGCTGATCCGCCGGAGAATGAAGACCTGGAGTCGTCGCGGCACCGGACGCCCGGGATCGCGGAAGGAGGCCGACATGGACTTCGAGGTGATCGTCGAGATCCCCCAAGGCTCGCGCAACAAGTACGAGATGGACCATGCAGCCGGGCGGATCCGCCTGGACCGGATGCTGTTCACGGCCACCCGCTACCCAGCGGACTACGGGTTCATCGAAGACACCCTCGGTGGGGATGGAGACCCTCTCGACGCCCTCGTCCTCGTCGGCGAGCCCACCTTTCCGGGATGCGGCATCACATGTCGCGCCATCGGCATGTTCGTCATGTCCGACGAGAAAGGGCCGGACGAGAAAGTGCTCTGCGTGCCCGCTCACGACCCGCGCTTCGCACGGCTGCAGGACATCGACGACATGCCTCCGTTCGACCTGCAGGAGATCACCCACTTCTTCGAGGTCTACAAGGACCTCGAACCCGGAAAATCCGTCGAAGGCTCCCACTGGGAGAACAAGGCCGGCGCCTACGCCGAGATCGAAGCCTCCCGTTCCCGAGCCGCCGCCGCGTAGCGGGTGATCTCCGCCGGTGTCACGGGGAAGCTCTCTGGGTCCTCAGTTCAGCAACCCGGCGGGCTTGTGCACGGCCGGCCCCGAGCGGCGATCGCGCTCGGGCAGCAAGAGCGCCCAATCGCAGGTCGGGACGCCCGCACCCGTCCCTGAACAGCCGGACGAACAGTTGGAAAGCGCGTTGGGGGGCAACCCTCACGAGTTCGAATCTCGTATCCTCCGCAGTGCCTGAGCAGGCAAGACGAAGGCCCGGACCGCTCACAGCGCTTCTTTCACGGCCTCTGCGGCGCCGGCCACTGTCAAGTGGCGGTGAGAACCAGCACGGCCTGGTCGTCGATGGTGGAATCAGCTGCGAAGGCGGCGACTGCGGCGGTGACGGTCTCAATGAGGGCGGTGGCGGTGGGGGACGTGGTCCCAAGCGTGACGAGGGCCTCAGCCAAGCGGTCCTCACCGAAGAACTCGCCGTCCGCTGAGCGTGCCTCGGTGATGCCGTCGGTGACCAGGATCAGAGCGTCGCCCGGATACAGGTCGATGCTGCAAGCAGACCCGTCGGGGTCGGGGCCGATACCCAGGAGCATGCCTGGTTGGGCGAGTTCTTCGACCGTACCGTCGGCGCGGCGTACGAGTGGGGGTACGTGGCCGGCACGAATCAGGTTCAGTGCGAGGTGGGATACGGTCTGCCGCAGTTCGGCGTAGACGAGTGAAACGAAGCGGTCCTCGTCGGCGGTGCTATCCGCCAGAGCGTCGTTGATGGCGGCGACCACCGCCGCCGGGTCGTTCAGGAGACGGGCGGCGGCGCGTGCGGTGTGGCGGACCATGCCGGTGGTGGTGGCGGCCAGAGCACCGCGCCCGCACACGTCACCTATCATCAGCGCCCAGCAGTCGTCGGACAGCGGGAAGACATCGTAGAAGTCTCCACCAACGTCGAGTCCTTCGCCGGCGGGATGGTACGAGGCCGCCAGAGTGGTGCCGGGAATCCTGGGCAGCTCGGGAGGCAGCAGGCCTGCCTGCAGGTCGCGGGCCAGTTGGACTCGGTCGGTGAACTGGTGGGCGTTGTCAGCGCTGGATGCGGCCCGGCGGGCGAGCTCCTCGGCTAGGGCGACGATGTGGCTGTCCATCGGCTGGTCAGTAGCCAGCAGGGTCAGTACGCCGAAGGTGCCGCCGCGAGTGGCCAGCGGCGCGCACACGTAACCGGTGACGCCGAGCTGCGCGAAGAGACCGCCCGTACGGGCGCCGAAGTGGTCAGTCTCGGTGGTGCCGGAGGCCAGTACACGAGCAACCGCGTTGTCGACCTCGTCGCTCAGTTCGGGGGAGGCGAGGAGGCCTTCCTCGACCCGGGTGGAGGCGGCCACGGCGATCCGCCGGGTCTGGCCACCCTCGACCACGTGGACGGCACACAGTGGCGCCAAGGTCGGCACGGTCAGCCGGGCCAGGCACTGCAGGCAGTCGAAATAGTGCAGCTCGCGCGTGATGGCGGTGCTGGCGTCCAACACGAAAGCCAAGTCCTCACGGGCCGCTTTCTCACGCTGCTGGGCGGCATGGCCTGCCTCCACCGCGCGGTGGCGTTCGATGGCCAGGGCGGCAATGCGGGTGAACGCGGCGCTGAGCGCCACGTCCTTGTCCTCGGGGGCCTTGGGAGTGCGGTGGTATATCGCGAAGGTGCCCAGCAGCCGACCGTCCAGTCCTTCGATCGGGGTGGACCAGCATGCCGCGACCTCAGCCCGCTTTGCCAGGTCGCGATAGCCCTCCCACCGGGGATCGGTGGCGATGTCGGTGACGATCACTGGCGCGCGCAGGAAGGCGGCCGTGCCGCACGAGCCGACGCCGTCGCCGATGGCGATCCCGTCGACCGCCTCGTTGTAGAAGGCGGGCAGGGTCGGGCCGGTGCCGTGCCGCAGGTGTCGGCCGTCGGCATCGACAAGCAGCACCGAGACGATCATTTCCGGGGACAGGTCCTCGATGGCCCTGGCCATGCCGCTCAGGATCTCGTCCAGCGGGGCGTCGCGCGCGATCTGCTCCAGCAGGATGCGCTGCTCGGCGGCCAGGAGCTGGGCATGGTGGTACGCGGTGGTCTCCACCGCGATCACCACCACTCCGTCGACCTGGCCGACCAGGTCTCGGCGGGGCTCGTAGGTGAAGTCGAAGAACCCCTCCCGCTCCGCCCCCGGCTCACCGAGCACGAGCCGCCTGCCTTGGGCCCGGTACGCGGTGCCGGTGTGGTACACCGCATCGAGCCGGTCGAGGACGCCCTGCGAAGCCAGTTCCGGAATCAGTTCTCCGATCGGCACGCCGGTGCGCCTGCGGTCGCCTCCACAGGCCTCGAAGAACGCCGAATTCGCTGCCTCCAGCACATGCCTCGGGCCGCTCAGCGCAGCGAAAATCACCGGAGCCTGCCCGAACAGGTCCGCGTACTCCCTGCTCCGCCACTGCGGGGACCTGAGATGTGTCGTGGCAGGGCCAAGGTGATCAGGCTGTAGGGACATGACAGCTGCCCTCTCCTGCATCAGCCGACCGCGCCGTCGCGCCCTACCCCCACGATGACACACCGCTACGCGGATTCCAGGCCCCGGATTCGACCCGCCCTGAAGATGGGGATCCCTGCGGCTCCGACGGCGAGAAGCTCCCGTCGGCTCCGCGAGTCCAGCCGGCCGGCCCGTTGGCGCAACCGTCCCCACACTGCCCCTGCCGACCCGCCTCGCCAAGGCACTGGACGCATCACTGAACATCGGCCTGGACGGCGACACCTCCACCGTCGCCTTCGGACCACACGTGGCCTGACCCCGTCCCGGCCTCGGTTTCGGTCTCAGTTTTGGGCTCATTCATCAACGTTCAGCGACGTCCACAGGCCCCTCCACCGACCTCTCCGCCGCAGGTCAGGACAGTTCCGGACCCCCGTGCAGAATTGGAAAGCGTGTTGGGATGAAACCCTCGCGAGTTCGAATCTCGTGTCCTCCGCCTTCGCGAGGGCCCCGACCACCCAAGGGCGGTTTCCAGGGGTCGCTGCAACACGCGGCCGGGACCTTCGTCATGTCCGCGATTTCACCGTCCGGGACAACCCGTCGGGGCGGCTCAGCGCGGAGCGTCCTTACCCGGGAGCCGGTGGCGGAGGGAGTCTTGGGAGTCGACGTACTTGAGCATGAGGCGGGCGAACTCCAGGCGCTCGCGCTCGGTCCAGTCGGCGGTGATGTACTCGAAGGCCGAGCGCTGGTGGCGGCTGAAGCGGGCCATCAGCTCGCGGCCGTCGGGGCTGAGGTGGAGGACGGTGCGGCGGCCGTCCTGCTGGGAGGCGGCACGGATCAGATAGCCGGCCGAGATGCAGTCGGAGACCATGCGGCTGGCCACCGACGGGTCCACGCCCAGGTGCTGGGCGACCGCGCCGACAGTGATCTCGCCGGTACCGGACTGCCCGGCTGGCTCGTTCTCCGGCGCGTCCTGCTCAGCCTCCAGGACGATCCTGAGCACCAGCGTGCGGCTCAGGTCCTTCTGGGAGATCGGGTCCTCAACCTCCAGGAGCGAGGAGCGCCGCAGCCTCCCGAAGGCCGGGCCCACGGCGTCCAGCAGCTCGTCCGCCGTCTTCGGCTCGCGCTTCGTCATGCCCGCCATCGTACAGACATGGATGACACTGCGAAGGAATGTGTTGACCCCCAATTAGATGCATGACAGCATGCATATGTCGTCGAACAGCGAACGGAGCATTCCATGACCATCCTCATCACCGGCGCCCGCGGCAAGGTCGGCCAGGCCGTCATCGGCCGCCTGCACTCCGCCGGCCTCACCGTCCGCGCCGCCAGCGCCAACCCCGCCGAACTGACCGCCCCCGCAGGCGTCGAGGTCGCCGAGCTCGCCCTCGACCGGCCCGAGACCTTCGACGCCGCTCTGCGCGGCGTCCGCCAGGTCTTCCTCTACCCCCAGCCCGCCGGCATCCACGAGCTGGTCAAGGCCGCCGAGGCCGCGGGCGTCGAGCACGTCGTCCTGCTCTCCTCGTCCTCCGTCCTCGGCCCCGACGCCGAGCACGACCCGCTCGCGAGCCACAGCCTCCAGGTCGAGCGAGCCCTCACCGACTCCGGCCTCACCTGCACGTTCCTGCGCCCGGACGCCTTCGCCAGCAACTCCCTCGGCTGGGCCTACTTCATCGGCCGGTCGATGCCGATCCAGCTGGCCTACCCGGACGCGCACATCGCGCCGATCCACCCCGAGGACATCGCCGACATCGCCGTCGAAGCCCTGACCGGCACCTCCCTCACCGGCCGCTCGGTCACCCTGACCGGCCCCGAGTCGCTCACCTTCCGCGAGCAGCTCGCCCTCCTCGCCGACACCCTCGGCCGTGACATCCCGGTCGAGCAGATCACCCGTGCCGAGGCCGAGCAGCAGATGGGCAACTACATGCCCGCGCCGATGGTCTCCTCGCTGCTCGACCTGTGGGAGGCCGCCGACCACGGTCCGGCGGCCATCGCCGACACCACCCAGACCCTCCTCGGCCGCCCCGCCCGCACCTACCGCCAGTGGGCCGCCGAAAACGCCTCCGCCTTCACCCAGCACTGATCCGCACGGGCCCACACCACAGAGGCCCGCCCCGCCACCCAGGGATTCCATGTCCACGGCCTTGACCCGGGCCCCGCCACCCAGCAGACCACGACCGACCGCCGCCGATGGGCCGTCCTCGCCGTCGTCCTCCTCGCCGCAGTCTTCGACCTCCTCGACCTCCTCGACGCGACGATCACCAACATCGCCGCCCCGGCCATCGCCACCGACCTGAACGGCGGCGACGCCCTCGTCCAGTGGCTGGGCGCCGGTTACGCCCTGGCCATGGGCGTCCTGCTGGTGGTCGGTGGCAGGCTCGGCGACAAGTTCGGACGGCGCCGCCTGTTCCTGATCGGCCTCACCGGCTTCACGCTTGCGTCCGTCGCCTGCGGCCTGGCCTTCGGCCCCGCCTCCGTCATCGGGTTCCGCCTGCTCCAGGGAGCCTTCGGTGCCCTCGTGATCCCGCAGGGGTTCGGCATCCTCGGCGAGGTCTTCCCCCCGCACGAGCTCGGCAAGGCGTTCGGCGTCTTCGCCCCCTGTCTCGGCCTGTCGGCGATCGGGGCGAGGCCGAGCGAGGCCTGAGTCGGGGTGCGGTGCAGCCCGTCCTGGTATCAGCGGCCCGGTCCTCGCCGGGGTCCTCATATCGCCGCGCACCACCTGATGGCCCGCCTCGGCCGCACGCTCATCCTCGTCGGGCTGCTGCTCACGCTGGCCGGCACGCTGTCGCTGCTTGTCCTGGTCCGTGCCGGCAGCCCGACATCATGGACCCTCATCGCCCCGGTCCTCGTCACCGGCCTCGGCCTCGGCCTCGGTACCTGCTTCGGCACCGTCTACGAGGTCACCCTCGGCGGTGTCGGCGCGAAGGAGTCGGGCAGCGCCAGCGGTTCGCTCTCCGCCGTCGCGCAACTCGCCAACAGCATCGGCGCCGCGGGCATCACCACTGTCTACTTCCGCACCCCGGCGGCTCCGCGACCGCAGCCGTCCACAGCCTCGCCGTGGTCGCCGTGGCCACCCTTGCCTGCTGCGCCCTCGTCTGGCTGCTGCCCCGCAACGCCCGGCCCCGGCATCACTGACCCACCCAGGAGCGCGACATGAAACCCATCGGTTACTGGCTCAACCGCACCGACCAGGCCCTCACCGACTACATGAACTCCATGCTGGCCGAGTTCGGTCTCACGCGGATCGCCTGGCAGATCCTCAACGTCGTCGAGGACGATCCGCAGGCCACCGACAGCGACGTGCTGGCCGTCCTGGCCGCCAACGCCGATGCCGCCGCCCTGACCGGCGCCATCGAGACAATCGTCGCTGACGGCTGGGTCGCCCGGCCGGAGCCGGGCCGCCTCGCCCTGACCGACGACGGCCGCGCCCGCCTCGCCGAGGCTGCCGAACGCGTCGGCGCCTTCCGCGAGCTGTCGACGGCCGGAATCACCGGCGAGGAGTACCGGATCGCCGTCACCGTCCTGGAGCGGATGACCCACAATCTGGAGAGCGGAGCAGAACAATGAGTTCACCCAAGCCACAGCCTCGTCATCAGTAGCCGACATCCTGGCGACAGAGCCCTGCGGCCGCTCTCCTTGTCCCGGTTCTCGTATCCTCCGCCTCCGCCTGCCAGGGCAAACGAAGGCCCGGACCGCTCAGCGGCCCGGGCCTTCGTCGTCTCGTGGTCTCAGTTTTGGTCTCAGTTGCGACTTTTGGCGTCCCTGACAGGCGTGGTTCGGCGGACCCGGCCCCTCCTGCACTTGCCGACCATCATGGTCGGGTCTGCCCGCCGTTGTCCTCCTCGTCGGCACGGCCTTCAGGAGGCGTTGGTTCGTCGCCGGTGTCCGGCGCGACTCTCATGACCATCTCGGAGAGTCGCTGGCATGCCTGTTCGATCTCTTCCTGGGTCTGGTTTCGCTCGGTGATGGCCGCCGAGAGCAGAAGCGCGGTCAGCGCGGCGGCGCCGTTGAACGCCTGCAGGGCAATCATGTTGGTGAGCAGGCTGTGACCGGCGAACGGGCCTGATCTGCGGGTGGCGGCGAGGATCGCAAAGATGGTTACGGCCAGCGCGCAGGGTGCTGCTGCGGCGCGCTGGAAGCGGAAGGCCGCCCAGGTCAGCAGCGGAAGGCCAAGGAAGATCAGCGGTGTGGGCGTGGTCTCGAGGAAACCGACGCCGATGGTGGCAGCCACCAGCAGCGCTCCCTCCGCCCATCGGGATGGTGGCGCGTCCTTCGGCCAGTGCGCCGAGCACAGGGCGAGCGGCACTGGCGCGACCAGCAGGACGCCCATGGCGTCGCCGGTCCACCAGACCCACCACGTGGGCCAGAACCCGCCGGCGGGCAGTGCACGAGCGAGGTGCAGGGTGAAACTGCCCACCGTCGCACTGACGAGCATGCCGGCGAACGCGCCGAGGAAGACCAGTGCGAGTGCGTCCTGGAAACGGTTCATCTGGGTACGGAACCCGGTGCGGCGGAGGAGCGCGTAGGAACAGAGAGGCGCGAGTGTGTTGCCTGCCGTGATCGCGATCACGGCGGTGGTCGATGGCCCGAGTGAGATGTTGATCAGGAAGGCGCCGAGTGCGATCCCGGGCCAGGTCCGCAGGCCGATGAGGAGCAGGCTGGCCAGGGCGATGCCGGTCGAGGGCCACAGCGGCGTGACTTGACCGCGCACGAGCTGCTGGAGCAGCCCTAGCTTGCCCGTGGCGTAATACAGCGCGGCGACGGCACCGATCTGCAGGGCAGTCATGCCACCGCGCCGGAGCCTGCCGCGGCTCACAGCAGTCATCGGGAAGTCTTCCGCTCAGCCTTGCCCCGTCGTCCATCGTCCGCTGACCTCGCCGGATCCACCACACCGCCGCTCATCCGTGTGACCTTTCGCAATGCGCTCCGTCGCGCTTGCTTCAGGTGACCGCCCGGGGGCGGTGTCGCGCCATGTTCCTGACGGTTCCACCTCAGGCGTATCGCGGTGTGCTTGTGCGGCTTCAGCACGGGGTGCGCAGGGCGAGGATGGCCATGTCGTCGTGCCCGTCGCTGGGGTGGTGGTCGGCCAGGGCCTGCACGAAGTCCTGCAGGGGCAGGGCTGCGTGCGTGGTGGCGAGTTCGGCGAGTTCGTTCAGGCTCTCGTCGATGGGGTGGTCGGGGTGTTCGATGAGGCCGTCGGTGAAAAAGACGACGGTGGCGTTCGGGGGCAGGGGGTGGGTGTGGTCGGCACGGGGCAGCCCGCTGTCGACGTTCAGTGGTAGTCCGGGCTCCGCGAACAGGTACTCGGCCCGGCCGCTGGGGGTGATCAGCAGAGGGGGGACGTGGCCTGCGATGCTCCAGTGCAGCCTCCAGGCAGCCCCCGCGGGTTCGATACGCGCCAGGCAGGTGGTGGTGACGGGGTCGTCGGTGATGGCCTCCAGAGTGCGGTCGAGCTGGGCGAGGACCGCGCTGGGCGGAGTACGCAGGTGGAACAGCAGAGCGCGCAGCATGTTGCGAGTGGAGGCCATGGCGGCGGCGGCATGCAGATCGTGGCCGACTACGTCGCCGATGACCACCGCCACCGCGCCGTCGGGCAGCAGAATGGCGTCGTACCAGTCCCCGCCAACAGGGTTGGGCTCGGCGGCGGGCCGGTAGATGGCGGCGGCGGCGAAGGGCCGCAGGTCGGGCAGCGTCGGCAGCAAGAGCCGCTGGAACTGTTCGGATCCGGCACGAACCTGTTCGAAGAGGCGGACGTTTTCGATCGCGATACCGGCGGCACTGGCCAGGGCAACGACGATGTTCTCATCGCGCACGTCGAAGGGCTGTCCGTCGCGTCGCTCGGAGAGGTAGAGGTCGCCGTAGATTTCACCGCGGACGCTGACGGCGACGCCCAGCAGGGTGCACATGTGCGGGTGGCCGGGCGGGAAGCCGACCGAGGACGGATGGAAGGAAATATTCTCGACCCGCAGCGGCTCCGGGTGGCGGATCAGGTGCCCGAGCACGCCCAGGCCGCGAGGAAACCCCGCCCCCGCCAAGGCCGCGCGTTCCTGCTCGGACAGGCCGACGGCGATGAACTGCTCCAGGAACTCGCCGGACTCGTCAAGTACTCCCAGTGCCCCATAGCGGGCGCCGACCAGCTCCATGGCGGTGGTCACGATGCGGTGCAAAACTGCGGGCAACTCCAGCTCCCGCGTGATGGCCAATACCGCGTCCAACAGGCCCTGAATCCGGTCCTTGGCGGCCGCCAAGGACCGCAGCCGCTCGTCGATCCGGCCCAGCTCGGCGTCCAAACGCGCCAACACGTCAGAGCGCCACGGCTGGCCCGCTCCTTCCCCCTCCTTGCCGCCCGCCATCACGACCACCTGCTGGACCGGTACTCGTTCTCGGTGGCATTCAACCGGCAGGAGCTGGTGCCAGTCTGGATCAAGGTGCCTTTGAAGGTGAGCCGGTCGGCGATCACCGCGCACAGACGAGGGTCGGCGAAGGTCTTGTCCCAATTGCTGAACCTGGCGCGGATGGTCGGCAGCTTCGGCTCCCGGCATGCCTCGTCAGTGATCGCGTCTTCCGGCTCAGCTTCTGGCAGCGGCATCCGTCGCGAGGGCGCCACCAGATGCTCCAGGAGCGCCTCGTCGGCAGTTCTAGCGAGGTTCACACGCCCGTGTCCTCCGTCTTTGTCGTCGCGGACGTCACCGGCGCAGGAGCCTGTCTCACATGGACAGGCCCGACAACGGGCGCGGGTCCGGCGGCAACCGCCGAACCTGTAGCGAGATCACCCTCGCCCGCCGACATTGCGGTCGACGCCGTCCACGATCACCCGGTACGGGCTCGGAGTAGCGGCGAACCGCGCTCCGTGATCGACCTGCGCCATCAACCTGCCCTCCCTCCTGTCACCTGAGCTTCCTTACTCCAAGCTAGAAGCCGCCTGTGGCGCCCGCCCGTCGAGCAGCCGGCTCGGCTGGCCTCTTGAAGTTCCGGCAAGGGAAGTTCCGGCAAGCGGGAGGCCCCGAACGCTCCTCGGCGATCGGGGCCTCCATGGCACCGTCGGTCCGCGGGGACTCTCGGGCTCAGGCGGCGTCTTCACCGGAAGCCTCTGGCTTGCTGGCAGCCCCGCCCCAGAGCAGGCCGCCGATCTTCTTGCCGACATCGTGCAGCATCGGGTCGGTGACGTGCTGGTAGCGCTTGGCCATCCTCATCAAGCGGCAATCTGTCAAATTCGGAAATACCGGGTTGAACACGGCGCGTTACAACGGGGGTAGCCTGTGTCGCTCGAAAAGTCATCGCCGTTGGTGGCAGTGATGACGGCGGCCCCGGGAACCAGCTCTGGCCTGCCTGGGGCAGCACGGGCACGCTCCGGTCCACCACCGCAGTTCGTTCGCCCGCCCTCAGACGACAGGTACCGAGGACGCCGGCCTTGCCGGACCGGACGCCCGTTCCCTGTCGGTGGTCGTCGACCACGCCGACCGCACCGGCTTCGAGACGGCCGTCACGACGGACAACCCGGGACCGTACTTCCAGGTGAGGGCGCTGAACGCGAAGGGGGAGGTCATCGGGGCATCCCATGTCGTGACCCGCTCCGGCTGACGGCCGACGGCTTGATGCGACGGCCCGGACCGACAGCGGCTCCCCGCCGGGTACCAAGTCGGACTCTGCGGGAAGGGCCGTTCCTCGGGCCGTTTCGGTGGCAGCGTCGCCCACGCGTGTCGAACAACAGCCCCGGCCTGGTCTCAGTTTCGGTCTCATTCATCGCCGTCCAGATGGGTTCAGTCACCGCCCCAGCGGCCAGCAACCCCAGGCCAGAATGCATGTGAACGCCGCCGGACAGTGCTGAGCAGAATTGGAAAGCGTGTTGGGGGCAACCCCTCACGGGTTCGAATCTCGTACCCTCCGCCTCTGCCCGCCAGGGCAACTCGAAGGCCCCGACCCCAATGCGGCCGGGGCCTTCGTCGTGCCATGGTCCCCGGTGGCGCCGGAGGCGACGAGATCAGCTCTTGAGGAGATCGAGTCGGTCCGATCGACGCGTTGAGCCCGTGCGAATGCGGGTTCTTACGCGGGGATGTCGAAGCCGAGCGCGCCGAGCGCGGCTTCTGCGGCCTGCTGGTCCTGCTCGTAGGTGCCGCCGGAGATCCCCAGGCCGCCGATGACGGTGCCGTTGTCGGTGATCGGGAAGCCGCCGCCCACGGCCATCAGCCGGGGGTGGTGCGCGAGCGGGGCGACGCTCGGGTTGGCGACGTAGGAGTTCCACACGTGAGTGGCGACGCGGTAGGACACGGCTGTCCAGGCCTTGTCGACGGCCACCTCCGCGGCGAGGAAGGGCGTGTCGTCGGTGCGCTGGAACGCCTTGAGATGGCCACCGGCGTCGGTGACGGCCACCGCGACGTCGAAGCCGGTCTCGGCAGCGGCAGCGAGTACCGCGTCGATCAGGGCCGAGGCGGCGGAGCTGGTGATGGTGGATGCGGACAGTGACTTCGTCTGCAGCTGGGTGCTCATCAGGGCTTCTTCTCAGATCGGTTGGGTGCGGTCGCCCGGCAGCGGTCTCCGAGCGAGCGGGGTGCGTCAGCGCAGAGCGGACCCGGGTGTCGGGACGGCCCGGGTGACCACGGACTTCTCCGGGATCAGCAGCTCCTTCACGGCCGGGCTGATCTCGTTGTTCCAGCGGTCGCTCTCGTAGACGGCGGCATACAGTTCGACGCGCTGCGCTTCGTCGTCGAACCGCCGGATCCAGACGTAGCCGTCCGGATCCTCCTCGTCGATGAAGGACGCGGTGACCGTCATCCCCTTCGATGTCTGAAAGGGGATGACGACCCCTTCCATGTAACGGACCCATTCATCCCGGCGACCGGGCCGGGTCTGGTAGCGGCGGATCTCGTAGAACACGACAGGCTCTCCTCGTCGCGGGATCGGCGTTGCCGGATGGGCAAAGGGCTCAGGAGGCAACGCTCAGGACGAGCTTGCCCCGGGTACGGCCGGTCTCGCCGAGGCTGTGGGCTCGGGCGGCCTGCTCGAGCGGGAATGCCTCCTGAACCTCGACCGCCACCGATCCGGCGTCGATGAGTCCGGCGATCCGGGTCAGGGCCGTGCCATCGGGTTCGACCAGGAAGGCGCCGGCCCGCACTCCGCGTGCCTCGGCGGCGTCGCGCAGCTGCTCGGAGACCCCGGCGGGGATCGCGACGATCAGGCCGCCG
>NZ_JYJF01000440.1 GCF_000955975.1 Saccharothrix sp. ST-888
GGGTGGGCGAGCGAGACCGTGAGCTCGCCGTCCGCGACGTCGGCCCGCAGGGTGTCGCCCTCCCGGACGCTGCCCTCGGTCAGCAGGTTGGAGATCCGGTTGTCGAGCTGGGACTGGATGGTGCGCCGCAGCGGGCGGGACCCGAACTCCGGCCGGTAGCCCTTTTCGGTCAGCTACTGCCTAGTCGCCGGGGCGACGTCCGCAAAGCCGCGGTCATAATGACCAGCAACAGCGCCTCGCATCCGATCCTCGATCCCTCGGGCCAGGTGGACCCGGTCCGCGAGGCGCAGCGGCGGGTCCTGCGCCTACAGTTCCAGCCCGAGTCCCTCAACCGGATCGACGCGATCATCGTCTTCCACGCCCTCGGCAAGGAGGAGCTGCT
>NZ_JYJF01000441.1 GCF_000955975.1 Saccharothrix sp. ST-888
GAGCTGCACCACGCCCTGGCGGGAGCGCGGGCCGAGCAGGATTCGCACGCAGTTCGGCTGGCGCAGGCGTTCGGCGTGGAAGGCGGGGTTGGGGTCCTGCGCGGAGGTGCGGTCGGCGAGGACCAAGGCGGTGCGCGCGGTGCCGAGCCGGTGGAGGAGGAAGAGCAGGCACTGGAGGGACAGCCGGTCGGGGAACAGGCGGCATGCCTTACACCGCTGCCCCTCGTCGGACAGCTCCTCCGACATGCCCCGCTCACCGCGGAGGGCCGGGACCAGGTGCGGCACCTGCCCCTCATCTGCGAGAGAGCCGCGGCCGAGCCCCCCGCACCCGCCGGTCCGGGCATGGAACCGTGGCAGCTCCCCACCGACCTGGTCCAGGAAC
>NZ_JYJF01000442.1 GCF_000955975.1 Saccharothrix sp. ST-888
GTTCGGCGACGACGGCCGCCAGCAGCAGCGTGGTCAGGGCGGCGGACCCGTTCAGGGCCTGCAGGGTGACCATGGTCGCCAGCAGGCTGCGGTGGGCGACCGGTCCCGTGTGGTCGGTGGCCGCCACGACGCTCAGCCCCGAGACCACCAGGAGGCAGGGGGCGGCCGCCGCCGGATGGAACCGCCCCGCGGCTATCCGCCCGCAAGCCCGATGCCACCGCCCTAACAGCCCAGCACGGCGCGGTGCGCCACGCCGAGACGGAAGGTCACAGCGCACTCGGCCGCGACCGTCCCGGCCGACCACCCAAAGTGCTCCCGATGACTCCCCCCTCCCATGCCTTGGACCCGGCCGCACGCCTCCGCCGGACCCGTCCCGCAGCCA
>NZ_JYJF01000443.1 GCF_000955975.1 Saccharothrix sp. ST-888
GCTCGGTCTCGACCCCAAGATCCTTGACCTCTACCACGGGACCACCAAGTCGGGGCCGGACAACATCGTCGGCACGTGGATCGACCCGCAGTTCAAGCCACGCAGGATGTACTTCGGCAACGGCGGCTTCTACGTGAGCCAGCGCCGCGCGCAGGCGGCGGCGTGGGCACACTCGATTGCGAAGGGCCGTGCCGGTCTGAAGTGTCGGTCTGCCTGCCGGTCGTAGTAACGGACGCCGTGTTAGTGCAGCCCTGCCTCGCCGTCGTGGTACCGCCCGCGGAAGCGCAGCGGCCAGTCCACTGCCCGGGCCCGACCGTCGGGCGCGGCACCCCGCAGGGTGGTTTCGGACCGCCAGGCGATCCGTCCGTCCCCGTCGACGAG
>NZ_JYJF01000444.1 GCF_000955975.1 Saccharothrix sp. ST-888
AGTCCGAGCCGCTCGACCTGCGCCGCCACCAGGCTCGGCACGCCCGCATGGCTCACCACGACGCCCTTGGGGCGGCCGGTCGAACCCGAGGTGTAGATCACGTACGCCGGATGACGCACATCCACCGCGACCACCGGATCCGTCTCCGGCCACCCGCCTTCGACCACCACCGCCGGATCGTCCACCACCACGGCCGGACGGGCATCCTCCAGCATGAACGCGATCCGCGACGCCGGATACCCCGGATCCACCGGCAGATACGCCGCCCCCGCCTTCAACACCCCCAGGACCGCCACCACCGACTCCACCGACCGCGGCAACGCCACCGCCACGACCCGCTCCGGCCCCACACCCCGAGCGATCAACGCATGCGCGAACCGG
>NZ_JYJF01000445.1 GCF_000955975.1 Saccharothrix sp. ST-888
GTAGCACTCCCAGTCCCGGGTGGGGCCGCAGATCTTCTCGCAGAAGAGCCCGTCTTTTTCCGGCTTCAGGGTGCGGTAGTTGATGGTCTCCGGCTTCTTGACCTCGCCGTGCGACCACTGGCGGATGTCGTCGGCCGTGGCCAGGACAATACGGAGCTCGTCGAAGAAGTGGACGTCAAGAACTGGTCGTGAAGCCCATCCCTCCTGTGCTCCCTGCTGGGCCTGTCGGCGAAATGACTGAACAAGTCCGTCTCCCTCACCGCCTACATGTTCTCCTCGGTGGACCCCGCACCTCGGCCGCCCCAGCCCACGTCCCTGGCGTCGCACGTCACGGTCAGGCGCTAGCAGATCGCGTGCGGTCGCGACTTCAACCTGATGTCC
>NZ_JYJF01000446.1 GCF_000955975.1 Saccharothrix sp. ST-888
CCAGCAGCGCGTCCAGCAGCAGCTTGTCGTCCTCGGTGGCCCGGACGATCGCCGGGATCAGCTCCAGACCGGCCTGCCGGGAGGCCCGCAGCCGCCGCTAACCCTGGATCAGCCCATACTGGCCGCCCTCGACCGGACGGACAACCACCGCCTGCAGCAGGCCCACCCCCTTGATGGGGGCGACCACCTCGCCGTCCCCATCGGCCGCCCCCGTTCGCCTGTCTCCAACACCCTGCCGCTGCTGCACCTCACCCCGCCCGTCCCGGCCCCGGTGGCCGCCGGTGTCCTGACGGCGCGCCACGCCCCCGCGCTGCTGGGGGTCCCCGACGCCGAGCGGCAGGACCAGCTGGCCCGGCGGATCGTCGCGGAGGGGCTCTCGG
>NZ_JYJF01000447.1 GCF_000955975.1 Saccharothrix sp. ST-888
TCCACCCTTCCTCGCGGTTCCTGCCGCGTTGCCCTACCCGTCCTGCCGGGCGGTGAACCGCCCAGGCAGTGGCGGGTCCGGGCCAGCCGCGCCCGCCGTTCACCAGCATCCCCCGCGGGGCGGGAGGGCCGCGCGCCGGGCGCGCCGGAGGGGGTGCTGGGGGCGAGTTGAACTAATAGTTTGGGGACTCACCCCATTGGACTCGAACCAAGAACCTGCCGATTAACAGTCGGCTGCTCTGCCAATTGAGCTATGGGTGAATGAGCTTCCGCCTCGATCTCCGGGATCCTCCCGGCCCTCTCGGCGCTCGCTGCGGGAGATACATTAGCGCACTGAGGGGGGTGGGCCGCCAATCGATATGTCAGCTCGCTCCCGACGCC
>NZ_JYJF01000448.1 GCF_000955975.1 Saccharothrix sp. ST-888
CTCCCAATCCATCACGCATGTCTGCGCCAGGTGATGCGCTGCCGACCACCCCCACCCCCGCACGCGACCACCCGGCGCCACCCACGCACCCCCCATCACTGTCGCCGCGAGAGGCCCAGGTCCTGCCCATCCACCCCACCGGTACCGACCTCCAGCCGATCGCCCAGCGCCCTCGCATCCCCGCCACCCCGCCCCGCAGCGGCGTCATGGGCCTCATGGTCCCAAATCGACCCCGCTGCGCCCCGTCAAGCGGCACAAACTCGCCGTGTCCCGGCTTAGTCGCTTATGTCCCACTGCATCACTCATGTCGGCCCCACGTGATGCGGCGACGACTACCCCCACCACCCCACGCCAGCCCCCTGCTGCTGCCAGTGTCCGCC
>NZ_JYJF01000449.1 GCF_000955975.1 Saccharothrix sp. ST-888
CTGCGTTCCTGTTCACGGGACAGGGGAGTCAGCGGGCCGGGATGGGCGCCGGGGTGTACGAGGCGTTCCCGGTGTTCGCCGGGGGATGCGACGGGGGGGGTGTGGGCTTGGAGGGAGGCCTGGAGCGTCGGCTGCGGGAGGGGATGTGCGAGGGTGGGGACGGTGGGATCGGTCGGAGGGGCTGCAGGCAGGAGACCGCACCGATGCCCACGTCGAAACCCAGAAGCGTAACGACTTCTGCCTCGAGCGCCTACACCACCACCATGACTGCGCCTGCAGGCAACGCCTGAATCAGACGGACGCGAGCGACCACCAGCACGGCAGCGTCAGCGAGCGACAGAACCCCGGCGACGTGCGCGGCGGCCAGCTCACCGATCGAG
>NZ_JYJF01000046.1 GCF_000955975.1 Saccharothrix sp. ST-888
GGTCTCGATGCCGAGGGACAGCGGGGTGACGTCGAGCAGCAGGACGTCCTTGACCTCACCCTTGAGGACACCGGCCTGCAGGGCGGCGCCGATGGCGACCACCTCGTCGGGGTTGACGCCCTTGTGCGGGTCGCGCCCGGTGAGCTCCTTGACCAGCTCGGTGACGGCCGGCATCCGGGTCGAGCCGCCGACCAGGATCACGTGGTCGATGTCCTGCACGGTGATCCGGGCGTCCTCTATCGCACGGTGGAACGGGGTCTTGCAGCGTTCCAGCAGGTCGGCGGTGAGCTGCTGGAACTCGGCCCGGCTGAGCCGCTGCTCCAGGTGCAGCGGGCCGTCCGGCGAGGCGCTGATGTACGGCAGGTTGATGGTGGTCTCGGTGGCGGAGGACAGTTCGATCTTCGCCTTCTCGGCCGTCTCCCGGAGCCGCTGCGAGGCCATCTTGTCCTTGCTCAGGTCCACGCCGTAGCCGTTCTTGAACTCCTTGACCAGGTGGTCGACGACCCGCTGGTCCCAGTCGTCCCCGCCGAGGTGGGTGTCGCCGTTGGTGGACTTCACCTCCACCACGCCCTCGCCGATCTCCAGCAGCGAGACGTCGAAGGTGCCGCCGCCGAGGTCGAAGACCAGGATCGTCTGTTCGTTCTCCTTGTCCAGCCCGTAGGCGAGCGCGGCCGCGGTCGGCTCGTTGACGATCCGCAGCACCCGCAGACCGGCGATCTCACCGGCCTCCTTGGTCGCCGTCCGCTGGGCGTCGTTGAAGTACGCGGGGACGGTGACCACGGCGTCCGTGACCTCCTCGCCCAGGTAGGCGGAGGCGTCCCGCTTGAGCTTCTGCAGCACCCGGGCGGAGATCTCCTGCGCCGTGTACCGCTTGCCGTCGATGTCGCCGGACTCCGGGAAGTGCCAGGTGGGCTCGCCCATGTGGCGTTTGACCGAGCGGGCGGTGCGGTCCACGTTGGTGACCGCCTGGCGCTTGGCGACCTCGCCGACCAGGACCTCGCCGCCCTTGCCGAAGGCGACGACGGACGGCGTCGTCCTGGCACCCTCGGCGTTCGGGACGACGGAGGGCTCACCGCCCTCCAGGATGCAGACGACCGAGTTGGTGGTACCGAGGTCGATACCGACTGAGCGGGCCATGTCCGAGCTCCCTCCCTCGGGGAGATCACCTCACCCCCATTGTCCCGCGCACCGCCGTTCTGGAGCGAGCCCGGACCAACGGGTCCCACCGGCCACAACGGTCGGGCGGCGCTCCGTGCCGCACGCGGTGCCCGGCCGGACCCCGGCCGCGGCGGCACGGGCGGGTCAGTCCGTGGCCGGGCGGAGGAGCTCCCGCATGATCCGGCGGCCTGCGCCGACGACCGGCTGGCCACGGGTCGGGGTGGCGTTGGCCAGCACCGCGACGCCCGAGCCCGCGTCGGGGCAGACGGCGAGGTAGCTGGCGAATCCGCCGGTGCCGCCGGTGTGCGAGAGCACGGTACGGCCCCGGCGGCCGACCTGGTGGTGCCAGCCGAGGCAGACCGGTTCGGTGCCGTTCGGCAGTGCGTGGCGGGGGCGCTGGGTGGCGCGCAGCGCGTCGGCCAACGGCGTGTCCCGGGGGTTGAGTTGGGCCCGCAGGAAGGTGAGCATGTCGGCCCCGCAGGAGTGCAGGGCGCCCGCCGGGGCCAGCGCCTGGAAGTGCCAGTCCGGGACCGTCCTGCCCCGGCGGTGGCCGCTCGCCCGGTTGGCCATCGTGGCGTCGAAGTCGCCAGTCCCGGTGCCGCCCAGGCCGAGCGGGCGCAGGACCCGGGCGGCCAGCAGCTCGCCGTACTCGGCCTGGGCGGCGCGGGCGAGCAGCAGGCCCAGCAGGCCCATCCCGAAGGTGGAGTACCGGACGGCCGACGGCGTCCCGCGCGGCCGGAGCCTGGCGGTGGCCCGGTACAGCTCGGCCTCCCCGTACCGGGCGTACGGGTCGGAGTGGACCCGGGTCGCCGCGTTCCGGTAGAACCCCCGGGGCTGCCGGGGCAGTCCGGAGGTGTGGGTGGCCAGGTCGAACAGGGTGATCGGCGGCTCGGAGCGACGGCGCGGGGCGGCCCCGGCCGGGAGGTACGCCTCGATCGGGTCGGCCTCGGCGACCTCGCCGCACGCGACCAGCTCGGCGAACAGCAGGGCGGTGAACACCTTGGTGAGCGAGCCGAGCTGGAAGCGGGTGGCGGGGTCGGGGGCGGTGTGTCCGCCCAGGGTGAGGACGCCCGCGCAGTGCACGGCCGCCGCACCCGGGCGGATCGCCGAGACCACCACTGCGGGGACCCGGGGGTCGGCCGTCACCACCGCCGCCTGCGCGGTGAGCAGTTCGCGCAGCCCGCTCCCGGACGGCGCCCGCGCGACCGCCGGACGTAGCGCCGGGGACGGCGTCGCCGAGCCGGTGGGTTCGGCGGGTTCGGCGGATCGGGTACTCATACCGCCGCCCTCCGCTGCCCCGGGGCGGTGCCCCCGTCGACCGTCGGGCGCAGGGCGATCCGCCCGGTGGTCAGCCGGCTCAACCGGCCACCCCCGCCGCTTGGGGCCGGCCGATCCGGCGGGCGGCGGCGACGGCGGCCGGCCGGGCGGCGCGCAGCAGGTCGCGGCGGAGCAGCGCGTGGGTGAGTCCGCGCCCGAGGTCGAGGCGGCGGCGCCGGGCCTGGTCGCGCTGCGGGCAGTGCGGCCCCGGCAGGGCGAGCGCGGACAGCTGGGGCAGGCCGGCCGTCCAACCGGGCCACGGCTCGTCGGCGGGCCGGGGTTCGACGCGTTGGACCGGTTCGAGGTGGGCGGCCTCGGTGCCGTCGGCGTGGTGCTCCAGCCGGAACGCGGCAGCGCCTGCGCCCCGGAGGGCACAGGCGACGTCACTCGCAAGCCTGAGGGTGGCCGTCTCGACCGGCTCGGGCTTCGAAGGGTGGGTTGTGGGCAAGGTCAGGGCGTCCTCAGAACGCCAGGGCGCGGGCGGGGCGCTGCGCCGTGCCCCGGTGGACGTGCTCGACGGGTGAGGTCGCTCCAGGACGGTGGGTGCCGGGGCGGTGGGACGCGACCGGCTGGCGGACGGCCGCCAGGTCCCGGGCCGAGGGGTGCGCGGTGACGGTTTCATGCAGGGACACGCAGATCACCTCACGTGGGGGATGGGGCCCTCAACATAACCATTCGCCCTCGAACGGCTGCCCCGGAACACGTGGACTGATCGGGTGACAGGGCATTCTGACGGCCGGTCGGAGAAGGCAGTACGCGCCGTCCGGCGGGGCGGGCGGCGGCCGTGGGCCGGGCTCTTGCAGGCGGCGGGGGCGGGGCGCACGCTGGTGGTAGCGACGGCAGAAGGGGGCTTGGGAGGTCGGCCATGCAGAACCAGTGGGATGTGCAGCTGAGCTTCTCGGAGGACGGTGTGCACACCGTCTGCGAGGCGGCCCTGGTCGGGCCGAGGGCGCCGGGGCTGCGTGGGCACGGCGAGTCGACCCGCAGCGTGGACGACCGCCCGTTGGCGCGGATCGGCGAGGAGCTCGCGGCCTCGCGGGCGCTGGAGGACCTGTCGCACCGGCTGAGGTCGCAGGCGAACGGCGAGATCGCCGACGAGGGGCACCGGCCCGGGTACCTGATCTACTGACCGGCCGTCGGCCGTCGGCCGTCGGCCGTCGGCCGTCGGCCGCCCGCCGCCGGATGCCGCGGCAGGCGCAGGAGGGCCGGCTCAGGAGGTAGGGCTCAGGGCAGCAGCGCGGGGGAGAAGCCGCCGTGCAGCAGGAGGGCGGGGGCGCCGGTGCCGTCGGCGGGGACGGTCCACAGATCGGATCCGGTGCCGCCGGGGGCCGGCAGGGCGTAGGCGAGGGTGGCGTCGTCGAGCCAGGCGGCCTGGTCGTCGACGCTGTGGGTCTCGGCGAGCTCGGTCTCCCGGCCGCTCGCCAGGTCCAGGACGTACAGCCGCCAGGGCCGGACGGGATCGCTGGAGATGCGCTTCTTGAAGGCGATCCGGGTGTTGTCGGGGGAGAGCGAGGGGCACTCGACGTTCTCCCTGAGCACGGTGATGGCGCGGGCCGCCAGGTCTCCCTTGACCAGGTAGGTCTTCCCGCTGCTGACCGGGGACATGGTGGCGTAGAAGGTGTTGTCGTCGGAGGTGAAGGTGACGCCCCAGAAGTTGCGGTCCACCGGCAGGTAGAGCTTGCCGTCCCTGTGGACGGTGAAGTCTTCCAGGGTCGCGGTCAGGGCTCCGCTGCGGACGTCCAGGATGGAGGTGCGGGTGGAGAAGGAGTTGGCGGCGTAGGAGTCGCCGGAGGTGAAGACCGTCCAGGAGGCCATCCGGCCGTCGGCCGAGATCCGGGCGCGGTTGGGGGCGCCCGCGCCGAGGTCGATCCGGCGGGTCTCGCGCAGGGTGGCGTCCAGGATCCTGACGTGGTGGCTGGGGATCGCACCGTACTCGGTGGTGAGGCAGACGACCGTTCCGGCGGCGGCGTAGACGCGCTCGCAGGAGGTCCGGCCGACGGTGCGCGGGCCGGTGGAGTCGGCGCGGTCGACGGTGGCCAGGAAGCCGAAGCCGGGCCCGGGTTCGGTGTCGCGGAAGAGCAGCTTGCCGTGGGCGCCGGTGAGGTTCAGCTCGTCGGCGGCGGGGGCGGCTCCGGAGCCCTGGTGCATGCTGCGGTCGGCGCGGCCGGCGGCGTGCAGGCCGTAGCCGATGCCGAGGGCGGCGAGCAGGACCAGTGCCAGGGCGAAGACGGCCACCCGGGCCCTGGTGAACACCGGGCCGTCCTGGTCGGTGTCGGGCCGGGCTTCCCGGGTCGGTGTCACATCGCCTCTTCCGCGGTCGGCTGCTCGGTGGTGCGGATCAGGAGGGCCGCCGCCACCAGGCAGAGCAGCAGGCCGGTGCCGAAGACGTGCAGCGTCCACTGCGGACCCTGGAAGCGGTACGCCGTCCCGAACAGCAGCGAGGAGGCGAACATCCCGAGCGCCTGGAGGCTCTGCAGCACCGCGAAGCCCGAGGTCCGGGCGTGGGCGGGCAGCAGGGCGGCGGCGTGCGCCATCAGCGGGGCGTCGGTGGCCGCGTAGAACACGCCGTGCAGGGCGAGCACCGCGACCAGCACTCCGGTGCCGCCCCAGGAGGAGGCGAGCAGTGCCAGCACCCCGAGGAAGCAGACGTGTCCGCCGAGGAAGAGCCGCCAGGGCCCGACCCGGTCGGCGAGCGAGCCCAGCGGCAGCGAGAGCAGCAGGTACGGGGCGGCGGTGCCGAGGGCCAGCAGCGGGAACCAGCGGGCGGCGAGGTCGTCCTGGTGCTGGAGCGTCAGGTAGACGAAGGCGTCGCTGATGGTGGCGGTCTCCAGCAGCATCACGCACAGGCAGGTGCGGCCGAAGGCCCGGTCGCGCAGCAGGCCGAGCCCGGCGCGGAGGGTGACCGGCCGGCGCTCGGCGGCCGGACCGCCGGCCGTGCTGCCGCGCCGCTCGCGGACGAAGAGCAGTAGCACCAGGACGCCCACGGCGGCCACGCAGAAGCTGGCCATGAACACCGCGTCGTAGGCGGCGGCGACGGCCGAGAGCACGGCGAAGGCGATCAGCGGGCCGCCGAAGGCGCCCGCGGTGTCCAGGGTGCGGTGCACACCGAAGGCCCGGCCCTGGGTCTCGGGCGTGCTGGAGAGCGAGATCAGCGCGTCGCGCGGGGCGGTCCGCAGGCCCTTGCCGCTGCGGTCCACGGCCAGCACGGTGCTGATGCCCGCCAGTGAGGAACCGGCCGCCGGCAGACCCAGCTTGCACACGGCGGAGAGCGCGTACCCGGCCACCGCGACCGGCTTGCGGACGTGGAAGCGGTCGGCGAGATGGGCGCCGGCCAGCCGCAGGAAGACCGAGGCGCCGTTGAACAGACCGTCCAGGAAGCCGGTCTGAAGCATCGTCAGCCCGAGCGCCGAGGTGTAGTACAGCGGCAGTACCGAGCTCACCATCTCGGAGGAGATGTCGGTGAGGAAGCTGACCAGGCCCAGGGCCAGGACGTTGGCGGCGACCCGGCTCCTGGCCCGGGACCGGGGTGCTCCGGCCCCGGTCCGCTGGGCGGAGTCGGCGGCCCGGCTGGAGGAGAGGTACACGGCTCAGACCAGGTTGTCCGCGGTGGGCCGGGTCCGCAGGCGGGCCGGGCTGAGCAGGGCGGCGGCGGCCCGGCGGCTGCGCCGGTGGCCGAGCAGGGCCCGGGAGCTCTCGCGCAGCAGGGTCGCCGCCCAGAACAGGGCGGTGGCGGGAGCCGAGTTGCGGCGGCGGAACAGCCGGACCTTGTTGAGGGTGAGCAGCGTCCACAGCCGGGGCGAGACCTCGGAGTCGCCTTCCAGGTGCACGGCGTGGGCCTCGGGCGCGAGCCGGGTGCGGTGGCCGAGGTCGCGGGCGCGCAGTGCGTACTCGGTCTCCTCGGAGTAGAGGAAGAACGATTCGTCCCAGGGACCGCAGTCCTGGACGCAGTCCCAGGAGATCAGCAGGGCCGCGCCGGTGGCCCAGTCGGCGGTGGCGGCGGTGCGGTAGGCGGCCTCGGCGGTGACGATCTCGCCGAGCAGCGCGAAGCGTCCGGCCCGCCGGTTGCCGAGGACGGCTTCGCCGACCGCCCGCAGCACGGCGGGTTCGCGGCGCAGCGAGTGGGTCAGGGCGCCGCTCTCGCCGTGCAGGCGGGGCACCACGATGCCGGTGCCCGCGCGGTCGAGCTGCGGGAGCATGGCCGCGACGCAGCCGGGGGTGAGCCGGATGTCCGGGTTGAGGACCAGGACGGCGGTGCAGGGGTCGACGTGGGCGAGGGCGGCGTTGATGGCCGCCGCGTACCCGGCGTTGTACCCGGTCTGGACGGTCCTGGCCTCGGGGAGCCGGGCCTGAAGGATCGTCAGGGTGTCGTCGGCGGAGGCGTTGTCGGCCACCGTCAGTTTCCAGTGGACACCGTGGAGCCCCTGCTCCAGGGAGTCCAGCAGTCCGGGCAGGACTTCGGCACTGTTCCAGGTCACCACGATCACTTCGATCGTCACAGGATTCATCGTTCCCCTCCAGCCGGCGCGTGCCAAGTATGCGCCGGATCATGTGCCTTGGTCAGGGGATTCGGTGTTCGGGTGGCCCTTGTACGTGTGTTCGTCCTAACGCTATCTCCACTGTACTGCTACATAGTTGGAGAGATTGTTTGCGGTTTGTCCTCGCGGGAGGTGATCGGGCGGCTACCTTGCTCCCTGGGGATCGCATGGTGCTACGCGAGCGACACGGCCTTCGGTGGGGGATGTCGGTGTCCGGCGCTCGCTTCTCGTAGTTCGGGCAACTTTCGTCGGACGCACCAGGGGGGAAGTATGGCCGTGGAGTCGGCCGCACGTTCGGAGAGAATCCGTGATGTCATCACACCGCGTGAGCTGCACCGGAGGTGGCAGCACGACCATCTCCTGAAGATCGTCGTCATGGACCTGGTGGCCGCGGCGGCCACCGCCTTCACCGCCCATCTCTGCGGCGGGCGGCGGGAGATCGTCCTCCTGCTGCCGCTGCTGTGGCCGCTCGCCTTGCTGGCCGTGCGCGGCTACGGGCAGCGCCAGCTGGCCGGCGGCCGGGAGGACTACCGCCGAATAACCAGGGCCGCGCTCGCCCTCGGGGCCGTCGCCGTGCTCGGCTCCGAACTCGCCCTCGGCCAGGACCAGCTGCTCCACGACGCGGTGCTCGCACTGGCCGGGGCGGCCGTGCTGACCGCACTGCTCCGCCGCGTCCTGCAGTGGCGGCTGGCGGCCGCCTGGGCGGCCGGGCGCAACCTGCGCCGGGTCCTGGTGGTCGGCCACCCCGGGGCGGTCGCCGAGCTGGCCGAGTCGCTGGCCCGGCAGTCGCCGCACGGCTTACGGCTGATCGGCGCCTGCCTCACCGCGGCACCGCTGCCGGACCGGCTGCCGGACCGGCAACTGCCCGTCCTCGGCGGCCGCGACAGCGTGCTCCCGGTGGTCCGCCGGACCGGCTGCGAGATGGTCATCGCGCTGCCGGACGCGGCCCTGGACCAGATGGCACTGCGCCGTCTCGGCTGGGGCCTCGACGCCGAGGGGGTCCAGCTGCTGATCAGCCCGCGGCTCTCGGACGTCTGCGCCGCCCGGCTCGACGTCAGGACGGTCGGCGGCCTGCCGCTGCTCCATCTCCGGGCGCCCGCCGGGTCGTTGGTTGCCAGGCTGCCGAAGGAGATCGTCGACCGGCTGCTGGCCGCCGTGGGGCTGCTGCTGCTCACCCCGCTGCTGCTGCTGGTCGCGGCCGCCGTCCGCAGCAGCAGCCCGGGCCCCGTGCTGTTCCAGCAGCGCCGGGCCGGGCTGGGCGGCGAGCAGTTCACCATGTTCAAGTTCCGCACCATGGTGCAGAACGCCGAGGAGCTCAGGGACGAACTCGCCGCGCTCAACGTCAACGGCGACGGTCCGCTGTTCAAGATGACCAAGGACCCCAGGACCACCGGTGTCGGCCGCTTCCTGCGCCGCTACTCGCTGGACGAACTCCCGCAGCTGATCAACGTCCTGGCCGGACACATGTCGCTGGTCGGCCCCAGGCCGCCGCTGCCGGAGGAGACCCTGGACTACGACGAGGTCACCCGCCGCCGGCTGCTGGTGAAACCCGGACTGACCGGGCTGTGGCAGGTCAGCGGGCGCTCCGACCTGCCCTGGAAGGAAGCCGTCCGGCTCGACCTCAGCTACGTGGACAACTGGTCCCATGCCCTGGACGCGCAGATTCTGCTGCGCACCACCGGCGCCGTCGCCCGCGGCAAGGGCGCGTACTGATACATCTGCTGAATGCCCTTCGGGAAACAGCAGATTGATGCTCCGTCAAATTCAGACGAACTGTCGAACTCCGCCGAAAGGAACCGTCACGTGACAGCCACTGCACCGACCGCCCAGGCAGAAGCCCGTCCGCTGGGCCTGGCCGTGGTCGGGGCCGGCTACTGGGGGCCGAACCTGGTGCGCAACTTCCAGGCGTCGGAGGAGTTCCGGCTGCGCTGGGTCTGCGACCTGGACCTGGCCAGGGCCGAGCGGGTGCTGGGCGAGTACTCCACGGTGGCCGCCACCGACGACTACGCCGCGGTGCTCGCCGACCCCGGGGTGGCGGCGGTCGCCGTCGCCACCCCGGCCGGCACCCACCTCGAGGTGGCGCTGGCCGCCCTGCGCGCGGGCAAGCACGTCCTGGTGGAGAAGCCGCTCGCGGCCACCGGCGAGGAGGGCAGGCGGCTGGTGGCCGAGGCCGAGCGGCGCGGCCTGGTGCTGATGTGCGACCACACCTACTGCTACACCCCGGCGGTCAGCCGGATCCGCGAGCTGGTCGGCTCCGGGGAGCTCGGCGACATCCAGTTCTTCGACTCGGTCCGGATCAACCTCGGGCTGGTCCAGAAGGACGTGGACGTGCTCTGGGACCTCGCGCCGCACGACCTGTCCATCCTGGACGCGGTCCTGCCCGAGGCCGACCGGCCGGTCGCGGTGGCCGCGCAGGGCGCCGACCCGCTCGGCGTCGGCCGGGCCTGCGTGGCCTACCTGACGCTGCAACTGGCCTCGGGCGCCATCGCGCACGTGCACGTCAACTGGCTCTCCCCGACCAAGGTGCGCACCACCATGGTCGGCGGCTCCAAGCGCACGGTCATCTGGGACGACCTCAACCCGCAGCAGCGGATCGCCCTGTTCGACCGGGGCGTGGACCTCGCCACCCCGGAGCAGCTCGGTGACGGCGAGCGCCGCGAGCGGCTGGTCAACTACCGCTCCGGCGACATGATCGCGCCCGCGCTCGGCGAGAAGGAGGCCCTGCGCGGGGTGGTGGAGGAGTTCGCCGCCGCCATCCGGCAGGGCCGCGCGCCGCTCACCGACGGCCGTTCCGGACTGCGGGTCCTGGAGATCCTGGAGGCGGCCGCGCTGAGCCTGGAGCGCGACGGCGCGCTGGTGCCGCTCGCCTCGGCGGACCGCGCGGTCGTGCCGTGCTGAGGCGGGACCTGGTGATCGTCGGGGCCGGGGGCTTCGGCCGGGAGGCCGCCGAGGCGGCCCGCGCGGCCGGTGACAGCTGGCGGCTGCGCGGCTTCCTGGACGACAACCCGGCCCTGCACGGCACCGAGGTGGACGGCGTCCCGGTGCTCGGTCCGGCCGAGGCGGTGCACGACCTGCCCGGTGCGCAGGTCGTCCTGTGTACCGTCAACCCCCGTGTGTACACCAGCCGTTCAGACCTGTTGGAGCGGCTGAAGCTGCCCGAGGACCGGTACGCCACCCTGGTCCACCCCAGTGCGCAGATCGCCGGCTCCGCCGAACTCGGCCCCGGCAGCGTGCTGCTCGCCCAGGTGGTGATCACCGCGCGGGCCACGGTCGGTGCGCACGTCGCGGTGATGCCGCAGACGGTACTCACCCATGACACCGAGGTGGCCGACCTGGCCACGCTGGCCACCGGGGTACGCCTCGGCGGCGGCGTGCGGCTGGAGCGCGGCTGCTACCTCGGCGCGGGCGCGATGGTCCGCGAGTACACCACGGTCGGCCGGTGGTCGCTGGTCGGCATGGGATCGGTGGTACTGCACGACGTACCTCCGCTGGAGGTCTGGGCCGGCAACCCGGCCCGGTTCCTCCGGGCGGCGGCTGGGGCGGCGGAGCGGGCAACGGTGCCCGAACCGGTGCCCGGGAGTTCGTAGGCACAGCAGGGGAGCAACGGCAATGAAGAACGGCAGCAGTATGAACACATCCCCACCCAGTCCATCCGTCCGACGCGGCGGCCACGGCACCGGCGGGCTCCTGCGAGCCCTGCTCGCGGCCGTGCTGCTGCTGGCCTCCGGCGGCCTCGCGGCGCCGGCGGCCCACGCGGCGGGCGACCCGTGCGCCGCACCCGTCACCAACAAGGTCGCCTGCGAGAACAGCAAGCCGGGCGACCCGATGGAGGACTGGTACTCCCCGAACGCCTGGGGCAGCATCCAGGGCTTCACCACCCACGAGAGCGTCAAGCCCGGCGACACCGTCCAGTTCAAGGTGCAGTCGCCGGTGCCGTACACGATCGACGTCTACCGCCTCGGCTGGTACCAGGGCAACCGGGCGCGCAGGATGCCCAGTTCGCCCACCGCCACGTTCGCGGCCAAGAGCCAGCCCAACTGCCTCTCCGACAGCTCCACCGGACTGGTCGACTGCGGCAACTGGACCGTGACCGCCACCTGGACGGTGCCCAGCGACGCCGTCTCCGGCCTCTACATCGCCAACATCTCGCAGACCGACGGCAACGGCCTGATGCCGTACCCGATCGTCGTCCGGGACGAGAGCAGCCACAGCGACATCGTGGTGCAGACCAGCGACGAGACCTGGCAGGCCTACAACATGTGGGGCGGCCAGAACCTCTACAACGGCTCCGGGCCCGCGCCCGACGGCCGCGCGTACAAGGTCAGTTACAACCGGCCGCTGGACATCGGCGCCGACAACGGCGTCTACGGCTCCGAGTACGCGATGATCGCCTGGCTGGAACGCAACGGGTACGACGTCAGCTACCTCTCCGGCATCGACGTCACCACCAAGGGACTGCTGCTGCAGAACCACAAGGTCTTCCTGTCCAACGGCCATGACGAGTACTGGAACCAGGCCCAGCGCGACAACGTGACGGCCGCCAAGGCGGCCGGCGTCGACCTCGCCTTCTTCTCCGCCAACGAGATGTTCTGGCGCACCCGCTTCGAGAACTCCCTCGACGGCTCGGGCACCGCCTACCGCACCATGGTCAGCTACAAGGAGAGCAAGCTCCAGATCCCCGGCGTGGACGGCGTGCCCGACCCCAGCGGCCAGTGGACCGGCACCTGGATGGACCCGGTCGGCGCCGGACGCGGCGGCGGCAAACCGCAGAACGCCCTGACCGGACAGCTGTTCCGGGTCAACGGCTACCGCAACGACGCGATGACCGTCCCCGCCCAGTACGCCAAGCTGCGGCTGTGGCGCAACACCTCCATCGCCAACCTGCAACCGGGGCAGGTCGCCACCTTCCCGACCGGCACCCTCGGCTACGAGTGGGACGTCGACGAGGACAACGGCTCCCGGCCGCCGGGCGCCATCAACCTCTCCTCCACCACCGTCTCCATCACCGACGGCACCTACCTGCTGGACAACGGCAACACCTACGGCAACGGCGTCGCCACGCACAGCCCGACCATCTACCGCGACCCGGCCTCCAAGGCGCTGGTCTTCGGCGCCGGAACGGTCCAGTGGTCCTGGGGCCTGGACACCCTGCACGTGGGCAACACCACCACCGAGGACCCCCGGATGCAGCAGGCGACCGTCAACCTGCTCGCCGACATGGGCGTCCAGCCGACCACCCTGCAGTCCGGCCTGGTCCGGGCCGACGCCTCCACCGAACTCACCGGACCCACCGTCGTGGTGAGCTCGCCGGCCCCGGGCGTCACCGTCCCGGTGCAGAAGCCCGTCACCGTCACCGGCACCGCCGCCGACCTCGGCGGCGGCCAGGTCGCCCGGGTCGAGGTGTCCGTCGACGGGGGCAGCACCTGGAAGGGCGCCACCGGCCTCGCCAGCTGGAGCTACACCTGGACGCCGCTGACCCAGGGCGCCGCCCGGATCCAGGTCCGCGGCATCAACGACTCCGTCAACACCGGGACGGTCGCCACCGTCGACCTGACCGTCGGCCCGCAGCAGTGCCCCTGCACCATCTGGCCCAGCTCGGCCACCCCGGCCCACGTCGACTCCGGTGACGCCGGGGCGATCGAACTCGGCACCAAGTTCCGCACCACCACCAACGGCGCCATCACCGGCGTGCGGTTCTACAAGTCCGCGCTGAACACCGGCACCCACACCGGCAGCCTGTGGAGCACCGACGGAACCCGCCTGGCCACCGGCACCTTCACCGGCGAGAGCGCCTCCGGCTGGCAGCAGCTGACCTTCGCCACGCCCGTCCCGGTCAAGGCCAACACCACCTACATCGCCTCCTACTACGCCCCCAACGGCCACTACTCCTACGACGACGGCTACTTCACCAGCCAGGGCGCCGGAATCGACCCGATCAAGGCCCTGATGGCCGGAGCCGACGGCGACAACTCGGTCTACCGCTACAACACCGGCGGCGGCTTCCCGACCTCCAGCTACCACGACTCCAACTACTGGGTGGACGCCGTCCTCGACACCTCGGTGGACACCGTCACCCCGCCGGCCGTCACCGCCGCCACGCCCGCCAACGGCGCCGCCGGAGTCGCCATCACCGCGACCCCGACCGCCACCTTCAACCACACCATCGACACCGGCACCCTCAGGTTCACCCTGACCGGCCCCGGCGGCACCCCGGTCACCGCGACCGTCGGATACGACTCCGCGACCGCCACCGCCACGCTGCGCCCCAACGGGCAGCTGGCGCTGAACACCGCGTACACGGCCACCGTGCAGGCCGGCGACCCGTGGGGCAACCCGATGAGCGGGCCCAGGACCTGGACCTTCACCACCAACGCCACCCCGCCCGCAGTCACCTGCCCCTGCTCGCTGTGGAACTCCACCGCGGCACCGGCCAGCCTCGACTCGGGCGACGGCACGGCCGTCGAGGTGGGCACCCGGTTCAGCTCCACGCTGGACGGCTGGATCACCGGCGTGCGGTTCTACAAGTCGGTCGCCAACACCGGTACCCACACCGCGACGCTGTGGAGCAACTCCGGCACCCAGCTCGCCACCGGGACCGTCAGCGGCGAGAGCGCCTCAGGCTGGCAGCAGCTCAACTTCGCCACCCCGGTGGCGATCACCGCCAACACCACCTACCTGGTCTCGTACTACGCGCCGAAGGGCCACTACTCCGCCAGCAACGGCTACCTCGCGGCGGGCTACTCGGCGTACCCGCTGCGGGCCGCCGCCGACGGCCCCGGCAGCGCCAACGGCGTCTACCGGTACGGCTCCAGCGGCTTCCCGACCAGTACCTTCAACTCCACCAACTACTGGGTCGACCCGGTCTTCACCAACGTCCGGCCGGCCGCCGCGGCCCAGACCACCTCCCTGCAGCTCGCCCTGCCGCTGAAGCCGGTGACGGACCTCCTCAGCGGAATCCTGAACGGCCTGCTGGGCAAGGCCAACGGGCCCAGGACGGCGACCCCGGGCCGCGAGCCCGTGCCGCTCGCCCCGCCCTCCGCCGCGGCCTCCGCGGCGGCGCGCCGCTCCGGGTGACACCTGCCCGGCCCGGGCCGGCCCCGCCACCCGGCGGGACCGGCCCCCCGGTTCCGACCCCTCGACCGCGAAAGGACAACAGCGCAGTGAGCACCGTGAGCGTGGTCATCCCGTGCTACAGGTACGGGCACTATCTCGCCGACTGCGTGAGCAGCGTGCTGGACGAGCAACCCGGCGTCGACGTCCGGGTGCTGATCATCGACGACGCCTCGCCGGACGACTCCGCCGAGGTCGCCCGGCGGCTGGCCGCCACCGACCCCCGGATCGAGGTCCGGGTGCACGAGACCAACAAGGGGCACATCGCCACCTACAACGAGGGCCTGCTGGAGTGGGCCGACGGCGACTACACCGTCCTGCTCTCGGCCGACGACCGGCTCACCCCCGGTGCGCTGACCCGCGCCGCGGCCCTGCTGGACGCCAACCCCCGCGTCGGCTTCGTCTACGGCCACCCCATCCACTTCCAGCACGGCACACCGCTGCCGCCCGCCCGCACCCGGCTGCGCGGCACCTCCGTCTTCCCGGGCGGGTGGTGGCTGGAGCGGCGCTTCAAGGAGGCGCACGGCTGCATCACCTCGCCCGAGGTGGTCGTCCGCACCTCGCTGCAGAAGGAGGTCGGCGGCTACGACCCGAAGCTGCCGCACGCCGGGGACATCGAGATGTGGATGCGGCTCGCCGCGCGCGGCGACGTCGGCTACGTCAAGGGCGTCGACCAGGCGTACTACCGCCGGCACGGCGAGAACATGTCCGCCACCGAGTTCGGCGGCCAGATGGACGACCTGCGGCAGTGCAAGACCGCCTACGACTCGGTGATCGCCAAGTGCGGCGACCGCATCCCCGACGCCCGCCGGCTCGCCGACGCCGTCAACCGCAAGCTCGCCCGCTTCGCCCTGCGGCGCGCCGTCCGCGCCTACGACCGGGGCCGCACCCGCGAGGTTCCCGAGGCCGAACTCCTCGCCTTCGCCGCCGAGTGCTGGCCCGGCTACCGCACCCTGCCGGAGTACCACGGCCTCCGGCTGCGCCGCCGGATCGGACCCCGGGCGATGCCGTACCTGCAACCGCTGGTGCTCACCGCCGTGGTGGCCAAGGGACGCGAGTGGCTCTGGTGGAAGTCCTGGCGCCTGCGGGGAATCTAAGGGCCACCGAGAGACGGGTTCCCCGCGCCCCCGGATAGTGCGAGTCAAGGAGAGCGAGCATGTTCAACAATCTGGTGAACCGTCACGACGTCTACCGGGTCGGCCGGAAGCTGCGGCGGGGACAGCTCGACCGGCTGGTGTCCAAGGTGCGGATCCGCGGTACGGAACGGGTGGTCACCCACTGGTCCGCCGTCGACCCCTCGCTCCAGGAGTGGTGGGCGATACCCGCCGTCGTCCGCCGGTGGAACACCTTCGCCAGCGGCGACCCCGAGACCGGGTTCCCGCAGTACGTCGCCGACAAGTGGCTGGCCGGCCGCACCGGCCTGCGCGCCCTGTCGCTCGGCTGCGGCACCGGAGGCAACGAGGTCATCTGGGCCCGCCTCGGCGTCTTCGAGCACATCACCGGTATCGACATCTCCCCGGACCGGATCGCCTACGCCACCGTCCAGGCCAAGGAGCTCGGCCTGGACGACGTGCTCGGCTTCCGCACCGCCGACGTCCGCGACCTGCTGCGCGCGGGGGAGACGTACGACATCGTGCTCGGCCTCCAGTCGCTGCACCACTTCGACCGGCTCGACGACACCATGGACCGGATCGCCGGACTGCTGAACCCCGGCGGGCTGCTGGTCGTGGACGAGTTCGTCGGCCCCACCAGGTTCCAGTGGACCAGCGGGCAGCTGCGAGCGGTGGACCAGCTGCTCGGCCACCTCCCGCCCGAGCGGCGCAGGCTGGCCGACGGGCGGCTCAAGCGGCGGGCCGTACGGCCGAGTCTGCTGTCGATGCGGCTGGACGACCCCTCGGAGGCCGTCGACGCGGACCGGCTGCTGCCCGCGCTGCGCAGCCGCTACCGGGTCCTGGAGGAACGCCCCTACGGCGGCACGGTGCTGCACGTCGCGTTCTCCGGGATCGCGCAGAACTTCCGGGACGGCGGCGAGGCCGAGGCCAGGCTCATCGAACGCTGCTTCGCGGCCGAGGACGCCGTCCTGCCGCAGCTGGGGCACGACTTCGTGTTCATGGTCTGCGAGCCGAGGCCGGCCTGAGACCCGCCGGGCCGGCTGCGCCGCACACCGGTGAGGGCACCGGACCGTACGGTCCGGTGCCCTCACCGGCTGTCGGTGACCTCGGCGTCGTCCGGGATCAGGGTCCGGCTGTTCCGGAGCCCGCCGCCCCAAGGTGCCCGGCAGGTCGGTGTTCGGACCAGCTGGACCAGTAGCTGTCCGGGTTGACCAGATAGCGCACGGTCGGTACGGGCAGGTGTTCGACCCGGTGGGTGCGGCTGTAGCGGAACACCAACTCCCAGTCCTCGCGCGGGATCACCTGCGGGGGACGGCGGAGCCGGCTGAACCGGAGGGCGCGGGTGCGCCGGGCCACCACCGCGTTGGTGTCCAGGAAGCCCTCCTCGGCCGCATGCCGCCGGTCGAAGGGAACGGACAGCACATCCATCTCGGTGCCGTCCGGACGCAGCCGCCGCAGCGCCGTGTAGACGGCGTCCGGGCCGCCGGGAGCGCTCAACGCCCCGACGGCGCGCTCCAGATGGTCGGGCTCCCACTCGTTGTCGTCGTCCAGGAAGGCGACGTACCGGGACGAGCTGAGCCGGATCCCGATGTTGCGCACCACGCCCGCCACCGCCACGTTCCGGGCCAGGCTCACCGCGAACAGCCGTGGATCGTCGGGCAGTTCGGGCAGCCCGGCGCCGTCGTCCACCACGATCACCACCTGCTCCCGGACGGTCTGCGCCAGCGCCGTGTCCACCGCCCGCCGCAGGCCCTCGGGGCGCCGGTAGGTCGGGATCACCGTCGCCACCAGCGCCGACGGGCGCCGGCCGAGCTCCGCGGCGAGCCGCCGGACCTCGGCGTCCTCCCGGCGGCGCAGCCCGACGGCCGTCCAGCTCAGCACCGCCTTGTTACGGGCCTCCATCAGCCGCAGAAAGCCGAAACGCTCGCGCAGCAGCCGCTTGGCCCCGCGCAGCAGCCGTCCCATCACCGTTCACCCTCCGCAGCCAGCACTCGTTCCCCGTGCGGCTCGACCGCCACCGCCGCCCCGCCGCTCCGCAGCAGCCGCCGCATCGGCAGCACCACCGGTACGTACACCGCCAGCGCCGCCGCGCCCGCGGCGAACATCCCCCACCTCGTTCCGCCCGACCAGTGGTGGACCAGCAGCGAGACGGCCGCCATCAGCAGCCCGCCGCCGAACGGCCGGGCGCAGGCCCGCAGTACGACCGCGCCGCTCACCCCGGCCCGCCGCATCGCCCACCCGAAGGCCGGTGCCACCAGCAGCGCGGCCACCACCAGGTGCCCGGCCCCGACGCCCGTGATGCCCCACCGGTCGGCGCCGACCAGCAGCGCCGGGACCAGCGCCGCCAGCCACCACCCCTGGACCGCGATCAGCGAGCTGCGCCGGCCCGCCGCCGCCAGGCAGTCGTACGCCAACTCGTAGGCGATCCGCAGCAGTCCGAGCAGCGCCAGGAAGCGCAGTGCCCCGGCGGCGGGGGCCCAGCGGCCGCCGTAGATGGTCTCCACGGCGGGTTCGGCCAGGGTCGCGAGCAGGACGCACGGCGGTACGGCGGCCGCCATCAGGACACCGAGCCCCCGGCCGAAGGCGTCCGCCAGCGCCTCCCGGGAGTCGGCCACCCGGGAGAAGCCCGCGAAGGAGATCCGCCGGGCGGCCTCGGAGATGCTGCGGACCGGCCAACTGGAGACGTTGAAGGCGAGTTGGTAGAAGCCGAGGGAGACCGGGCCGAGCAGGGCGCCGGTCACCACCGAGTCCACGTTGAGCATGGCGAGGACCAGCAGGCTGGCCCCGGCGAGCGGCAGGCCGAAGGAGACCAGCGCGCGGGCCTCGGCGGCGTTCCACCCCGGGCGCAGCACACCGGGGACCGCGATCGCACAGCCGACCAGTGCGCACAGGTTGCCCGCGAGCGCGCCCCAGGCGAAGCTCATCGCCCCGGCGCCGGTGTAGGCGAGGGTGAGTGTGGTGCCGGTGGTGACCAGGAAGTTGAGCAGGTCGAGGACCATCCGGGCGCCCTGCCGGAACTCCCGGGCGATCACCTGGTTGGGCACGCAGGCCAGGCCGTCGATCACCACGGAGAAGCAGAGCACCCGCAGCATGGCCGTCGCGTCGGGCGAGCCGAGCGCCCGCGCGGTGGCCGGGGCGGCGACGAACAGCAGCCCGTACAGCGCGGTGCTGGAGAGCACCGAGAGGGTGACGACGGTCGGGGCGAACTCCTTGATGTTCCGGTCCCAGCGGATGATCGCCAGACTGACGCCCATCTCGTTGGCGGAGAGCAGCACCCCGAGCGCGACCATGCCGGTGGCGTAGAGCCCCCACTCGCGCGGGCCGAGCAGGGTGCGGGCCAGCACCACGCCGGCCGCGAAGTTGCCGATCCGGATGACCACGGTGTTCAGCAGGCTGAGCCGGGCACCCGCCCGGACCTTGGCGCCGAGGCTCACCGGGCCGCCCCCAGGGCGGTGTCGGGCACGGCCGCCGCACCCGGCGCGGGGCCGGCCGGGGCGGCGGTGAGCGGCGCCGGGTGGCGGAGGCTGCCGAGCAGACTGCCGCTCGACCCCAGCAGCAGGAAGAACATGCCCGCGAACATCGGGAATCCCAGGGAGTCGAAGGTGGCGCTGGAGACCAGCGCGACCGCGGCGGCGGCGACGAAGCACTGGGCGAGTTCACGGGTCGGCTCGTCCCCGGCCAGCCGACGGGCGGCGCCGCCGCAGTGCAGCCCGGTGAGGAAGAGCAGCAGCAGCGCGGCGATCCCGAACACGCCCATCTCGGCGGCGGTCAGCAGGTACATGTTGTCGGTGAAGAAGTAGAGCTCGGGCAGGAAGGTGCCCATGCCGTGGCCGACCCACGGCGAGTCCTGCATGTACTCCCAGATCTTGGCGTAGTCGCCGGTCCTGGCCTGGGTGCTGCTGTCGGTGTTGCTGAAGAAGGAGCTGAACAGCCCGGTCAGCGTGGACAGCAGCCCCGGTACGGCGGCCCCGAGCCCGAGCACGCCGAAGCCGACCGTGCCCAGGACGTACCCGCGCCGCTGCGGCCGCCAGGCGGGCAGCATGGCCAGCAGGGCGACGCCGACCCCGATGATCCCGGTCCGGGAGACCGACAGCGGCAGCGCGCCGCCGATCAGGAACACCGGCAGCCAGCGGCGCAGCCGGCCCCGGTGGAAGCGGGCCGGGTCGAAGGCCTGCTGCACGGCGAACGGCAGCAGCATCGCCAGCATCCCGCTGAACTCCAGCGGATGGCCGGTGGTCCCGCGCGGCCGGGTGAACGCGCCCCGGCTCATCGTCTCGAACCCGGCGGCGCTCGACTGCAGACCCGGGATGTGCAGCGAGGAGGCGATGTTGGTGTGGGTGAGGAAGTCGTACCAGCCGAGCAGCGCGACGATGCTCGCGCACACCACCAGCCGCCGCAGCAGGACCTCCAGCCGGGCCCGGCTCCTGATCCCGGAGGAGGAGACCACCACCAGGCCGGTCCACACCAGCAGCGCGATCAGGCCGCGATCGGCGCCCTGCATCTCCTTGGTGACGGCGGGCCGCCCGGCGCAGGCGATGTACGCCAGCAGCACCGCGACGCCGAACACCACCATCGCGATCCGCGGGGCGTGGGTGCCCCTGGCCGGGACGATGCGCTCGGTCAGCCAGGCGGCGAGGTACCAGAGCAGGCCGAGCAGCGCCACGATGTTCGCAGGGGTGCCGACGCCGCCCATGCCCGGCAGCACCAGGTTGGACGGGATGAACATGGCCAGCAGCACGTACCCGGTGAGCACGGTGACCGAGTCCATCCCGTAGGCGCCGCGCTGGCCGTTCTCCGCAGGCACTTTTTTCCCGGACTCGCTCTTCCCGGACTCGTTCCTTCCGGGCACGGTGGCGGCCGACGGCTCCGGGGGAGTAGTCGCGTCCAGCTCGGTCACCGGCCGCTACCTTCCGACGGACAGGGACGGTTCGGCCTGCGGATCCTGGGCGGGCTCCTCGTCGGCGCCCGCCCCGGGCCCGGCACCGCGCCGCGCGGCGGCGGACCGGCGCCGCTGCAGCACGCCCGCCAGGTTCTCGGCGAGGAAGGCGGACAGGAAGGCCACCGCCAGACCGCCCATCGCGATCAGCGCCACGGACTGCAGCTTGCTCTTCGTCTGGGCCTGCGGAGCCTGCGGCGGGATGATCACCGTCGAGGCGATCTGCGACCCGGCCGGTGCCTTCTGCTCGGTCTGGATCGCCTTGAGCTGCTCGGCGGCATAGCCGTTGAGCACCACGATCGACTTCTTGACCTGCACCGGGTCCGATCCGGTGACCGACAGGGTCAGGAACGGACCCATCGCGTTGTCCGCCAGCTTGACCGAGTACTCCCCGGTCAGGCCGCGCTCCTTGAGTGCCTTGGCCGAGTCGTCCGAGGCCAGCCGGCGCCCGAGGAAGTCCGCGGTGACGGTCAGCGCCTGACTGAAGCTCAGGAACGGGTTCCCGTTGTTCGGTGCCTGCGCGGCGACGTCCGGCGAGTTCAACAGTGAGATCGAGCACTCGGACTGATAGGTCGTCGGCAGTACGGCGTTGGCCACCGCGGACAGTGCCATCGTGACCAGCACGATCGGCAGCGTGACGTACCAGCGTTTGCGGATCACTCGAAGGACCTCGCGCATGTCCAACATTTCTCCCCCTGGGGCCGTGGCTGGCCCCAGTGTCGCAGTCGCCTCGGCCTGCGCCGAGCTGGCTGTCAAGACACCCCCGCACGAGGGTAGTTGGAACGGGAATTCGGCGGAGGACAATCCCTGAACTCCCGCAATCCTGTTCGGTGCGGTGAGAGGATGGCCGACGGGGTGGGGTGAGGGATGTCCTTCCGTGAGGTTGTGCGCGCGCTGCTGCGGCGCTGGTACGTACTGCTGTTGGTGGCGGCACTGTCGCTCGGCGGTGCGGTGGTGGTGGCGAAACCGGAAATGTCCTACCGGTCGGCCGCAGTGGTGCGGGTCAAACCGCCCGAGACACCGCAGGATCCGACCGGGATGACCGACTTCCGGCCGTCGTTGGCGATCATCGGGGCGGCGGTGGTCACCGTCATGAAGAGCCCCTCCGGCGCGGCGGAGCTCCGCAGGGCCGGGGTGAGCGGCGACTTCGACCTCGCCCCGCGCAACACCGGCACCACCAAGACCGAGGCGTACGTCGTCCCGACCGTGGAGGTCAGCGTGCGCGGTGCGGACCCGAACGAGACCAACCGCGAAGTCGGCATCCTGGTCGGGCACTTCGGGACCGAGCTGGAGAAGCTGCAGAACGGTCTGAACGTGCCGAGGCAGCGCTACATCACCAGCGACCAGCTGGTGCCGGCCACCGCGCTGCCCGTCCTGGGCGTCAAGAGCCGCGGCCTGGTCGGGGTGGCCGCTCTCGGCGCGCTGGTCGGCGTCGCCGCGGCGCTCTGGACGGACGAGTACGCCCGGACGCGGACCGTACGACGGCGTCGGGTCGCGGTCGTCCCCGCGTAGCCACCCCGCACAACAGGGCGATTCTGTCGAGGACTTCGGGCCGCACGCGGTGAACCGTGCGGCTCTCCAAGGAACGGAGAGATGACGTTGGCGGACCAGGGCGTGCTGCGGATACGGCTCGGTGGCACACCGGCCGACGCCTGCTCACTGGCGTGGCTCACCGGGCAGGTGGCGGAGCGGCTCGGCGGCCGGGGCGGGCGTCCGCTGGTGGTCGCCTCCACCAACCTCGACCATCTGCACCACTTCGGCCGCTCCGGCGCCCACGCCGGGCTGGTCGAGCGGGCCGAGTCCACCGCCGACTGGCTGGTGCTGCTCGACGGCATGCCGCTGGTCTGGCGTGCGCAGCGGCTCACCGGCCGCCGCTGGGACCGCCTCACCGGCGCGGACCTGCTGCCCGACCTGCTCGCGGTCGCCGAGCGCACCGGCGCCCGGGTCGGCTTCCTCGGCGGCCGCACCGAGACCCACCAACTGCTCGCCGACCGGATCGCCCAGCGCTGGCCGGAGCTGACCGTGGCCGGCTACTGGGCACCCGAACGCGCCCAACTCGCCGCCCCCGGCGGCGCGGCCGACCTCGCCGACCAGGTCAAGCGCGCGGAGGTGGACCTCCTGGTCGTCGGCCTCGGCAAACCCCGCCAGGAGACCTGGCTCGCCGCCCACGCCGAGAACAGCGGCATCCGGGTCGGCCTGGCCGTCGGCGCCGCCGCCGACTTCCTGGCCGGCGTGGTCGACCGGGCCCCCGACTTCTGGCGCGACAACGGCCTGGAGTGGCTCTACCGCCTCCTCCTCGAACCCCGCCGCCTCGCCCGCCGCTACCTCCTCCAGGGCCCCCGCGCCGCCCTGCGACTGCTACTGCACTCCGGGCACTGACCTTCCGTCGCCGAGCGGGCCGACGCACCATCACCGTCCGCCCGGTGTGCGGGCTGAGCGCGGAGTGCCGGTCGAGGGCGGCGGGGGGTCGTGGAGTACGGGACCCGGCTCGGGGGCGCTCCGGGTGGCTAGCCTGCGGGTGACGTGCGTGGTTCCAGCTGGAAGTCGAATGCGACGGTGCCCGGGTCGACGGCCGTCACGCCGCCGTCGACCGTGAGCACCGCTCCGTTGACGAAGGATGCGGCGGGCGAGAGCAGCCAGGCGATGGCCTCGGCGACCTCGTGCGGCTCGCCGGGGCGGCCGGCGGGAATGAGCCGGGTCGCCGCCTCGTACGCCGCCTCGGTGTTGCCCTCTCCCAGGCCCGCCTCGTCGGCGAAGCGGGCCATCCGCCGGTCGGCCATGTCGGTCCGCACCCAGCTGGGGCAGACGGTGTTGGCGCGCAGTCCGTGCCGGCCGTAGTCGACGGCCAGTGAGCGGCAGAGCTGGAGCAGGGCGGCCTTGGACGTCGCGTATGCGGCGTTGCCAGCCCCGTTGCGCAGCGCGGACACCGAGGCGACCGCGACCACCGAGCCGCGTGCCTCCAACAGGTGCGGGAGGGCGGCCCGTTGGAGCAGGAAGGGGCCGGTGAGGTTGGTCCGCAGCACGGTGTCCCAGTCCTCGATGGACAGGTCGCCGACGGCTCCGCTGCGCCCGGTGCCCGCGTTGAGTACGAGTCCGTCCAGCCGTCCGTACACAGCCACGGTCGCCTCCACCAGCCCGCGCACGGCGTCGGGGTCGCCGATGTCGGCGGGGTGGGCGAGTGCTCCGGTCTCCTCGGCGAGGCGGTGCAGTGGCTCGGGCCGGCGCCCGGAGACGACCACGTGGTGTCCGGTGGTGCGCAGCAGTCGGGCGGTTGCGGCGCCGATGCCGGTCCCCCCGCCGGTGACGATGACAACTTGCTGGTCCGCCATGGCCGTTCAGCCTCCGAAGTGGTCGCCTGCAGTCCGGACGATCATACGCATACGTTCCGCCGTCGGACGAGCCGGTCGGCGGGCGGGGCGGACAGGTGGGGCGGACAGCTGGGGCCGCAGGCGTCAGCCCGCCCCGGATCCTCCTACGGCGCGGGCGGAGGAGGCCGTGCTCGGGGCGGTGAGGCTGCCGAGGAGGTTCAGTGCCTCCTCGGCCGGACTTCCGGGCGGCGCCGTGTAGATGACGAGGAGCAGGTGCGCGGCCCCAGGGGCCTGGAAGGTCTCGTAGTGGAGGGTCACGTCCCCGACCGAGGGGTGCCGGAAGCGCTTGGGCCCCTGGGTCTTCTCGTGCACGTGGTGGCCGGCCCACAGTGTGCGGAAGGCCGGGCTGCCCAGCGACAGTTCGCCGACCAGGCGGACGAGTTCCGGATCGTGCGGTCGCCGTCCGGCGGCCATCCGCAGCATGCCCACCGTGGTGCGGGCGGCCTCGTCCCAGTCCTGGTGGACCTCGGGGGCGTGCGGGTCCAGGAAGATCCGCCGCGCCATGTTCCGTTCCCGGGGCGGCAGGTTCGGGAAGTCGGCCATCAGCGCGGCGGCCAGCCGGTTCCAGGCCAGGACGTCGGTGCGGTCGTTCATGATCACGGCCGGGGTCGTCGGGATGGCCTCCACCACCCGGCGCAGCCCCGAGCGCACACTCCCGCCCCGGCCGCCGCCGACCCCGGCGGTTCCGGCGGACCGGCGGGGCGGCCGGGCCAGGTCGTACAGGTGCGCACGTTCGGCGGACCCCAGTCGCAGCGCCCGGCCCAGGGCGTTGAGCACCTCGTCGGAGGGCCGGTCGGCCCGGCCCTGCTCCAGGCGCACGTAGTAGTCGGTGCTGAGCCCGACCAGCTCGGCGACCTCCTCCCGGCGCAGGCCGGGCACCCGTCGGCGCCCGGTCGGGGGAAGTCCGACCTCGGCGGGGGACACCAGGGCTCGCCTGGTCCGCAGGTAGTCGCCGAGGCTGCCGGCGATCATGTTCTGGTCGGCCATGCGTCCCAGTATGGAGACCGGTGGCCCGGGTGCGGCGGGCCGAGGGTGGCCCTGTCGTTCCCAGGGAACCGGGGCCCCTTCATCCGGCCGCCGCGCCCGCGAAGGATCGAGGGCATGTCCACTCCCTCCACTCCCTCCGCTCCCTCCACTCCCTCCGCTCCCTCCACTCCCTCCACTCCCTCCGCTCCCTCCACTCCCTCCGCTCCCTCCACTCCCTCCGCTCCCTCCACTCCCTCCGCTCTCGACGGCTCCCGACGTCCGGAGGCGTCCGCCGCGCCGTCCCCGGCTCGCTACCAGGACGGCGACGTGACGGGCTTTCGGCTCACCGTCGCCGCGGTCGCGTCGGCCGGTGCGATGCTGCCGTTCTCCGTCACCGGGGCCGCGGTGGCGCTGCCCAGCATGGCGGCGCACCTCGGCTCCTCGGTGGGCGCCGCCCAGTGGATGCTCAACGCCTTCAACGTCACCTTCTCCGCCCTGCCGCTGGCGGCCGGCGGCCTGGCCGACCGGTTCGGCCGGAGACGGATCCTGCTGATCGGCGTCGCGCTGGTCGGCACCATGTCCCTGCTGGTCGCGCTGGCTCCCTCGATGGCCCTGGTCGACGCGGCGCGGGCGGTCCAGGGATGCGGGGCCGCGGCCGTCCTGGCCTCGGGTGCGGCCGTGCTGGCCCAGGCCACCTCGGGGCGGCGTCGGCAACTGGCCTTCGGGATCCTCGGTGCGTCCTTCGGCTCCGGCCTGGCGGTCGGCCCGCTGGTCGCCGGGGCACTGGTCGAGGAGGCCGGCTGGCGTTCGGTGTTCCTCCTGGTCGCGGCCATGTCCGGGCTCGCCTGGCTGTGTGCCACCCGGGCGCCGGAGTCCCGCAACCCCGCCCGGCCCGCTCTCGACCTGCTCGGGCTGTCCACCTTCACCGCCGGACTCGCCTGCCTGTCCTTCGCGTTCGTCCGGGCCGCCGACGCCGGGTGGACCGCACCGAGCACGCTGCTACTCCTGGTCGCCGCGCCGGCCCTGGTCGTCCTCTTCGCGGCGGTGGAGATCCGGCTGGCCGACCGGGCGATGTTCGACGTCCGGCTGTTCCGGCGGCCCGAGTTCCTCGCCGTGGTCTGCCAGCCCTTCACGGTCACACTGGGCTTCGTGATCCTGCTGATCTACCTGCCCTGCTACCTCCAGGGGGTCGGCGACCGCACCACCTCGGCCAGCGGTCTGCTCCTGCTGCCGCTGACGGCACCCGTGCTGGTGCTGCCGCTGATCGCCGGCCGACTCGCCGCGCGCACCTCCGTGCGGACCGTCCTGACCGGTGCCTCCGCCCTGATCGCGGTGGGTGCGCTGCTGCTGACGACCCTGCGCGGCGACGGATCGTGGCCGGCCCTCGCGTTGCCGCTGCTGCCTTTCGGCGCCGGCGTGGGCCTCGCCTTCGGGGTCATGGACAACGCGGCCGTCAGCACCGTCCCGGTGGAGAACGCCGGAGCCGCCGCCGGGATCTTCAACACGATGCGCATCACCGGCGAGTCCGTCGCGACCGCCGGGGCCGCCGCCCTGCTCACCACACTCACCGCAGCCCGCCTGCAGCACAGCGGCCTGCCCGCCGACACCGCCACCCGGATCGCCGGGCAGGCCGTCCAGGGCCAGGCGGCCGGAGCGCACCACGCCGCCCTGGCGGCCGGACTCACCGGCGCCTTCCACACCCTCGGCGTCGCCCTCGCGGCGCTGTCCGCCCTGGGTGCCGTCCTCACCCACCTCGCCCTCGCACCCCGTCGCGGCCACGTACCCCGGTGAGCGCCGACGGCCGCCACCACCCGACCCCGACGCGGAGGTTCACCGGCCGCCGGGGCCGTACGCGGCTAGCCGCCCAGGGTGTAGACGTGCGGCTGGTAGGCGTCGAAGTGGTCGGTGAAGGTGCCGTCGGTGGCGGTGAGGGTGCGGCCGTCGTCGGTGCGGAGCTTTCCGGTCCAGTGGTCGGGGAGGGTGAAGGTGGCCGTGGCGGGGCCGCCGTCGGGGAGTTCGGGGGTGTCGGTGGCCACGGCGAGGACGGCGGTGCGGCCGCCGGCCGTACGGAGGGTGGCGGTGACGGGCGCGCCCTGGGTGGCGACCCCGACCAGGACCGGCGGGGCGTTCCAGTACCGGGCGTACGACTGGGCGTCCGCGTTCACCCTCCTCAGCGCGGCCGCCGAGGCGGCGTCCCGCAGGCACGCGTCCACCTGCTGCCCCTGCGCGGCGAAGGAGTGGCAGAACCAGCTCAGCCCGGTCGCCCCGTTGACCAGCGCGGCCCAGGCCGCGGCCCGAACCTGGGCGGGGGAGGCCGCTTTGGCACCCGACGGGGTGAGCGAGGCGCCCTGCATCTGCACCGGCGTCTCCAGGAACACCCAGACCGGTTCGCCCGGAGCCAGCTTCCGGGCCCGCGCCGCGGTCGCCGCGTAGACCCGGACTCCCTTGCTGCGAGCGGGCGATGACGGGTCGGTGAGGCCGTAGAAGTCGACCGAGACGATGTCGGCCGAGGCGGTGTAGGCCGCGAAGTCGGTCGGGCAGCCGGGACTTCGGGCGCCGCCCGCCACGCCGCTGCCGAAGTTCACCAGTACCGGCCGGGTGGCGTCCTGCCTGCGCAGGCTGGCGGCGAAGCCGCCGAGTTTCTCGGGCGGCATGCAACCCGCCCCCGTCGCGGTGCCGTTGGGGACGTTCATGTCCGGTTCGTCCGCCAGCTGGTACCCGGCCAGTGTGCCCCCGCCCAGCTGGGCGGCCCGGGCGGCCAGCGGCAGGTCGGCGGTGTTGCAGGCCCAGGCGGCGGCGCCGGCCGGGCCGCCCGGGGTCGGGTCGCAGGCCTGGCCCCCGGCGACGACCGCCAGCCCGGCGGCGGCGGCAGCCGCCAGCTGTCCGTGGTCCTCCTTGGGCCAGTCCCAGAGCCCCACCAGCGTGTTGACCCCGAGCGCGGCGAAGGCGTGGGCCTCGTCGGACCCGTTCAGCGGGGTGGTCGGGTCCTGCATCCACACCCCCACGGGCAGCTTCGCCGGGTCCTTCCACCGTGCGGTCGCAGGCCACTTGGACCAGTACCCGGGGGTGAAGGCGTCCGGGACGTGCGAGGCCGACTCGGTGGGGGAGAAGGACACGTCGACGTAGTAGTCGGTGTTCTCGTGCGACTGTGCGGGGAAGGCCAGCGTGCCGCCCCCGGCGAAGCCGCCGCCGACCGCCGTCAGCGGGCCCGAGCCGATGGTGACCGGCCCGCCGTCGAAGGCGTTCGGCGCGGCCGCGTAGTGCCCGGCCGGCGCCAGGTACCCGGCGGTGTACGTGGCGCCCGGTACGATCCGCACCGGCTGGGCGAACTTCGCCTGCTGCCAGCCGACTTCGGACTCGCCCGCGAAGGCGGCCTGGGCCAGCTGCCGCCCCTGGGCGTCCCAGAGCGCGCCGACGTGGGTACCCGTGTTGCCGGGGCCCTTGTAGAAGCGGACACCGGCCACCAGGCCGGGGAGCGTCGAGGTGAAGCGGACCCCGAGGGTGGTGGGGGCCGGGTCCGCGAAGGAGGTGTCGGCCGGTTCGGCGGCACCGAACATCGTGGTGCTCGGACCGACCGGCGCGCCGGGGCTCGGCGGTGCGGGGGCGGGCTTGGAGCCGCCGTCGGTGCAGGCCGGGAGAGTGCTCAGAACCAGGCCCAGCAGCGTCGCCAGGACGGCCCGGGACCGCGGGCGGGTGTGCACGCTGATCTCCTCGCTCGGTGTGCGATCAGCCGGCCGTCGGTGCCTGGGCCTCCGCCGTCGGTACCTGGGACTTCGCCGGCGGTGCCGGGGTGCCCGCCGTCGGCGTTCGGTCGTCCGCCGCCGGCCCCTGCGCGCGGGTCTTCGGCCCCTCGACCAGGTCGAGCAGCTCGCCCGCCCGCGCCGCCCAGGAGTCCGCCGCCACGGCGGCCCGGCGGCGCTGCGCCGCCGCAGCCGCATCGACACCGTGGGCCGAAGCCGAAGCCGAAGCCGAAGCCGAAGCCGAAGCCGAAGCCGAAGCCGAAGCCGCCAGCGCCGCCCCGACCGCCTCGCCGAACTCCTCCGCCGTCCCGGCCACCGCGATCTGCTCGCGGTAGCGCCGCACCTCGGGGAAGTCGGTGCTCACCACCGGCAGGCCCAGGGCCAGGTACTCCTTGAGTTTGATCGGGTTGCAGTGCCGCACCCAGTCGTTGTCCAGCCACGGCATCAGCGCGACGTCGAACCCCCGTCCGTAGGAGGGGATTTCGGCGTACGGTCGGAAGCCGAGGTGGTGCACGTTCGGCAGTCCGGTCAGTGCGCCGAGGTCGGCGGTGGTGTCGCCGATCAGGACCAGCTGGGCGTCCGGGTGCTCCTTGGCGACCCGGGCGAGCAGGTCGAAGTCGACCACGAAGTCGTCCAGCGCGCCGAAGAACCCGATCCTGGGCCGCGCGATCGCCGCCAGATCGGCGGGTTCCGGACTCCCCTCGGCGGCGAAGTGCTCCAGGTCCACGCCGTGGTCGAGGAACACCGCCCGGTCGCCCGTGAGTTCGCGCTCGGCGGCCATCAACTCGCCGCTGACGTAGAGCACATGGTCGGCGGTGGCCATCAGCCGCCGCTCCAGGACCTCCACCGACGCCGTGTCGGCCTCGGGGAACGCCGAGTGCCGGTCCGAGCGGTTGTAGACCAGGGTGCGGTGCGGCAGGTGCTCGACCACGTCGGCGGCGGTCGGGATGGTCGCCACGCACACGTCCGTGGACATCCGCAGGCTGCGCGCCGCCAGCCGCACCTGCAGTGCGATCAGCCGGGCGTTCAGCGCGCGGGCCGTCCGGCTCCCGTAGAACGGCAGCAGCACCGGGGTCATCACCGCGAAGCCGGGCAGGCCCGGCACCGGGCGCTGCACCTTGCGGGCCATGCTCCGGGCCTTGCGCAGGATCCGCCGCAGCGGCTGCGAACTCCGGCCGGGCAGCGGCATCCGCATCGCGATGCTGTTGACGAAGAGCACCGGACGCTGCTCCGCCAGTTTCAGCATCAACTGGACGTCGGAGTGCGCCCGATTGTGGTACCACCAGTCCTGTGCCGCAAAGCACACGTACCCTGCGCGCCCGCCAGAAGCCACGCCCCAACCCCCCACGATCGGAATCCCGCTCTCAGCCCCCGCGGCCAGGCTAGCCGAACCGGCCCGCCCCGGTGGGCGGAGTGGCTTTCCTGCCGTCTGGTCCGTTTTTGTCGTTCCGTCAGATGGTTCAACCGGGCGATGGCCGCCGCCAAATTTTTGCGGCGGCGCAGTCCGTTCCGACACGCCGGGCCCGAACTGCGGACTTGACCGGCCCTTGGGCATGCCCGCGCGGCACCCGCCCGCTGGTATGCCCGCGAACCCCCTTGTCCCGGGGTCCGTCCATGCGCTGGAATGCGGGCCTGTCGGGACGGGTGTTCCAGAATCGTGCATGCGTCCGACCTCGTACGTATGCTCTGAACACGGTTCCTGACATCGCATCAGATGAAGGGATGTTCATGATCCGTCGGCACAAGCCGCAGGTGGCAGCGGTCACCCTTACCGCCGCCTCCATGGTGCTGGCTTTCGGGGCCACCGCCTGGAGCTCGCCACTGCCCTCCTCGTCCGGGACCGTCGCAGCCGCCGACAGCGGCGCTCCGGCCCCGGTGATCGTGATTCTCAAGGACCAGCTGCCGAGCGCGCCGGCCGACTCCGGACACCTGACCGAGCGCAAGCAGCAGGCCGCCTCCGCACAGGCGCCGCTGCTGGCCAAGGTCAAGGCCGAGGGCGGCAGCGACATCAAGAGCTTCGTGGTCGGCAACGCCTTCTCGGCGACCGTGAGCCCGGCGCTGCGGGCGGCGCTCGCGGCGAACCCGGCGGTCGCCTCGGTGGTCGACGACCAGAAGGTCACGGTCGCCCCGCCGAGCCCGGTCACGCCGGCCGAGGCCAAGGGCGCCGCGGGAGCCAAGAGCCCCAAGGCCCCCAAGACCTCGGCCGCCCCGAACGCCGCCGCCTCCGGCAAGGCCGCGGGCGGCGCGGCGGACCTCGGCGCGATCTGCCCGAGCGACCCGTCCAAGCCGCTGCTGGAGCCCGAGGCGCTGTACTCCACCCATGTGGAGGGCACCAAGGACGCGCCGGGCGCGCACGAGATCGCGGACGGGAAGGGCGTCAAGGTCGCGTACATCGCCGACGGCCTCGACCCTGACCACCCGGACTTCATCCGGCCGGACGGCTCGCACGCCGTGGTCGACCACCAGGACTTCTCCGGCGAGGGCTGGGACGCGCCGAGCGGCGCGGCCGAGGCCTTCGGCGACGCCTCGGCGATGATCGCCCAGGGGCGGCAGAGCTACGACCTGTCGAAGTTCGTCCACCCGAGCCACCCGCTGCCGGCCGGCTGCAACATCCGGATCCAGGGCATGTCACCGGGCGCCTCGCTGGTCGCGCTGAAGGCCGGCGGCGAGACCTTCCCGAACTCCGCGATCCTGCAGTCGATCGACTACGCGGTCTCGGTGGCGCACGTCGACGTGCTGAACGAGTCGTTCGGCAGCAACGTGACGCCGGACAGCAGCGCCCACGACACCGTCTCGCTCTTCAACGACCAGGCCGTCGCGGCCGGGGTGACGGTCACGGTGTCCAGCGGCGACGCGGGCATCAACGGCACCATCGGCTCCCCGTCGACCGACTCCAAGGTGATCTCGGTCGGCGCGTCCACCGACAACCAGTCCTACCTGCAGACCGGTTACGCCGCCGCGCAGTTCTCCAACGGCACCTGGTCCAACGACCGGATCTCCGCGCTCTCCTCGGGCGGCATCACCCAGGGCGGCCGGACGGTGGACCTGGTGGCCCCGGGTGAGTCGGACTGGGCCCTGTGCGGACCCGACACCGACAAGTACACCGAGTGCAGCGACTACAACGGCGCCGGCACCTCGATCCAGTCCTTCGGCGGGACCAGCCAGTCCGCGCCGCTGACCGCCGGAGCGGCGGCCGACGTGATCCAGGCGTACCGGGACGCCCACCGGGGTGCCTCCCCGACGCCCGCCCTGGTCAAGGCATTCCTGACCGGTACCGCCAACGACCTCGGCCTGCCCGCCCAGGAGCAGGGCGCCGGTCTGCTGAACGTCCGCGCCGCCGTCGAGGCCGCCCGCGGCTACCACAGCCCGGACGGCGCCAAGGGCAGCTCCACGGTCGCCGTCACCACCGGCCAGATCGACCTGACCGGCCGTGCGGGCTCGACCCACACCGCCAACGTCGACGTGGTCAACACCAGCAGCAGCCCGCAGACCGTCAGCGCGGCCACCCGGACGTTCGCCCCGCTGTCCGCCACGCAGCGGACCGTGCCGCTGAACTCCGCCACCGACCCGACCTTCAGCTACGCCACCAACGGCGCCACCTGGGTGCACCACGACGTCACCTTCACCGTCCCGTCCGGCGCCGACCGGCTGGCGGCGTCGATAGCGTGGCCCGGTGCGGCGCAGAAGTCCGGCAGCAACACGGTCACCCCGGTGGTCCGGATGACGTTGCTCGACCCGTCCGGACGGCTGGAGACCAACACCCGTCCGCAGGGCGGCCCGGTCTCGCCCAACTTCGGCATCGTGGACGTTCCGCACCCGGTCGCCGGGGAGTGGAAGGCGATCCTCTACACCCCCGCCGGCAGCAACGGCTTCACCGGCAACGTCCAGCTGGACACCGCATTCCAGCGGGCGGTCCCGGCCGGTGGCGTGAGCCCGCAGGTCACCACGCTGGCGCCGGGGCAGAGCAAGACCCTGCACGTCCAGCTGACCACACCCACCACCAGCGGTGACGACTCCCAGTCCGTCACCGTCTCCAGCTCGAACGGCCGCACCACCAGCGTGCCGGTCATCCTGCGCAGCCTGGTCGACCTGAACGGCACCTCGGGCAGCTTCACCGGCACCATCACCGGTGGCAACGCCCGCAGCTACTCGCCCGCGCAGAGCTTCACCTACGCGTTCGACGTCCCGAAGGGCCACCGAGACCTGCGGGTCGGCCTGACCCTCGGCGGGGACCCGAACGTGCTGGTCCAGGGCGTTCTGATCAGCCCGAACGGTACCCCGATCGACGTCGAGAGCAATGCGCTGCTCGACGCGAACGGGACGCTGACCGGCAAGGCCGCCGGCCTGTCGGTGACCACCCTCGACCCGGCCGCCGGCCGCTGGCGGTTCGCCCTGGTGGTCGTCAACCCGGTCAGCGGGTCCGAGCTCAGCCAGCCGTTCACCGGCACCATCGGCCTCGACCAGAACCGCGCGAGTGCCGCCAGGCTGCCCAACGACGCCAGGACCAAGCTGGCCGCGGGCAAGCCCGGCACGGTGACGGTCTCCTACACCAACAACACGGCCGCCACCCAGGTGGTCCAGGCCGACGGCCGGCTGAACCGGAAGACCGACCTGCCGCTGGTGCCGCAGATCGCCTCCGGGACGGTCGCGCTGCCACTCACCCCGACCTCCCAGGTTCCCGGCTTCCTGATCCCGCCGGGCACCGACCGGCTGACCGCGGTGGCCGCCTCGACCGTCGCCGCGCAGCTGGAGATCAGCGCACCGACCGGTTCGCCCGACCTGTTCGGCGATCTGAAGAAGGCCCAGAACGGCTCGACCATCTCGGTCGCCCGGAGCGTGGGCACGGCCGCCCAGCCGATAGTCCCGGGCTTCTGGAGCAGCTACGTCCAGCAGATCGGGCCGTTCCCGAACTCCGGCGCCCCGGCCGGCAGTTCCACCATCACCGCGACCGCGCACACCCTGGCGTTCGACCCGGCGATCAGCTCCAGCACCGGTGACCCGTACGCCCTCGCGGTGAACGCGAACGCCCCGGCGACCGCTCCGGTCACCGTCAAGCCGGGCGCCACCGGCACCATCCAGGTCACCGTCACCCCGACCGCGCCCGAGGGCAGCACCGTCTCGGGTGTCCTGTACCTGGTCACCGCCCCGACCACGGTGGCCACCGCCAACAACTCGGTCGCCACCACCGGTTCGGTCCTGGCGGCGCTCCCGTACAGCTACACCGTCAACTGACGCACCAGCACCGCTCGGCACCGAGGCTGCCCCCGACCCGGGGGCAGCCTCGGCTGCGTGCGGCTGTGCGGTACCGCCCCCGAATCATGATCCCGCCCGGAGTACGGGAGGCGAATCCCGGGTGGCCGAACGCCGTGTTCGCGAAGGACACCGTGGTCACCCCGTCGACCTTCCGTCACGGCCGGGCGTCCGGGCCGCCCGGGAGCTCACGGTCGTGGCCGCCCGTGCAGCACCGGGCGGAGCAGGTCCAGGACGCAGGTCCAGTGGTAGTCCCCGTCGGCGTGGTCCGGATCGAAGTCCCCGATCAGCACGCCCATCGAGCGCAGCCGGGCCAGGCTCTCCCGGTACGCGGGGTGGACCGCCTGGGCGGCGCCGAGGAACGGCTGGACGGCGGTGGGGACCCCGAGCCCGTACGCCTCGCAGAGGATGCCGAGGGCGAGGGTGTCCGAGATGCCGGCCGCCCACTTGTTGACGGTGTTGAAGGTGGCGGGCACGACCGCGATGGCGTCGGGCGGCGGCAGCGGCTTCGGCTCGCCGGGCAGGCGCCAGGCGGACCGGACGGGGTAGCCGGTCTGCGTCTCGACGGCCGCCCGGTCGATGAACCCGAGTGCCTGGGGGGTGGCCACCACGCCGACCTCCCAACCCTCGTGCTGCGCTGCGGAGATGAGCGCGCCGACGCCGCTCGCGATGCCCGAGGCACAGACGACGACGTAGAGGAAGGGCTGCTGCTGCTCGGTCAAACCTGGACTCCCAACTCCGGCCGGGGGGCCGGAACATCGGCGTTCCGCCCGGCGGACCCGGACGCTTCGCGGACCGCGACCCGCGCTCGTGCCCTCGCCCGGTCCGTCCGTCCGGTCCGCCCGCCCAGTCTGCCCGGTCGTCGCGGAGCCCGGGCCCGCGGGTTCCTGCTGCGCAAGGTCGGGGCCCGGGCCCGGGGTGGCGGGTTCCGGTCAGCCGACCGAGGAGTTGTAGCTGTCGATGGCGGGCTGGAGGTCCTTCGCGGCGTCGCTGAGCGCCTGCTGGGCGGTCTTGGCGCCGCTGACGGTCTGCTCGATGGCGGTCTCGACGTTCTTGCGGGCCTGGGGCATCACACCGAGCAGGCAGCCGGCGGTGGCGGGGGTGGGCTTGGTGGCGTGCAGTTCGTCGATGGCGGTCTGGAACTGGGGGTACTTGGCCAGCCACTCCTTGTCCTTGGGGTCGTCCAGGGCCTTGCGGTTGACCGGGAAGTAGCCGGTGCCGGTGTGCCAGGCGGCCTGCTGGGCAGGCTCGGACAGGAACTTGACGAACTCCCAGGAGGCGCGCTGCTCGGCTGCCGAGTGCCCGGGGCCGTCGATCCACAGCGAGGCGCCGCCGATCGCGGGACCGCCCTGGCCGGCGTCGGTGAGCCGGGGGTAGGGGGCGGTGGCGACGGTGAACTTGGCGGCCTCGGTGTAGCCGCGCAGCACGCCGGTGGACTCCAGGTGCATCGCGACCTTCCCGGCCTTGAAGGCGGCCTGGGCGTCCGCCGGTACCCGGCCGGTGTTGGCCGCGTACCCGCCCTTGACCAGGTCGGCCCACCACTGGACGGCCTGCGCGCCCTGGGCGGAGTCGAAGAGCACCTTGCCGGCCTTCTGGGTCCGGCCGTTGTCCTGGTCGCAGTAGAGGGTGCCGGACTCGGCGATCAGCTCCTCCACGAACCAGCCGTAGACGGCCGCGCCGAAGCCGTACCGCACGGTCTGGCCGCTCGCGTCCTTCGTGGTCAGCTTCTTGGCCGCCTCACCGAGTTCGGCCAGGGTCCGAGGGGGCTTGGCCGGATCGAGACCGGCCTCCCGGAACGCGTCGGTGTTGAGGTAGAGCAGCGGCATCGAGGAGTTGAACGGCATCGAGGCGAGCTTGCCGCCGACCGTGTAGTAGTTGCGGATGTTGGGCTCGATGTCGTCCAGCGCGTACGAGTCCTTGTCCACGAACGCCTGGGCCGGGACGGTCTGCCTGGAGTCGATCATGAACCGGGTGCCGATGTCGTAGACCTGCACCAGCGAGGGCGTTGCCTTCTGCTGCACCGACGCCTTGTACTTGGCGATGACGTCGTCGTAGCTGCCCTGGAACAGCGGCTTGACCTCGATCTTCCCCTGGTGCGCCGCGTTGAAGGCGTTCACCAGCGAGGTCAGCGCGGTCGCGTTCTGGCCGGTCATCGCATGCCAGAAGGTGACGGTGGTGACGCCCTGCGCCTGGTCCAGGGCCTGCGGTCCGGGCGCGGTACCGTCCGCCGCCGACCCGGAGCCGGAGGAGGAGGAACTGCAGGCGGTGAGGGCGAGGCCGGCCGCGGCCAGGGCGGCGGCCAGTCTGAGACTCCACTTGCTCATGGGTGACTCCCTTTCGAACGGACGGGATCCGGGCGGAGGTTCAGCGGACGGCGCCGGCGGTCAGCCCGCGGACGATGAAGCGCTGGCCGAACACCACCAGCGCGAGGGTCGGCAGCAGCGAGAGGACGACCCCGGCGAGGATCAGCCCGGGGTCCGCCCGTTCGGCGTCCCGCAGGCTGGCCAGCCCGATCTGCAGGGTCTGCATCTGGGCGGTCCGGGTGATGATCAGTGGCCAGAAGTACTGGTTCCAGGCGGAGAGGAAGACGTAGATCGCGATCGCCGCGAGCGAGGGCTTGTTCAGCGGGACCAGGATCCGCCACAGGAACCGCCAGTGCCCGGCACCGTCGATCCGTGCGGCGTCCCGCAGTTCGGCCGGGAACTGCCGGAACGACTGCCGCAGCATGAACGTCCCGAAGCCCGAGGCCAGGAACGGCAGGATCAGCCCGAAGTACGTGTTGCCGAGCCCCCACCCCGACAGCGTCAGGTAGTTGGGGATGATCACGGCCTCCCACGGCACCATCAGCGTCGCCAGGAAGACCGCGAAGACCGCCGCCCGCCACCGCAGCGGCAGGAAGACGAAGGCGTAGGCGGCCAGGATCGAGGTGAGCAGCTGCGCCAGCGTGATCGCCGTGGCGGTGACGGCCGAGTTGAGGTACTGCCGCCCGAGCGGGATCGCCTGGACGGCGCCGGTGAAGTTCCGTCCGGTGACCGAGTGCGGCAGCAGGGCCGGCGGGTAGGAGGACAGTTCGGACGGCCCCATGACGGCCCCGGCGAACGCGTAGTACACCGGGAAGGCGACGGTGACCACGGCCGCGCCCAGCAGCGCGTACACGGCCAGGCGGCCGAACAACTCCCTGACCCGGAAGGTGCTTTCGCGCACCGTGCGGGTTTCGGCGAGGGCATACCGGGTGGCGCTCACGCGTAGTGCACCTTCCGCTCCAGGACACCGAACTGGACGCCCGCACAGGCGAGTACGACCATTAGCAGCACCACCGCCTGGGCGCTCGCGGTGCCGAAGTCGCTCGACCCGTACGCGAAGGCCTTCTCGTAGACCGAGTAGACGAGGGTGCGGGTCGCGCCGTCCGGGCCGCCCTGGGTGAGGATGTGGATCTGGCCGAAGCTCTGCAGGGCGTTGATGGTGGAGACCACGACCAGGAAGAACAGGTGCGGACCGAGCAGCGGGACGGTGATGCTGCGGGCCAGCCGCCAGCCCGCCGCGCCGTCCAACCTGGCCGCCTCGACGGTCTCCTGGGGTATCGAGCCGACCCCGGCGGAGAGCACCAGCACGTTGTAGCCGAGGTTCATCCACACCGTCGCGGCGCAGACCGACAGCAGCGCGTACCGCTGGTCGGTGAGCCAGCCCACCGGACCGGCGCCGAACTGGGACAGCAGGCCGTTCAGCACCCCGATGGCGGGGTTGAAGAAGACCGAGAACACCACCGAGGCACTGGCCACCGAGAACGCGAACGGCAGCGCGAACGCGGACCGCAGCCAGCGCACACCCCGCACCCGGCTCTCCAGCAGCAGCACCAGGCCGAGCGCGCCGAAAACCCCCGGCCCCACGGTCAGCAGTACGAACAGCAGCGTGGTGACCAGCGTCTTGTGGAACTCGGCGGAGGCCAGCAGGTCGGTGTAGTGCCGCATCCCGACATACCGGGACGGCGCGCCGAACAGGTCGTTGCCGTGGGTGCTCAGATACACCGTGCGGCCCAGCGGATAGCCGATGAACAGCGCGAAGACCGCCAGCGACGGCAGCAGGAAGGCCCAGGCGAGCGTGCGTTCACCCCAGTCGCGCCTGCCGCGCCCGCCTTTCGGCAACGGTCCGGGCGTAGGTCCGGGCATAGGGCGTCCACCTCTCCTTGCAGTGCGCTCGGCCGAAACCGTGTCGCGCTCGAACGGCGCGGCGGCCACTGCGGGATGGCCGCCGGGTGGCGTCCGATTTACGTGTTCGCATCAGACCCAGCCGACCCCGATCCCTACCCAGCGAAACGCACCCCACCACTCCACTTCCGCCGCACGCCCCCGGGAGTTCGGGCGCGTTCGCCGGCGACGAAAGGGGGCGAGCCGCAGGAGTGCGCCCGGAATGGGCGCCGGGACGAAGACGCTCACGGGGCGGGACGGGTCTCCTCGGCCGTACGGTCGCGGTCGAGGCGCCGGCCCGGGGGACACCTCCGGCCGTCCGGCCCGGCGGCTGCGCCCGATCAGCCGCGCGGGCGGCCGAGGGGCGGAGGGCTGAGCGAGTGACCCCGGCCTGCGCGGGCGGGCCGGGCCCGCGCAGGCGATCGGTCGGGCAGCTCCTCCACATCCGCGGCGGTGCCGTTCAGCGCCCTCTGGCCGGCCTCCGTGACGCCCCGGCCCGCGCCGTCGAGCATCTGGAGCACCCTGACCCGGTTGTCCTCGGCGACCACGGTCTGCTGCCCGGTACCGAGGAAGGCCGCGACGTCCGCGTCCGAGCCCGCCAGTGCCTTCGCCGCGGCCGCCCTGGTCGCCCGGCCGCCGTCGTTCCACAGGGCGAACGCCCTGGCGCGATCGGTGGTGGACACTCCGACGGCCCGCGTCCCGCCGTTGACGGGCGCCGCCACCGCCACCGAGGTGCTTGCCATCTCGGCGAGGACGGCGAGGAGCGTGGCCCCTGCGACAGTTGAACGCGCCTGTGCCGAACGCGCCTGCGTCGAGCCGGCCGGCGCCCCCGTGCGGCCCGACGTTCCCTGCTTGGTCGTGATCCCCCCGGATTCCGTCTTCCGTGTGCTGCAACTCGTCTGTGGTCGCAGTCTGTATGCCTACAGGACGATATGACGACGGAACATGCGGAATCCAGGCCGTACCAGGCGTGATGAAAGTCAAGGAAGCATCAATGTTCGGCCAACTCCGGTCAATCGGCGTCGATCCGGAGTCTCCGCGTCACCCTGCGCCGTCGGACCCCTGCGGGAGGATGGCGGTATGACGATCACTCCGCAGTTGGTGGCGAAGTACCCGCTCCCGAGCCGGGAGCACGCGTCGACGTCCGTCGACCTCTCCGGACCGCTGCCCCGCCTGTGGGTCAGGACCGCCGAGTCGCTGCGCCTCCACGAGCTGGGCGAACGGGCGGTACTGGGCGCCGAGTTCCCGCTCCCGCCAGCCGCCCGGAGCGTGCGGGAGTGGGTGGCGCCCGATCTGTCGTGCGCGGTCTTCGCGGTCGACGGAGTGTATGTCGCGGTCGGCCGGGACGGCACACGGCTGTGGGAGCAGCCGTACGGGGGCTGGGCGGTGGAGCAGTGGGGCTATGTCGACTTCTCGACTCTCGGCGCCCGCCCGGGAGACTCCGGCGGGGAGCTGCGGATCTGGCTGCGGCTCCCCTCGGGACTGCCCGACAGCACCCTGATCCTCACCCTGGACGCCGAAGGGACGGTCCTGGCGCGGAACATGATCCCCTGCGGCGGCTACGAACGGTTCGTCAGCCTGCACTGGAGAGCGGACGGCGAGCCCGTCGGCGTGCGGGTCTCGGGCGGCCTCCACGGCCCCACGGATCACCACGCCCGGTGGGAGTCCGGCCGCATCGTCCTGGGCCGGCCGATGACCGGTCCGGGCGAACGGCTCCAGCGCGAACGCGATCTCCTGGACACCGACCCGCAGTCCGCCCTGTGCATGACCCGGGACCGCCGCGGACGGGACGTCAGCTGGCACCGCCTCCCGTCGTACGAGCGCACCGCCGTGCTGAGCCTGGCCGACTTCCCGGCGCCCGGTACCGGCGACTGCTCGGTCCACGACGCCCCGTGGATATCCGGGTGGGGCGGGTTCGTGGACGCCGGGACGGCGATGGTGACCCTGCACAACTCCTTTGACGAGGCCCGGGTGCTGAGGTTCGGCGAGGACGTCTGGGAGGAGCACAGCCACTGGCTCGCCGACCCGGTCACCGGCACCCTGCACGGCCGGATCGAGTACCCGATGCGGGACGTCGACAGCGTGACACCGCTCGGGGACGGCACCTGGATGACCACCGAGTGGGACGCCCTCCACCGCTGGCGTGCCCCGCGGTCATGACGCACCGGCCGGGCGGGCTCCGGAGAACCGGCCCGGTGTGGAATCGCCCTGGCGTGGAATCACCCGCTCCATGCCCTTCCGCCCGGTACGCCCGGTGCCTCGGGGCCAGGTCATCCCGGGGATGTAGCAGGCTGGACCCGGGGGAGGATGCGGAAGGCGGGCCGCGCCTGCCAGAGTGTCCCCTCGTGTGGATATCCGGGACGGGCTGGTTGGTCGTCATTTCGGCGGCGGCATGGCCGGTCGCCGGGTGGCTGGGTGCGGCGTTGCTGCGGGCCAGGCGCCTGCACCGCAAGGCACTGGAGGAGCGCGGCTGGCTGCTCGAACGGGAGCGCGAGAGCGCGGCCCGGAGCGCCGTCGACGCCGAGCGGGCCAGGATCGCCCAGGAGCTGCACGACATCGTCAGCCACAACGTGAGTGTGATGGTGATCCAGACCGGTGCCGCCCGCGAGGTCCTGGACACGATGCCCGACGAGGCCGCCGCCGCGTTGCAGGCCGTCGAGGGCGCCGGACGGGACGCGATGACCGAGCTCCGGCACCTGCTCGGCCTGCTCGCACCGGCGCAGGACGGCGTGGACGAGGCCGACCTGTCTCCGCAGCCGGGCCTGGACCGGCTGAGCGCGCTGGTCGACCGGATCGCGTTCGCCGGCCTGCCGGTGGAGGTGCGGATCTCCGGGGAGCCCCGGCCGCTCCCGCCCGGTATCGATCTGACCGCGTACCGGATCGTCCAGGAGGCACTGACCAATGCGCTCAAGCACGGTGACGGAGTGAAGGCCGAGGTGACGGTGCGGTACGCGGACCACTACCTGCGGGTCGAGGTGCTGAACAGCGGGCCGAGCGTGCTGTCCGGTGACCGGCCGGACGGCAGGCCCGGTGACCGGCCCGCGCCCGGGAAGCAGACCCGGCCGTTCCGGCCGTCCTCGGAGCGGAGCGACGGCGCCGGGCGCGGACTGCTCGGGCTCAGGGAGCGGGTCGCCGTCTACGGCGGCGATCTGGACGCCCGGCGGAGACTCGGCGGTGGGTACCGGGTCCGGGCACGCATACCCTTGGACCGGCCATGACGATTCCAGAACCGACCGCGACCGATGCGCGGCTGCCCGGGACCACCGCCGACCGTCAGCGCGCAGCGCTCGCATGGTCCGGTGCCGAGGGCGCCCCGGCCGACACCGAGCCCGCACCCCGTGTCCTCATCGCCGACGACCAGACCCTGGTCCGCACCGGCTTCCGCATGATCCTCACCGCACGCGGCATCGACGTGGTCGGCGAAGTCTCCGACGGAGCCGAGGCGGTGGCGGCGGCGCGGCTGCTCCGGCCGGACGTCATCCTGATGGACATCCGCATGCCCAACATGGACGGCCTGGAGGCCGCCCGGCAGGTCCTGGAGGAGAACCCGGACTGCCGGGTGATCATGCTGACCACCTTCGACCTCGACCGCTACGTCTACGCAGCCCTGGCCGTCGGGGCGAGCGGCTTCCTGCTGAAGGACGTCACCGCCGCGCACCTCGCCGCCGCCGTCCGCCTGGTCAACACCGGGGACGCCCTGCTGGCTCCGTCGATCACCCGGCGGCTGGTCGAGCGTTTCGCCACCGAGAAGCCCGGACCCGACGGCGGCGGAAACGGCCGCACCGGGGAGCAGCGGCCCGCCCGGGCCCCGGCCGTCCACCGCGACCTCACCGTACTGACGCCCCGGGAGCTCGAAGTCCTGACCCTCATGGGACGCGGCCGCTCCAACACCGAACTGGCCCGCGAACTGACCCTCAGCGAGGCCACCGTGAAGACCCATGTGGCCCGGATATTCGCCAAGCTCACCCTCCGTGACCGGGCCCAGGCGGTCGTCCTCGCCTACGAGACGGGACTCGTCTCGCCGGGCGACTCCGAGGCGTAGCGCTGCGCCCCGGCCCGGGGCCGGGGGCTGCCCGGTCCGGGCCGACGGAATTGTCGTTCTCTTTACCCACTTGATCAACTGACTCCCAATCAGGAGTGTTAGGTTGAAAACGTGTTCGAACTGGTCGTGGAAGGCGTCTGCGCGGGGTACCGGGGGAAGGCGGTCGTCCGGGACATCAGCCTGGAGTTCGGCGCGGGAGTCCACATCCTGCTCGGGCCGAACGGCTCGGGAAAGACGACGACCTTCCGGGTGCTGGCAGGGATCCTGAGCCCGATGCAGGGGCGGGTCCTGGTCGACGGCAGGAACGTGCACTCCGAGGTCGACGTCAAATCGGCGATCGGCCTGGCCACCCACCGGTCGGCGCTCGCGCCCAGGCTGAGCGTGGTCGACAACCTGCGCTACTGGGCGCGCATCCTGGGCCTGCCGCCGGGCCCGACGGAGCAGCGGATCGCCGAAGTGCTGGCGCTGCTCCGGCTGGAGAAGCTCGCCGACCAGCGGATCGGCAGCCTCAGCCGGGGCCAGGACCAACGGGTCGGCCTGGCCAAGGCGTTCCTCGGCCGCCCCCCGATCCTGCTCCTGGACGAGCCGATGGCCGGCCTCGACCCGACCGCGGCCGAGCAACTCGGCGACCACCTGCGAGCATTGGCCGACGACGGGCACACCGTCGTGGCCTCCACCCACGCCCTGGTCGAGGCACACCGGCTGGCCGACGACGTGACCGTCCTGCACGACGGCCGGATCGTCGGCCGCGGCGAACCGGCCGCGCTGCGCACCGCCCTGCTCGGCAGCGCCTACCGCCTGCAGATCCGCGGCTCGGACGATCTGCCGGCTGCCCTGGAACGGCTCGGCCACCGCTGCGAGCAGCAGCGGCAGGGCACGGTCGTGGTCGAGGTGGCCGACGAACAGGCCGCCCAGGCACTGGTGACACAGCTGGTGGGCGCGGGCGTCGGCGTGCACGAGGTGGTGCCCGTGCGGAATCCGCTGGAGGACGTCTACCGGCAGCTTCAGACGGAAGGTGCGAACGATGGCGCGGCGTAGTCTGCTGCCGGACCCGGCCCGCTCGCGCGTCCTGGCCGGTGCGCTGCTCTGGCGGATGCGCCGGGAGCGGCTGCGCAATCTGGCCACCGTCTTCCTCCCCTTCGTCCTGACTATCGCCTCCACCGTCGTCCTGCCGCTGGTCTCCGACGACCGGGGGGTCAACGGCGCGGCCGACAGCGCCCGGCTGGGCCTGCGGTACGGCGCCACCGGCGACACGATCGCCGCGGGGCTGCTGCTGGTCCTGGTTCCCGGCGTCCTCGCCATGCACGGCACGATCGGCGCGGGCCTTGCCGTCCGGAACGTGATCGGCGCCGAGGCCGGGGTCGGCGCGCTCGAGGCGATGCTCGCCGCGCCCTACAACCCCGCCGACATCGCGGGTGGACTGCTCGGCTACGTCCTCGTCGTCACCACCGGCCAGTGGATGGTGATGAGCGCGATCGGCGCGGCGGCCATGGCCATCGCCACCCGGCTCCACCACGACAGCCTCGCGCCGACCGGCGGCTACCTGGCGCTGGCCCTCGGGCTGCCGCTGCTGGCGTCCTGGGCGGGCGCCGCCCTCGCCCTGCTGCTCAACCTGCTCTTCCCGAGGCTGGCCCAGCCGGGCCAGGGCGGCCTGGCCGGCAACGGCGGCGGACTGGTGACCGTCGTCGCCCTGCTGCCCGGGTTCGGCGTCCTGCTGGCCCTGGCGCTCGGCCTGACCGAACTCGGGCCGGTCAGGCTGCTGTTGATCGCGGGCGGTGCCACCGTCCTGATCACCGTGGGCAGTCTGGCGGGAATCGCCCGGGGATTCCGGCCGGAATCGGTACTCGGCTCGTCCTGATGAGGAATTCCAAGGATTCGACAATGGTCAGACTGCTGGTCGACATACGGCCATTCCCCGGCATGCTGCTCTTCCACCGCGCCTTCACCAGGCCACTGGTGGACATCGACGGTGTCGAGACCGAGGCACGCTGGGGCGGCGTCACGCAGCTCCCGGTCGAGCCCGGGCTGCACGACCTGGCGGTGTACTTCCGCTACCGCTTCCAGAAGAAGGCTCGACTGGCCACCGGGCGTGCCGAGTTGAACGCCGACGGCACGATGCCGGAGCTCCCGGTGAAGGCGCGGCTCGGCCCGTTCAACCACAGCCACTTCCGGGTCACTCTCGGCTGAGCCCGCCCGGCGGTACGCGCCGCCGCTGTGGTGGCCGACTCCAGCTCCCGAGCCCATGGCAGGACGGTTCGACCGGCAGCCGGACAGCCTGCCCGGATGCCCTCGGTCCACCTGCGACACTCGGTCCGCGCGGTCCTCCTCGACGAGGACGGCCGCATCCTGCTCTGCCGCCTGGCCGTGCCGAAACCGGCCGGGACCATCGTGTGGGCGGCTCCCGGCGGCGGCGCTCGGCCTGCAGCCGCGCGGGAGGGCCTCCTCAACGGTCGGCTTCCGAAACGGCGCTGTCAGAGGTGTGCCGCATGATCGGAGCATGACCTTCGCTCAGCCCGCCACCACCAAGCAGCCTGTGATCAACTCTCAGCCCGCGACCGCCTGGGACGCCGAACTGACCGCCGTCGCCCGCCGGCACCTTTCGGCCGAGAGCGCCGAGAGGTGGGCGGCCCTGCTCCGGCCCTGTGCCCGCCTCTCGGCCCTGACCGCCGGTACGGCCGGAGCCGGCGCGGTGGTGGTCGGGCGGCTCGGGGGCGAGCCCGAGCTCCCGCCGGGCGCCGAGTGGCCCGTCTGGGAGGGGAACGGACCGCTGTCGTTCGTCGCCTCGGTCGACTGCGCCGCGCTGCCCACGGGCGAGTTGGACATCCCGATGCCCTCGGACGGCACCCTGCTCTTCTTCTACTTCGACGGCCAACTGGACGACGGCGAGGCCCTCGTCCTGGTCGGCGACCACGACAGCCGGCCCGGCGCCCGGGTCCGCTACGTCCCCGCCGGGGCGGAGACCGTCGTCCACCCCACCCCCGACGGCCTGACCGCCTACCCCGAGGTGCGCCTCGGCGCCGAGCTCGCCGCCTCCGACCCCGGCCCCTGGCACCCCGCCACGGCCGACGCGCTCGGCCCCGATCCCGACGAGGATGTGCAAGAACGGTTCTCCGACGCGGTGGAACTCGCCTGGGGCGGTCCGTACCACCGGATCGGCGGCCACCCGGCCCCGATCCAGAACCCGGTGGAGTACGAGGTCGCCCACGCCGTGCTCGACGGCCGGGCGCCGTGGCACACGCCCGAGCTGCGGGCCGAGGCCGAACGCTGGATCCTGCTCGCCCAGATCGACAGCGACCCCGACGCCGACATGATGTGGGGAGACGCCGGCGCACTGTACTGGCTGATCCGGCCCGAGGACCTGGCCGCGAAGCGCTTCGACCGAGCGGTCTTCACCTGGCAGTGCGGCTGACACCGCATCAACACAGCTGCCGACTCGCTCCGGCCGATCGCCGACACCGCTGGAGAGTTCGTCTCCGGTCGACCGTCAGCAGGGCGCTCTGCCCGTAGAGTTGGGGTGTGGCGGAGGAGACGTGCAACAGCGTAGGCGGACACGCGCAGGTGGGATCGCTCGTGCAGGCCGGGACGGTCGGCCAGCTGCACCAGCACGTGTACTCGGCGGCCGTGCAGCCCCCGGTGCCCTATCAGATCCCGCCGGAGACCGCGCACTTCGAGGGGCGGACGGCCGAACAGGCCCGCGTCCTGCTGGCGACCGGGGCCCGGACGGGGCCGGGCACCCCGACGGTCGTGCTGCTCAACGGCCTGGCGGGTATCGGCAAGACGGAGCTCGGGTTCCGGATCGCCCGCAGGCTCGGGGACGGCCACGAGGACGGGGTGCTCTACGTCGACCTCGACGACCTTCGGCGCGACGGCGTGGTGGAGATCGCGGACGCGCTGGGTGACCTGCTGCGGTCGCTCGGCGTCGGCCCGGAGTGGCTGGAGCGTTCCCTCGCCGGGCGGACCAGGCAGTACTGGACGCAGACCCGGGACAAGCACCTGGTCGTGGTGGTCGACAACGCCCGCTACGGCGCCGAGGTCGTCCCCCTGCTGCCGACCTCCGCGGCGAGCGTGGTGATCGTGACCAGCCACGGGCAACTGTACGACCTGGAGCGGGTCCTGACGCTGGAGGTGGCGCTGGAACCGCTCGCGACCGAGGACGCCACCAGGCTGCTGCGGCGCATCGTCGGCGCACCGCGCACCAGCGCCGAACCGGAAGCCGTGGCAGAGCTGGCACGCCGGTGCGCCGGGCTGCCGGCCGCACTCCAGGTCGCGGGCCGGTGGGCCGTCAGATACCGGCACCGCAGTCTGTCGCGCCTGGTCACCGAGCTCACCGCCGAACTGAACGAGAAGGGCCTGCCCAAGGTCGAGGCGGTCTGGGATGCCGCCCACGCGGGGCTTGAGCCCACGGCCGCCCGGCTGTACCGGCTGCTGCCGCAGCACCCGGCCAGGTCCGTCACCCTGCCGGCCGCCTCGGCGCTGCTGGGGGAGGGCCCGCAACAGGCCGAGGAGGCCCTGGAGGAACTGGAGAGCGCGGGTCTGCTGGAGCACAGGCCCGAGGGATGGCGGATGCACGACCTGCTGCGCGGGCACGCCAACCGCTGCGCCCGCCGGACCGACCCGGACGGCACCGAGGCCGCCGCCGGGCGTCGCCGACTGGTGCGCTGGTACCGCCGCCAGGCACACCGGGCGGACGAGCTGGCGGCCGGAAGCCGGATGACCTTCGCGGAGCCGGTACCGCCCCTGCCGTACGCCCCGGACGTCGACTTCGCGGCCTTCACGGCCTTTACGTCCACGGACTCGCCGGACACCGGTCTGACGGACACCGGCTTGACGGACACCGGTCCGACAGACAAGGCGCGGGCGCTGCGCTGGATGGAGTCCGAGCGTCTCGCGCTGTACGGCTGCGTCCGGATCGCGTACGAGGACGGCCTGGACGGCGATGCCTGGGCCCTCTGCGAGCCGCTGTGGACCCACTTCCTCGACCACCCGCACTACGGCGATGTGGTGGACGCGTTCACCCGGGGCGTGGCCGCGGCCGTCCGGGAGGGGAGCAGCGTGCCGGCGATCGTCCGGATGCGGTGCCAGCTGGCCCGGCCGCTGTGGGAGCAGGAGCAGTACGAGCAGGCGGCGGCGGAGCTGCGACAGGCGCTGGGCGGGGCCGAGGCGCTGGGGGACTCGGAGCCGGAACGCAGACTGCGGGCGTCGGTGGCCGAGTTCCGTGGCAAGCTGCTGTCCGTCCAGGGTGACTGGGCCGCTGCCGCGGAGTACTTCGAGGCGGCACGCAGGCAGCACCTGGCGATCGAGAACGCCTACGGTGTGATGCTGCAGACCTACCTGCTCGGCCGAGCGGCGGCGGGTACGGGTGAACACGGCCGGGCTGTCGACCTGTTGGGGGAGGCGCACGCCATGGCCCGGGAGCAGAACCGTGCGCGGATGACCGCGCGCACCGGATTCGAGCTCGGGCGGGCGCTCCGGCGGGTCGGGCGCGCGGCGGAGGCGGTGCCGCTGTACCGGGCGGCGCTGGCGAGCGCCGAGCAGCGTGGCTCGGCTTTCGACCAGGTCCGGGTGCTGGAGGCGCTCGCCGATCTGGCGGAGGAGACCGGTGGGTCGGCCGAGGCGGCCGCGTACCGGGAGTCCGCGCGTGTCCTGCGCCAACGGTCGGGCGGCGCCACCGATCAGAGCTCGTAGGAGAGTTCGGCCTCGGTGGCCGGGGCTAGCACCACCCCGACGGCGCGTGCCCCCGTGTGACAGGACAGTGTCACGGGAGCCTGCCCGTCCGGGTTGGCGCCGAGCCAGGCGTGTACGGCGGAGAGCGCTGCGGCCGGGTCGGTCCGGACCACCCGGCCTTCTGCCCGCCAGGGTTCGATCCGGACCGTCAGCAGATCGCCGTCGCGGCGCCGTACCAGGCACGTCTCAGCGGAGAGGACCGCGGCGGCGGTCCGGCAGCCGGGGTGGTCCGCCAGCGCCCGGGCCGTCCACCCGGCGGCGGTCCAGGTCTCGGAGTGCGGGAAGGACGAGGGCGGCACGGCACGGCGGAAGAGCAGGCCGGCGCTCTGCCGCTGAGTGGCGCTCGCGCCGGGGTACTCGGCGGCGAGATGGTGTGCGGGGGCGTCGGATTGGGCGGGCAGGCGCTCGACGTCGACTCGGGTCCCCTCGACCCGTACCCGCACCGCGAAGGCCGCAGGTGTCCGGACGCCCGCGGTGGGTGCGGGCAGCGGGCGGGCGCGCACCGGAGTGGCCGGCGGTGCCAGCTCCAAGTGCCGGTACAGCTTCTCCCGGAGCCTGTTCAGTGCGTGGTCCGGCTCCGCGAAGGAGGGCTCGGCGAAGGCGTACTCGGCGAACCGCCGGGTGCCGCCCGAGCGGTCGGAGCGGAGGGCGGCCGCGGCTCCGGCCGGATCGGTGAGCCGGGGTACCTGGGCCAGCATCGCCGCCATGGGACTGCCGGCTATCAACTCCCCGCCGCCGTCGGTGATGCCGACGATGCGGCGGTCCAGGGCGGCCGCGTACAGGGCGGTGGAGCCGTGATCGGTGAGGACCGCGTCGCAGGCGACGAGCAGGGCGGCCCACTCCTCGAAGGGCGGCGCGAGCACCATACCCGCCTCCAGGGCCGGGGCGAGCTGCCGGGCGAGGTCGAGGCCGCCGACCTTGCTGTGCTCGTTGGGGTGCACGACGAGTGCCAACTGGTACCCGTCGTAGGGGAGATGGGCGGCCAGAGCGGCGGGCAGACCCGGCTGCCGGTGCAGCAGCGACTCCGGCCCCCAGGTCGAGGTGAGCACCACCAGTTCGCGGCCGCCGGTGCCCAGAGCGGTGCGGTAGCGCTCCCGGTGATCGACCGACGCAAGGATCCGGTCGAGCGTCGGATCGCCGACCACCGCCGCCCGCGCCGCGGCCGACGGGCAGTGAGCGGCCAGGCGGTCGACCTGATCGGGATGGGCGAGAGCGTGCAGAGCGGCCCACGGCCGGCCGTCCGCCAGCAGGTAGGCCGGGTCGAGCCCGGACGGCAGACCGGGTGAACCCTCTTCGCTGAGGGCCTTGTTGAATCCGGCGCCGTGCGGCAGGAGGACCCGGGGACCGCGCAGAGCGTGGAGCCGCCCCTTGGGACTGGCCGCCAGGATCAGATCGTGCGTGGACCGCACCGCCTCGTCCCAGCCGATGCACCGAGCACCGGACCGCTCCACGGCGGCAAGCGCCTCGACGCTGAACTCTGACCCCGGCACCAGGGTGAACCGGCTCAGGATCCGCTCGTCACCACCGAACACCGGCAGCACATCGAGGAGCCGGTACAGCGCCCCTGCCGACCGCACCGCGAACAGAACTGCCCGCTGCCCGCTGCCCGCTGCCCGCTGCCCGCTGCCCGCTGCCCGCTGCCCGCTGCCCGCTGCCCGCTGCCCGCTGCCCGCTGCCCGCTGCCCGC
>NZ_JYJF01000450.1 GCF_000955975.1 Saccharothrix sp. ST-888
CTGCTGCGGTGGGCAGCCCGAGTCGGACCTCGGCCAGCCGGTTGCGCGAACGGCGCATCAGTTTTCCGCGCCCGCCCTCGGTCAGCCCGCGCCAGACGCCGTACGGCTCGCGGACGGCCACCGCACGCGCTCCGCACTCCGCCCTCACCGGGCACCGCATGCAGACGTCCTTGCCACTTGCCTCCCGCGACTCCATATATTCACACTCAACTACCCTCAGATATTACTCCCCCTGTTACCCTTTTTGTTTTGCTTACTTCTGATATTTACTTTTTTTCATTCTCTGCGGTTTATTGCAAAGATTGATTTCATTATATCGTATTTCCTGGTCCCAATAATCGCACCAGCGCTACATCGCTGATCACTAGCTTTCAGGCTTC
>NZ_JYJF01000451.1 GCF_000955975.1 Saccharothrix sp. ST-888
CTGGTTGCCCGCCACGCCAGGTTCGTTTGCTGAACCACGCTGGGAGAGGACGCATCGATGGCTCTGATTTCCTCGACTGGAGGTGAATAGCATGGAGAAGATCGAGTTGGAGAACGTCGAGATCGCTGGTCTGGCGGACGACGAGTTCGCCGACGTTGTCGGGGCCAATTCAATGGTTGCCCGGCCCGCGAGAACCCCTGCCCCTACACGTCTCGACTGCACCGCAGTGTGTCGTGTCCGGACCCGCCGTTCCGAGCCCGCTCTCCGGAATCCCGGAAGAGTCGTGGGCTCCCCACATGCCCCGCTGCCGTACCTGTGAGCGCTGAGCCCTTGAGGCGCTGTGCTCGAAAGGCGGCCGCGGTTTTCCACACAGTCTCGCC
>NZ_JYJF01000452.1 GCF_000955975.1 Saccharothrix sp. ST-888
GGCTGATCGAGGCCACCAACACCAAGACACGCCTGATCATCAGGCGAGGGGTCGGCTTTCGGATCGCGGAGGCCACGGACGACCAGCGAGACTACTGCGTCGGCACTGAGGTCGTCGCGCCGTCGCCGGATGGTCGGGGGGGCATGGGCGAGGCTGGCGTCGAACCGACCTTCGTCCAACGCCCCGACGGTCCTCGCCCCCCGCGTCGCCAGCCTGCAGCCGATCGTCGAGCCGTTGAGTAACGGGCTGATCGACGCCCGCAGCACCAAGACACTCCTGACTATCGGTCCCCGGTTCGGCATTCGCACTCCGGAGGCGATCATGGCCTTCGTCATGCTTTGTCCCGGCGGCACCCTACCGGCCCTCCCCAGCCGCTACCT
>NZ_JYJF01000453.1 GCF_000955975.1 Saccharothrix sp. ST-888
CCCAATCCCTGCGCGAGCTCGAACGGAACGGGCTGGTGCGCCCCACCCTCCAGCCCGAGACGCCCCCGCGGGTGATCTCCGGCCTGCTGCCGCCGGGGCACCCCCTCGCCGACCGGGTTGTGCCCGTCGCCGAGTGGGGGTCGGACCACCGCCGACCCTTGCTGGAGCCCCGCGCGTAGATCCACCGCCCGGCCCAAGGTCCCCCTCGGAGATCTCGGCGCGCACCGGGCCCACCCGCCCCACCGGCTCGAGGGCGTCCGGCTCGCCCGGCCCCGCCACGCCGGGCAGGCAGACCTCGGGACGGCGCCCGACGATCAGTTCACCGACCGTCCGGGACGGCGAGCCGATCGCGAGCACGCGGTGCCCGCGCAGTTGCAGGG
>NZ_JYJF01000454.1 GCF_000955975.1 Saccharothrix sp. ST-888
GCGCGGACGCGCCCGCGCGCAGCCGCCTGTTCCCCGGGCTCGCCCGGCACAACCGGCTCTACTTCTTCCACTCCTACGTCGTCCGCCGCTGCTAGCTGAAGTCCCACAACGAGGGGCTGACCGCCCCGCTGGTGACCGGGGCCACCCACGGGCAGCCCTTCGTGGCCGCGTTCGAAGCCGGCCCGCCCTGGGCCACCCAGTTCAATCCCGAGAATTCCGGCGACGCCGGCGCCGCGCTGCTGACCAACTGGGTCAACACCCTCTAACGTCCTTCGAAGCCAGGAAGGTGGTACACGATGAGCCGCCTGGAACTGCTCCCGCCCGCCAACTTCCGCAAGGTTCAGCCGTTCCGCCTGGTCAAGGCCGCCTCCGGCACCGA
>NZ_JYJF01000455.1 GCF_000955975.1 Saccharothrix sp. ST-888
TGTCGTCGACCTCGTGGAGGGGGTGTGCCAGTCGGTCGGTATTGAGCCCGCCCTCGTTCTCCACGTTCCGCACTCCCGCCTCGTGCGCCGGGCCGATGCACTCCTCCATCAGCCGCAGAAACGTCTTGGCGTAGCCGAGTTGCGGGTCCTTCAGGCGGTCGCGGGCAAGGATCGGGATGCGCAGTTCGGCGAGGTAGTCACCGGACAGGTCATCTAGCGGCCGCCACGAGGGGAGCTCAGAGAACGCGGTGAAGCTGTCCCCGTAGACGCGGCCCGTATTGCCGATCCGCAACCTCGCACGTCTCCCCTGCCGCCGCGTGCACGACCCCCTCGCACCACCGGGCAGCATCCTCGCAGGTGCCGGGCAATAAAGCAAGCC
>NZ_JYJF01000456.1 GCF_000955975.1 Saccharothrix sp. ST-888
TCAACAATGAAGCCGACGTCGACGGGGTGTTCAAGCAGTCGGTCGAGGAACTGGTCGACGCGCTCGGGCACGACACCGGCACCTACACGCGCACCGTCTCCCGGACCGGCCAGCACCTCGATGGCGACCTTACCGCGACCCCCGGCCGTCCCCTGGGCGACGTCCGCTACCCCTACATCTGCCTCGACGCGACCTACTGCAAGGCCAGGGTCGCGCAACAGATCGTCTCCCCACCCGTCGTCATCGCCACCGGGATCACCGAGGACGGCGGCCGCGAGGTCCTGGGTGTGATGGTCGGCGACAGCGAGACCGAAGTGTTCTGGACCCAGTTCCTGCGCTCCTTGCGCGAACGCGGCCTTGCCGGGGCTCGGCTCGTAAT
>NZ_JYJF01000457.1 GCF_000955975.1 Saccharothrix sp. ST-888
GGTTGGGCGGCGGATGCAGGGGCGGCGGGTCGCCCAGGAGCACGGCGGGCCGGTCCGGCTGTACGTCGCGCGGATGAACTTCTACAAGTGCGCGAAGTGGCTAGTCTCGATCACCCTAACCTCGACCGTGCAACCAGGGTACTGGCAGCACTTCGCGTATGGCGTCGACGCCTGGGTCGGACGCTGCAACGGGCGAGACGACGGCCCGACCGCGGGAGCGCGGCCCGCTCCTGCGGTTCACCCGGGGCGAGCGGTGGGTGAACTGGGCGAGCTCCGCGCGGATGCTGGTCTGCCTGGCCACCGCAGGCTGCCTGTACTTCCCGCCGCTCGCCGAACTGGTCGGCCGCCGCAGGCTGGTGGTGACGGTGCACGAGTGGTG
>NZ_JYJF01000458.1 GCF_000955975.1 Saccharothrix sp. ST-888
GGCCCGCGGTGTGCCTCGGCGTCGCGCCGCCCAACCACCCGGCCGTCGGTGGCGAGTCCGCCCAAAACTGCCGGCCCGTGCTCGAGCTTCTCCCTCTGTTCCACTCCCTTTCCCTTAGGACGTCGCGCCTTGAGGGCCGGCCGCGGCGAGAGCACGCCTCGCGTGGTCCGCGCCCGGCCCCCGTCCGTCCGCTGGCACTGTGAAAGTCTACGCGACGTCGATGTAGGGTAAGGCGCCGGAGGCCGTCTTGCCGCAGGACTCGCGGAGTCCGCGCCAGGCGTCGCCGCATAGCCAGGCGACGGCCAGGCAGTAGGCGGTGGACCCGGCCGGGTCGAGCAGGGTGGTGAGGTCTAAGGCGGGCGGTCAGGCCACGCCGGAG
>NZ_JYJF01000459.1 GCF_000955975.1 Saccharothrix sp. ST-888
GCGGCCCGGTCGGCTTCGGCGTGCTGACCGGCGACAACGGGAGGCGGGGGCGGGCCCGGCGGGGCTGGGGGGCCCCGGCGGAGGACAAGGGCCAGGGGGCCGCCAGGGGGGCGGCCGCCACGCCCGCCACGCTGGGCGCGCGGGCCTGACCGCCGGCGGGACTCAAGCCGGGACGAGGGGATCCGCGCGGGCGACCTCGCACACGGTTGCCCGGTCGACCGCTCGGATCGCCGCTTCCCGGATTGCATCTGCCCTGCGGTCGGGCCAGCGCGGTCAGCGTGGCGGCCGAGACGAGCGCCCCCGTCACCGCCTCGTGGCCTTTGTTCCCCCCGGAGACGTCCCGCCCCGCGCCGTACATCCGCTGCTGCGCGTTGTCGCA
>NZ_JYJF01000047.1 GCF_000955975.1 Saccharothrix sp. ST-888
GTACGACGCGGACGGCAACCAGCTGATCCGCCGAGACCCGGGCAAGACCACGCTGAACATCGGCGCGGACGAGCTCACCCTGGACACCGCATCCGGATCAATGTCCGACGTGCGGTACTACAGCGCACCGGGCGGCCTCACCATCACCCGCGTCACCGCGGCGACCGGTGGCGGCCAGCTGGTCTACCAGGTCGCCGACCCGCACGGCACCAACAGCGCCCAGATCACCACCGACGCGAGCCAGACCGTCACCCGCCGCCCCACCGACCCGTTCGGCAACCCCCGCGGCCCCCAGCCCGACCCCAGCACCTGGGCCGGAGACATGGGCTTCGTCGGCGGCACCAAGGACGACGCAACCGGCCTCACCAACCTCGGCGCCCGCGAATACCAACCCACCACCGGACGCTTCCTCAACCCCGACCCACTCCTCGACGCGGCCAGCCCGCAACAGTGGAACGGCTACGCCTACAGCAACAACGACCCCGTCAACCTCTCCGACCCCTCGGGCCAGCACTTCGAGGAGTGCAGCAACGGGATGTACCGGTGTGAGGGAGGGATCACCCCGGTCGAGAAGGGACGCGACTACGACAATATCGTTGCCGAGAATAAAACCGCAGAAAAAGTCGAAAGCTACTCTTCGTATGTCTATCGGACAACCGGAAAGACTCCTTCCGAGCATTATGCAAGCAAGTGCAGTAATAGTCGATGCGTCCCCAGTCGCAATGGTGAAGGCAATAACAGGGACTTTCTTGCCGGTTTTGGTGCATCGCTGGTAGGAGTAGTTGACGCTTACGAGAAGTTGCTGCATTGGGGTGACTCATATCACCCCAAGTCGTATCCATTGCAGTCTTACACGGAATGGGCCCGGAGTAAGGGCGTTGACCCGGAAAGTGCAAACTTTGAGTCGGGAGGCTTCCTCCTTGCGGCGACAGGTGAAGCCTACGCGGCCCGACCTAATTCTCCCGAAGGGATGGGGCCGTGCAATAGCTTTCCAGGTGGCACTCTGGTTCTACTTGGCGATGGTCAGACTAAGGCTATAGACAAGGTCGAAAGCGGAGATCGCGTCCTTGCGACTGATCCCGTTAGCGGTGGAACGATTTCAAAGTCGGTAATTGCCACCATCACGACTCCTGGCGACCAGGACTTCACGGACCTGACCGTAAAGACTGCAGATGGCGGGGCAGGGTCGTCGGAGGCTCGCGCGGAAAAACTCACCGCAACCTGGCATCATCCGTTCTGGGACGAGACCACGGCCCGCTGGACCGACGCCGCCGAACTGAACGTCGGCGATCGGCTCCACGCGCCTGATGGCACAGTGATCACTGTGCTCACGGTACGCAACTACCACAAGCGCGACGTAACCTACAATCTGACGGTCAACGACCTTCACACGTACTATGTACTCGCCGGGACCACGCCGGTCCTGGTTCACAATTGCGGGGTCACGCGAGGTGGCGACGAAAGCACATACTCCATCTCGCACGATGCGAGTGGAAGTGGTGTGATTGCAGACCTTGACAGCGATGGCATCCTGACAATGATGATGCACAATAATCCTGACAAGGGATCGCCGTTGCGCGGCAAGGCAATGTTCGATGAAGTCATGGGTCACTTCGGAGACCGGGTTCAGGGGGTTCAGGGGATCTGGGTCTATGGAGATAATCTTGGTGGTTTCAATGATGCTGTGCGTGGTGGTTCGAGCCTAGTAGCTGCAGCCAAGGGAACTTGGACTGGCAGGCAAGCGGCCCGGTACGGATTCACTCGCGCGAGGATCGATGAAGCAGTGCCCAGGCTCGATGGGGACTTCCAGCATGTCCTTGCCACATTCCGAAGGTGAGGGAACTGATGAATGAGGAATTGGAGCGGTTGGCTCGCCTAGCTGTCGAGTATCGCGACATTGGCTGCAGTGTCGTAGAGGTTGCCGATCTCATGGTTGAGAAGCATCCGGGTCTTAGAGAGGTTCCCTTTAATCTGGCCCAGATTCTCCGATCGGCCTTCCGCCTGTCAGTCCATGACTTGCAGTACATCAACGCCTGGCTGCAGGGTGATATTTCGCGAGAAACTCTGGAGGAGCGCCTTCAGGTAATTGGCTAAATTGGCTGGTATTTTCCAAATACCCGACAGATGCCTGAAGGGCCCCGCCGAAGATAGTGTTCGGCGGGGCTTCTTGGCGTCTTGATGCGATGAAGGGGCGGGGCCTCCGCTCCTAGTGGGCTCCCCGGGTGCCGGGTCGACACTGGGGTTGTCCACGCCAGCACGACGAGGGAGGCCCCTGTGCGTGCAGACTACGCCGGGCGGCAGTACGTCGGCATCGACCTGCACCGCCGCCGTTCGGTCATCGTGAGGCAGACCGATAAGGGTGAAATCCTGGAGAGTGTGCGGATCGACAACGATCCGGTCGCCCTGTCCCTGGAGATCGCGAAGGCCGGGCCCGACCCGGAGGTGGTGCTGGAGGCCACCTACGGCTGGTACTGGGCCGCCGACACGCTCCAGGCGGCCGGCGCCAATGTCCACCTGGCGCACCCGCTGGGCATCAAGGGATTCACCTGCCGGCGGGTTAAGAACGATGTCCGGGACGCCGGGGATCTGGCCGACCTGCTGCGGATGGGCCGCCTGCCGGAGGCGTATCTCGCTCCGCCCGCAGTGCGTGAGCTGCGGGAACTTGTCCGCCACCGCGGCAAGTGCGTGGCTCTGCGCTCCGGACTCAAGGCCCAGGTGCACGCCATTCTGGCCAAACAGGGCCTGCACCTGCCGGTCAGCGATATCTTCGGCGTCCGGGGCCGCCGACACCTGGCTCGCCGCCCGCGACCCTGGCCGCCCGCCACCGGGCCAGGACAGGGCCGCCCCGCGCCGCCGCTCACTGGCCGTGGACGGCAAGACCGTGCGCGGTGCCCGCCGCGCAGACGGCACCCAGGTCCACCTGCTCGCCGCGATGACCGGAGCCGGCCTGGTCACCGCCCAGCGCGAGGTCGACTCCAAGACCAACGAGATCACCCTCTTCCGGCCGATGCTCGCCCCACTCGACCTGGCCGACACCGTAGTCACCTTCGACGCCCTGCACTCGCAGACCGCCCATGCCCGCTTCCTGGTAGAGGACAAGAAGGCCCACTACATCGCCGTGATCAAGAGGAATCAGCCGCTGCTGCACCAGCAGCTGAAGCGGCTGCCCTGGCGGGACGTGCCGCTGCTCGACAAGACCCGAGCCACCGCACACGGCCGCGATGAGATCCGCCGGGTCAAGACCGCCACCGTCACCTGTGGCCTCGACTTCCCCCACGCCGCCCAGGCCGTGCAGATCGTGCGCCCTCGTCGGATCGTCACCACCGGCAAGGTCACCCTGGAACGTGTCTACGCAGTCACCGACCTGACGGCGGAGCAGGCCGACGCCCCCGAGATCGCGCACCACGTCCGCGAACACTGGGGCATCGGGAACAGGATCCACCACGTCCGCGACACCGCCTTCGCCGAGGACGCTCCCCCAGCCTTCGGCCGGGAGGTACCCCCACCCGCGTGCGGACCGGGACCGCACCACGGGCCATGGCCGCACTGCGCAACCTCGCCATAGGCGCCCTCCGCCTCACCGGCTGCGACAACATCACCGCCGGCCTGCGCAAGCACGGCCGAGACGCCTCCAGGCCGCTGACCACCCTCGGCATCACGTGGCTGACCACCCTCGGCATCACGTGATCAAACCTGACAGGGCCTCTGACGACGCCGCCCTGGGGCGGATGCGACCGCTGTGGAGAGTGCACGTGATCGACGCGGGCGCGGCCGCGGGGCCGGGGGCGGTGGAGTCGGCTCAGGAGGTCGTCGCGGGAACGAGGTGGTCGAGTCCCTGCGCACTGCCCGTCGCGGCCTCGATCGAGCGCGGCAGCATGATGCTCTCGTAGGCGCGGACTGCGCCGTCGACGCTGGATTCGGTGACGAGGGCGTGGGCGAGGTCGGAGCCGTCGAGCATGGCGAGATTGGCGCCCAGCCCGACCGGGGGCATCAGGTGCGCGGCATCGCCGAGCAGCGTGACGCCGGGAACGTGCTCCCAGGTGTGCGGGGCGGGCAGGACGAACAGGGACCGGTTGATGAACCCGCTGTCGCTGTTGCTCAGGATGTAGCGCAGGCTCTCGTCCCAGCCGTCGAACATCCTCAGCAGGTGCGTCCGCACGGCCCGCTGGTCGCCGAGGTCGATACCGGCAGCCACGTGCCAGTCCTCCGGCGCGCGGAGCGCGATGTAGGCGCGGATGTGGCCGTTGCTGTTGCGCTGGGCTACCAGGGACCTGCCGGCGCCTTTCACCAGCATCGATCCGTTGCCGACCAGCCGCGCGAGGTCGGGATGGCGGGTGTCGCAGTGGTCGAATCCGGTCTCGACGAAGGTGACGCCGGTGTAGCGGGGTGCGGCGTGCGACAGGGCCGGGCGGACGCGCGACCAGGCGCCGTCGGCGCCGACCACCAGGTCGAAGTCCTCGGCGGTGCCGTCACCGAAGAGCAGCCGGCAGGTGCCGTCCGCGAGCGGGGCGACTCCGGTGACGGCGCGGTCCCACCGCACCGTGCCCTCGGTGAGCGAGTCCAGGAGGAGACCGCGTAGCTGGCCTCGGTCGATCTCCGGCTTTCCGCCGTCGGCGGACGGCCCCTGCTGCGCCAGGAGGGCGGCGGTTGCGAAGTCGAGCACGCGCCACTCGTCCCCTTCGGGGCGGGCGAGGGCTTGGAATCGGTCGAGGAGCCCCGCCGCCCGCAAGGCGGCCTGACCGGTGTCGGCATGCAGGTCGAGGGTGCCGCCCTGCGGGCGGGCGTCGGCGGAGGCCTCGCGCTCGAAGACGGTGACGGAGCGGCCGTGTTGCTGCAGGACTCGGGCGCAGGTCAGGCCACCGAGGCCGGCACCGACAATCGCGATGCGGGGATCACGAGCAGAGTTCATGGGAGTGTCCCTCGGGAGGTGGGTGAGCTGCCGGAAGGACCCGGCATCACCAAGAAAGCACACTCGCGAAATAAGTGCAACGACTCAACCTTTGCAGTCGCTGCACGCTGGGATATGGTGGACGAGTGACTGAACCGACCGGGCGCCGCGAGCGCAAGAAGGCCCAGACCCGCCAGTCCCTGGCCGACGCCGCACTCGAACTCTTCCTCGACCGCGGCTACGACCAGGTCGGTGTCAAGGACATCGCCGACGCCGCCGACGTCTCGGTGACCACCCTGTTCAAGCACTTCTCCGGCAAGGAAGCCCTGGTCTTCGACCAGGACGACGACTTGGAAGCAGCGCTCGTCGCCGCCGTGCGCGACCGCACCCCCGGCCAGTCGATCCCGCAGGCGCTGCGCGAGCACGTCCTGCTGAAACAGACCCAGTTCGCCGTCCATGCCACGGACCCGCGGTTCGCCGATTTCATGCGCATGGTGCAGGAGACCCCAGCGCTGCGCGACTACGCCCACCGCATGTGGACGCGCCACGAAGCGGCCCTGGCACGGGCCATCGCCGAGGCTGTCGGCGCCCCCGAGGACGACATCAGCTGCGCCGCCCTGGCTCGTTTCGCCCTTGAGGTCCGCGGCCTCATCCTGCGGCACGCCGAGCCGCACCGCGCCGCCGACGAGGCCTTCGCATTGCTCGAACACGGCTGGGCGGCCTCCCACCCGGGCAGCTGACCCGGAATCAGGCGGGCGACCTGGCCGCAGAGGCCTGTTGACCGGCACAGGAGGGAGCTCCAGAGCTGTGGCCGCTGACGGTGGCGAACCTCCCACGGGCCGGCCCCCTCACAAGCGGGCGAGGCGAGCGTCCCCACCGGCCGGAGGGGAGAGAAGGATCGGTACGTAGCCGTGTACTTGCCTGAGCACATTCGGCTCTGGCAAGATTTTCGTAGCCGGAGATCATCCCGGGACGGCGGTCGACTGGTTTGCCAGTGGGCAACCTCTGACTGTGTTCTGTTGAACTAGCCACACTGTTACCGCAGTTGGCCAATGTGCTGGTTGTCTCGGTCGATGTTTCCGATGCTGTCGTGGCAGTCCGCGCCCGCACACGGTCCGGTGTTCCAGCGGCGTGTACGGGATGCGGCCAGCTGACCGAGTGGTGCCACAGCCGTTATGTGCGGCATCTCGCCGATGTCGCGCTCGGCGGCCGGCCTCTCCGAATCGACTTATCCGTACGCCGCTTGTACTGCGAGAACTCGGCCTGCCCGAAGGTGACCTTTGCCGAGCAGGTGCCGGGGCTGACCGTGCGCTACCAGCGGCGCACCCCGCTGTTGCAGCACCTGGTCGAGGCCGTCGGCGTGGTGCTGGCCGGCCGGGGTGGCGCCCGGATGCTACGCGTCCTCAACGTCGCGCTCTCGCGGTGCACCGTGCTCTCCCAGCTGATGCGGGCGCCACTGCCGCCGCTGGTCACACCCCGGGTACTGGGGGTGGATGACTTCGCGCTCTACGGTGACACCTACGGCACCCTCCTGGTCGACGCCACCACCCGTCTCCCGCTGACGCTCTGGGAGGGCAGGGACGCCGAACAGCTGAGCCGATGGCTCCGCAGGCATCCCGGTGTCGAGATCGCCTGCCGCGACGGCTCGCTCACCTACCGGCAGGGCATTGCCGACGGTGCCCCCGATGCTGTCCAGGTCAGCGACCGCTTCCATTTGTGGCAGGGCCTGTCCCGGCGCGTTCAGGAAGTCGCTGCAGCCCACCGCGGTTGCCTGCCCGCCACGCTCCCCGTCCCCGATCCTGCCGGGCCGGAGCCCGCTGAGGCAGTGGGCGCCGATTCCGAGCCGGTGGACTCTCCGGCCGGTCGACACGCCCGGCGGCTGTTCGAAGCCGTGCACGCACTGACCGATGCCGGTCGTCCTTACAGCGCCGCAGCCCGTGAGCTCGGCCTGGACCGCCGCACGGTGCGTAAGTACGCCCGGGCCCGCACCTGGCACGAGGTCATGCGCCGCGCTCCCCGACGCCCATCCACCCTGGATCCCTACCTCGACTACCTGCAGCAACGCTGGGACGAGGGCGAACACAACGCGAAGATCCTTCATCAGGAACTCCTAGGCAAGGGCTACCTGGGGCACTACCAGCGCGTGAAGATGGCTCTCGCACCCCTCAGGCGTGGCCTGCCCCTGGACGAGCCCCGTGAACGGCCGCCTTCCCCACGCGAAGCCGCACGCTGGATCATCACCGCCCCCGGCCGGCACGGCCCGCAAACCGCTGAGCGTCTGCGCCGGCTGCTCGAACACTGCCCGGAACTCCGGCGCACCCACGACCTGGTCCGCGACTTCGCCGCCATGCTCGACACCCGCGATGCCACACCGCTGCCGGACTGGCTCGCACAACTCGCCAACAGCGGACTGGCGCCCCTCGCCGGACTCGCCACCGCCCTGCGCGAAGACCAACATGCGGTCGCCCAGGGAATCACCACCCTTTACAGCTCCGGAGTCAACGAGGGCCGGATCACCGACGTGAAGCTCCAAAAGCGCATCATGGGAGGCCGTGCCGGCGTCTCACTTCTCCGCCACCGAGTCGTACTGATCGCCCACCTACGCCGCCGATACGCGGAGCGACCCACCGCCGTCCCGGGATGATCTCCGGCTACGAAAATCTTGCCAGAGCCACATTCGGGTGTACGCCGACAGCGAGCGCCTTGTGGAGCATGGTGTTCATGACTCGGCGCTGACGTGGGAGGGCGTCTTGGCGGCGACCGCCTCTGCGGTGGGAACCGAGCCGGCTTCGGTGTCTTCGATGACGGAGCCAGCCAGGGCCAGTGCCGGGGCGGTCACCGGTTCAGGGATGGGAGCGGGGCGGCCTCTGGGAGTTGAGCGGGATGGGTGAGCGTGTGGAACCGGGCCAGGAAGGCAGGGCCGACGCAGCCCCAGCCGAGCAGCAGCAGCGGATCGGCGGTGTTCAGGGCGAGGGTGAGCGCGCCGCACCGGTACAACAGGCGGGTGCTGGCCCGCAGTTCATGCGCGGGGACGCCGTGCAGGGCCAGGAACCGCAGCATGACCAGGAGCTGGACGGGCGGAGAAGTACGGAACGCGACCGTGGCCAGCCCCCGGGCGGGCCGCCAGTCGGGCCCGAGTAGGGTCACGGGCATGCCCAGCTTCGAGGTTGTCACTGTGGTGGACGGCGCGGCGCCGCAGCAGGTGTTCGATGCGGCGCTGGACGCCGAGCTGCATACTCGGTCGATGGGCGCCTCCGGCGAACAGGTGGTGGGTACGCTGCCGGCCGGGGGGCTCGGACCCGGGGACCAGGTGACCTTCGCAGCGCGGCACTTCGGGGTCCGATGGCGGCTGACCGCAGTCGTTGCGGTCTACGAGCCGCCGGTCCGATTCGTCGACGAGCAGGTGCGCGGACCGTTCAAACGCTGGTTCCATGAGCACGAGTTCACCCCGAATGGCACTGACGGTGCAGGCGGCACGGTGATGACGGACCGGGTCTCCTTCGAGTCACCGCTCGGCCCTCTCGGCAGGATCGCCGATGCGCTGGTGCTGCGCAGGTATATGGCGCACCTGATCAGGACGCGCGGGCGCTACCTGGCTGAGGTGCTCCGCCAGGGCTGAGCGTCGCGTGCCTTCGTCGGTCACGACGGGGTCGGGCAGCGGGCGGCGATCTGTCGGAGATGGTGGCGGAAGGTCTGCGGTGCGTCGTCCGGGCGGACGCGTCCGAGGGCGACGAGTGCCGTCACGATCACGTCGCAAAGCTCGTCCGTGACGTCGTCCCAGTCGTGCGAGAAGCCCTTGCGCGGGTTGGTGCCCATGGCTCCGATCACGGCCTCGGCGACCTCGCCCGCCTCCTCCGTTATCTTCAGGATCTGCAGCACCTTCTGCATCTCGGCCGACACCGGGCTCGATGCCGCAAGCCAGTCGGCCACTGCATCGACCGTCTGCCACATGTCGTCGTCCATGGCCCCCTCGATCCATCACCTCGGCCCTGACGACATGGTGGTGTGCTTCGCCGCACCGCCGCAGCCGAACAGCTTTCAATTCACTCGAAGGTGTGTCCGCACCCTAGACGGAGAAGGTTCGGCCGACCAGGCGTGACTGACGGTCGTCAGGACCGTGGGGCGCGCCTTGTGCCAGAGCGATCGCGTCCTCCACGATCCGGGTCAGGGTCGTGCGCAGCCAGCGGTGCGCGGGGTCGGCGTCGACCCGGGTGTGCCAGGCCATGCCGACATCGACGCTGGGCAGGTCCAGCGGGATGTCCCGGACTGTCAGTGGCATGGTGCAGGCCAGCTTGACCGCGACCATCGACGGGACCAGGGCGAGCGCCTCGGACTCCAGGGCGAGATGGCAGGCGCTGACGAAGGCCGGTACGGTCGCCAGAACCTTTCGCTGAAGTCCGAGTTCGGCCAGCCGGTCGTCCACCACGCTGCGTGCGCGGCCCCGGCGGGAGACCGTGATGTGCGGAAGGGCGGCGAACTGGCGCGGCGTCAGGGCGTGCTGCGCCCACGGTGCGCCGGTCGGGGCGACGGCGACATAGCGGTGGCGGCAGAGCAGGCTGCTGCGGACGTCGTGCGGGAGCTCGGGCAGCGAGCCGAGGTCGAGGTCGATCCGGTCCCGCAGGTCGGCCGGGTCCTCGTCGCCCTCGGGCAGGATCCGCAGTCGCACGCCCGGCGCCTCGCGGGCGGCCCGCGCGATGAGTGCGGAGCCGACCACCGCGGTGAGTCCGTCGTCGGCACGGATCGCGAACTCGCGCTCGATCTCGGCGAGTTCGATCGGGTGCGGTGGTTGCAGTGCGGCCAGTGCGGCGGCCAGCGCCGCCTCCACCTGCGGCTGGAGTTCGTGGGCGCGCGGGGTCAGCACCAGCCCACGGCCCGCCGGCACCAGCAGGGGGTCGCCGACCACCCGGCGCAGCCGTCCGAGCGTGCGGCTCATCGCGGAGGCGGAGACGTTCAACTCCAGTGCTGCGCCGGTCACGCTGCCCTCGCGCAGCAGCGCGTCGAGCGCGGGCAGCAGGTTCATGTCCGGGAGCTGCAAGGGGTCACCTCGTCCCATGCTTGCGTTGAATGCATGTCTGGTTTAACCATTCGGAACTTGTGGTCAAGAGTGTAGCCGCCGAACATGAGAGGAGTTCACAGAAGCGACGGAGAAAATGATCGACACACATCAGCGCAACACGGCGCTCCTGGTTGCAGGTTGCTTCTTCATGGAGAACCTCGACGGCACCATCGTGGCCACTGCGGCGCCCCGGATGGCAGCCTCCCTGCACGTCGAGCCGACCGCGGTGGGCCTGGTCATCACGGCGTACCTGCTCACGCTCGCCGTACTGATACCGCTCAGCGGCTGGCTCGCCGCCCGCTACGGGGTCCGCCGGATCTTCCTGACGGCGATCTCGCTGTTCACCCTCGCCTCGCTGGCCTGCGCGCTGAGCGCGAATCTCTGGCAACTGGTCGCCATGCGCGTCCTGCAGGGCGTCGGCGGAGCGATGATGGTCCCGGTCGGACGGCTGACGGTGATGGCCCGGACGGCGAAGCCGGACATCCCGAAGACGATGGCCTACATCGTCTGGGCCGGCCTGGTCGCACCCGTCATCGCGCCGCTGCTCGGCGGGTTCATCACCACGTACGCGGACTGGCGCTGGATGTTCCTCATCAACCTGCCGCTCGGCCTGGTCGCCCTCCTCGTGGCCCGCCGCCTGCTGGACGCCACGCCCGCCACCAACAGCACGCCCACCACGAACGCTACGAGCACCGCGCCCTCCCTCGACCGGATCGGCGTCCTGCTCACCGCCACCGGCCTCGGCGCCTTCACCTGGGCCGCCCATCTGCTCTCCGAACCGGCCGAGCCCTGGGCGCCGGTCCTGCTCGCCCTCGGGCTCTCGGTGGTCCTGCTCACCGCCGCCGTCCGGCACCTGCTGCGCACCGAACATCCACTGATCAGCCTGCGCACCCTGAGGGTGCCGACCTTCCGCGCCTCGGTGACCGGTGGAACGGCGTTCTGGATCGCGGTCGGCGCCGTGCCGTTCCTGCTGCCGCTGCTGTTCCAGGAGGTCTTCGGCTGGAGCGCGATCAAGTCCGGGACGGTGGTGCTGTTCGTGTTCGTCGGCAACATCGGCGTCAAGCCGACCACCACCTACCTGCTGAACCGATTCGGGTTCCGCAAGCTGCTGCTCGGTGCCAGCCTCGGCGTGACGGCCACCCTGGTCGCCTCGGCCTTCCTCACCGCGGCCACGCCGCTGGTACTGATCGTCGTCCTCACCGTGATCAGCGGCGCCGCCCGGTCGGTGGGCCTCACCGGCTACATGACCATCGCCTTCAGCGAGGTCTCGGCGGAGCAGCTGCGCCACGCCAACACGCTCTCCGCCACCGCCCAGCAGCTCGCCGCCGGCCTCGGAGTCGCCGCGGCCACCGTGGCCCTGCGGGCGGGCGGGGCGATCGGCGAGCTGCTGCCGGGCACACCCTCCGCGAGGACCGCGTACGCGGTCGCGTTCGGCCTGCTGGCCCTGGTGACGCTGACGGCCGTGGTCGGCGCGTACCGGCTCCACCCGGGTGCGGGGGACGCCGTCCGGCGGAGCCCGGTGGCGGCCGGGAAGCGCCCGGTTGTCAGAAGTTGAGCCGGTCTCAGCTCTCGGTCACCAGGACGACCTCAAGGGTGCGCGGCCCGTGGACGCCCTCCACCCGGTCGAGTTCGATGTCGCTGGTGGCGGACGGTCCGGAGATCCAGGTCTGTGGGCGGGTGGGGTCCAGGCGGGGGAGCGCGCGGGGGAGCGAGGCGACGATCTGTCCGGGGGCGCGGACCACACAGATGTGGTGGTCGGGTACCAGGGTGAGCAGCCGCCGCCCCTGGGCGGGACCGGCGTCCAGGACCAGGGTGCCCGTCTCGGCCACGGCCAGCGCGCACCCGGTCAGGACGCTGTCGACCGCGTCCAGCCGGACGGCGGTGAGCGTGCCGTCGTCCACCACCGCGGCCACCCCTGCGGCGGCGCTCAGCCAGTCGGGCGGCAGGTCGGCGGGGACGGCGACGGTACGGGAGCCGTGCGCGGCGAGCAGGCGGGCGACGGTGGCGGGCAGGTCGGCCGCGGTGCTGCGGTGCACCAGGGCCCGGTAGTCGGCCAGGTTCTCGTGCAGCAGGTCGAGCAGCGCCGCCGGGTCCTCGTCCCGGTGCACCGGCAGGTAGTCGCGCGGGATGTCCTCGTGCCGTCGGCCCGCCAGGCGGTCGGTGACGCCGTCTGCCTGGGGCGAGCCCGCTCCGGCGCCGGGATCCGACGCGGACGAGCCGGTCCCAGGGCCGGGACCGAGGCCGAGGCCCGTGGCGGATGGGCCCGTGACGGGTGGGCCCTGTTCGGCGCCGATCGCGGCTCGGATCCGGGCCAGCACGGTCTCTCGGCCGGTGCTCATCGACTGTCCTTCCGGGAACGGGAACGGGAACGGGAACGGGAACGGTTCTTCTTCCACCAGTCGCGGAAGGGCTGGCCGGGCAGATCGGGCAGGTCACGGCTGTCGGTCCAGCCGCGGCCGGGGCCGGGCAGCCGGTCCGGCAGCAGTCCCCGGGCCCTCCCCGCGACCCGTTCCCCGGCCGCCAGCACGCCAGGGTGGTCCAGTGCGAACCCGGCGGCCTTCACCGCGGCCCGCTCCAGCCGGTGCCCGCCCTGCCCGGCGACCTGCTCGCGCAGGTGGACCAGCACCTCGGGAATGTCGATGGCCACCGGGCAGACCTCGTAGCAGGCCCCGCAGAGTGACGAGGCGAACGGCAGCGAGGCGTCGATCTCGCTGGTGGTGCCGCGGAGTTGGGGCGTCAGGATGGCCCCGATCGGCCCGGGGTAGACCGACCCGTACGCATGCCCGCCGGCCCGCTCGTACACCGGGCAGACGTTGAGGCAGGCGGAACAGCGGATGCAGCGCAGCGCCTGCCGTCCGACCTGGTCGGCGAGGGCGGTGGTCCGGCCGTTGTCGAGCAGGACGAGGTGGAAGGCCGAGGGACCGTCACCTTCCGGTCCGAGCGTGCCGGTCCAGAGCGAGGTGTACGGGTTCATCCGCTCGGCGGTGGACGAACGCGGCAGCGTCTGCAGGAAGACCTCCAGGTCGCGCCAGCTCGGGACGACCTTCTCGATGCCGACCACCGAGATCAGCGTCTCCGGCAGGGTCAGGCACATCCGTCCGTTGCCCTCGGACTCCACCACCACCAGGGTGCCGGTCTCGGCGATCATGAAGTTGGCCCCGGAGACGGCGACCTTGGCGCGCAGGAACTTCTCCCGCAGGTGCAGCCGTGCGGCCTCGGCCAGTTGAGCGGGGGAGTCGGTGAGATCCTCGGGCGCGGGCCGGCCCCAGGCAGCCATCCGCTCGGCGAAGATCTCGCGGATCTCCTCCCGGTTCCGGTGGATCGCGGGCACCAGGATGTGCGAAGGGCGGTCGTCGCCCAACTGCACGATGAGCTCGGCCAGATCGGTCTCGTAGGCGGCGATGCCCTCGGCCGCCAGCGCCTCGTTGAGCCCGATCTCCTGGGTGGCCATCGACTTCACCTTGATCACCTCGCGTTCGCCGGTGGCCAGCACCAGGTCGGCGACGATCCGGTTGGCCTCGGCGGCATCGACGGCCCAGTGCACCGTACCGCCCGCCGCCGTGACGGCTGCCTCCAACTGGAGCAGGTAGCGGTCGAGATGGCGCAGCGTGTGGTCCTTGATCGCCTTGCCGGCGGCGCGCAGCTCGGCCCAGTCGGTGAGTTCGGCGACCGCGCGGGCCCGCTTCTCGCGGATGGTCCGGGTGGCGTGGGAGAGGTTGGCCCGCAGCCGCCGGTTCCGGGTGGACTCGGCGGCGGCCGCCGGAAACGAAGGCATGCCGAGGAAGGTGTCACCGCTCATGTTCCGCTCCAGGACTGCTCGTTACGGAGACCGTCGGGGGCGGCACCCTTAGCCGGCCCCCGCCCCACGGATAGCGCCCCCTCGGTCCGCGCCCCCTCGGTCCGTGCGCCCTCGGTCCACGGCCGCTCCTCGGTGGCGGCCAGGATCTCGGCGAGGTGCAGCGGCCGCAGCGGCGCGGACCGGCGGTGAAGCAGGCCGCCGAGGTGCATCAGGCAGGAGTTGTCCCCGCCGCAGAGCACCTCTGCCCCTGTCCGCAGTGCGTGACGGACCTTGTCGTCACCCATCGCGGTCGAGACGGCAGGGTTCTTCAGGGCGAAGGTTCCACCGAACCCGCAGCACTCGTCGGCACGGGGCAGCTCCACCAACTCCAGCCCCTTGACGGCGCGCAGCAGCCGCAGCGGCCGGTCGCCGAGCCCGAGCAGCCGCAGCCCGTGGCAGGACGGGTGGTAGGTCACGGTATGCGGGAAGTACGCACCGACGTCCTCGACCCCGAGCACATCGATCAGGAACTCGGTCAGCTCGTACATGCGCGGCACCAACGCATCGGCCGCTTCGGCGAGTTCGGACCCGCGTCGCTCGGCCTGCGCCTTGGCGCCGATCCGGGGGTAGTTGTCGCGGACCATCGCCACGCAGGAGCCGGACGGGGTGACGACGTACTCGTAGCCGGCGAAGGCACGCGCCATGCGGCGCACCATCGGCTCGGTCTCGCGCCGGTAGCCGGTGTTGAACTGCGGCTGCCCGCAACAGGTCTGCCCGGCCGGGAAGTCCACCTCGACACCGAGCCGTTCCAGCAGCCGGACCGTGGCGATCGCCGTGGACGGGTAGACCGCGTCGTTCACACAGGTGGCGAAGAGGGCGACACGCATCTCGGCTCCTCGATGATCGGACGGGGGGAGACTGCCCGAAGTGACTGCCCGGCCGACCGTACGGCTGACCGTACGGCGGACCCCATGCGACCGGGGCCGACCTGCCGGGCCCCGGAACGCCCGAAGGGGCCCGGTCCGCCGGGAGTGGACGGACCCTCCGAGGAGCGGACGGGCTCCTCGGAGGGCCAGGGTAGCCGTTCGGCCGTCAGTGGCCGCGCTGGATCCACTCGTCGAGATGCGGTGCCTCGGCGCCGATCGTGGTCGAGTCGCCGTGGCCGGTCCGTACCACCGTCTCGGCGGGCAGGGTCAGCAGCCGGTCCCGGATGGATCGGATGATGGTCGGGAAATCCGAGAAGGACCGGCCGGTGGCCCCGGGACCGCCCGCGAACAGCGTGTCGCCGGTGAAGACCGTGCCCAGCTCCTCGGCGTACAGGCAGACCGCGCCGGGCGCGTGGCCGGGCGTGTGCAGCACCGTCAGGTCGACACCCGCGACCGTCAGCCGCTGCTGGTCCGTCAGCTCGCCGTCCACCGGACGCAGCGGGTGGGTCTGCTTCCAGAGCACCTGGTCCTCGCGGTGGAGCAGGACGGGCGCGCCGGTCCGGTCCGCCAGCGCGGGAGCGGCGGCGATGTGGTCGTTGTGCGCGTGGGTGCACACGATGGCGACCAACCGACGGCCGCCGAGTGCGGCCAGCACCGCCTCGGCGTCGTGGGCCGGGTCGATGACCAGGGCCTCGGTGTCGTCGCCGATGATCCAGACGTTGTTGTCGACCTGCCAGGTGCCGCCGTCCAGCGAGAAGGTGCCGGACGTGACCAGCCGCTCGACCTCGGCTGCCGGGGGAGTGCGGTCCGCCATCAGAAGAGCACCACCGAACGCAGGACCTCGCCCTTGTGCATCCGGGCGAACGCCTCCTCCACGTCCGTCAGCTGGACGGTCTCGCTGACGAACGCGTCCAGGTCGAGGCGGCCCTGCAGATAGAGGTCGATGAGCATGGGGAAGTCCCGGCTGGGGAGACAGTCGCCGTACCAGGAGGACTTCAGCGAACCGCCCCGGCCGAAGACGTCCAGCAGCGGCAGTTCCAGCTTCATCTCGGGGGTCGGCACGCCGACCAGGACCACCGTTCCGGCCAGGTCACGGGCGTAGAACGCCTGACGGTACGTCTCCGGCGTGCCGACCGCGTCGATCACCACGTCGGCACCGTTCCCGCCGGTCAGCGCCCGGACGGCCTCGATCGGGTCATCGGAGCGGCCGTTGACGGTGTGGGTGGCACCGAGCTTCTGCGCGGTGGCCAGCTTGCGGTCGTCGATGTCCACGGCGATGATCCGCGAGGCTCCGGCCAGCCTGGCACCGACCACGGCCGCGTTGCCGACGCCGCCGCAGCCGATCACGGCGACCGAGTCGCCCCGGCCGACGTTCCCGGTGTTGATGGCGGCGCCGAGCCCGGCCATCACGCCGCAGCCCAGCAGCCCGGCGGCGGCGGGGGAGGCCTCGGGGGCGACCTTGGTGCACTGGCCGGCGGCGACCAGGGTCTTCTCCGCGAACGCGCCGATCCCCAGCGCGGGCGAGAGCTCGGTGCCGTCGAGCAGGGTCATCTTCTGCTTGGCGTTGTGGGTGTTGAAGCAGTACCAGGGCCGGCCGCGCAGGCAGGCACGACAGTTGCCGCAGACCGCACGCCAGTTGAGGATCACGAAGTCACCGGGGGCGACGTCGGTCACTCCCTCGCCGACGGCCTCCACCACACCGGCCGCCTCGTGGCCGAGCAGGAAGGGGAACTCGTCGTTGATCCCGCCATCCCGGTAGTGCAGGTCGGTGTGGCAGACCCCGCACGCCTGGACCTGCACCAGCGCCTCACCCGGACCGGGGTCCGGGACCAGGATCGTCTCGACCTGTACCGGGGCACCCTTGGAACGGGCGATCACGCCGCGCACCTGCTGAGCCATGAAGAAGAGCCTCTCGTCATCGGGCGCGGGCACGTGCTCCATCCGTGTCCACGCGGGTAGTTCGCGCCGGTCGCGGCCAGGCCGCGCCGATCGCGAATCGTTCACGACGGTTAACACCGTACGGTGCCGACGATCACCGCCGACCACCGGATCACCGACTCGCCCTGGGCGTTGTCACCGTCACGGGCCGAAGCCTGCCCCTGGAGCAGTGCGCGGAATCCGATCGTCACCGTCCTCCCGGCCCGGGCCCGCCGCGAGGCCCCCGTCGCCGTGGCCCGAACACGGTTCAAACCGGAACGCGGACGAATTGATCCGTTCGGGTTATTCCAGTGGTATGTGCCAGCGCGTTCGGTGCAAGCCCGTCAGCATCGACTCCGTGACCGTCGAACGGCGAGGACCACGCAGCTCCGCGCCGGGGGCCCGCCGCTCCCGGCCGCGGCTCGCCGTGGCGCTCGGTACGGTGCTGGTCTGCTCGGCACTCGTCGGCGCCTCGGCGGGCGGCGACGCCGGGCCGTCGCACGCGGGTGTGCCGGGCGCGATCGGCGTGGCGGTCGCGGCATGTACGACAGTCGAGGCCGGGGCATCCCGGGTGGCCGTGCTGGTGGAGCTCTCGGTGGCCGTCAGCGTGGTCACCCGGCCGGGCGCCGGTGCAGCGGCGGGCGCCCGTCCGGCCGACTGCGCCCCACCACGGCCGGAGCCGCCCCCTAAGCCCCCGGTCCCGCCCCCACCCACTCCCGAGCCAACGGCCACACCCGTACCGACATCCGAGCCGACGGCTGTACCGGCACCTGTGCCCAGACCCGCGCCGAGGCCGTCACCGCCCACGCGGCCGACCGCGCCCGCACCGCCCACTCGCGTCTCCGTACGCGAGCCTCCCGTACCCGAGAGCGCGCCCGCCCCCGTCGTCCACGCCGCCGTGCCGCCCGCTCCCACGCCCTCGTTCTTCCATCCACCGGCGGCGGCCACCTCGGCGCCCGAGTCCCGCCGGGCCCGCCCGCCGATCGTCGCGCTGCTCGTCGTCACCATGCCCGCCGTGGTGGCCGCCATCCGGCTACGGCCCCGCGGCGGCCGATCGTCCACCGGCTCCCGCAGGCGCGGGAGCTGACCTCCGAACAGATCGTCCCGCGGACCCCGCCAACCAGGCGCCCCGTGGAGCGCAACGAACCCCTCGACTGCAACGGATCGGAGAACGGCATGTCGGAGTGGACGGCACTCGCCATCGCCATGACGGCTGCCTGCGCCGTGGTGGTGGCGGTCGTGGTGCTGCGAGAACGGCGGATCGGCGACTCCGCCGACACGTCGGAGACCCCGGACGTCATCGAGTACATGACGATGATGATCGGCGTGGTCTACGCGATCGTGCTCGGCCTGGCCATCGCCGGTGTCTGGGAGGCCCGCAGCGCTGCCGGGGACACCGTGCAGCACGAGGCGCAGGCACTGCGCGAGGTGAGCCTGCGCGCCCAGGTCTACCCGGCGGAGCTGCGCGACCGCATCCGGGCGGACGTCGATGCCTACGTCCGCTACGTGGTCGGCACCGAGTGGATGTACATGGACACCCACGACGGCGTCTCCCCGCAGGGGACGGTGCTGCTCGACCGGCTGCGCCAGGACGTGACCGGTCACACCCCGCAGAACGAGCTGGAGAACCAGGCCTATCAGCCCCTGATAGACCAGGTCGCAGCCGTCGACCAGGCCCGCACCGCCCGGGGCCAGGACGCGGGTCCGACCATGCCGGGCGTGGTCTGGTTCGGCCTGATCGCCGGAGCGGTGGTGACGGTCGGGCTGGTCTTCACCTTCCAGATCCGCAGGTCCTGGCGGGAGTTGCTGCTGGCCGGGGCGTTCAGTGCGCTGATCGCGTTCCTGCTCTTCCTGATCTGGGACTTCGACGACCCGTTCAGCCGAGGTATGACCGTCTCCGCCCAGCCGTTCCTCGATCTCTTCCCGGCGGCCGTCCACCATGGCTGACGCACGCCCGGCCCGGGCGGTGCCCCCTGCGGAGCCCCGCGCGTCCGGGAGATTGCCCGGGAGTGCGCCGCGTACGCTCGGGCTCCGCAGGGGAGCAGAGGAGAAGCCGATGGAGAGTCACGACTGGGACCAGCGCTACAAGTCGGCCGAACTGGTCTGGGGCACCGAACCCAACCGCTGGGTGCTGCGCGAGTGCCAGGACCAGCCACCCGGTCGGGCGCTCGATCTGGCGGCCGGCGAGGGCCGCAACAGCCTCTGGCTGGCCGCCCTGGGCTGGCGGGTCACCGTGGTCGACTTCTCCCGGGTCGCGCTGGACCGTGGGCGCAGACTGTCCGAACAGCTACCGGCCGGGGTCGCACGGCACCTGCGCTGGGTCGAGGCGGACGTCCGCACCCATGTGCCCGAGCCCGGCGCCTACGATCTCGTCCTCATCGCCTATCTGCACCTCCCCGCCGAGCAGCGCCGTACCGTACTGCGGAGAGCCGCGGACTCCCTCGCGCCCGGCGGCACCCTGCTGGTCGTCGGCCACGACACCACCAACCTGACCGAGGGCTCCGGCGGCCCCAGCGACCCGGCCGTGCTCTTCACCCCGGACGACATCCGCGCAGATCTGGCGGACTGTCGGCTGCACCTCGTCCGGGCCGAACGCGTGCGCCGACCGGCCGGTGCGGCCCATGGCGGGAGCGGCGAGGCGGTCGACGCCCTGGTACGCCTCGAACGCCGTGCGCCTCCGGTCCCGACGCCTGAGCGCTGAGCGCTGAGCGCTGAGCGTGGGCGAGATGGGCCGGCGGTCGGTGGTCATCCGTCGAACGGGCAGCGGCCCGGCCCGTCGTGGGGAGAGACTGGGGTCGGACTGTCCCCGCGGAACGGAGTGCCGCACGCGATGACGAACCCGACAGCGAACCCGGCGAACCCGACGAGCCCGCCCGACCCGACACCGAGCCCGACAACCACCCCGGCCTGGCTGGCCGACGCGGTTCTGTACCAGATCTACCCGCAGACCTTCGCCGACTCCAACGGCGACGGCATCGGCGATTTCGCCGGGATCACCGAGCACCTCGACCACCTGGCCTGGCTGGGTGTGGACGCGATCTGGCTCAACCCGTGCTTCGAGTCACCGTTCCGGGACGCCGGGTACGACGTCTCCGACTACTTCTCCGTCGCGCCGCGCTACGGCACCCGGGAAGACCTCTCGGCACTGGTCGAGGCCGCCGGCCGACGCGGGATCAGGGTCATGCTCGACCTCGTGCCGGGGCACACCTCCGACCGGCACCCGTGGTTCCTCGCGGCTGCCGACGACCCCACCGACCAGCGCTACATCTGGGCCGACCGCCAGGCCACCAGGTTCGTGCCCTCCCCGGGCAAGCGGCCGGGCTACTACCTGCCGAACTTCTTCGACTTCCAGCCCGCGCTGAACTTCGGCTACGCCCGGAGCCTCGACGACGAACCGTGGCGACAGCCCGTCGACGCCGACGGGCCGCGGCAGAACCGGGCCGCGCTGCGGGAGATCATGGACCACTGGCTGCGGACCGGTATCGCCGGGTTCCGGGTGGACATGGCGTACTCCCTGGTCAAGGGAGATCCGGATCGTGCCGAGACCGCGAAGCTCTGGCGCGAGCAGCGGGCCTGGCTGGACCGTACCCACCCGGGGGCGGTGCTGCTCTCGGAGTGGGGCAGGCCCGAACTCGCCCTTCCCGCAGGCTTCCACGCCGACTTCTTCCTGCACTTCGCGGGCCGCGCCATCCCGTCGCTCTGGCACAACGGCGAGGGGATGACCTCGCCCTCCTGGGAGGACGGCCCCTGTTACTTCGACCCGCAGGGCCGGGGCTCGATGAACGAGTTCGTCACGGCCTGGCGCGCCACCCGCGCAGCCGGGCAACCAACTGCGCAACCAACTGCGCAACCAACTGCGCAACCAACTGCGCACCCGACCGCCGACGGGCCCGGAGGCGGGTACGTCATCCTGCCCACCGCCAACCACGACTACAACCGCCTCGCCACCGGCTCCCGTACGTCCGAACAGCTCGGCGCGGCCTTCGCCTTCCTGTTCACCTGGCCGACCCTGCCCGCGATCTACTACGGGGACGAGATCGGCATGCGGTTCGTCCCCGGGCTGCCGGACAAGGAGGGCAGCCGACTGGAGCCCACCAACAACCGCGCCGGGGCCCGCACTCCGATGCAGTGGGACGGCAGCCCCAACGCGGGGTTCTCCACGGCCCCGGCCGACCGGCTCTACCAGCCGCTCGACCCGGACCCCGGCAGGCCGACCGTGGCAGGCCAACTCGCCGACCCGGATTCGCTGTTGCATCTCGTCCGGCGGCTGATCGCGCTGCGCAGGTCCACCCCTGCGCTCGGCAGCCGTGGTGAGGTGGAGGTGCTGCACACCGGGTACCCGTTCGTCCACCTTCGCGGCGGCAGCCACCTGGTGGTCGTCAACCCCCGCCGGGAACCTGCCCTCTTTGCGTACCCCGGTCTCGCGGGCGCCCGCGCCCTGGAGGCCCAGGGCGTCACCGTGACGGCCGAGGGCATCAGCGCAGACTCCTTCGCCTACGGGATCTTCGAACTCCCCGGCCGGGTCGAGGAGACCGGCGACTCGGGCTCCTGAGTCGGGCTCCTGACCAGCGGAGGGGCAGCCTCAGTGCCTGCCGCCGCCTCAGCGAACAGCGCCGGAGGCCGGGTCGACGACCTTCTCGACGAGGAGTTCGAGAGTCATCAAGTCCTCGTCCTGGCTTCGGCGTTCGCCGCTCAACCGGTCAGGTAGTCGTACGGGGCGGCGGTGAAGAGCGGGCCGTCCTGGTCGGATGCGCTCCATGGCTGGTAGGCACCGTCGGGCGGGACGGAGAGCGTGCTGCCGGAGGTGAAGGCCAGGTCCAGACCGCCTGCCGGAGTGGTCTCGGCCCGCGTCACGCGGGAGCCGACCAACCCCAGCAGATCGCGTGACGGGGTCAGGCCCAGCGCCGGATAGAAGTGCTCGACAGCGGACTGGCCGATCAGGCGGAAGTCGCCGGAGACCGTCACCACCACTCCGTCGGAGAGCTCCAGTACCAGCCCGCTGCCGCCCTTCAGGGCCTCGACGCGGCGGCCGCCGAGGACGGCAGCGATCGATGGGGACACCATGGTTCCTCCCGAAAATCGCACGGTCGGCTGATCCATTCTTGCGCGCTGATCCGCCCACGTCATGCAGACCGGGGAAATCGCGCCCGCCGCCGCCCTCAGCCTCGCCCCCGACCCGCTGCGCGGGCCACCGGGCCGCCCTGGATACCGCCCCTGCCCCGCGCCCGAACCCTTGCCGCGTGAACCACTACCCGCGTGCCCGTGCGGCCTGGGCCCTGTTCCTGGCCCTGGTGGGCCGCCGGCCCCGACGCCAGGCCGTTCTGCCGTCCCGCGCCCCTTCAGCAGTCCCCGGGCCGGGGCCGGTCGGGCCGAACCCCAGCCGCCCGGACCGCTCACGCGGTGGGCGACGTCCCGGCCACCCGTCCGCGCAGCAGCTCCACCGGCCCGCCTCCGCCGCCGTTCCGCGCCGCCTCCCGGGTGGCCAGGCAGGCATCCAGTCGGCATCGGGCTTGTTCGGAGAGCACCTCCCGTGCCTCCTCCGAGGTGAACATCCGCCACTCCACGAGTTCCTCCGGCTGCAGTCGGATGCGCCCGAGCAACTCCGCTGTCACCTCGCCGCCGTCGAAGACGTACACCATGGTCGCGGATCCGTCCGTGTTCGGTGACCAGTCCAGTCCCAGCAGCCGACCGGGCTCCCGCTCCCAGCCGAGCTCCTCGCGGGTCTCGCGCCGGGCGGCCGCCCGGGGCATCTCGCGGTCGGCCTCCACGCCGCCGCCCGGCAGCGTCCAGTACGGGTGGTCCTCCCGGGGGCGCAGGCGCACCAGCAGCACCCGGCCGGCCGCATCCGTGAACAGCATCCGCGCCTTCGCCCGAATCCTCGGCAGCCCGGCGATGTACGCCTCCGGCTCCAGCGGAGGCGGTTGCACCGCCGTCCGGCCGGCCGCCAGAGCCAGACCGGCCGCCCCGGTGTACGGCGGCGGCGGAACCGGCGGCACATGGGCGACGGTGTGACCGACCGGATGGCTGTCCTCCAGCTCCAGGGGCCCGGCGCTGCGCGGCGCGGTGAGACAGGCCGTCACCCGCCGCGAGAGCCGGGGCGGCAGCGCCGACGTGATCTGACGCTGCGTCAGCCAGGTCCAGCCGTCCACCTCCGTCGCCTGCGGCCGGAGCGCGGAGAGCTGTTCGCTCCGCAGCGGCGCGCCCCAGTACAGGTACGCCGCGATCGGTGGGCGGCGGCTGTCCAGCGACCAGTCGATGCAGGCCAGCGGCCCGAGTTCGGGTGACACTCCGAGTTCCTCGGCGATCTCCCGGAAGGCCGTCCGCCTGGGCGACTCGTCGGAGGGCTCCCAGCCGCCGCCGGGAATCGCGATCGGGTGCTTGTGGTCGTACGGCAGCCGCACCACCAGAATCCGGCCCAGCTCGTCCGGAAGGAGCACCCCGGCCGCAGCCAGCAACCCCTGCCCGCCGCCACCCCCGCCCACTGCCCCGTCCCCGCTCACTGCTCCGTTCCCCTTCACTGATCCGTCCGCGTTCTCGGCCTCGGTCACGTCGAACCCCCCTCGCCCGGCCAGTACTTGAACCCAGCATCCAGGACATGGCACGCCACCTCGACGGTTCCCGGGGCGTCCGGCCGACCGGGAGAGCGAGCGGAACCCGGCTGACGCCTCCCTGGTCCTCCGGGGGCTCGACAGCGAGCGTGCGCAGGTTCGCTCGTGCCTCCCGAGTGCTCCCGGAGAGCCGGACGACAGCCCAAGGCAGCACCCCGCAGGCGCCACCACACAGGGCTGCTCACGGACGGCCCACCGGCAGTCCCAGCACCGGCGCGTACGCGGTCCGGGACCGGACGGGACGGCGGTTCGAGCCCTGCCGCCCGGTGGTGACTTCCCGTCGGTCAGTCGCCGCCTCAGGTCGCCAACCTCGGCTCCCGCCCCGATATTTGGCAGCAGGACCCGCCCGACGCCCGTCACGGCCGCCCGGAAGCCGGGTCCTCGGTCGGCCCGGGTACGCCATCCGGGTGCGCCCGCCACCCCTTCCCAGGCATCCAGGGAGCCCTGATGAGCAACCGCCGTACCAGCCGACGCGCCACCCTCCTCGCCGTGGCCGCCACGCTGCTCGCCGGTACAGCACTCGCACTGCCCACACCCGCAGTCGCCCTTCCCATCCCGAACCCCACCGGCGAGGCCGCCGTGGCGGTTGCCAACGACCTCCAGCAGCAGCTGGGCGAGGACCGCACCGCCGGTTCGTACCTGGACTCCTCCGGCCGACCCGTCGTCACCATCACCCACGCGGCCGACGCCCAGCGGGTGCAGTCGGCCGGCGCCGTTCCCCGGCTGGTCACCCGCAGCGCCGCCCAGCTGGCCGCCGCCACCGCCGAGCTCGACCGCCGTGCCGCCGTCCCGGGTACCGCCTGGGCCGTCGACCCGCTCACCGACCAGGTGGTGGTGTCCGCGGACTCCACCGTCCGGGGAGCCGCCCTCGACAGGCTCACCCGGACAGCCGACGGCCTCGGCTCCGCCGTCCGGCTGGAACAGGTGCCCGGGGTCTTCAGCACCAGAGTGGGCGGCGGTGACGCGATCTACGGGGGCGGATACCGCTGCTCGCTCGGCTTCAACGTCCGCAGCACCAACAGCGGCACCTACTACTTCCTGACCGCCGGTCACTGCGGGAACATCGCCTCGGCCTGGTACGCCTCCGAGAGCATGACCGACCCGACCGGCAGCACCACCAGTTCCACCTTCCCCGACCACGACTACGCCCTCGTCCAGTACACCGACGGCAGCGTCCCGGCCTCCGCCGTGGACCTCTACGACGGCACCACCCGCGCGATCAACACGGCCGCGAACCCGTCGGTCGGACAGACCGTCAGCCGCAGCGGCAGTACCTCGCACGTGCACAGCGGCATCGTCACGGGGCTCAACACCACCGTGCACTACGCGCAGGGCACGGTCCGCGGGCTGATCAAGACGACCGTCTGTGCCGAGGAGGGCGACAGCGGCGGGTCGCTCTTCGCCGGCCACACCGCGCTCGGCCTCACCTCGGGCGGCAACGGCAACTGCACCCTCGGCGGCACCACCTTCTTCCAGCCCGTCACCGCCGCGCTCGCGGCGTACGGCGTCGGCCTCGTCTGAGGCAGCCGGCGCCCGCAGCTGCCCCCGCCCCCGCAGCCAGGCCCGCAGCGGCCCCGGCGCACGGCCGGGGGAGCAGAAGTGGCAGGCCCGGGAGGCCGCCCATAGCGTCGATTAGGTGGCCCAGGGCCGGTCGGGAGCCACAGCTCCGACCGGCCGTCGGCCCAGCAGACCCACGCAGTCGAGTCCCTGAAAGCAGGTCATCATCCATGCCCACGTGCCGGACCCCGCAATTGGCGGGCATCGCAGCCATCCTCGCCGTCGGTCTGGTCACGGGGCTACCCGGACCGGCCGACGCTTCCTCGTCCCCGGCCACCCGTGTCGTCCGCCCGGGTGAGTCGATCCAGAAGGCGGTGGACGCCGCGCGGCCGGGTGACACCGTCCAGATCCTCGCGGGCACCTACCGGGAGAGTGTCCTGGTCACCACCTCGAAGCTGACTCTCCGGGGAGCCGGCGAGTCCACGGTGATCAGCCCGCCCAAGACCCCCGCCACCGGCGCCACCACCGGCAACGCGTGCGCCCGCGCGGGCCACGGCCTCTGTGTCACGGGTACGGCCGAGCACCCGGTCACCGAGGTGCGGATCGAGGCACTCACCGTCGCCGGATCCACCAAGAACGGCATCAACGCCTTCGGGACCGACCGGATGACCGTCCGCGCCGTCCTGGCCAAGGACAACGGCCAGCAGGGCATCAGCCAGGAGCAGTCCACCCGGGCGGAGCTGCGCGGCAACGAGGCCCGTGGCAACGGCCAGGCCGGAATCTTCGTGGCGAACGTGGCGGAGGGCAAGGTCCCGCCCGTCGAGACCCGGGGCACCGTGATCGGCGAGAACCGCCTCTCGGACAACCGGTTCGGTGTCGTGGTGCGCCGGGTGCGGGGGCTCAGCGTCCAGTCCAACGTCATCTCCGGCAACTGCGGCGGCGTGTTCGTGGTCGGCGACGAAGGCGTGCCGAGGGTGGGGGCGCTGACGGTACGTGAGAACGTGGTCCGCGCCAACAACAAGTTCTGCCCGGCCACCCCCCGCCTGGACGTCGTCCAGGGCATCGGCATCCTCCTGACCGGAGCCGAGGACACCGTGGTGACCGGCAACCGGGTCGAGAAGAACGTCGGCAAGTCGTCCATGTCCGGCGGTGTCGTCCTCTTCCACAGCTACGTCGGTGCGCCCAACTCCAAGATCACCGTCACCGACAACTCGCTGTGCGGCAACGGCCCGGCCGATCTCGCCGATCGTGACACCGGTACCGGTAACTCCTTCGCGCGCAACGAGTGCCGGGTCTCCGAGTCCGCTGACAAGTGCTGACCGTTCCACACAGAAAGGCGGCCGCATGCACACGGCACCGTCCACCACGACCACTGTCAAACTGACCCCGCTCACCAGCACCTTCACCAACACCATCGCCAACACCCCGTCGCCGGCCATGCGCCTGCGGGAGATCGTCTTCGGCGCCGCCTGCGCGGCGGCGGTCCGCGCGGCGGCCCGACTCAAGATCGCGGACGCGCTCGGCGAGGACCCGGCCAGTGCCGAGGAGCTCGCGGACATCGTCGACACCGAGCCCCTGCCGCTGCGCCGCCTGCTGCGGGCGCTCGCCTGCTACGGAATCTTCACCGAGACCGAGGACGGCCGGTACGGCCACACCGAGATGTCCCGCCTGCTCCGCGAGGACGAGCCCAACAGCCTGCGCTACATCTCCCTCTGGTGCACCGAGCCGTGGACCTGGGAGGCCTGGCCCCGCCTGGACGAGGCGGTGCGCTCCGGCCGGAACATCTTCCCCGACATCTTCGGCAAGGAGTTCTTCGACTACCTGCACGACGACGCCCGCGAATCCGCCATGGTGTTCAACCGGGCGATGACCCACTCCAGCCGCCAGTCCGCCGCCGAACTCGCCGACTACCTGGACCTCACCGGGATCGGCACCGTGGTGGACATCGGCGGCGGCCAGGGCCACGTCCTGGCCAGTCTGCTGGAGCGGCACCCGGAGGTGTTCGGCACCCTGCTGGACCTCCCCAAGGTGGTCGCCAACGCCGACCCCCGGCTGCGCGAGGGAGGCTCGCTCGCCTCCCGCACCCGGCTGCTGCCGGGCGACTGCCGCAGTGCCATCCCGGTCGACGCCGACCTCTACATCATCAAGAACATCCTCGAATGGGACGACGACAGCACCCGCAGGACACTGCGCAACGTCGTCGCCGCCGCCCGGCCCGGCGCACGCGTCGTGGTGGTGGAGAATCTGGTCGACGACACCCCGTCGATGCGCTTCACCACCGCCATGGACCTGATGCTGCTGCTCAACGTCGGCGGCGCCAAGCACTCCAAGCAGAGCATGGTCGACCTGATGACCGAGGCGGGCCTGTGCCTCGGCCACATCGGCCCGGTCAACCCCTATCTTCACGCCTTCGAGGCCACCGTCCCGCTCGACTGACCCACGCACGGCGGAGCCGGTACCCCGACGAACGGGTGCCGGCTCCGCCGTGCGCGACCCCGGGTGACCTCGCGCGACCCCGGGTGACCTCGGCGATTCCCCGGTGACCGGGGCTCAGCCGACCGCCACCGGCTCCTCGGTCATCCGTGCCACCAGCCCGGTGGTGTGCGTCCCGTCCCGGAACTCGGGGCGGGCCAGCGCTTCGCGCAGGAAGCCGCCGGTGGTCCGCACCCCGGGGCCGTCGATCCGGAACTCGCCGAGCGCACGGTCCATCCGGGCCAGCGCCTGCGCGCGGTCCGGCGCCCAGACGACGGTCTTCGCCAGCAGCGAGTCGTAGTCGGGACCGACCAGCCAGCCGGGGTAGGCGTGGGTGTCCACCCGGACGAACGGGCCGCCGGGCGGGACGAACTCGGTCAGCAGTCCGGGTGTCGGCGCGAACTCCCTGGCCGGGTCCTCCGCGTTCACCCGGCACTCGACGGCCACCCCGCGCGGCTGCACCTCCTCCTGCCGGAAGGAGAGCGGCAGCCCGGCCGCGATGCCGATCTGCTCCCGGACCAGGTCGATCCCGGTGACCATCTCGGTCACCGGGTGCTCCACCTGGAGCCGGCAGTTGATCTCCATCAGGTAGAACCGCTGATCCGGCGTCAGCACGTACTCGAAGGTCGCCGCCCCGACGTAGCCCACCGCCAGCGCACCGCGCACCGAGGCCGCGCACATCCGCTCGCGCAGCTCCTGCGGCAGATTCGGCGCCGGGGACTCCTCGATCAGTTTCTGGTGCCTGCGCTGCACCGAGCAGTCCCGCTCGCCGAGGTGCACGGCCGACCCGTGCCGGTCGCAGACCACCTGCACCTCGACGTGCCGGGCGTCCTCGATGAACCGTTCCAGGTAGATGCGCTCGTCGCCGAAGACCGCGCGGGCGTGCGCCCGGGTCGAGCGGTAGGCGGGGAGCAGCTTCTCGGCGCTGCGCACCACGGCCATCCCGCGCCCGCCGCCGCCCGCCACCGCCTTGAGGATCACGGGGTAGCCGACCCGCTGCGCGATCTCCTTGGCCTCCCCCGGCGTGGCCAGCGCGCCGGTACTGCCCGGCAGCACCGGCAGCCCGGCCTCGGCCATCAGCGACCGGGCCATCGCCTTGTCGCCGAGCTGCTCGATCACCCGGGGCGGCGGACCGATGAAGGTGATCCCGTTCGCCTCGCAGATCTCCGCGAAGTCCGGGTCCTCGGAGAGGAACCCGTAACCGGGGTGGATCGCCTGGGCGCCCGTGCTGAGGGCCGCCTCGACGATCGACGGGACGTGCAGGTAGCTGCCCTTGGCCTGCGGAGGTCCGATCTGCACGGCCCGGTCGGCGAACCGGACCACCGCCGAGTCCCGGTCGGCGGTGGAGTGGACGGCGACGGTCCGCACCCCGAGCTCCCGGCAGGTGCGGGCGATCCGCAGGGCGATCTCGCCCCGGTTGGCGATGAGCACGGTGCTGAACATCGCGCTCACTCCTCGGCCAGCGGGTCCACGGCGATGAGCCGCTGCTGGTACTCGACCGAGCTGGCGTTCGGTACCAGGACCTCCACCACCCGGCCGCCGATCTCCGCCTCGATGGTGCTCATCATCTTCATGACCTCCAGGACCCCGACGGTCTGCCCCGGCCGGACGAGATCGCCGACCGAGACGAACGGTGGGGAGCCCGGCTCGGACGCGTGGTAGAAGGTGCCGACCATCGACGCGCAGATGTACCGCAGTCCGGTCTCCGGCTCAGTCCCGGCAGCAGGAGCGGCAGGACCGGTAACAGGCCCGCTGGCAGAACCGGCGGCAGGGCCGGCCGCGGCCGGCTGCCCGCCGGACGGTGGGAGCAGCCGGGCGGCCCCGTCGAGGGCGAGCCCCTCGACGGCGGGCCACTCGATCTCGACGGTGGTCCGCCCGTGCTGCAGCCTGATCCTGGTCGGTGGCAGCGGCGAGGCGCCGGCCAGTTCCCTGACGGCCCGGCAGACCGCCTCCAGATCGGCCCGGCTCGCCTCGGCCCCGCCGGGGAAGGAGTGCGGGTTGATCAGTGTGACGGACTGCCGGCCGTTCTCCTGATGGGTCTTCTTGTCCACACCGAGTGTCACTGTGCACCTCTCTCGACCGTTCCGACCGCCGGGTCGACCACCGGCCCGGCAGCGGTCCCTCCCTCCGTCCCGACCGCCTCGACACCGAAGCGGCGGAAACGGTGCTTGCGTTCCCGGAGCAGCCGCACGGGCTCCCAGGGGATCAGTTCGCCGAGGGTCGCGACCAGCGCTTCGCGGAGCATCGCGGCAGCGCCCGCGTGGTCCCGGTGCGCGCCGTCGTCCGGCTCGGGGACGACGCCGTCCACGATGCCGAGCCGCACCAGCTCGGTGGCGTGCAGGCGCAGCGCGTTGGCGGCGGTGGGTGCGGCCTCCGGGTCCTTCCAGAGGATGGCCGCGCAGCCCTCCGGACTGATCACGGAGTAGACGCCGTTGGTGCTCACCAGCACCCGGTCGGCGACCCCGAGGGCGAGTGCCCCGCCGCTGCCGCCCTCGCCGATCAGCACGGCGACGATCGGCACCGGCAGTCGGGACATCAGGCGCAGGTTCTCGGCGATGGCGACGGCCTGGCCGCTGCGCTCGGCGTCGGGGCCCGGGTTGGCGCCGGGGGTGTCGATCAGGGTGACCACCGGCAGTCCCAGCTTGGCGGCCATCCGCATCAGCCGGGCCGCCTTGCGGTACCCGGAGGGCGCGGGCATGCCGAACCGGCGGCGCCGTCGCTCGGCCAGGTCGGGCCCGCCCTTGTGGTGGCCGATCAGCATGACCGGCAGACCGCCGAGGCGGCCGGGGCCGCCGACGATGGCGGGGCAGTCCTCGCTGAGCCGGTCGCCGTGCAGTTCGAGGAAGTCGTCGAGCAGATGGCCCACGTAGTGGAGGCTGCTGGGCCGGTCCGGGTGCCGGGCGAGCCGGACGGCGGCCCAGGAGTCCCGCCCGGCCGGTTCGGCGCCGCCGCGCAGGCTGCCGTTGCCGTTCCCGCCGCCGTCGCCGTTGCGGTCGCGATCCCCGGCGCCGTCATGGTCGGGAGCGGCCCCGTCCGGCCCGGTGGCCTCGGTGTCCTCAGCAGACTCGGCCGGCTCGGGGGCTTCGCCCGGCTCGGCAGGCCCCGCGGGGGAGCGCAGGTTCAGCAGCCGGCCGAGGGTGGCGCGCAGCGCGGGCCGGGCCACCACGTCGTCCACCATGCCGTGCGCCAGCAGGAACTCGGCGGTCTGGAAGCCCTCGGGCAGCCGCTCACCGGTGGTCTGTTCGATCACCCGGGGCCCGGCGAAGCCCATCCGGGCGCCGGGCTCCGCGATGATCACGTCGGCCAGGGTGGCGAAGGAGGCAGCCACCCCGCCGTACGTCGGATCGGTGATCAGCGAGACCACCAGGACCCCGGCCTCGTCGAGCTCGGCCAGGGCCTGTGCGGTCTTCGCCATCTGCATCAGGGAGAGCACCCCCTCCTGCATCCGGGCTCCGCCGGAGGCGCAGACCAGCAGGAGGGGGGTGCGCAGCCGCAGGCTGGTCTCGGCCGCCTCGGTGATCAGGGCGCCCACGCCGCAGCCGAGGCTGCCGCCGAGGAAGCGGAAGTCCATGGCGGCGACGACCACCGGCCGGCCCTCGATCCGCCCGGTGACGCAGAGCACGGCCTCGTCGAGGCCGGTGTCGGCGCGGGCGGCGGAGAGCCGTTCGGGGTACGGGCGGCTGTCGACGAAACCGAGCGGATCGTGCAGCGCCGGAACGTGGCGCAGCGGCTCGACCGATCCGGGGTCGAGCAGCTGCTCCAGGCGCTGCCGGGCGGTGAGCCGGGCGTGCCAGCCGCAGTCCGGGCAGACCCGCAGGGTCCGCCGGAAGCGGCGGCCGTAGATCAGCCCGGCGCAGCGCCCGCAGCGGACCCAGTCCGGGTCCGCCGGTTCGTCGGTCTCCACCATGGCGGGTCCTCCTCCGGCTCAGTGGGAAGCGGCGCGCTCCCAGCGGTAGAACTCGCGGGCCATCGCGTCCTTCGGCTCCCGCCAGGTGGCGGGGTCGTAGGCGTGGACGAAGGCGGTGAGCCGGTCGCTCACCTCGCGGAACTCCGGGTGGTCCTTGTACTTGGCCACCGAGGGGCCCGGCGGCCGGTCGGCCTCGATCAGGTGCAGGTAGAGCTCGCCGAACTGGAACAGGCTGCGGGCGGTGACCCCGACCAGCTGCGGCAGTTCACCCCGGTCGGACTCGGCGAAGACCTCGGCGATGCCCTCGCTGGACTCCGGCTTCATCCGGGCGACGATCAGCGTGCGGTGCACGGTGTTCATCCCTTCCCCACGTGCTTCTCGACCTTGTCCCGGATCAGCTCCATCTGGATCCGGGAGTTGCGGTTGATGTGGTTGGTCATCCCCGCGTCGTCGACTGGGGCGGTGGGCTTCATGGCGAAGTCCTGGATCCACCGCATGCTGGTCCCGCCCGGGACCTCGGTGTACTCCCAGCGGATGTCCATGTACTCGAACGGTCCCGGCTCGACCCGGCGGGCCCGGACGGAGAGCGCGGGCCGGTCGGTCTCCCGCTCGGAGACCCAGCTCCAGATCTGGCCGTTCTCGTCGGGGTGCATGGTCAGCCGGAAGGTGGTTCTGGCACCCTCGCGGTTCAGCACCTCGACGGAGGCGTACTCGCTGAACAGCTGCGGCCAGTTCTCCAGGTCGTTGGTGATCTCCCAGACCAGGTCGACCGGCGCGGCGATGACGATGGTGTTGTCGGTGTGTCCGGACATCTCATGAACCTACTTTCGAGAAGGAAGTGTTGACGGCGGTGAGGAACTCGGACGGGGTCTTGGCCATCTCGGCGCCGTCCACGATCTGCACACCGTGCCGGTTCTCCAACTCGCCCACCACGCCGAGCAGTCCGAGCGAGTCGACGCCGAACTCCTCGAAGGTGATCTCGGGACGCTCCAGGTCCTGCGGGTCGATGAAGATACCGGCTTTGCCCTTGATCAGGGCGGAGAGCTCGGTGTGGGTCAGGGGGGTGGGCATGCACTGCTCCTTCTGAGGTGTGTTCAGTTGATTCACCGGGTCGGTTGATCGACGTGGTCGGTCGGCGGACGAGTGCGGGCAGTTCACCCGTCCTGGCCCCGACGCAGCACCAGCGCCGCGTTGGAACCCATCAGCCCGCGGCTCAGCACCAGGGCGGTGCGCAGCTCGCAGGTGCGGGCGAAGCGGGTCACCAGGTCCACCTCGTGGCAGATCTTGGTGACGCCGGGGGTGGGCGGGACGACCCCCTCCTCCATGGCGAGCACGGCGGCGGCCACGTCCAGGACGGGGGCGCCGCTGTAGGCGCGGCCGAAGCCGGCCTTGGGGGCGGTGACGGGGACGTGGGTAGCGTGCTCGCCCAGCGCGTCCCTGATCGCCAGCACCTCGGCCTCGTCGGCCTCCGGGGTGCCGAGCGCGTCGGCGAAGACCACGTCGATCTCGTCGGGCGCGCAGCGGGCCTCGTGCAGGGCGCCCCGGATGGCATGGGCCAGGCCCACCCTGGAGTCGGCCCAGCGGGACGCCCCGGTGAAGGTGGCGGCGTGGCCGGCGATCACGGCCCGGATCCGGGCCCCGCGCGCCACGGCGGCCGCCTGGGCCTCGACCACGAACATCGCCCCGCCCTCGGCGGGGGCGAAGCCGGCCGCCTGCGCCGTGAACGGCAGGTAGGCCGAGTACGGGTCGCTGGACAGGCTCAGCTCCGGGTAGCCGAGCTGGCAGACCATCGAGTACGGCGCCAGCGGGGCCTCCGCGGCGCCGACCACCACCGCATCGGTGCCCCGTCGAATGGCGCGGGCCGCGTGCGCCAGTGCGTCCAGACCGCCCGCCTCGTCGGAGGCGACGACCCCGCAGGGGCCCTTGAAGCCGCCGCGGATCGACACCTGTCCGGTGCTGGCCGCGTAGAACCAGGCGATCGACTGGTACGGACCGACGTACTCGGGGCCGTGGCCCCAGAGCTGCTGCAGCTCCCGCTGGCCGAACTCGCCGCCGCCGGACCCTGCGGCGGTCACCACGCCCACGGCGAACGGCGATCCGGCCGACGGGTCCAGCGCGGCGTCGGCCAGTGCGAGATCGGCCGCCGCCATCGCGAAGTGCGTGAACCGGTCCGTCTGGACCAGGTAACGCTCCTCCACCGAGCCTCCCGGCTCGAAACCCCGGACCTCGCCCGCGACCTGCAACGGCTGATCGCCGCAGCCCTCCCGCGAGATCGGCCCCAGCACCGAGGCGCCCTCCCGGACGGCCTTCCAGAAATCGTCGGTACCGACCCCGTTCGGAGCGACCACCCCGATGCCGGTCAGCACCGCACGGCGCTGTGCCTGATCGTCCGTCACATTCCCTCACCCTTTCCGACTGAGCACCACGGCTGACTGGAAGCCGCCAAAACCGCTGCCGACCGAGAGCACATGGCGCAGCGGTATCTCCCTGGCCGTGCGCGGCACGTAGTCCAGGTCGCACTCCGGGTCAGGGGTGGAGTAGTTCGCGGTCGGCGGCACCACACCGTTCGCCAGCGCCAGGGTGCAGGCCACCAGCTCGATCGCGCCGATCGCGCCCAGCGAGTGGCCGACCATCGACTTGATCGAACTCATCGGGAGCCGGTACGCGTGCGCACCCAGCGAGCGCTTGACCGCAGCCGTCTCGTGCCGGTCGTTCTGCTTTGTGCCCGAACCGTGCGCGTTCACGTAGTCGATCTCCGAGCCGTCGAGCCCGGCCTGTTCCAGCGCCCGGTTGATCGACTCCGACATCTCCAGGCCTTCCTTGGTCAGCCCGGTCATGTGGTACGCGTTGCCGAAGGTCGCGAAGCCGCCGATCTCGCAGTACACCGTGGCACCCCGGCGGTGGGCGTGCTCCAGCTCCTCCAGCACCAGCACCGCGCCGCCCTCGCCGAGGACGAAGCCGTCCCGGGTGGCGTCGAACGGCCGGGAGGCGTGCTCCGGGTCGTCGTTGCGCGCACTGGTCGCCTTGATCGCGTCGAAGCAGGCCACCGTGATCGGGGAGATCGGAGAGTCCGAGGCCCCGGCGATGACGACGTCGGCCCGGCCCTCCTGGACCGCGTGGAAGGCGTAGCCGACCGCGTCGAGGCCGGAGGTGCAACCGGTGGAGACGGTCTGCACCGGACCGTGCGCACCCGACTGCTCGGCCACCGCCGAGGCCAGCGTGCTCGGCGAGAACGCCCGGTGCAGCTGCGGCTCGGCCTGCCGGTGGTCCACGTCCCAGCGCTTGCCGGCGGCGCTGACCAGCGCGTAGTCGTGCTCCAGGCGGGTGGTGCCACCGACCGCGGTGCCGAGCGAGACCCCGATCCGCCACGGGTCCTCGGCCGCCAGATCGAGCCCGGCGTCGCGGACCGCCTCGGTGGCGGCGACCAGCGCGAACTGCACGTACCGGTCCGAGCGGGCCACCTGCACGGGGTCCAGGCCGTGGGCCGCCGGGTCGAAGTCGCACTCGGCGGCGATCCGGGAGCGGAACCCGGTCGGGTCGAACAGCGTGATGCCCCGGGTCGCGGTCCGGCCTGAGGTCAGCAGCGACCAGAACGCGGGCACGCCCACGCCGCCGGGCGCCACCACGCCGATCCCGGTGACCGCCACCCGCCTGGTCACGACGCGACCTTCGCGTGTTCCGTCGGCCCCGGCTGCAGGGTCTCCTCGGTGTCGACGTGCCCGAGCTCGGGACGCGGCGCCAGCGGGCCCAGGTGGAAGACCATCCTGGCCTCGGTGTCGCCCACGTTGCGGAACCGGTGCCGCATGTTGACCGGGATCATCAGCCCCTGCTCGGGCTTCAGCGCCACGCTCCGCCCGTCCAGGTCGACCTCCAGGTCACCGCAGACCACGAAGACGAACTCCTCGGAGTACGGGTGGTAGTGCTCGCCGATCCGCTCGCCCGGCGCCACGATCGCCAGGCCCATGAACCCGCTGGTGGCGCCGCACGTGGTCGGGGTGAGCATGGCGCGCAGGTCGCCGCCGCGCCGGCGGTTCGGCGGTGCCTCGTCGACGTGCACGATGCGTGGAAGTTCCATGGTCATGGCTGCTGCCTCCAGGTGGTTTCTGCGGGATCGGGGGTGCGGACGGGCGGCTGACCGGGCGTCATCCGGTCAGTCCGAGCTGCGGTCGGTGACCAGCGAGAGCTCCCAGGCGGCGAGCAGCAGCCGGACGGCGTCGTCGCCGGGCTCGCCGTGGTCGGAACCGAGTTCTGTCAACCGGGCGAGCATCGCACCGGCCTGCTGGTCCCGCACGCCGAGCGCGACCTTCGGAGCGGACTTGGCCGGGACCGCGAGGTCGACCTGCCGGACCAGCACGTCCCCCTGCTGGAAGACCGTGCTGCGCACCAGCACGCCGGCCGGATCGTCCGCCGATGCCTGGTCCTGACGGTGCAACAGCTCGGCCAGCTCCGCACCACGGCCGCTGCGGACGGGGTACCGGAACGCGTGCCGGTACACCTTCGCGGGCGCCTCGCCGCGGGCCGCCGCGTGGTGCACGGCCGGCAGCGCCGCCCGCTTGAAGAAGTCCCGCGCGGACAGCGGGTCGTTCAGGTCGCGGGCCTCCTCCAGGTACGGGTTGATGGCCTCCTCGACCGCCCGGACCTCCGGTTGCAGCGCCACGTGCCGCAGCGCCGCGACCAGGTCGCCGACCACCTCGACCGCCCGCACCACCCGGTTGCCCTGCATGTAGAGCGAGGTCCTGGCCAGTCGGGTGCGCTCGTCCACCCGTGCCGACGGCGAGTTGTAGCCGGAGAGGATCTCCGCCACCTTCGCCTCGCTGCCCGGCCGCACGGTGAAGGTGAGGGCGTGCCGGACGAGCCCGTCCGGGCTGGCGGGACGGGCGGTCAGTGCCGGGGCGCTGCTGTCGAAGGTCCCGGTGTCCGAGGTCTCGCGCATGATGCTGAACCGCAGTGACCTGGTGTCCCGGACGCACCCGTGCAGGGGCCGTACCATCGCGCGGTGCGCGGCACTGTCCACCCACGTCAGGAACGGCTGGGCGCTCTCCCACTCGCTGGTGATCAGCCACTGCGCGGGGTTCTCGATCGACTGGCAGAGTTGGTCGCTGACATGGCCGGGGACCGAGGCCACCTGGTGCCGCAGCTGCTCGTAGGCGTCCAGGAAGCGATCCTGCGCTCCGTCCTGGACGTCCAGCAGCAGCACCACGCGGAGCCGCGAGTCCTGCGGGGTCGAGCGCTGCGCCTGGGATTCGGACAGCGTGATCATTTTCGACAATCTCCTTGGGAGCGTTGGGGCGATGGCGAGTTGGAGAAGCGGACTGCCGACGCTCCGAGCGCGTGATGTGACTCTCCGTGATCGATTGAGCGCGGTCGGGCCTCAGCCTGAATCCGATCGTCAGGCGCCGGACGGCACCGCGCGAGATCTGCGGGCCATCCGGGCGAAACCCGCTCCGGCCGCTCGCCTGAGGGGGATGGATCACGCGTCCCGCACCGCGTACTCCTGGAGCAACCGATGAACCCGAAGACCGACGAGCGCGTCCCGGTCCTGATCGTGGGCGGCTCGCTGGTGGGCCTGTCCGCCTCCCTATTCCTCGGCCGCCTCGGCGTCCGGCACCTGCTGGTGGAGAAACACGCCGCCACCTCCCACCACCCGCGAGGCCGTGGGAACAACCTGCGCACCATGGAGCTCTACCGGGTGGCCGGCGTCGAGGAGGACATCCGCAGCGCCGCCTCCGTACTCGCCGACAACCACGGCATCCTGCAGGCCGGTACCCTCACCGGGGCCGACCAGGAGTGGCTGTTCCGGGAGATCGACCCGGGCGGCGCACTGGCCAGGTTCAGCCCCACCGGCTGGTGCCTGTGCAGCCAGAACGACCTCGAACCGGTCCTGCTGCGCCGGGCCCGCGACCTCGGCGGCGTGCTGAGCTTCAGCACCGAACTGCGCTCCTTCGAGCAGGACGCCGGCGGCGTCACCGCACTCCTGCGCAACCGGGAGACCGGCGCCGAGCGCACCGTCCGCGCCGACTACCTGATCGCCGCCGACGGCCCGCGCAGCCCCGCCCGCGAGCGGCTGGGGATCGGCCGGACCGGGAAGGGCGACCTCTTCCACAACGTCAGCATCACCTTCCGGGCCAAGCGCCTGGCCGACGTGGTGGGCGACCGCCTCTTCATTGCCTGCTACCTCACCAACCCCGAGGGCCCCGGTGCGCTGCTGCCCGTGGACAACCAGGAGAACTGGGTCTTCCACGCCCCCTGGAAGCCCGACCTGGGCGAGACCCTGGAGGACTTCACCGACGAGCGCTGCATCGAGCACATCCGCACCGCCACCGGAGTGCCGGACCTGAAGGTGGAGATCACCGGAAAGGCCCCCTGGCACGCCGCCGAACGGGTTGCCGAACGCTACTGCTCCGGACGGGTCTTCCTGGCCGGGGACTCCGCCCACGAGATGTCCCCGACCGGCGCCTTCGGCTCCAACACCGGCATCCAGGACGCCCACAACCTCGCCTGGAAGCTCGCCGCCGTCCTCGGCGGCTGGGCCGGACCCGGTCTGCTGGAGACCTACCAGCAGGAGCGCCGCCCGGTCGCCCAGGCCACCAGCGAACGCGCCTCCGCCCGCTCGGCCGAACACCGCCACCCCGGTTACGACGCCGTCCCCGGCACCGGGCGGCAGAGCAACGTCCTGGCCGTGGCCCTCGGCTACCGCTACAACACCGGCGCCGTCCTGGACACCGACCCCACCGCGCCGACCGTGCCCGACCGCTTCCAGCCGGACGGCGCACCCGGTGGACGCGCCCCCCACCTGTGGCTGCGCCGCGCGGGTGTCCGGCTCTCCACCGTGGACCTGTTCGAGAAGCACCTCGTGCTGTTCACCGGCCCCGGCGGATCCGCCTGGTACCGGGCCGCCGAGCGGGTGGCGGAGCGCCTGGAAGTCCCGCTCGACCGCTACCGGATCGGCACCGCCGCCGAGGACGACCTGGCGCCCGAACCCGGTGTCGACTGGGCCGCCGCCTACGGCACCGGACCGGACGGCGCCGTACTGGTCCGGCCGGACGGCTTCGTGGCCTGGCGGGCCACCGCAGGTGCGGCCGACCCCGAGGCGGTCCTCGGTGCCGCACTCACCGAACTGCTGGACATCTGACAGCCGGTCGGACGACCGCGAGAGGGCCGGTTCCCCGCCCGAGGCGGGGAACCGGCCCTCTCACCCTGCCGGTCTAGGCCGGAGCCGCGGACTCCTCCTGGACCTGGGCGTACGGCGCGAGCTTCCGGATCGACTCGATGCTCTTCAGCAGCGACTCCTTGCTCTCGTGCGCGTCGCTGGTGACGAGGACCGATCCGTTGCTCGCCTTGAGCCGGAACCGGTGCACACCGGGCTTCTCCGTGTAGACCTCGAACTTGCCTGCCATGGGAGTTTTCACCTCTCGCTCGGGTAGCCCCCCTCGAACGGCAACGTAGGCCGGGCGACGGGCCGCCGCACGCCGGGCACCTCGTCCGGGTGCGGACCGGTCGGGCGACGCGGCACGGCGGGAGCGGGCCGAAAGCCCGGGTCGGCGCGGCAGCGCAGGGCCAGGGGAACCCGGCGGAGCCCGACGCCGGATCAAGTGACCCACCCGCGAGGGGGTTCCGGTCTCCGGAGCCACGCCCGACGCCGAAACTCACCCTGGCGGGGGACACCGCGGGGACTCCCACCGCACGAAGTCCACCGTACGTCCGTAGTCGTAGCCCACCGCGCTGGTGACGAATTCGTTCGGCGGCAGCACGCCGTCCGCGCGGAAGCGCTGCTCGTAGCGGGTGATCTGCCCGATCACGTCCACCGCCTCCTCGACGTCCTCGGCCGGACAGCCGCGCGTGGTGAGGGTGTTGAACACCGCCGCCCGCCGCCACGTCGGGTTGACCGCGTGCTTGCACTCCGCAACGGCCTCTCTGCGCAGCCACAGCATGAACTCCGGTGTCCACGGGCTGTTCTGGGCATCATGGCCTCGTGTAATTCGTGCTCCACCTGCGTGGCCGGCGTCCGCAGGCTGCGGACTTGCCGGGGGAGCACGGGGAGTGATGCGGCCGTTCGGATCCGCGCGATTGCAGCTTGTGAGGTGCCGGGCGAGGCTGGCGATCGCCGCCCCCTGCGGCTCCAAACACACAGCAAAGGTTCTTTCATGCGCAACAAGCGAATCATCGCGGCGCTCGCCGGTGTCGCGATCGCCGGATCCCTGGCCACCGCCGTCGAGGCGAACGCCGCCGCTGCGCCGGCCCGTCAGATCGCCGTTCAGCCGGCGGACCAGACGGACTCGGCCCAGCAGATCCACCAGCTCGGTATGCTCGGCGACCTCACCAGCAAGGTGGACGTCGTGGCGCGCTCGGCCAAGGCCAGCTCGCAGTCCAGCGCCGCCACCTTCCAGTCCCAGGTGGCCGCCGCGAAGGCCGCCGCCGACGCCCTGCAGGCCGAGGTCCAGAAGGCGTCCAGTGCGACCAGGCAGACGCGCAGCCTCGCGTCCGACGTCGCCAAGCTGAACACCGACCTCGCCACGCTGGCCGCCGATCTCCGGACCAACCCCGCTGCGGTCCCAGCCGACCTGGCCCAGATCGCTGCCGACCTCCTCGCCATCGTCGGCGACGTCCTCGGCACCCTGGACGCACCGGCAGCGGCCCCGGCCGCAGCCGGGCACTGACCTCAGCGTCCCGCGCCCGCCCCGCCGTTCCCGGTGAGGCGGGCGTTGCCGCTGTGCGGGCACCGCATCGCTCGGGTGGGGAGGGTGGTGCGGAAGGCCGGTGGGAGCCGGCAGCGGAGCGTTCCGCACACTCGGCCCTGACTTGCCGGAACGGTGAGATGTGGCGGGGCAGCGCCGAGACCCCGGCAGAGCGGTGCTGACGGGGTCTCTGGGAGTGGTGGTGCCGGCTGTCAGACGTCGCCGAAGTCGCCGCCCTTGACACCTGCCACGAATGCGGCGAAGGCGTCGGCGCCGAAGACCAGGGCCGGACCTTCGGGGTCCTTGGAGTCCCGGACGGGGACGATGCCGGGGTAGTTGGGAGCAACCTCGACACAGCTGCCGCCGTTGCCGCTGTGGCTCGACTTGAACCAGGAAGCGCCGGACAGGTCTGGGAAGTCAGTCATGGTGCAGTTCCTCTCGTACCTTACGGATCAGATCAAGGGATGCCGCTCTGGACAGCGCTTCCACCTGTAGCCGATCGTAGGCCCTTTCCCATGCCCTGACAGTCTCGTCTTTCCGCACCACATAGCCTTGTTCGACCGATTCGGTGTAACCGACCACAGAACGGTCGGCAAAGGTCAGCAAGGTGAGGAGTGCCCTGAACGGGGCATGTTCGGCCAACTCGAACGGGGCTACCTGAAGGACCACGTCAGGTCGGGCGGCCGCTTCGGCCAGATGCTCCAGCTGGGCCCTCATGGTCTGGGCGCTGCCTACCCGCCTACGGATGCAGCTCTCGTCCATGATCGCGTGGATCAGAGGTGGCGCATCCCGCTTCAGAAGTCGCTGGCGGGTGGCGAGGAACCTCACTCGCTCGTCCGCCTGGTCTGGCGTGATGCTCCCGCGCTGGACCGCTGCCGCTTCGAGTGCGGCGGCGTAAGCCCGGGTCTGGAGGAGCCCCGGAACCATGTTCGGCTCGAAGATCCTGATCTCGGTTGCCCGTGCTTCCTGCGCCGCGTGCTCCGGGAACCCTTCGATGAAGCCCTTGCGTCGGAGTCCCAGCCACATCAGTTCGAGCGTCTGACCGGTTCTGAGGGCCAGATCCGCCGCCTTGGCGAACTTCAGCGAAGTGGTTTTGCTGCCTGTTTCCACCGCCGAGATGTAGCTGTCCGAGTACCTCATACGAGCGGCCAGCTCCCCTTGGGACCAGCCGCGTGCCTCCCGTGAGCTGCGGAGCTGTGAACCGAATGCGGCTCGCGGAGATGACGCAGGGTCAAGTGTCTTGCGGTTCAAGGATCATGCCCTATTCCACTTGGGTCCCGGACAAGTTGAAGAGTTCCCGATGGTACGGGACATTAGGCGCCCCGGGTAGTGAAAGCACTACGGAGAGGAGTCGCCGTGTCTGTGTGGAGACCGGTTCGAAGGACGGTCCATCAGCCCCAGGTCGGGGAGGTGGTCCGGGATCGTGCCCACGGTGGCGCTGAGGGCGTCTACATGGAGACGAGGGACGGCAGGGTCTACCTCCGGCCCCGTCAGGGCGGGCAGGAGTGGACGACCTACCCGAGTGAGATCGAACCGCTCGCCGATGAACCCGAGTTGGTTCCCGTGCTCGGGGCCGACCGCCCGCGCCGGGCGCCGGAGTGGCCGGGGGATCGGGCGGGGGTGACGGCCGTATGAACGTACGGAGCGCCGTGGTTGAGCGGTCGTCCCAGATGCCCGGCATCGTGGTCGGCGAGGGGCGGGACGGCCGGTTCGTCGTCGCTCTGGTCGGCGGGGCGGTCCGCCACAGCCTCACCCGGGACGACATCCGGCCGGCCGACACGAGCGAGGCGCTGCGGGTTCAGATGGCCGTGCAGCGGACCGTCCACCGCATCCGCCATGCCGGTACCTGACCGGCCCGCCGCCCTTCGCACGGAGGATCGGAGATGACAACCACCGCCGGGGCGGCCCGACCACGCGTACGGAACCCGCCGTCCCGCCGGTCACCTGAAGGAGCGCCGGTTCGTGCCCATGGCCGAGCTCGCCCAGTACGTGAAACCCCACACCCTGTCGCGTATCCGGCAGGCGTGGACGGCCCGCGAGGCCGCCAAGGGGCTGCCCCTGCCGGTCATGGGCGAGCCGGTCGGCTGACGGTGAGGGAGATTCCCGTACACCTTGCCCGCCCCTGCCGCCGCCGAGAGCCCCGCCGAAGTCCTGAGCCGGGTCCAAGTCTCCCGTCCCGAGCCCTGGTTGAGGCCAGTTCCGCCCGGGACGGGAGCCCTTGCCGCAGCCTGGATCCACCAGGAGTCGGGATCCCTGCCGGGAGCATCACCGTGAGCGGCCCGGGTCTGCGCGGCCGGAGGTGACGGGACCCTGCAACGAGTCCTGCGACCAGTGCCACCCGGACTCGTCCCACAGCGGCGTGCCCGGGCGGTGGATCAGCCGCCCACCACCGGGTAGTGGTCCGAGAGATCGCTGTAGGTGTAGCTGCGGCCCCAGCTGCTGACCGTCCACGGGTCGCTGTGGAAGCGGACCACCTTGTTGGTGTAGCTCTGCGGGCGGGCGTGGTCGGCCCGGTAGAGCACGTAGTCCAGGTCCTCCTTCGGGTCGCTCGGGTAGCGGTAGTCGGCGATCGAGTTGTCCGCCGTGTCGAAGGAGTCGGCCCAGCCGGTGCGCGCGGTGGCGGGCACCACGTTGGCGTTGGCCAGCAGGGCGGGGTACTCGGAGCCGTGCGAGTCGATGTTGAGGTCGCCGGTGATCACCACCGGTTCACTCGCCGGGATCTGCTTGCTGTCGACGAACGAGCGCATCGCGTTCAGCTGCGCGGCACGGATGTTGGCCGGCTGGCCGCTGCTGCACCCGCTGTCGGTGGACTGCAGGTGGGTGCCGATCACATGGGTGCGCTGCCCGTTGACGTCCAGCACCGCGTAGACGAAGCCCTTGTTCGACCACCAGTCAGAGCCGCAGGCGTCCTTGTAGACGTACTGCTCCTTGTGCAGGATCGGCCACTTGCTGAGCAGCACCACACCGCCGTCCTCCGGGGTGGCGGAGCTGTAGCTGCCGCCGGTCGCGTCCCAGCCGCTGGTCGAGCGGCCCACCACGGGGGTGTGGTACGGGTAGGCGGCCGAAGCCTTGGCTACCAGCTGGTCGGAGGAGGAGTTGTCGAAGGCCTCCTCCAGTACCACCACGTCGTGGCCCTGGAAGACGTCGGCCGAGGCGATGGCGTCGGCCCGGTGCGCCTGGCCCCAGTTGGGGTAGAGGTTGGTGCTCATCAGGAACACGTTGTAGGTCAGTACGTTCAGCGGTGCGGCGGTGACGGGTGCGACCTCGGCAGGCGTCGCCGAGGCGGCCTGGGCGGCGGGCGCACCGGCCAGTGGGCCGATCAGGGCCGCGGCCGCGCAGGTGGCGGCGAGCTGCGAGGCGCGGCGGGCGCGGGAGTTGGGCATCGGGGCTCCGGGGGAGTGACGGCCACTCGCCGGTCGACGAGATGTTGTGCAGTCAACTTCACGGTGGCCGCAGCCTTCAAGCCATTGAGCGATCATGAGGTGAACTTCGTCCGAAACGTGACTTGGGCTCAGGTGCGGTCCGCGCGGCTCTCAAGATCAGCGACCATCACAAGGAGCTGCTGTGACCGTCATCTCCCCCGAGTTCGTGGCCGGTCTGGCGGCCGATGCCGAAGCTGCCGGCATCAGCGGGTTCGTTGCCGCTGCTGTGATCAACCACGAGGGCCGGGTTCTGCTCGTGCGTCGTAATCCGGACGACTACATGGGCGGATTGTGGGAGATCCCCTCCGGAGCGGTCGAGGCCGGGGAGACCATCCTGGACGCCCTGCACCGCGAGACCACCGAGGAAACCGGCCTGACCGTCGACCAGGTCGCTGGCTACGTCGGGCACTTCGACTACCAGAACAGCCGCGGCGGCACCACCCGCCAGTTCAACTTCGCCGTCACCGTGGAGAAGACCGAACCGGTCGTCCTCATCGAGCACGATGTCCACCAGTGGGCCCTCCCCGATGAACTGCCCGAGGTGAGCGACGCGGTTCGTGAGTTGATCACACGCTGAGGTGGTGCGAGTCCGGCGGGGTCCTCGGATTCCCCGAGGGCCCCCGCCCCACTGCGGTCGAGATGACCAGCTGCGGCTCAAGGGGGTGGCTGCCGATGGCCGCTTTCTTCAGCCGTGTGCGCTCGGCAGCAGTCAGGGCTATCGGGCAGTCGGCACAGGCGGGCATGGAAGTGGGTCTGTTCGGTCGAGGCGTATCAGTGTGTGGAGTGCGGGCCCGGTCGCGGCTGGGGGTGCGTCAGAGCTGAGGGGTGCGGTGGAGTGTGACGAGCAGGCGCCAGACCTGGTGGGCGATCTGGGTGGGAGTGCCCTCGATGAGACCGTGCAGCCAGTCGGCGAGTACGCCGGCGAAGGTCGCGGCCACCGCTGAGGCGATCAGGTCGGGTTCCGGCGCGCCGGCCAGGGCGCGCTCGGTGCGGCTGCGGGCGCGCAGGTCCTGATGGAGTACCTGTCCGAGCGGGCCGCCGCCTCCGGGCCGCAGCAGAGCCCGGTAGAGGTCGGTGTGCGGGGTGAGGCCGCTGAAGAAGGCGACCAGCGCGGACGGCGGGGATGCGGGGTCGGGGATGCCGCGCCAGGCGTGCAGGGCATCCACGGCTTCGCGGACGACATCGGCGCAGGCGTCGACCGCCAGCGCCTCCAGGTCGCCGTAGTGGAGGTAGAACGTGGCGCGGCCGACCTCGGCCCGCCGCACCAGCGCGGCGACGCTGACCTCCGCCAACGGGCGCTGTACGCACTCGTCCAGGAGGGCCTGGCGCAGCTTGGCCCGGGTCCGGGCGGCCCGGGGGTCCTGCGGGCTTGTCATCGGGCCAGGAGGACGGCGGCGAGTGCCAGTGCCCCCGGCAGGGCCTGGGCGATCAGGATGCGCCGGTTCGCGGTGACGCCGCCGTACAGACCGGCGACGAGCACGCAGACGAGGAAGAAGACCCGGACCCGGAACCCGGTCGGGTCACCGGCGATCAGGCCCCAGATCAGTCCGGCCGCCAGGAAACCGTTGTAGAGGCCCTGGTTGGCCGCCAGTGATGCGGTGGTGCGGGCCAGGGCGGCGTCGAAGCCGGAAAGCTTGCGGCCCGGCTTCTTCTCCCACAGGAACATCTCCAGAACCAGGAAGTACGCATGCAGGGCAGCCACCAAGCCGACCAGGACATCTGCCGTTGTTCCCACCGTGATCATCTCCAGCTTCATAGACGAGTGTCCATCATACATAGACAGTCGTCTGTGAAACCTGAAAGGAGCCCGGCGTGGACACGTCCACCGTGGCGAGAGCGGTTCAGAATCGGCGCCCACCCCGGCGGCCTCCCGCAAGGCGCTCAGGGACTTCGCCCGCCTTGCGCCTTGGTCCCCCGCAAGGGACCCGTTGGGTGCGCCAAGCTGTCCCGCAATGCGCGAATCTGACCTATCATCAACCCGCGCAGCATTTCCGGAGCCGGCGACCACGGGCGGGCAGGGGAGTGAAGGTCACTGGCGGATGCGCCAACTCTGGGGCCCGCGCGGGCTGTTCGGCGGAGTCGGTGTCGTAGCGGTTCTCGGAGAGGAAGGGCGGCGTCTCCGGTTCCGCGATCCCGATCGGGGTGTGCGGCAGTCGTCGCACCACTCCCGCTGGAACCGGGGCGCGTGGCCGACGGACTCCATGCTGCGGGGCTGGCGGCGCAATGAGCAGGGACAGCACGGGAGTTGCGGAGCCCCAGCACGGTGTGGCTCAGGTCGAAGCTGTACCGGGCGGCGCGGATTGCCCGCACGCGGTCCTGCCTGCCGGTTGTCAGGAGTCGGCCACCCAGATCGTCCAGTGGTCCTGCTCGCGGATCGGCCCCTGGGGCAGCCGGGCCGTGATGTAGTCGGCCAGATCGGCCAGTTGGGGATCGGTCAGCTCGTGCAGGATCGACCGGCCGGTGCGGGCCAGCAGGTCGGCCCTGACCTCGTCCGGGCCGGTGTACTCGCGGCGGACCTCGGCCAGTTGAAGTGAGTGGATGCTGCCGAATCCGGCCGCCCGCAGTGCCGCCTCGATCCGGCTCGCGGACGGGCGGCGTGCGGCCTCGACGTCGAGCAGGCCGGGGAACCGCTCGAAGAACCACCCGCGCAGATGGCTCGCCGAGCCCGGCCGGCGGACGTCCTCGACCGTCCGGTCCTGCACGATCAGCGTTCCGCCCGGTGCGAGCACCCGCCGGGCCTCCCGGAACGCCGCCGCCGGATCGTCCAGGTGGTGCACCAGGGCCCGCTCGAAGACGATGTCCGCGCTGGTGTCCGGCAGGCCGGTGCGGTCCGCGCTGCCCTGGCTGAAGGTCAGGTTCCCCAGGTCCGCGCAGTGCTCCCGTGCCGCCGAGATCATCGCGGCCGAGAAATCCACCCCGGCCACGGACGCGGCCCCGAGTTCCAGCCACGCCGCGCAGTAGACCCCGCCGCCGCACCCGATGTCGGCCACCCGCCGCCTCTCGGGTGCCACGGCGGACCGGATCGCCGCCGCCCAGTCGGCACCGGCTCGGCGCTGCGTGTAGGTGAGGCGGTTGGCCTCGCTGTGGAAGTCGATGGGCACGGCGCGCTCCTGCGGTGCTCTGGACATATCTTGATATCAAGATATGTCCAGAGCTCGGCCGCTGTCACCGATTTGCCAGGGCTGGTACGAGGCAGTGGCCGGGCCGGTCAGGCTCTCGGGGCGAAGACGCAGAACTCGTTGCCCTCGGGGTCTCCGGAGACGTGTGATTAGGGGTTCTACGGCAGAGCCGAGAGAGCCCCGCCCGGGACGGTCCCGGACGGGGTGAGGGGGTACTACTTCGCGGAGTGGACGCCCGTGCGGTGGTGGGGCACTGCCCAGCAGTCACGCGACCAGAACCGGGTAAGCCCGTCGGTCCACGGTCGGCAGTCGTTCGGCGTACGGGGGTCGTAGCGGACCGCGTAGCGGGCTCCGGCGAGGATCTGCCACCCGTCCCGCTCGCACTGTCGCAGGCCCTTCGTGTTGCCTCGGCGGGTGCCGTCCGGCAGTCGCTTGACGAACGCCCGAGCCATCACGCCATCGCCCCGGCGAGACGCTGCGCGCCCGGGTAGGTGTAGCCCGGATCGGACATTCCCTCGGCGACCGCCCGCAGGGCCTCGCGTCGCTCGTACTGGCGCTGCATCTCGTCAAGCTCGGCCCGCCACGTGGCGTGGTCGACGTAGGGGCGGACCAGCGGCCCCCACTCCAGATCTTCGCCCGACTGCTCCGGGTGGGCCGGTTCGGCTGCTGCCGGGGTGGCGGGCTCCGCCTTTGGCTCGGGGATGAGTGCGAGGGCCCGCCGGCGAAGCGGGGCGAGGGGCGAGGGCTTTCCTCGACTGCCGGTTCCAGGGGCGAGGAAGAGCCGCAGTGCGGCGAACAGGTCCGCGATAAGCTCGCGCATGTCGATTCAGCTCCCTAAAGCTGGTCGATGCTGTTGACCCCCGGTAGCCCGGCCAGGCTGCCGGGGGTTCTTTCGTTGACGACGGTACTCAACCTGTCCATACCTGTCCATGGTCATCCATGGCTATGCCTGGTAGGCCCTCGCGGCTACGGTCATGGGGTGTTCGAGTTCAGCCCAACCCGCTCAAAGTGGGAACAGATTGCCGAGACCGTCACGGAGCGGATCACTACCGGCGAACTTCACCCGGACGACAAGCTGTCCGAGGTTGAGTTGACCGAGGAATTCGGCGTCGACCGGAAGACGGTCCGAAAGGCCGTTGCCGCGCTGCGGGATGCCCGCCTGGTGATCACCCGTACCGGTATGGGCAGCTTCGTGACGCACCCGAGCGAGCGCGGAGAGCAGTAGGTCCCGCCCTGCCGGAGTTCAGCGGCGAGGCGGGGCCATCGACTGATCCTGGATCAGCTTCGCCAGTGCGAACACGGGCGAAGCCGTTCAGGGCTGGCGGTCAGGGGGCGCTGGGGAGGACAAACCCCCGAGTGGGGCCGGTCTTGCCGGGAACGCCGGTGGTGGCCGCCCGAGCTTCGTCGGTGATGTCCCGTCGGGTGACGGGATCGGTCCCGTCGTACACCCGCCATTCCCCCTCGGGGTGGTCCGGGTCCTGCGGGGCAGCAACCCCTCGGAGGCCCCGGCGGCGAAGTGCGCTCGCCACCTGCTCGGCTTCGTCCTCGCCCATCTGTCCCGCCCTTCCGTGTTCGGTGAGGCTCAGGTTAGCGGGATCACATGCCCCTGCTCGCACCATCGCCACCGCCACCGCCACCGCCACCGCCGGAGCAGTGGGATGCGCACCCTCCGGGGTTGATCGGTCCGCACCCGCCGGGCACGGGCGTGTGGGAGCACTGCGCGGCCACCGTCACCAGGGCGCGGGTCGGGCCGGTCCACAACTCGTGGTCGGGCCTGTAACCGGCCTCCTCGATCAGGGCGACGGTCCGGGTGAGGGCCGCCTCGTCGTGGCGCTCCGGGTCGGGGCGCTCCGGGTAGTGGTGGACGAAACCGCCGAGCCGGTTGCACAGTTCGGCGTACGGACGGGTGTGCAGGATGAGCGCGTGCCAACCCTCGTCCACGACGTTGGACGGGGTGATCCGCACCTCGGGGAACGTGCGGGCGGTAACGACGAACTTGAGCGCCTCGGTCACGATGCGCTCAGCCATGTCCGTGGCCATGCCGGGGTTGTTATCCAGGACGGTGAAGACCACGCCGTCGAACTGGGCGGGGTCGAGCAGGTCGCGGACGCCGGGGCCGGTGTCGCCCGGCGGGCGCTCGGTCGGAGTGCTCATACTGGTGACTCCTCACATCGTGGCGGACCGGATCACCCATCGGTGTCCGGGGCTTTCGGTGTTGCGGAGCCCGCTCCGGTCGGCTGCCTGCCAGGGATGACGGCCGGAGCGGGAGTCTTGGGGTAGTGCGGTCGAGCAGCGTCACAGCGAGCAGTAGCCATCGCCGGCGCCGATCACGACGGCTCCTCCTCGGGGATCATCAGCCACGGCACCTCGGCGACGTGCGCGAAGCTGCGGTGGTCCTGGTGCTCTCGGAGGTGTTCGAACGGCCAGCATTGCGCTTCCTGGAAGTCCTCGACCACGGGCCCTTCCGCGCCGCACGGTTTGCCGTCTTCGTCCTCCCCGAGGCACCGGAACATGTGCCGGGTCGGCGGCGCGTCAGGTGCGCTGTCGTGACTGATCGTCCAGTTCAGCATGATCTAGCGAGGAACCCCGGGCGTTCACGCCCGGGAGGAATCGCTTCCTGAGTCCCGGCGGTGCGGAGCGCCGCCGTGTCACTGGGGGCG
>NZ_JYJF01000460.1 GCF_000955975.1 Saccharothrix sp. ST-888
GCGTACGCCGACTCGCGCGCCGCCGTGCGCGAGAGGCACGCGGCGAACGGCACGGACGTCCTGGCGATCCACGTCGCGACGCAGGTCGAGGCCTGCTCGGAGAGGGACGTGAAGGGAATCTACGTCAAGCAGGCTGACGGCGACATATCCGGCGTGACGGTCGCGGAAGCCCCGTACGCAGCGCCACGTGAGGGATGACGATGGCGGCCTTACCGCACGAGAACAGGATTACCGGACGCTCCAACTCCCGCGCCACCTCGCGGAAGTCGTGCACCGCCTCGGCCTCAAGGGCGGTCAGGGGCGAGGACGTGAAGGGCCGCTCGGTCGCGGCAAGGCTGTGGGTGGCCGTGGCCATGCCGCGCCCACCGCGGTCAGGAA
>NZ_JYJF01000461.1 GCF_000955975.1 Saccharothrix sp. ST-888
TTCCTCCACCTCGTCCAGGCCGGCTCAACCGCAGCCGGCTCCATCGTAGAGCGCTGCCAGGACGTCAGCCCCATACCGCCGGACCCCCGCCTCATCCTCTGCCTTCTCAACTCCCGCATCGCAGGGTCCGGTTACCTCACGGTTGCCACCCTCATGCCTGCACCCCCCGCCCAGCCCACCCTCCAGCCGTCCGGCGGCAGCGACGGCGTCCAGCCCGTCAACCTCGCCACCGTCCTCGCCGCCGGCTTCGCCCCGATCGACGACGTCCTGCCGATCAACCTCTGTGCCAACACCACCGCCTCCGGCCGCGCCCCCCCGCACCCCGTCATCAGCGCCCCACTGCACTGGACCCTGGCCCGCCGCACCCGCTCTCTGGCC
>NZ_JYJF01000462.1 GCF_000955975.1 Saccharothrix sp. ST-888
CGACTGCTCACCGTCGGGGCCGTCGGTCGGCTGCAGCGCAGCGACGGCGGCGGTGGTCGCGGCGGCGTCCGCGAGCGGGCGGGCGGCGGTCAGCGCGGTCGCCTCGCCCTCGTCCAGTCCGGCCCCGGTCAGCCCGCCCTCCGCCTCGGCCGCCCCCCCCCCCTTGCCCCCGCCCCCCCCCCGCGCCGCGCCGCCCTCCCCCGGCGCTGGGTAAACGCCCTGCCCGCCGCCGAGTCCGAGGCCGCGCTCACCTGGGCCGGACTGGACGAGGCCGAGGCCACCGCCCTGACCGCCGCCCGCCCGCTCGCGGACGCCGCCGCGACCACCGCCGCCGTCGCTGCCCTGCAGCCGACCGACGGCCCCGACGGTGAGCAGTCC
>NZ_JYJF01000463.1 GCF_000955975.1 Saccharothrix sp. ST-888
GCCTTGCACCGGCCGTCGGCGGAGAGCCCGCCGTGGGGCCGGGAGGCTGGTATGGTCCCCCGCGCGGGGGGCTGCGCCGTGTCGCGCGCCGGCCTCGCCGCCCGTGGCGCCGGCCGGCGCTCCGCGGTACTCCGAGCGGTGGGCTGCCGCGCTGCCGCGGAACCGAACGGCCGGGGACAGCGCGTCGGTCCGAGCAACCGACAGACTCGCGTTCTCCAGTGCCTGGCACAGCACCCGCTGCTGGCACCGACCGTTCGGGGCGGAGAGGCCGTTGGCCGCACCGGCCTGGTTGACCGCCGGGCCACGGACCACCGCCAGCACGGAATGACCGTGCAGCTGGCCGTCCGAGAGCCGTTCAACGAGCAGCATGTCTACGCC
>NZ_JYJF01000464.1 GCF_000955975.1 Saccharothrix sp. ST-888
CTAAGGCGACGACGACCTCCTCCATGGCCTGGACTGCCTGCGGCTTATCGAGCGCGGAGATGACCGGGACTCGGATACCAACCTCGTCCATCGCCTTGTCGACGTCCTCTATGTCCGCGGCGTTGCGGACGAAGGAGAGTCCGACCATGTCGCGGCCCGTGCGGAGCGCCAAGCGCAGGTCGCCCTTGTCCTTCTCGCACATGGCCGGCACGTTCAAGGCCGAGCCGGGGAGGTTGCTCTCCTTGTTGTTCGAGAGCACGCTGCCCTCCATGACCACGATCTTCACCCGCGGGCCGTCGACGCTGACGACCTCCAGGGCGATGACGCCGTCGTTGATCAGAACCGGGTCGCCGGGCTTCACGTCGCCCGGGAGACCCT
>NZ_JYJF01000465.1 GCF_000955975.1 Saccharothrix sp. ST-888
CCGTCGGGCCGGTCCGCCGAGGTGCCGACCACCCGCCGGGAGGAGTGCGGGACCCTCGGCGGACCGTGCCGACGGAGCCAGCCCGGGCGCGCTGAGCGGTCCGGGCGGCTTGGCGGATGGGTCCTTGACGGGGGCGGCGGGGGGCCGGGAGGCGAGGGCGTCGAGCACGGCGTGGGGGGGCCCACCGGACCTCCGCCAGGCGCCCCGGGAATCCCCCCGACACGCCGACAGTAGTTTCGTCACAGGGCGCCCGGGCGGTCGCTCCCGCACCCCACCCGCTCCAGGGGGAGCGATCATCGCTCTGGAAGACTGCGCGGTGACCACCGGCCCGCCGACCCGCCCCCCATTCGGCGACGCCCGGTGCCTGCAGGCGCGGCC
>NZ_JYJF01000466.1 GCF_000955975.1 Saccharothrix sp. ST-888
CGTGCGCGCGGTGGTCATGAGAACGCATCCTTCCAGAGGTTTCTGTCAGGTTCCCTGCCTGATAATTTATCGAGCGCCGAGGCCGTGCCCGCACTGCCGCGCCGCCCCATACTGTCCGGGAGGGGACGCGGCCATTCCCCACCAGCCGCACGTCCGGCGCCCCGCGAACCCCGCCCGGGCCAGGCTGCCCGTCACGGACAGTAGGGCGCCGCCCGGCAGTGCGGGCACGGCGTCGGCGCTCGATAAATTATCAGGCAGGGAACCTAACAGAAACCTCTGGAAGGATGCGTTCTCATGACCACCGCGCGCACGGCCACCCCGCGCACCGCCCGCGCCATCAACGACCGGCTGGCGCTGGACCTGCTGCTCGGTCAGGGC
>NZ_JYJF01000467.1 GCF_000955975.1 Saccharothrix sp. ST-888
GGTAATCATTCACGGAGAGTTTGATCCTGGCTCAGGACGAACGCTGGCGGCGTGCTTAACACATGCAAGTCGAACGGTGAAGCCCTTCGGGGTGGATCAGTGGCGAACGGGTGAGTAACACGTGGGAAATCTGCCCTGCACTCTGGGACAAGCCTTGGAAACGAGGTCTAATACCGGATATGACCTTCCTCTGCATGGGGGTTGGTGGAAAGCTCCGGCGGTGCAGGATGATCCCGCGGCCTATCAGCTTGTTGGTGGGGTAATGGCCTACCAAGGCGACGACGGGTAGCCGGCCTGAGAGGGCGACCGGCCACACTGGGACTGAGACACGGCCCAGACTCCTACGGGAGGCAGCAGTGGGGAATATTGCACAATGG
>NZ_JYJF01000468.1 GCF_000955975.1 Saccharothrix sp. ST-888
GGACTGAACGCCCTGCGGCCACGGGCCGAACGGGGCCTCCCTGAGCACCAGCGGCAGCCGGTCGGACCGGCGGTGCGACAGCGCCCGCCGCAGCCTCGGACACGGCACGGTGGCCGCCTCTCGCAGCTGGCCCGCCCACGAGGTCAGCGCCCACGGTGGTGTCCGCATGCATTGCCGAAGCAGGGCCGCGGTCGCCCCTCACCTTCTGGAACTTGTGCACGGCCGGTTGCTGGTGCGTCACCACTGCATCTGCGACAACGCCTTCCTGCGGCGAGAGTTCTCCCGGATCGGCGTCCCGCTGCCGCCCGTCCCACTGCACTGCACGATGCGCCTGGCCCGCGGCCACATCCCGGGTGCGGGCGGCTACGGCCTGGCGG
>NZ_JYJF01000469.1 GCF_000955975.1 Saccharothrix sp. ST-888
CCGCGCGGCACGCCCGTGGGGGGCTACTGGCCGGGCACCGTCTGACGGCGGTCGTCCCCACTGCCGGTGTGGTGGACGACGCTGTGAGCTCCTCGCTCCCCCGGGAGCGGCTGGACGCCGGGCTGGGGCGGAAGGTGGCTGCCGGCTGGGAACTGCACGGGCTGACGAGGGATCACGCGCGTGCGCCGTCCGACGCACACCCGCCGAGCGCCGAGACGACCCCCCGGATCGGGGCGCGTGAGTTGACCGCACGGGGGGAAGCCTCCAGGAGCGCGCGGGGCAGCGGGTGGCCCGCGGGGCGGTAGCTCCGCTCGCGGGGGCGCCGGCGCTCGTCGTGTTCGGCGCCGATCTCGCCCTGGTCGGCGACGTCGCAGGGC
>NZ_JYJF01000048.1 GCF_000955975.1 Saccharothrix sp. ST-888
AGCTCCCACTTCGGCCACTCGGTGTTGCCCACCATCACCGCCACCGGACTGCCCATCGTCAGCCCGTGCCGGACACCACCGAGAAACGTGACCTCGTCCTGCTCGAACTTCATCCGGGCACCCCGGCCGTAACCGAGCCGCCGCCGGGCCAGCGCATCCGCCACCATGGCGGTGGTCACCGGCACCCCGGCCGGCAGACCCTCCAGCGTCGCGACCAGTGCGGGACCGTGCGACTCCCCCGCCGTCAGCCAGCGCAACGTACCCAACGGAGCTCCTTCGTCAGCGGCCCGGACCGCAGTTCGCGGCTACGGCCCGGCCAGGCGATCGTGCGGCGGGCCCTCCCTCCGTGCCCGCCCTCGGGCAGAAGGGGCCCATGGGCCCGCGTCCTGACCCGATCCTTTCATGCCGCAGGCCCGTACGGTGGCCACGGTCCGGGTGGCGGACACCGGCGTGGACCGCCGGGACCACCCCGTGGACCTGCCGCTTCGCTCAGCTCTCGGCGAGCGCGGCCTCGCCGGCGGCACGCATCGCGGCCAGCGGGCCGACGGCCTCGCCGGTGAACTGCTCGAACTGGAGCACCGCTTGGTGCACCAGCAGATCCAGCCCGCCCAGCACCGTCGAACCCCGCTCCGCACAGGCCGCGACCAGCTTCGTCGGCCACGGGTGGTACAGCACGTCGAACAGCGCGCCGGGCCGCTCGGGGAGCGCCGAGGCGAAGGAATCGGTCGCCCCGGCGGGGGTCGTGGAGATGGTCAGCGGCGCCGCCAGCGCCTCGGCGCCGCGCTCCCAGTCGGCGGCTCGGACCCTCAGCCCGAGCCGCTCGCCGAGCGCCTGCATCTCCGCGGCCCGCTCGGCACTTCGGACATACGTTGTCACCTCGCCGGTGCAGATCTGGGCCAGCGCCGCCAGTGCGGAGGACGCGGTGGCGCCCGCGCCGAGCACCGCGGCACTCTCCACCCGCTCGATCCCGCGCTCGCGCAGCGCGTTCACCAGACCCGGCACATCGGTGTTGTCCCCGGTGCGCCGCCCGTCCGGGTGGAACACCACGGTGTTCACCGCGTCCACGGACAGCGCCGTTCCGCTCACCTCGTCCAGCAGCGGGATGATCGCCCGCTTCAGCGGCATGGTCAGCGAGAGCCCGGCCCACTCCGGCCCCAGCTCAGCGACGAAGGCGGCCAGCCCGGCCTCGTCCACCTCGAAGCGGTCGTACCGCCACTGCTCCAGCCCGAGCGCCGCATACCCGGCCCGGTGCAGTACCGGCGAGAGCGAGTGCGCAATCGGCGAGCCGAGCACGGCAGCCCGGTGGTGCGTCGTCACGAGCGTGGTCACCTCTCCTGGGAGTCCCTTGTGATCAAGGCGCGCCCACGATACCGCCCCCGGGCCGACGGCTACTTGCACATACCTCGCACGGAGTCGAAGCCCTGGTTGTGCGCCGTGCAGTACTCCTGGACGTTCTTCTTGTGCTCGTCGAAGGTGGCCGCGAAGCGGGTCTCGGTCGGGGACATCGCGATCCAGTACGCCCAGTTGCCCGGCGTCGGGTTCAGCGCCGCCTTGATCGCGTCGTCGCCCGGGTTGCCGATCGGCCCCGGCGGCAGACCGGGGTTGACGTAGGTGTTGTACTTCAACGACTTGTCGTTGATCTCCTTGTCGACCAGCTTGGTACGGCCGAGCTGGTACTGGAGCGTGGTGTCCATCCCCAGGTTGACGTTGGTCTTCAGACGGTTGGCGATGACCCGGGCCATCTTGCCGAAATCCGCCGGGTTGTTGCCCTCCGCCTGCACGATGCTGGCCTCGATGAGCACCTGGTAGCCGTCCTTCACACCGGCCTGCTGGGCCCCGGCGTCCAGACCGAGCTGCTTGTAGTGGTCGGCGGCCGTCGAGACCATCTGCTTGAGCAGGTCCTCGGGCTTCATCCCGTCGGTGACCGAGTACTTCATCGGGTAGAGGAAGCCCTCGATGTTGCCGCCGGCGTAGTCGGGCAGACCGAGCTCGCCGGCCTTGTCCTTGGCGACGGCAGCCGTGGTGCCCGGCTGGAGCTTCAGCTTGGCGTCGATCTTGGCGTAGATGTCGACGGCCTTCTTGCCCTCCGGGATGGTCAGCGCGTTGCCGCCGTTGGCGTCGACCAGTTCCTTGACCGCGGCCTCGGCCGACATCTGGTGGTGCAGGGTGTAGGTGCCCGGCTGGATCGTGCCGCCCTTGGGGTTCTTGGTGACGGCGTCGACGAAGGCCCCGGCGCTCTTGACCACGTCCGCGTCCTTGAGCGCCTGGCCCATCGCCTCGCCGGAGGCACCGGACTTGATCTCGACGTTCACCGAGCCGCTGCCGTCGCCCGTGTAGTCCGGCGGCGGGCCGAAGTGCGCCTGGTAGAAGCCGTAACCGAACCAGCCGGCCCCGGCGGTGGCACCGAGCAGCGCGATGGCGACGATCAGGCAGGCACCCCGGTTGCGGCGCCCCTCCTTCTTGCCCTTCTCCTTGCGCTTGCGCTCGGACTCCCGGGTGGCCGGCTCCTCCTCGCTGCCGAAGAGGGACGGGCGGTCCTCGTCGAGGGCGTGCTCGGCGTCCTCGGAGTACCCGGTGTGCTGCTCCTCCTCGGCCCACTCCTCGACGGCCGGTTCGGCCGCCGCAGGGGCGTCGAGTGCGGCGGCCTCGGCCTCCCAGTCGAACCCGTCCCCTCCCGGAGACGCAGGCTGCGGGGCCTGCGGCTGCTGCCGGCGGACGGGCTGCGGCTGCTGCGGAATCTGCTGGGTCTGCGGCGCCTGCTGTGCCTGCTGCCCCGGCTGCCCCTGCGGCATGAACTGCTGCGGGATCGAGGGCTGTTGGGCCTGCTGCGGCATCTGCTGCCGCGGGTAGCCGTACTGGTCGTACTGGCCGCCGCCCTGCACGAACTGGCCCTGCTGCTGGGCCTGTTGCGGCGTCTGCTGCTGGACGTCGAACTGCTGACCGCCGTACGACTGTCCGTTGTACTGCTGGTCGTTGTACTGCTGGGCCTGCTGCCCCTGGTGGAACTGCTGGCCCTGCTGGCCCTGCGGGTCCGCCGCCCAGCCGGCGGCCGGGGGGGCTTCCTGCTGCCAGCCCTGCTGCTGCGGGAAGCCCTGCTGACCGTACTGGGCCTGGGCGAACTGCTGGTGCTGCTGGCCCTGCTGGTGTTGCTGCGGTACCTGCTGCCAGGCTCCGGTCTGCTGCTGTCCGGCCAGCTGCCGGAGCTGCTCGACCGTCGGCTGCTGCTGTCCCTGACCGCCGTGCCCGGGGTCGCCTGGGTGCCACGGCTGCGCGCCCTGGGGCTGGTAGCCCCCGCCCAGATCAGTCATCGAACCCCTTATACCAACCGACAGGACAGAGCCGACCGCGTCCACTGGCGGTCACCCGGGAGCTGGTCCCGGTGACTCCTCGAACCGGCGTGCTAGCGCGACGCCCGGGGAAGACGTTACCGTACCGCAGCAAAACGTCCGTCCGGGGCAATCCGGCTCAGTGACCACTCACGCTGGGTGAGGAACTTCTGGTGGCCCGGTTGGCGTTGAACTCGGCGACGTTCTTCTGCTGCTGTTCGAGACTGTCGGTGAAGCGGGTGTCCCCGGGCTTCACGGTCACGAAGTAGAGCCAGTCCCCGTCGGCGGGGTGGGCCGCCGCGCGCAGCGCGTCCTGGCCCGGGTTGGCGATCGGGGTGGGCGGCAGACCGGGGTGCAGATAGGTGTTGAACGGGGAGTCCAGCTTGGTGTCGGCACCGGTCGTGGTGAGCGTGGAGCGGCCGAGCGCGTAGTTGATGGTCGAGTCGAGCTGCAGCGGCATGTTCTTCGCCAGCCGGTTGTAGATGACCCGGGCGACCTTCGCCATGTCCTCGGGGTTGTCCGCCTCGCCCTCCAGCAGGCTGGCAACGGTCACCAGCCCGTACGGCGACTGCCGGTTGAGGGTGGCCGCGGCCTCGACGCCCTCCGTCTGGTGCACCCGAGCGGCCTGTTCGACCATCTGCTTGAGCAGGTCGACCGCGGTGGTCCCGTCGGTCACGGCGTAGGTGGAGGGGAAGAGGAAGCCCTCGATCCTCCCGCCCGTGATTCCCGGCAGTTCCAGGTCTCCGGCTTGCTGATCGGCGGTCTTCGCGGTGGTGCCGGGGGCCAGTTTCAGCTTCTGGTCGACCGCCGCGTAGATCTGCGCGGCCCGCCAGCCCTCCGGGATGGTGAGCGCGTTGGCGTTGGCCGGGTCGAGCAGTACACCAAGCGCGGCGGCGGCGGACATCTTCAGCTTCAGCGCGTACGTACCGGGCTGGATCCGGGTTCCGGCCGGGGTGTTGGCCGCCGCGTCTGTGAAGGCTTTGACGCTCGCCACCACATCAGCTTTCACAAGACTCTTACCGATCTGGGTCAGGCTGGCGCCTCTCGGCACCGAGACCTGGACCGTCCCTGTGCCGTTCCCCACATAGTCGGCCGCCTTCGGCTGCCCCTTCGGCCAGAGCAGCAGTCCGCCGAGCGCCACCGCCGCCGCCACCGCCAGCACCGCGAACACGCTCAGACAGCAGGCCGCTCCGGTGCGCAGCCGCCGGGGGTCCGGCGGCTCGTACCCGTACGGCTGCCCCGGTGGCAGCCCCTCCGGCTCGGTCACGGGTGCGCCGAGGTGTTCGGGGGTCAGGCCGGGGGTGGAGTACGGGTCGGTCAAGGCGGCCTCTTGGTCGATGGACGACACATCGAGGGGGCCCGTGCGGACGCGTCCGCACGGGCCCCCTCAGGGAAGCTAGACCAGACCGGTCAGTTCATCGGTTCGACGCACTCGCCGGGCGCACGGCCACTCACCCGTTCGGTCTCCAGGGCGCTCTGCAGGATGACCACCGCCGCCGCCTGGTCGATGACCGAGCGGCCCTTCTTGGCGCTCCGCCCGGAGGCCCGCAGGCCCTGGGCGGCGGTGACCGTGGTCATCCGCTCGTCCACCAGGCGGACCGTCACCGGTGCGACCAGCGCGGCCAGCCGCCCGGCGTACGCCCGGACCTTGGCCGCGGCCGGGCCCTCCTTGCCGCTCAGCGAGCGGGGCAGGCCGACCACGACCTCGATCGCGTCGTACTCCTCGACGATCTCCTTGAGCCGCGCCTGGGAACGGCCCCCGGCGGCAACCGTCTCCACGGGCGTGGCGAGCAGCCCGTCGGGGTCGCAGGACGCCACCCCGATCCGGGCGTCGCCCACGTCCACGGCGATCCGACGGCCCCGGCGGAAGACCTTCTCCTGCTGCTCCTCCATCAGTTGGCGCGCTCCGCCACCAGGGCGCGGACGGCGGCGATCGCCTCGTCCACGGCGGCCGGGTTGGTGCCGCCGCCCTGGGCGACGTCGTCCTTGCCGCCACCGCCGCCGCCGAGCGTCTTGGCGGCGGTGCGGACCAGCTCACCGGCCTTGACGCCGCGCGAGCGGGCGTCCTCGTTGGTGGCGATCACGGTCAGCGGGCGGTCGTTCGCCACGGTGAAGGCGGCGACCACGGCCGGGCGGGAGCCCAGGCGGGCCCGGACGTCCAGAACCAGCTTGCGCAGCTCGTCCGCGCCGGTGCCGTCGGCGATCCGGGCCGCGACCAGGGCGACGCCCCGGACGTCCTCGGCCCCGGCGGCCAGCCCGGCGGCGGCGGCCAGCACCTTCTCGGCGCGGAAGCGCTCGATCTCCTTCTCGGCGTCCTTGAGCTTGGCGAGCATGCCGGAGATCTTCTCCGGCAGCTCCTCCGGGCGGCCCTTGACCAGCTCGGTGAGCTGGGAGACCACGGTGTGCTCACGGGCCAGGAACTTGTACGCGTCCACGCCGACCAGCGCCTCGACGCGGCGCACGCCGGAGCCGATCGAGGACTCACCGAGCAGCTTCACCAGGCCCAGCTGGGCGGTGTTGCCGACGTGCGTGCCGCCGCACAGCTCCTTGGAGAAGTCGCCGATGGTGACCACGCGGACCGAGTCGCCGTACTTCTCGCCGAACATCGCGATGGCGCCGGCCTTGCGGGCCTGGTCCATCGTCATGACCTCGGCGGTGACGTCGAGTTCGCGGGTCAGCACCTCGTTGATCTTCTGCTCGACGTCGGTCAGCACGCTGCCGGGGACGGCGGCGGGCGAGCCGAAGTCGAAGCGGAAGCGGCCCGGGGCGTTCTCCGAACCGGCCTGGGCGGCCGTCGGGCCGAGCGCGTCGCGCAGCGCCTGGTGGGTCAGGTGGGTGGCGGAGTGCGCGCGGGCGATGGCCCGGCGGCGGTCCACGTCGATGCTGGCGTACGCGGAGGCACCGAGCACGACCTCGCCGAAGAGCACCGAACCGCTGTGCACGATCACCCCGGGGACCGGCTGCTGCACGTCGCGGATCTCCACCACCGCGCCGGAGTCGAGCCGGATCCGGCCCTGGTCGGCGAGCTGGCCACCGCCCTCGGCGTAGAACGGGGTCCGGTCGAGCACGATCTCGACCTCGTCGCCCTCGGTCGCGGCCGGCGCCGGAACGCCGTCCACCACCAGGCCGACCACGGTGGCCTCGCCCTCGATCCGGGTGTAGCCGGTGAAGACGCTGGCACCGGACTTGTCGGCCACCTCGCGGTAGGCGGACACGTCGGCGTGGCCCATCTTCTTGGCCTTGGCGTCGGCCTTGGCCCGCTCCCGCTGCTCCTTCATCAGACGGCGGAACCCGGCCTCGTCCACCTGGAGGCCCTGCTCGTCGGCCATCTCCAGGGTGAGGTCGATCGGGAAGCCGAAGGTGTCGTGCAGCTGGAACGCCTTCTCGCCCGAGAGCACGGCGCTGCCGGCCTGCTTGGCCTCGGTGACGGCGGTGTCCAGGATGAGGGTGCCGGTGCGCAGCGTCTGGAGGAAGGAAGCCTCCTCGGCGGCGGCGACCGTCTCGATGCGCTTGCGCTCCTCCAGCAGCTCCGAGTACTGCGGGCCCATCGCCTTGATGGTGATGTCCGTCAGCTCGCGGGCGACCGGGTCGGTGGCACCGAGCAGGCGCATGTTGCGGATGGCGCGGCGCAGGATGCGGCGCAGCACGTAGCCGCGGCCCTCGTTGCCGGGGGTGACGCCGTCGCTGATCAGCATCACGGCGGTGCGGATGTGGTCGGCGACCACGCGCAGCGAGACGTCCGACTTGTGGTCCACGCCGTAGGTGTGGCCGGTGAGCTCGGCGGCCCGGTCCAGGATGGAGCGGGTGGTGTCGATCTCGAAGAGGTTGTCGACGCCCTGCAGGATCGCGGCGAGGCGCTCCAGGCCGAGACCGGTGTCGATGTTCTTGCTCGGCAGGTCGCCGACGACCTCGAAGCCGTCCTTGCCGTCACCGTGACCGCGCTCGTACTGCATGAAGACCAGGTTCCAGATCTCCATGTAGCGCTCGTCGTTGGCGGCCGGGCCGCCCTCCTCGCCGTAGGCGGGGCCGCGGTCGTAGTAGATCTCCGAGCACGGGCCGCACGGGCCGGGGACGCCCATCGACCAGAAGTTGTCCTTCATGCCCAGGCGCTGGATGCGCGTCGACGGGACGCCGACCACCTCGCGCCAGATCTGCTCGGCCTCGTCGTCGTCCTGGTAGACGGTGATCCAGAGCTTCTCCTTCTCCAGGCCGTAGCCGCCGTCCGCGACGGGAGTGGTGAGCAGCTCCCAGGCGAACGTGATGGCTCCTTCCTTGAAGTAGTCACCGAAGGAGAAGTTGCCGCACATCTGGAAGAAGGACCCGTGCCGGGTGGTCTTGCCGACCTCCTCGATGTCCAGCGTGCGGACGCACTTCTGCACGCTGGTGGCACGGGTGTAACTGGGCTTCACCTCGCCCAGGAAGTACGGCTTGAAGGGCACCATGCCTGCGTTGACCAGCAGCAGGGTGGGGTCGTCGGCGACCAGGGACGCCGACGGAACGACAGTGTGCCCGCGCTCCTCGAAGAATCGCAGCCAGCGGCGGCGGATCTCTGCCGACTCCATCAGTGGTCCTTCCGGTTGGGTTTGCCGCCCGGCAGCTCGTCGAGCCGACGGGGCGTTGCAGCTATGGCTTGGGGGGTGGTGCGAAGACTGTGGGACGAGGGCAGGGCGGCGGCCGGGGAGCCCGGCGCCGCCGAGATAGCTCGGTACTGGGGCTCGGCGCGCAGCGCCCGGGTACGGCGGCGCGGCGGCTCGACCACGGCGGTGCCGTCCAGCCCGAGGTCGGCCTTGAGCTGCTCCTCGCGCTCGGTCATGGCGGTCCGGACGTCGCCGGCGAAGCGCTTGGCCAGGTCACCGAGGTGCAGCGCACCGCGGGCCGCGGTGCCCGACAGGCTGTCGGGGGTGAGCCGGTGGACGGCTTCGTCGGCCTTCTTCATGGCCCAGACGGTGGCGCCGGCGCCGACTGCCATCCAGAAGATTCGTCGAACCATGGTCAGCCCCTCACGGCTCGCCGGACGCGGGAGAGCAGACCGCTGCGCGGCGCGGTGGCCGCCCGGACCTCGGCCCGGACCAGCCGGGCCAGCTCCTCGCGCTCGCTCGCCTGCTGCGGGACCGTCGGACCGGCCTGCCGACGGTTGACCGCCTTGCGAACGCCGTAGCTGAACGCGGCGACCTTGACCAGCGGACCGCCGATGGTGGCGGCGACGGTGGAGGAGAGCGCGTTCGCGTTGGCGGCGGCGTCCTGGACGTTGGCGGTGATCTCGTCCACCCGGTCCAGCTGCTCGTTGGCGCTGCGGACGGCCGCGCCCGCGTCCACCAGCAGCGGTACGGCCTGCTCGGTCACCGCGGAGACCAGGACGGTGGCCTCCTTCAGCACCCGGGAGAGCCGGACCAGCACGACCGCGAGCAGAGTGACCAGGACCGCCCAGAACACGGCCACCAGCAGGCCGGCCAGCTCTCCCACGGACACCTTGCGCGCTCCCTCGCCTTGCAACTTCCTCAGAGGGGAACCCTACCGTGACCAGGTGCACTTTCCCGACCGGATTCCCCGTCCGGCAGATCTTGTCCACGGGAACCCCGCCGGGGCGGGGCGCGCGGTGCCCGCCGGGCGCGCGTGAGCGTGTCAGCCGCCGTCGCGCGCGGGTGGGCCGCGCCCCCGGCCATCGACTCCGTGCACGGCCCCCGTGACCTCCCCGTCGGCCGGGTCGTTGTCGCCTTCGATACACGTCCAGAACGGGGGCAGGCCATGGAGAACGAACCGAGGACACCGGACAGACCGACCCCGCACGGGCCGCCCGCCCGCCAGCTCCCGGCCGAGCTGACCAGCTTCATCGGCCGGGACACCGAACTCGCCGCAGTGGAGCGCCTGTTGGAGCTCGCCCGGCTGGTCACCGTCACCGGCCCCGGCGGCGTCGGCAAGAGCAGGCTAGCGCTGCGCGCCGCCACCCTGGCCGAGGCGGCGGGCGGCTTCGCGGACGGCATCCGGCTGGTCGAGGTCTCCGGGGTGCAGGCCCCGGAGCTGCTCGGGCACGCCGTCCTGGAGGCGCTGCGGCTGACCGACTCCACGGCCCGGCCGCCGGTCGACGTACTGACCGAGCAGCTGGCCGATCGCGAGCTGCTGCTGGTGCTGGACGGCTGCGAGCACCTGGTGGCGGCCTGCGCCGAGCTGGTGGACGCGCTGCTGCGGGCGGCCCCCCGGCTCCGGGTGCTGGCCACCAGCCGGGAGTCGCTGCGGAGCCCGGCCGAGCACCTGCTGCCGGTGACCCCGCTGCCGGTGACCGCCGTGCCCGGCGGCACCGCGGACGCCGTACGGCTGTTCGCGGACCGGGCGGCGGCCGTGCTGCCGGAGTTCGTCCTGGACGAGCACAACGCCGAGGAGATCGCGCTGCTCTGCCACCGCCTGGACGGCATCCCGCTGGCCGTCGAGCTGGCGGCCGGGCGGCTGCGGGCGCTCTCGGTGGAGCAGATCGTGCTGCGCCTGGACGACCGCTTCCGTCTGCTCACCGGGGGTGCGCGCGGTGCGCTGCTGCGCCACCAGACGCTCCGTACCACGATCGGCTGGAGTCATCAGCTCTGCAGGAACGTTTACTCTGGGCTCGCCTCTCGGTCTTCGCCGGTAGTTTCGAGCTCGAAGCGGCCGAGTACGTCTGCGCCGGCGACACCATCGAGGCCGACCAGGTCCTCGACCTGCTGGACCAGTTGGTCGCCAAGTCCGTCGTGCTGCGGGTGGCGGCCTCGCCCGGCCCGCCGGCCGGCCGGGAGCCCGGACCGGGGCGGGGCACCGGCGGCGTCCGGTTCCGGATGCTCGACACGCTCTGCGAGTACGGCGGCCAGTGGCTCCGCGCCACCGGGGACGAACCGCGGCTGCGCCGCCGCCACCGGGACTGGCACCTGGGCCTGGCCACCTGGGGCGAGGCCGAGTGGTTCGGCCCCCGGCAGGCCGAGACCGCCGAGCGGACCGGCCTGGCGCACCCCAACCTCCGCGCGGCGCTGGAGTTCTGCCTGACCGAGCCGGGTGAGGAGCAGCTGGCCCTGGTGCTGGCCGGGACGCTCTGGTTCTACTGGGTCGGCTCGGGCCACCTCGGCGAGGGCCGGCACTGGCTGGACCGTTCGCTGGCACTGGCCCCCGAGCCCACCGAGGCCCGCGCCAAGGCGCTCTGGGTGACCGGCTACATGGCCACCCTCCAGGGCGATCTCGCCAGTGCCGGACCGGCGTTGGAGGAGTGCCGCCGCCAGGCGGTGGCGACCGGGGACGACCGGGCACTGGCCTACGCGGTGCACCGGCAGGGCTGCGCGGCGCTGATCGGCGACGAACCCGCCCGCGCCGCCGTGCTGTTCGAGGAGGCGCTCTGGCACTACAACACGATCGGCGAGCTCAACTGCAATGTGCTGATGGCGATGTTCGAGCTCGGTATCGCCCACCTGTTCCAGGGTGAGACGGAGACCGGCAACCTCTGGCTGGACCGGGTCCGCGGGATCTGCGAGGCGCACGGCGAGAAGTGGGCGTACGCGTACGCGCTGTTCGCCCTCGCGTACTCCGACTGGGCCGCCGGGGAGCTGCGGACGGCCCGCGCCCGTGCCCGCGAGTGCGTGCGGCTGAACCATCTCTTCCGCGACCTGCTGGGGATCGTGCTGGCGCTGGACGTGCTGGCGGTGCTGGAGACCGAGGGTCCGGACTCGGACCTGTTCGAGGCACGGGTGCTGCAGGGTGCGGCGCACCGGATGTGGCAGGCGGTCGGTACGCCGTTCTTCGGCTCGCGGATCTTCAACGGGCCCTACCGGGAGTGCGAGGCTCGGGCCAGGGCGGGGCTGACCGAGCAGGAGTTCAGCGAGGCGTTCGAGCTGGGCGCCGCGCTGGACCTGGACGCGGCGGTCCGCCGGGCGCTGGGCGGCGAACTGCCGGGCCCGCCGGGCGAGGGCGGCCTGCCGGGGCCGCGTCCGGCGCAGCCCTCCCCGGTGTCCGCCAACTGAGGGTGGCCGACCGCCGGAAAAGGGCCGAGCCCCCACCGCCCGAAGGCGGTGGGGGCTCGGCGTGGTACCGCTCGCGGGTCAGCGCGAGTAGTACTCGACGACCAGCTGCTCGTCGCAGACCACGGGGACCTCACGACGCTGCGGGGCGCGGTCCAGGCGGAAGGCCAGGGCCTTGAGGTTGACCTCGAGGTACTTCGGGGTCTGACCCTCACCCGCGTTGCCACCCTCACGGGCGATCTCGAACGGGGTCTTCGCCTTGCTGCGCTCACGCACGGTGACGACGTAGCCCGGCTTCATCTGGAACGACGGCTTGTTGACCTTGCCGCCGTTGACCTCGATGTGGCCGTGCACGACCATCTGACGGGCCTGGTAGATGGTGCGGGCGATGCCCGAACGCAGGACCAGGGCGTCGAGACGGGTCTCCAGCTCGGCGATGAGCGCCTCACCGGTCTTGCCCTCGACCTTCTTGGCGCGGTCGAAGGCGCGGGCGAGCTGCTTCTCGCTGAGGTCGTACTGGGCGCGCAGACGCTGCTTCTCGGTCAGACGGACCTTGTAGTCAGAGTTCTGCTTGCGGCCACGGCCGTGCTGGCCGGGCGGGTACGGGCGGGCCTCGAAGTACTTGACGGACTTCGGGGTCAGCGGAATGCCCAGCGCACGGGCAATCTTGACCTTGGGGCGCTTCTGGTTCGCCATGAACCAAACCTCTCTTGCTTTACGAATACGGCTTCACCAGGTGTTGACGGAGGTTGCTCCTCGCGACCCGGAGAAAAACCGTCCGAGGACGGTCAGCCGCTCTCCGAAGCCGGGCACGAATGTGCTTGCACACGCACCGCCCACCGCCACCGGAGTGATGGATGGGCTGCCCGCGACACCGAAACCGGTGCGCAACGCTCCTGAAGCCCCCGAGGGGAGCTTCGGGCCAGTGCCCCGCTGGTGCGGCCGGTCAGACGGACTCGCATCCGCTGCCGTACCCGGGACATGGCACTCCGATCGAGTATACCGTCGATCACTCACCCGGCCGACCACGGCACCCGAGCACAGCGCCCGGCCCCGGCTCACTCCCCCTTGAGCCTGCCCCTGGTCCATTCGACGATGTCCGCGTAGCGGGCCTCCCCGCCGTGCCGGGTCGGGTGGTAGTACGCCCTGCCGTGCACCGAGTCCGGCGCGTACTGCTGGGCGGCGATGCCGCCGGGCAGGTCGTGCGGGTACTGGTAGCCCTGGCCGTGGCCGAGCCTGCCCGCACCGCCGTAGTGCGCGTCCCTCAGGTGCGGCGGGACGGCGCCCGCCAGCCCCTGCCGCACGTCGGCCAGGGCGGCATCGATCGCCAGGTACGCGGCGTTGGACTTGGGCGCCAGCGCCAGCGCGATGGCCGCCTGGGAGAGGATGATCCTCGCCTCGGGGAAGCCGATCAGCGCGACCGCCTGGGCGGCGGCGACGGCGGTGGGCAGCGCGGTCGGGTCGGCCAGGCCGATGTCCTCGCTGGCGGAGATCATCAGGCGGCGGGCGATGAAGCGCGGGTCCTCGCCGGCCTCGATCATCCGGGCCAGGTAGTGCAGGGTGGCGTCCACGTCGCTGCCCCGGATCGACTTGATCAGGGCGCTGGCGACGTCGTAGTGCTGGTCGCCGTCCTTGTCGTAGCGGACGGCGGCCTGGTTGACGGCCGTCTCGGTGGTGGCGAGGGTGAGCGTCTCCTCGTTCTTCTCCAGCGCGGCACCGGCCGCCGCCTCCAGGGTGGTGAGCGCCCGGCGGGCGTCTCCCCCGGCCAGGCGGACCAGGTGGTCCTCGGCCTCGGCGCTCAGCTCGACGCTGCCCGCGAGCCCGCGCTCGTCCGCCACCGCCCGGTGCAGCAGGGCACGGATGTCCTCGTCGGTGAGCGATTCGAGGGTGAGCAGCAGGGAGCGGGAGAGCAGCGGGGAGATCACCGAGAAGTAGGGGTTCTCGGTGGTGGCGGCGATCAGGGTGACCCAGCGGTTCTCCACCGCGGGCAGCAGGGAGTCCTGCTGGGCCTTGGAGAAGCGGTGGATCTCGTCCAGGAACAGCACCGTCTCCCGGCCGCTCATGCCGACGGCCCGGCGGGCGCCGTCGATGACCGCGCGGACCTCCTTGACCCCGGCGGTGATCGCGGAGAGTTCGACGAAGCGGCCCTCGACGGCCTGGCTGATGACGTGGGCCAGGGTGGTCTTGCCGGTGCCGGGCGGGCCCCAGAGGATCACCGAGCTGGTCGCGGCGGGACCCCGGGAGCCGGAGACCAGGCGGCGCAGCGGCGACCCGGGCTTGAGCAGCTGCCGCTGACCCGCCACCTCGTCGAGGGTGCGCGGGCGCATCCGTACCGCGAGCGGGGCCCGCCCCGGCTCCTTGGCCTGGCGTTCCTCGGCGGCGGCGGTGAAGAGGTCCGGTTCGTCCACGCGTGAAGCCTATGCGAGGGCGCCGACAGGACCGGCTGCAATCTTTAGTTCGAATTTGAACCTGATCGGCGTACGCTGGGGCCCGCCAGCCGCACGAACCACCCGGGAGCCCCACCATGCCTGTCCGCCGTCTCAACCACGCGGTGCTCTGGATCCGCGACCTCGACCGCTCGGTCGAGTTCTACACCGCCGTCTTCGGCTTCCGGCTCGACCACCTGGCAGCCGGCCGGGCCGCCTTCCTCAGCGCGCCCGACAGCCTCAACGACCACGACCTGGGCCTGTTCGCGATAGGCGCGGACGCCCCCGGCCCGGAACAGGGCAGAGTCGGGCTCTACCACCTGGCCTGGGAGGTCGGCACGCTCGGCGAACTGGCCGAGATCGGCGCCCGGCTGGACGAGCGCGGCGCCCTGGTCGGCGCGACCAACCACCTGGTGTCCAAGTCGTTCTACGCCAAGGACCCGGACGGCAACGAGTTCGAGCTGATGTGGCGCGTCCCCCGCGAGGACTGGCCGACCGAGAACTCCGGTCTCCGTCCCGGGCCGCTCGACCTGGCGGAGTCCCTGGAGCGCTGGGGCCCCGACCTGGCCACGGGCGCGGCGGCGGGCCAGCCCACCTGACGGCTACCGCCTACCGCGGTCCTTCGTCCGGCCCTTGTCGTCCGGCTGGTCCTTCCGGTCCTTCGCCGAGCCGTTCGCCGGGCCGGAGTGCTCCAGCCTCGCCGCGTGGTCCGGCACGTACTTCTGCAGATCACGCGGCGGCCGCTGGTACCCCTTGGACGGCGGCCTGGCGGGCAGCGCGACCTCCGGCCGGTCGACCTCCCGGTACGGGACGCTGGAGAGCAGGTGAGCGATCATGTTGATCCGGGCCCGCCGCTTGTCGTCGCTCTCCACCACGTTCCAGGGCGACTCGGGGATGTCGGTGTAGACGAACATCTCGTCCTTGGCCCGGGAGTACTCCTCCCACCGGGTGATCGACTCGGTGTCCATCGGCGAGAGCTTCCACTGCCGCATGGGGTCCTCCAGGCGCGAACGGAACCGCCGCTCCTGCTCCTCCAGGCTGACCGAGAACCAGTACTTGCGGAGCAGGACGCCCGCCTCGATCAGCATCCGCTCGAAGGTCGGGCACTGGTGCAGGAACTGCCGGTACTGCTCGTCGGTGCAGAAGCCCATCACCTTCTCCACCCCGGCCCGGTTGTACCAGCTGCGGTCGAAGAGCACGATCTCGCCCGCCGCCGGCAGCTGCTCCACGTACCGCTGGAAGTACCACTGGCCGCGCTGGCGCTCGGTCGGCACGGGGAGGGCCGCGATCCGGGCGACGCGCGGGTTCAGGTACTCCGCCACCCGCTTGATCGCCCCGCCCTTGCCCGCCGCGTCCCGCCCCTCGAAGACCACCACCAGCCGGACGCCCTCGGCCCGCACCCAGCCCTGGAGCTTCACCAACTCGCCCTGCAGCCGCAGGAGTTCCCTCTCGTACGGCTCCCTGGGAAGCCGCCCGGATGCCGCCGCCACTGTGCCCTCCGCTCACCGGATGCCGATAGGCACTCACGCTACGGGCGATCCGCCCCAGCCGCAGGTCATGGCGCCGGGGACCGTCCACGACGGCTGGAGAAGCTCCGGGAGCGATCGGCGACTCGTCCGGGCACGTCCGAGGCACACCGCGGACAGGCGACGGGACCGGCAGCCCCCTGCACTGCCGGTACCGACCCGCCTGGCGGGTGATCAACTCTGCCCTGCCCCGCCGCCGAGGTCCAATAGCCCCCTCCATAACCTTGGGGCATGGATATCGACACCCGGCTGCTGCGCTACTTCGCCACAGTCTGCGAAGAGGGTCAGCTCACCGCCGCGGCGGGCCGGTTGTTCGTCTCCCAACCCACCCTGACCAAGCAGATCCGCAGGCTGGAGAGCCAGCTCGGGGTCACCCTGTTCCGGCGCTCGCGGGACGGTGTGACGCCCACGGCGGCCGGGCACGCGCTGGCCGCCCACACGGCGACGCTGCTGGAGAGCTGGGAGGTGGCGCTGCGGGCCACCCGGCAGGCGGCGGAGGCGGCGGGCGGCACGCTGCGGGTCGGCTTCGAGGGCAGCACCATCAATCTGGTGGGGCTGCCCACCATCGCGGAGTTCGGCCGTCTGATGCCCGGCTGGCAGGTCCGGATGCGGCAGAACAACTGGTTCGACCCCACCTCGGGACTCGCCTCCGGCGAGATCGACCTGGCGCTCTGGCACGCCCCCGCCGGGCTCGCTCAGGAGTTCGCGACCGCCCGGCTGGGCACGGAGGAGCGCTGGGCCGCGCTCTCGGTCGAACACCCGCTGACCGCCCGCGAGACCCTGGACTTCGCCGATCTGCTGGACGAGCCCTTCGTGGCGATCCCGCAGGAGGCCGGAGCCTGGCGGGACTACTGGCTCGGCGCCGAGGAGCGCGGCGGCAGACCGGCCAGGATCGCCACCGTGGCGCACAACGCGGACGAGTGGATGGCGGCGGTGGCCTGCGGGCAGGGCATCGGCTTCGCCCCGAAGTCGATGCGGCGGCTGGCCCCGCGCCCGGACGTGGCGTTCCGCCCGGTCCGCGGACTGAGCCCGAGCCAGGTGGGCCTGTACTGGCTCCGCGACCAGCCGGTGACCCCCGCGATGGTGGCCTTCATCCGCAGCTGCCGGGAGACCGTCGACATCGGGTGAGCCCTGGGCAGGCCCCCGGGAGCCGGGGACCGGCCCGCCGGAGCAGCCCCGGGGGTCAGACCCCGTCGAACGGCGTCGGGTAGCGGCACAGGCCGCGCGGGCGGCCGTCGTAGGCGCTGAGCGGCAGCGCCTGGAAGTAGTCGTCGCGGACCGGGAACGGTCCGATGATCTCGTGCCGGGAGGCCGGGGTGAAGCCGAAGTGCCCGTAGTAGCCGGGGTCGCCGAGGACCACTACCAACTGCTCCCCCGCCGCCTCCGCCGCGTCCAGGGCGGCGCGGACCACGAGCCGGCCGATGCCCTTGCGCTGCCACTCCGGCGCGACCGCGACCGGGGCGAGCGCCAGGCCCTCGCCGTGGCCGATCCGCAGGCGCGTCAACAGGGCGTGCGCGACGACCAGTTCGCGGTTCTCCAGGTCCGTGACGGCGACCACGGAGAGCTCGTTCAGCCAGGACGGGTCGCGGCGCAGCGCGTCCACCAGGTCGGCTTCGTCCGGCCCCGGGAAGGCGGCCATGTGCACCCGTCTGGTCGCCGGGGCATCCGATGGCTGCTCAACTCTGGTACGTACGGTCATGGTTCGTCCTTCGCGAGTCGCACGCCGTTGTGGGCCACTGTGGACCGGCCCCGGCCCGGTGTCGTCACACCGGGCCGGGGCCGTGGAGGGTCATGCTACTGACGCCGGGTCAGCCTTGGCTGGGGGCCTCGTTCTTGGCCTCCTCGCGGACCTTCGCCTCGCCCGCAGCCTTGGGCTGAGCGTCCACGCCCGCCTCGCGGCGCTGGGCCGGGGTGATCGGGGTCGGGGCGCCGGTCAGCGGGTCGCCGCCGGTGGAGGTCTTCGGGAAGGCGATCACGTCACGGATGGTGTCGTACCCGCCGAGCAGGGTGACGATCCGGTCCAGGCCGAAGGCGACGCCACCGTGCGGCGGCGGGCCGTAGTTGAAGGCGTCCAGCAGGAAGCCGAACTGCGAGCTCGCCTCCTCCTCGGAGAGCCCGATCGCGTCGAAGGCGCGCTTCTGCACGTCCCGCTGGTGGATACGGATCGAACCGCCGCCCAGCTCCGAACCGTTGAGCACCAGGTCGTACGCGTTGGAGAGCGCGGCGCCCGGGTCGGTGTCGAAGGTGGCGAGCGACTCGGCGGTCGGCGCGGTGAACGGGTGGTGCACCGCGTGCCAGCCCTGGAACTCGCCCTTGTCGTCCTCGATCGGCTCGAACATCGGGAAGTCGACCACCCAGAGGAAGGCCCACTTCGACTCGTCGATCAGGTTGCAGCGGCGGCCGATCTCCAGACGGGCGGCACCGAGCAGCTCCTGCGACGGCACCTTCTTGCCGGCCGCGAAGAAGACCGCGTCGCCCGGCTTGGCACCCGCGGCGGCGGCGAGGCCGGCCAGGTGCTCCTCGGAGAGGTTCTTGGCGACCGGGCCGCGCAGCTCGCCGGTCTCGGCGTCCACCAGCACGTACGCCAGGCCGCGGGCGCCGCGCGCCTTGGCCCAGTCCTGCCAGGCGTCCAGCTGCTTGCGCGGCTGCGAGGCACCGCCGGGCATGACCACCGCACCGACGTACGGCGCCTGGAACACCCGGAACGCGGTGCCCTTGAAGTACTCGGTGAGGTCGGTCAGCTCCTGGCCGAAGCGGACGTCCGGCTTGTCGGAGCCGTAGCGGGACATGGCGTCCGCGTAGGTCATCCGGGGCAGCGGGTTGGGGACCTCGTAGCCGTGCACCTCGCGCCAGATGGCACCGATGATCTTCTCACCGAGGGCCAGGATGTCCTCCTGGTCCACGAAGGACGCCTCGATGTCCAGCTGGGTGAACTCCGGCTGCCGGTCGGCACGGAAGTCCTCGTCGCGGAAGCAGCGGGCGATCTGGTAGTAGCGCTCCATGCCGGCCACCATCAGCAGCTGCTTGAACAGCTGGGGCGACTGCGGCAGCGCGTACCAGTGGCCGGGCTGCAGGCGGACCGGGACGAGGAAGTCGCGGGCGCCCTCGGGGGTGGAGCGGGTGAGGTACGGCGTCTCGATGTCGAGGAAGTCGTTCTCCTCCATCACCCGGCGGATGATGTTGTTGACCTTGGAGCGCAGGCGCAGGCCCTTGGCCGGGCCCTCACGGCGGAGGTCCAGGTAGCGGTAGCGCAGGCGCACCTCCTCGTTCACCGTGCCGGGCTCGTACTCGGCGACCGGGAACGGCAGCGGGGCGGCCTCGGAGAGCACCTCGATCTCGCTGACCACGACCTCGACCCGGCCGGTCGGGATCTCCGGGTTCTCGTTGCCCTCGGGGCGGACCCGGACCTCACCGACCACCTTGACGCAGTACTCGGCGCGCAGGCCGTGCACCGAGTCGAGGTCGCGGACCACGATCTGCACGGTGCCGGAGGCGTCGCGCAGGTCGATGAACGCGACACCGCCGTGGTCACGGCGGCGGGCGACCCAGCCGGCCAGGGTGATGGTCGCTCCGGCGTGCTCCGCGCGGAGCGTGCCCGCGTCGTGCGTGCGGATCACAGCTGCTTCTCCTTCAGGGTGGATACGAGTGCTTCGAGGGCGACCGGGGTCTGCTCGCCGGTGGTCATGTCCTTGAGCTGGACGACACCCTCGGCGAGGTCGCGGTCCCCGGCCACCAGCGCGAAGCGGGCGCCGGAACGGTCGGCGGACTTCATGGCGTTCTTGATGCCCTTGACGCCGAAGGCGAGGTCGGTGGCGACGCCGGCCCGGCGCAGCTCGACCACCTTGGCGAAGAGCACGTTCTTGGCCTCCTCGCCGAGCGCCACGGCGTAGACCGAGGTGCTGGCGGGCAGGTCGAGGACGACGCCCTCGGCCTCCATGGCGAGGTAGGTGCGGTCCACTCCGAGCGCCCAGCCGACGGACGGCAGCGCGGGGCCGCCGATCATCTCGGACAGGCCGTCGTACCGGCCGCCGCCGCCGATCGCGGACTGGGCGCCGAGGCCGTTGTGCGCGAACTCGAAGGTGGTGCGGGTGTAGTAGTCCAGGCCGCGGACCAGCTTGGGGTCGTCCGTGAAGGCCACGCCGTTGGCGGTGAGCAGCGCGCGGACCTGCTCGTCGTACGCCTTGCACTCCTCGCACAGGTAGTCGCGCAGCAGCGGCGCGCCGCCGAGCTGGGCCTGCACGGACTCGCGCTTGTCGTCCAGGACGCGCAGCGGGTTGATCTCGGCGCGGCGGCGGGTGTCCTCGTCCAGGTCGAGACCGGTCAGGAACTCCTGCAGGGCGGCGCGGTAGACCGGGCGGCACTGCTTGTCCCCGAGGCTGTTGAGCAGCAGCGTGTAGTCGCTCAGGCCCAGCGAGCGGAAGGCGTCGTCGGCCAGGATGATCAGCTCGGCGTCCAGCGCCGGGTCCTCGGCACCGATCGCCTCGGCGCCGACCTGGGCGAACTGGCGGTAGCGGCCGGCCTGCGGGCGCTCGTAGCGGTAGTACGAGCCGGAGTACCAGAGCTTGACCGGCAGGTTGCCGAGCTTGTGCAGGTTGGCCTGGAGGGCGGCGCGGAGCACCGAGGCGGTGCCCTCGGGGCGCAGCGCGAGGTCCTCCCGGCCGCGCTTGGTGAGGGAGAACATCTCCTTGGTGACGATGTCGGTGGACTCGCCGACACCGCGCGAGAAGAGCTTGACGTCCTCGAAGACCGGCGTCTCGATGTAGCCGTACCCGGCCCGGCGCAGCGGCGCGGACAGGCGCTCGCGGATCGCCAGGAAGGTCGCGGAGCTGGGCGGCAGCAGGTCGTAGGTGCCCTTGGGGGCGGTGAAGGTGCTCAACTTCTCTTCCGTCACATTCCTCGTCGCGGAGCGACTGTGTTCTCGGCGGAGCCCGCGCTCTCAGCCGCCTGCCTGAGGTAGGGGTTGCTGGCGCGCTCACGGCCGATGGTGGTCTGGGAGCCGTGGCCGGAGAGGACCACGGTGGCGTCGTCGAGGGGCAGGCAGACCCGGGCCAGCGACCGCATGATCGCTGCGCTGTCACCACCGGGGAGGTCCGTGCGCCCGATGGAGCCGGCGAACAGCAGGTCGCCCGAGAACAGCACCGGAGGGATGTCATTCTGCGAGGGCGTCCTGAAGGTCACCGACCCCCCGGTATGGCCGGGCGCATGGTCGACGGTGAGCCGGAGGCCGGCCAGTTCCAGGACACTGCCGTCGGTCAACTCCCGTACGTCGTCCGGCTCGCCGACCGTGATCGAGCCCATCAGCTGCCGGCCGAGCGAGCGCCCGAGGGCGCGCTCCGGGTCGGCCATCATGTAGCGGTCCTCGGGGTGGATCCAGGCCGGTACGTTCTGCGCGCCGCAGACCGGCACCACCGAGGCGACGTGGTCGATGTGCCCGTGGGTGAGCAGCACGGCGACCGGCTTCAGCCGGTGCTCGCGGATCAAGTCCTCGACACCCTGCGCCGCTTCGTGGCCGGGATCGACGATCACGCACTCCTCACCGGCGGCCGGTGCGACCAGGTAGCAGTTGGTGCCCCAGGCTCCGGCTGGAAATCCGGCGACGAACACGCGTGATCCTCTTGTCTTCGGGTGGCGGTGCCTTCGCTGAGTCGTCACCGCTGGTCTCACCGCAGCCTACCGGCGGTACGGCACCGGTTGCGAACCAGATAGCGGTGAGTTGGTCCTCGGGCACCCGGGGAAATCGTGACCGCGGACTTTCCCGGTTGATCTCGTACTTACGGACGGGGTCCCTACACTTGGCCGCCGGTGGGTGCGATGATCCGTACCGGAATTCCCGGGACTCCCGCATCCGACATCAGCAGGAACGACATCAGGAGACACGGCCGGTGGTCAGCAGCGAACAGCGGCGGCGGCAGCTCGCCCGCGACAAGTACGAGCGGCAGATGGAGCGCCGGGTCGAGGCCCAGCGCAGGGCCAAGCGCCGCAACGCCGTCGTCAGCGCCGCCGTCGTGGCCGTCCTGGTGGTGGCCGGCGGCACCGCCTGGGCGGCCGGCGTGTTCGACAAGGACAAGCCCAAGGACGCGACCCCGCAGGCCGCGCCGAGCCCCACGGCCGTCACCCCGGTCAAGGGGTGCACCGACCCGGCGCCCGGCAAGCCGAACGGCAAGCAGTGGAAGACCGAGCCGGCCATGTCGATCGACACCGGCGGCAAGTACACCGCCACGCTGGACACCAGCTGCGGCAAGGTCACCGTCGACCTGGACGCCGCGAAGGCGCCGCACACGGTCAACTCCTTCGCCTTCCTCTCCGGCGAGCACTACTTCGACCATGTCAAGTGCCACCGCCTCACCACCCAGGGCATCTACGTGCTGCAGTGCGGCGACCCGACGGCCAGCGCCACCAACCCCGGCGGATCGGGCGGTCCCGGTTACCAGTTCGCGGACGAGAACCTGACCGGCGCGACCTACCCGGCGGGCACCGTGGCAATGGCCAACGCCGGTCCCGGCACCAACGGCAGCCAGTTCTTCCTGGTCTACAAGGACACCCAGCTGCCCCCCAGCTACACCCCGTTCGGCAAGATCACCGGCGGCCTCGACGTCCTGAACAACATCGCCGCCGGCGGCGTCCAGGGCGGCGGCGGCGACGGCGCCCCGAACGCCAACGTGGTGCTCAACTCGGTGGCCACGGTCAAGGGTTGAGCCCGTCCGGCGCTGCTTCCCGGCCCTGCGTGAGCGGTTCGGGAGGCGGCGCCGCAGGAAATCGCCCGGCCCGGATGCGGACAGCACCGGCGCTGGTCGCCTATGTTGCTGTTGTATAGGGTGCCCTGACCGTCGGCCGTCACCCTCGGCATCGACAACTCGACGGCTCGGACGGCGGACTCCATCGGTCCGCCGCACATCAACTGTGGACGACGTACGCGCACCACACACCCGTGGGTGCGACGTCATGTGGAGGAGGCGCTGTGAGCAGCGACCCGTGGGGCCGTGTCGACGAGCAGGGGACCGTCTACGTCAGGACGGCCGAGGGCGAACGCGTCGTCGGCTCCTGGCAGGCGGGCTCCCCTGAGGAGGCCCTCGCCTACTTCGAGCGCAAGTACCAGGGCCTGGAGGCCGAGATCGGCCTCCTGGAGCACCGCGTCCGCAAGACCGACCTGGCCGCCAAGGACGCCCAGGTCGCGTTGGACCACCTGCGCGAGCAGGTCACCGAGGCGCACGCGGTCGGTGACCTGGCCTCGCTCGCCCAGCGGCTCGAAACCCTGGCCGGCGAGATCGAGTCCCGGCAGGCGGAGCGCAAGGCGGCCCGGGCCAAGGCCCAGGACGACGCCCGTACCGCCAAGGAGAAGCTGGTCGCCGAGGCCGAGGCACTGGCCGAGTCCACCCAGTGGCGGGAGGCCGGCGACCGGCTGCGCGCCCTGGTGGACACCTGGAAGGGCCTGCCGCGCCTGGACCGCAAGAGCGACGACGAGCTGTGGCACCGCTTCTCGCACGCCCGCTCGGTGTTCTCCAAGCACCGCAAGGCGCACTTCGCGACCCTGGACGCGGAGCGCGAGACGGCCCGGGCGGCCAAGGAGAAGCTGGTCGCCGAGGCCGAGGCGCTGGCCGCCTCCACCGAGTGGGGCGACACCGCCGCCGCCTACCGCGACCTGATGGCGCAGTGGAAGGCCGCCGGGCGGGCCCAGCGGGACGCCGAGGAAGAGCTGTGGGCCCGGTTCCGGGGCGCACAGGACGTCTTCTTCCAGGCCCGCGCCGCCGCCTTCAGCGAGCGGGACGCCGAGCAGGGCGAGAACCAGAAGCTGAAGGAGGCCCTGCTGGTCGAGGCCGAGGCGATCCTGCCGATCACCGACCTCAAGACCGCCAAGGCCGCGCTGCGCGAGATCAGCGAGCGCTGGGAGGCGATCGGCCACGTGCCGCGCGACGCCCGGCCGAAGCTGGACGGCCGTCTCAACGCGGTCGAGCGGGCCGTCCGCGAGGCCGAGGACGCCGAGTGGCAGCGCTCCAACCCGGAGGCCAAGGCCCGTGCCGCCGGTATGACCGGCCTCCTCCAGGCCGCCGTGGACAGGCTCCAGGCCGACCTGGACAAGGCCCGCGCCACCGGCAACGCCAACAAGGTCGCCAAGCTGGAGTCCGAGCTGGCGGGCCGGCAGGCACTACTGGACCAGGCCCAGAAGAGCCTGCAGGAGTTCAGCGGCTGACACCGCGCCCGCCAGGGCACCGGTTCGGCTTCAGGGGCGCGGGGAACTGCGCGACCAGCCCTCTGTGGAGGCGCATGGTCGTTCGCGCGGTTCCCCGCGCCCCTGCCGTGCTACCTGCCGGGTGAACCGGGTCAGGTCTTGGCCGCCGGGGACCCGCTCGTCCCGAACACCTGGACGAGCCGGTTGAGATCGATGCTCTGGGAGGCTCCCGGGGTGGCGTTCTTCACCGGCACGGAGAAGTCCTTGAAGTTGAGCGTCTCGCTGCCGATCCCGCCGGTCCGCTGGAAGTGCAGCGGATAGGCCCGGCCCTGGGTGGCCACCCAGAGGGTGCCGTGCTCCTCACCCTTGACGCCCAGGACCGCCACGGCCGGCTTGCCGTTGCTCGTGCCCACGGAGCCGGTGGTCAGCGAGACCCCCGTGGGCGACATCGAGTCCGCCAGGGCGCCCAGGTCGCAGATCGAGGCGAGTTCGAGGAACTGCACGTTGTCACTGGTGGTCCTCAGGTAGCGGTCGCCCACCAGCTGGGCGACGGCCTGCCCGCCGTGGCCCTGCCAGAACGCCTGGTCGGGCTTGACCCAGAGGTCGTTGCCCGCCTTGACCACCTGGAAGTTGCCGAGGAAGCTCTCGCTCACGGAACCGGTGCAGTTGCCGGCCACGTCCATCGACAGGTTGAAGGTCACCAGGTTGACCCCGTCGTCTATCCGCCCGTCGACATGGGCGGAGTTACCGGCCTTGAGCGCCTTGATCGCCGCCAGGACGACGTTGGGGCCGGTCAGTTTCTCCACACCGTTGGGCCCGGAAGCAGTGGACGCCGAGGGCGCGGCGGCCGCCAGGGCCGTACCACCGCCTCCCACCACGCCCGCCGTCAGAGCGGCACAGGCCAGTGCGGCCACGGTCGTCAGCTTGAGGTTCATGGGGCCTCCTACCACTGGGTTCAACTCTTCCCAGCCTGTACCGACAGGAGGCCCCGCGCACATCAGGAGCGGATTCGCGCCCGGATCACTTCCGTCCGGAGGTGACCCGGTACACGTCGTACACACCCTCGACACCGCGGACCGCCTTCAGGACGTGCCCCAGGTGCTTCGGGTCGCCCATCTCGAAGGTGAAGCGGCTCATCGCCACCCGGTCCCGGGAGGTCTGGACCGCCGCCGACAGGATGTTGACGTGCTGGTCCGAGAGCACCCGGGTGACGTCCGAGAGCAGCCGGGACCGGTCCAGCGCCTCGACCTGGATGGCCACCAGGAAGACCGAGGACTGGGTCGCCGCCCACTCGACCTCGATCATCCGCTCCGGCTGCTGGGTCAGCGACTCCACGTTGACGCAGTCCGTACGGTGCACCGAGACGCCGTTGCCGCGGGTGACGAAGCCGACGACCGGGTCGCCCGGCACCGGGGTGCAGCAGCGGGAGAGCTTGACCCAGACGTCCTCGACGCCCTTGACGATCACCCCGGGGTCGCCCTTGGCCCGGCGCCGCACCGCGCGGCCCTGGCGGGTCGGCGTGGTGGTCTCGGCCAGGTCGTCGGTGGCCTCCTCCTCGCCGCCGAGCGCCTGCACCAGCTTCTGCACGATGTTCTGCGCCGCGACATGGCCCTCGCCGATCGCCGCGTAGAGCGAGGAGATGTCGGGGTAGCGCATCTCGTGCGCCAGCGTGACCAGCGAGTCGCCGGTGAGGATGCGCTGGATCGGCAGGCCCTGCTTGCGCATCGCCCGCGCGATGGCGTCCTTGCCCTGCTCGATCGCCTCCTCGCGGCGCTCCTTGGAGAACCACGCCTTGATCTTGTTCCGGGCGCGCGGCGACTTGACGAAGCTCAGCCAGTCCCGGGACGGTCCCGCGTTCTCCGCCTTGGAGGTGAACACCTCGACGGTGTCGCCGTTCTCCAGGGTGGACTCCAGCGGCACCAGCCGGCCGTTGACCCGCGCCCCTATGCAGCGGTAGCCGACCTCGGTGTGCACCGCGAAGGCGAAGTCCACCGGGGTGGCGCCCGCCGGGAGCGCTATGACGTCGCCCTTCGGCGTGAAGACGAAGACCTCGTTGTTGGAGAGGTCGAAGCGCAGCGACTCCAGGAACTCGCTCGGGTCCTCGGTCTCCTTCTGCCAGTCCAGCAGCTGCCGCAGCCAGGCCATCTCGTTGACGGCCCCGGCCTTGTCGTCCTTGCGGACCTGGGTCGGCGTGTCGGTACGGACCTTGGAGGCGCCGGCCACCGCGCGCTGCTTGTACTTCCAGTGCGCGGCGATGCCGTACTCGGCCCGGCGGTGCATGTCGAAGGTGCGGATCTGGAGTTCCACCGGCTTGCCGCCGGGACCGATCACCGTGGTGTGCAGCGACTGGTACATGTTGAACTTCGGCATCGCGATGTAGTCCTTGAACCGCCCCGGCACCGGGTTCCACCGCGCGTGGATGGTGCCCAGCGCCGCGTAGCAGTCGCGGACGGTGTCGACCAGGACCCGGATGCCGACCAGGTCGTAGATCTCGGCGAAGTCGCGGCCTCGCACGATCATCTTCTGGTAGACCGAGTAGTAGTGCTTCGGACGGCCCGTCACCTGCGCGGTGATCCGGGCCCCCTTCAGATCGCCCTGCACCTGGTCGATCACGGTGGCCAGGTACTCGTCCCGCTTGGGCGCGCGCTCCGCCACCAGACGCACGATCTCGTCGTACATCTTGGGGTAGAGGATCGCGAAGGCGAGGTCCTCCAGCTCCCACTTGATGGTGTTCATACCCAGCCGGTGCGCCAGCGGGGCGTAGATCTCCAGGGTCTCGCGGGCCTTCTTCTCCTGCTTCTCCCGCTTGAGGTACCGCATGGTGCGCATGTTGTGCAGGCGGTCGGCGAGCTTGATCACCAGGACCCGCGGGTCCTTGGCCATCGCCACGACCATCTTGCGCACCGTCTCGGCCTGCGCGGCCTCGCCGAACTTGACCCGGTCCAGCTTGGTGACGCCGTCCACCAGCAGCGCGACCGAGTCGCCGAAGTCGCGGCGCAGCGTCTCCAGGCCGTAGTCGGTGTCCTCGACGGTGTCGTGCAGCAGCCCGGCCATCAGCGTCGGGGCGTCCATGCCCAGCTCGGCCAGGATGGTCGCGACGGCGAGCGGGTGGGTGATGTACGGGTCGCCGCTCTTGCGCTTCTGCCCGCGGTGCCACTTCTCCGCCACCACGTACGCGCGCTCGATGTCGCGCAGCAGGTTGGGGTCGGCCTTCGGGTCGTTGGCCCTGATGGTGCGGAACAGCGGCTCCAGCACCGGATTGAGCACGGTGCTGCGCTGGCCGCCGAGGCGGGCCAGGCGGGCGCGCATACCACCGGAGGAGGAGAGCCTTGATGCCGCGGACGGCGCCGGCCGTACCGGGGTGGCCCCCGAAGGCGTGGGCCGGTTCTCGGGGGCGGCGGCCTCGGCCGTGGGCTGGGCCTCGTCGGGCAAGGACACTCCTCGGGGCGCGGTGCCTTCCCCTTCGCGCGACCGGGAAGGGGTGAATCTTCATGGTACCGAGCCCGGGAGCGCGACGTTCGACCACCCGGTCCCGATCGCGCCGCCACCCGGCCCGGGAGGTGCCGGCCACGCGGTGCGGGCGGAGGGGTCCGGTGCGGTGGAGCACCCCGGAAACGGTGTCCCGGCGCTGTCCGTCCGACCGGGTGGAGCGGCCCCGGCGACCCCGCCGGAACACCGCAGGGGCGGTGATCACCGAAGTGATCACCGCCCCTGCGAGGTGTTGCTCAGACCAGGACCAGCGTCTCCAGCGGCGCGCCGCCCAGGTGCTCCAGCAGCCGGTCGCGGCCGGGCAGGAAGCCCAGCTCCATCAGCACGACCACGCCGGCCAGTTCGGCACCGGCCTGCCGGACCAGGTCCAGCGAGGCACCCAGGGTGCCGCCGGTGGCCAGCACGTCGTCCACCACCAGGACCTTCTCGCCCGGGGCGAAGGCGTCGCACTGGACCTCCAGCGTCGCGGAGCCGTACTCCAGCTCGTACGACTGGCCGTACACCGCGCCGGGCAGCTTGCCCTTCTTGCGGATCGGCACGAAGCCGAGCCCGGCCGCGTACGCGGCCGGGGCCGCCAGGACGAACCCCCGCGCCTCCAGACCGACCACCTTGGTCGCACCGAGTGCCTTCGCCCGGCCGGCCAGCGCCTCGGTGAGGGCCGCGAAGGCCTCGGCGTCGGCCAGCAGCGGGGCGATGTCCTTGAACAGCACACCGGGCTTGGGGTAGTCGGGCACGTCCCGGATCCTGCTGTTCAGCAGCTCGGAAAGGACGGGATCGGCAACGGTCACGGGGGTTCCTCTAACAGCGTGGGGTCAGTGCTTGCCGGACGAGCGGCCCTTGGAGCGGGACCGGCCCGTCGGCTGGTTGCGCTGTCCGACCATACCCGCCGTGATCTCGTCCTCGACGGCCTGCCCGGCGGCGTCCGCAGGGGCCTCGGCAGCGGCCTTGGCGTCCGCCTCGCGCCGGGCGGCGACCTTCTTGGCCAGCGCCCGCATCTCCGGCGTCTGCTCCTTGAGCTGCGCGTACAGCGGGGTGGCCACGCAGATGGAGGAGTAGGCACCGGCCGCGAGACCGATGAACAGGGCGAGTGAGATGTCGTTCAGGGTGCCGGCGCCGAGCAGGCCGCCACCGATGAACAGCAGAGCGGCGACCGGCAGCAGGGCGACCACGGTGGTGTTGATGGACCGCACCAGGGTCTGGTTGAGGCCGTGGTTGGCGGCCTCGCTGAAGGTCTGCTTGTTCTGCTTGGCGATGTTCCTGGTGTTCTCCTTCACGGTGTCGAAGACGACGACCGTGTCGTAGAGCGAGTACCCGAGGATGGTCAGGAAGCCGATCACGGTGCCCGGGGTGACCTCGAAGCCGACCAGGGCGTAGACGCCGATGGTGATCAGGAGGTCGTGGATCAGGGCGACCAGCGCGGCGACGGCCATCCGCCACTCGAAGGCGATGGCCAGGTAGACCGTCACCAGCACCATGAAGATCACCAGGCCCAGCAGGGCCTTCTGGGAGATCTCGTGGCCCCAACTCGGGCCGATCACCTGGGCGTTGATGTCCTTGGTCTGAACGCCGAGGTCCTTGGAAAGGCCCTCGATGAAGGTGCTCGCGGGGATCTTCTCCTCGGAGCTGACCTGGATCCTGACCTCACCCTTGGCGGTCTTCTGCACCAGGGCGGTCGAGTCGTGGGTGATCTTGTTGGTGACGTCCTGCGCCTGCGAGACCGTCAGCCCGGGCTTGGTGACGGTGTAGACCGACCCGCCCTTGAACTCGATGCCCAGGTGCAGGCCCATCGCCAGACCGATCGCCGCGACCAGCACGATCACACCGGAGATGCTGTACCAGAGCTTGCGCCGGCCGACGAAGTCGAAGCTGACCTCGCCCTGGTAGAGACGGTGGCCGAGATTGCCGAAGCGCGACATGGCGTCAGGCCTCCTTCGCGGCTGCAGTGGCGGAGCGGCGGCGGCTGCCCCGGATCGGCGGGCGGGCGCCCAGGCGCTTCGGGTCCAGGCCGGACCACGGGTGGCCGTCCGCGAAGAACTTGCGGCGGGCCACCAGGGTGATCAGCGGCTTGGTGAAGAGGAAGATCACCACGATGTCGAGCAGGGTGGTCAGACCCAGGGTGAAGGCGAAGCCCTGCACCTTGCCGACCGACACCACGTACAGCACCGCGGCACAGAGGAAGGACACGAAGTCCGAGACCAGGATGGTGCGACGGGCGCGCGGCCAGGCCCGCTGGACGGCCGGGCGCAGCGGGGCGCCGTCGCGGACCTCGTCACGGATGCGTTCGAAGTACACGATGAACGAGTCCGCGGTGATACCGATGGCGACGATGGCACCGCAGACCGCGGGCAGGTTCAGCGCGAAGCCGATACCGGCGCCGAGCAGCGACATGATCGCGTAGGTCAGTGCCGCCGAGACGACCAGACCGGCGATCGAGATCAGGCCGAGGCCGCGGTAGTAGACCAGCGAGTAGAGGACCACCAGCAGCATGCCGATCGCACCGGCGATCAGGCCGGCCTGCAGCTGGTCGCCGCCGAGCTGGGCGGACACGGTGGTGACGTCGCTCTTGTCGAAGGTCAGCGGCAGGGCGCCGAAGCTCAGCACGTTGGCCAGGCTCTTGGCCTGGTCCTGGGTGAAGCTGCCGGAGATGACCGCGTTGCCGCCGGTGATCGAGGAGCTGACGTACGGGTGGGAGACGACCTTGCCGTCCAGCACGATGGCGAACTGGTTGGCCGGGGCGGGCTGGGTGGCCAGCTTGCCGGTGGTCGAGGCGAAGGCGTTGGAGCCCTTGTCGTTGAAGGACAGCTGGACCTGCCAGCCGGCGCCGCTCTGGGTGTCGAAGGTGGCCTGCGCCTTGGAGACGTCCTGGCCGTTCACCGCCACCGGGCCGAGCGCGAACTTGTTCCAGACGCCCTGCTCCTTGTCGAAGCTGCAGGCGACCGCGGACTTCGCCGGGTCGGTCTGGTAGTCCTTCTGCTGGGCCGGGTCCGAGCAGTCCATCGCGGTGAACTGCTGCTGCAGCTCCGGCGGGACGGTGCCCTGGGTGAGGGCGGCCGTCATGTCGGCCGGGGACGGGGCGCTCGGGGCGGCGGACGGGGTGCTGCCCGCGCCTGCGCTCGCGCTCGCGGGGCCGGAGGGGGTGGCGTTCGCCGAGGCCGACGGGTCGGCCTTCAGGGCGTCGGTGACGGCCCGGCCGGCCTTGCTGGCGCTCGCCGAGGGCGAGGCGGAGCCGCTCGGGGTCGACGACGGCTTGGCGGACGGCGAGGCGCTGCCGGTCGCACTCGGGGTGGCCGAGGGAGCCGGGGCCTTGACACCGGTGGGCGCGTAGGCCAGCACCGGACGGAAGTAGAGCTTGGCCGTGGTGCCTACCTGGTCGATCGCAGCCTGCCGGTCACCGCCATTGGGGATGTTGACGATGATCGTGTCACTGCCCTGGGTCTGCACCTCCGTCTCGGAGACGCCCATGGCGTTGACGCGCTTGTTGATGATCGTGACCGCGGTGTCCATGTTGGACTTGTTGATCGCGGCCTTGTCGTCGGACTTGGCGGTCAGCGTGATGCTGGTGCCACCGGCGAGATCGATCCCCAGACGCGGCGTCTTGTGACCCGTCCAGAACATGACGGCGACCAGTCCGACGGTGACCACCAGGATCAGGGCCAGGGCCCGTCCCGGGTAACCGTCGCGCGGGCGCGACTTTGGTGTTGCCACCTTGCTCGTTTCTCCCTGTCCATGCCACCGCCCCCATCGGCCCGGTCCGGCTTGTGGCGGGACCGGGACGGGGGCGCGGCGGCCCTGAGGTCCTCTGTGGGCTCGCGGCTCGTGCCGCTACGGCCGGGGGTGTCGCCCGGTCGTGTTACTTGCTCGCGGGAGCCTCGCCGTCGGCGCCGCCCTTGCCCGTGGCGCCTTCGGGGGCGTCCTTGTCGAGGCTGAGCGGCTTCGCGTCGCCGGCCTCCTCCTCGACCTGGTCGGCCTCGGCGGGAGCGTCGTCACCGAGCTCGTCCTCCTCGGGGCGACCGTTGATGATCCCGTCGTACTCCTGCGGGTCGAGGACGGCCGCAATGGCGCTCTTGGTGAAGTGGGTGACCACACCGGGAGCGATCTCCAGCTCGACGGTCTCGTCGTTGACCGCCTTCACCAGGGCGTACATACCACCGATGGTGCGGACTCCCGAGCCGGGCTCCATCGCCGAACGCATCTGCGCGGCCTGGTCCTGCCGCTTCTTGTTCGAGCGGAAGAGCATGAACAGCACGGCGATCATGACGATGGGAAGAAGGAGGTTAAACACAGCAGCCAGAGTCCTTTACGGGCCGCCCGCCTGGGCGGCCTGTGGTGGTCGTCGGCCCGTCAGGTGAGAGGGGCGGTCCGGCGGAGTCTAGGCGACCCGCTCTGATCGGACAACGCCAAGCATCGCATCCTGCCGCCAAAAGTGGCGACCCTCCGCCCGGCCGGTCTCATCCCGCGTCGTTCGCACTCCCGAACAGGTCGGGCTGGGCGGGTACGGCACCGCGGAGCGGCGTCGCCGGCGGGGTCAGGCCGAGGTGGGCCCAGGCGGCGGCGGTGGCGATCCGGCCGCGCGGCGTCCTGGCCAGCAGGCCCTCGCGGACCAGGAAGGGCTCGGCGACCTCCTCGACCGTCTCGGCCTCCTCCCCCACCGCGACCGCCAGGGTGGACAGGCCGACCGGGCCGCCGCCGAACAGGCGCAGCAGCGCGTCCAGCACCGCGCGGTCGAGGCGGTCCAGACCACGCGCGTCCACCTCGTAGACCTGCAGTGCCTGGGCGGCGATCTCCCGGGTGACCACGCCGTCGTGCTTGACCTGGGCGTAGTCGCGGACCCGGCGCAGCAGCCGGTTGGCGATCCGGGGCGTGCCCCGGGAGCGGCCGGCGATCTCGGCGGCACCGGCCGGGTCTATCTCCACGTCCAGCAGGGCGGCGGAGCGGTGCACCACGCGCTGGAGCTCGGCCGGGGCGTAGAACTCCATGTGGCCGGTGAAGCCGAAGCGGTCGCGCAGCGGCGGGGGCAGCAGGCCGGCCCTGGTGGTGGCGCCGACCAGGGTGAAGGGGGGCAGCTCCAGCGGGATGGCGGTGGCGCCGGGGCCCTTGCCGACGATGACGTCGACCCGGAAGTCCTCCATCGCCATGTAGAGCATCTCCTCGGCGGGCCGGGACATCCGGTGGATCTCGTCGAGGAAGAGCACCTCGCCCTCGGTGAGCGAGGAGAGGATGGCCGCCAGGTCGCCGGCGTGCTGGATGGCCGGCCCCGAGGTGATCCGGATCGGGGCGTTCAGCTCGGCCGCGATGATCATGGACAGGGTGGTCTTGCCGAGCCCGGGCGGGCCGCTGAGCAGGACGTGGTCCGGTGCGGCGCCGCGCTTGCGGGCGGCCTGGAGGACCAGCGAGAGCTGCTCGCGGACCCGCTCCTGCCCGATGAACTCGTCCAGCTGCTTGGGGCGCAGCGCCGCCTCGACCGCCTGGTCCTCGCCATCGGCGGCCGCCGTGACCAGGCGGTCCGTCGGGTCGAAGTCGTAGGGGCTCATCGCAGCGGGCTCCTGGTGGCTCATCGGGTGCGGTTGAGGGTGCGCAGGGCGGCCTTGAGCAGGGCGCCGACGTCGGCGGCCGACTGCGCCTCGGCCTCGGGGGTGACGGCGGTGACCGCGTCGTCCGCCTTGCGCGGGGCGTAGCCCAGGCCGACCAGGGCGGCGTGCAGCTGCTCGCTCCACGGCGCGGGCCCGGCGGCGATCGGCTTCTGGGCGGGGACGCTGCCGTGCGGGGCGCCCAGCTTGTCCTTGTACTCCAGCAGCAGCTTGGCGGCCTTGGCCTTGCCGATGCCGGGGACGGCGATCAGGGCCTTCTCGTCCCCGCCGGCGATCGCCAGGCGCAGCGCGTCCGGGCTGTGCACCCCGAGCATCGCCTGGGCCAGGCGCGGCCCGACGCCGGGGGCGGCCTGCAGGATCTCGAAGGTGGCGCGCTCGTCGTCGTCCGCGAAGCCGTAGAGGGTGAGCGAGTCCTCCCTGACCACCAGCGAGGTGGCCAGCCTGGCGGGCTCGCCGAGGCGGAGTGCGGCCAGGGTGTTCGGGGTGCACTGGACGGCCATGCCGACGCCGCCGACCTCGACGACGGCGGTGCCGCTCGCGATGGCGGCGACCGGGCCCTGGACGAAGGCGATCATCGGCGGCTCTCCTGGTGGAAGGTCGGGGCCTGGCGGACGGCCGGGGGCCGGCCGGGGGCCGTGCGGGCGAGCGCGGCGGCGATCCGGTCGGCGGCGCCGCCGCGCCAGATGTGGCAGATGGCGAGGGCCAGCGCGTCGGCGGCGTCGGCGGGCTTGGGCGGGGCGTCGAGCCGGAGCAGGCGGGTGACCATGGCGGTGACCTGGGCCTTGTCGGCCCGGCCCGAGCCGGTGACGGCGGCCTTGACCTCGCTGGGGGTGTGCAGGGTGACGGGTATGCCGCGCCGGGTGGCGCAGAGCATCGCGACCGCGCTGGCCTGGGCGGTGCCCATCACGGTGCGGACGTTGTGCTGGGCGAAGACCCGCTCGACGGCGACCAAGTCGGGGCGGTGCTCGTCCAGCCACTGCTCCAGGCCCTGCTCGATCAGCAGCAGCCGCTGCCCGATCTCCGCCTCGGCGGGGGTGCGCACCACACCGACCCCGAGCATCCGCAGCGGGCGGCCCGGCGCACCGTCCACCACGCCGACGCCGCACCTGGTCAGCCCAGGGTCCACACCCAGTACCTTCACCGCCGTGCCCCACCTCTCGTCCGACCTGCGAAGGCTACCGGTCGGCTCCGACAACCCCGACGACGACACCGGCCCGGCGGTCGCGGGGACCACCGGGCCGGACAGAGTCACCGAACTCACTCGGCGTCGAGCTGGGCACCCACCTCGTCGCTGATGTCGAAGTTGGCGAAGACGTTCTGGACGTCGTCGCTGTCCTCGAGGGCGTCGATCAGCTTGAGGATCTTGCGGGCGCCGTCGACGTCCAGCTCGACCTGCATGCTGGGGACGAAGTTGGCGTCGGCCGAGTCGTAGTCGATGCCCGCGTCGACCAGTGCGGTGCGGACCGCGACCATGCTGGACGCCTCGGAGACGATCTCGAAGGAGTCGCCGAGGTCGTTGATCTCCTCGGGGTCCTGGTCCAGGACGACCTCGAAGAGCTTGTCCTCGTCCACGCCGTCGGCCTTGGGCACGATGACGACGCCCTTGCGGGTGAACAGGTACGAGACCGAGCCGGGGTCGGCCATCGAACCGCCGTTGCGGGTCATGGCCACGCGCACGTCGGAGGCGGCGCGGTTGCGGTTGTCGGTGAGGCACTCGATGAGCACCGCGACACCGTTCGGGCCGTAGCCCTCGTACATGATCGTCGAGTAGTCGGCGCCGCCGGCGTCCTCGCCCGAGCCGCGCTTGACGGCGCGGTTGATGTTGTCGATCGGGACCGAGCTCTTCTTCGCCTTCTGGATGGCGTCGTAGAGCGTCGGGTTGCCCGCCGGGTCGCCGCCGCCGGTCCGCGCCGCCACCTCGATGTTCTTGATCATCTTGGCGAAGAGCTTGCCGCGCTTGGCGTCGATCACGGCCTTCTTGTGCTTGGTGGTAGCCCACTTAGAGTGGCCGGACATCGCCAGCTCCTTTACGTCGCCAAAGGGAAATGAACAGAGGAGATCTTACCGGTGTCCGAACCGACACCTGGCACTCGGTCAGCGCCAGTCGCAAGCCGGGGGGTGCATCGGCGCCGAAAGCGGCGGACCGCAGCCGGCGCGGACCTGCGGGCGCCCGCAGGCGGGCGGCGCGGTCAGACGCCCTCGACCATGCGGACGAAGTACTCGTGCACCCGGTGGTCGCCGGTCAGCTCGGGGTGGAAGGAGGTGGCGAGCAGGTTGCCCTGGCGGACCGCCACGATGCGGCTGTCGGGGCCGTCGGCGGCCGGCAGTTCGGCCAGCACCTCGACGCCCGCACCGACCGCCTCGACCCAGGGGGCGCGGATGAACACGCCGTGCACCGGGTCGCCGGCCAGGCCCTGGAAGTCCACCCCGGACTCGAAGGACTCGTTCTGCCGCCCGAAGGCGTTGCGGCGCACGGTCATGTCGATGCCGCCGACGGTCTCCTGGTCGTCCCGGCCGTCCAGGATCTTGTCCGCGAGCATGATCATGCCCGCGCAGGTGCCGTAGACCGGCATCCCGGCGGCCACCCGCTCGCGCAGCGGGCTCATGACGTCGAACAGCAGGGCCAGCTTGGACATGGTGGTGGACTCGCCGCCGGGGATCACCAGCGCGTCCACCTCGGCCAGTTCCTCGGCGCGGCGGACCGGGCGGGCGATCGCATCGGCGGCGGCCAGTGCCACCAGGTGCTCACGGACGTCGCCCTGCAGCGCGAGGACGCCGATGACGGGGTTGCTGCTGGACACGGTTGCTACCTCTTGCTTCGTCTTCGCTGAAGTCTGTACTGCGGGTACGCGCGGCGGCCCGCCGCGCCCCAACTGCTGCGCGGCGGGCCGTCGAGCGCGTACGGAACTACCAGCCGCGGTTGGCGTACCGCTCGCTCTCCGGCAGGGTGTCGCAGTTGATGCCGACCATGGCCTCGCCCAGGTTGCGGGAGGCGTCCGCGATGATCTTCGGGTCGTCGAAGAAGGTGGTGGCCTTGACGATCGCGGCGGCACGCTTGGCCGGGTCGCCCGACTTGAAGATGCCCGAGCCGACGAAGACGCCCTCGGCGCCCAGCTGGCGCATCAGCGCGGCGTCGGCCGGGGTGGCCACACCACCGGCGGAGAACAGCACCACCGGCAGCTTGCCGAGCTCGGCGACCTCCTTGACCAGCTCGTACGGGGCGCGCAGCTCCTTGGCGGCGGCGAACAGCTCGTTGTTGTCGAAGCCGCGCAGCCTGGCGATCTCGTTCTTGATCTGGCGCAGGTGGCGGACGGCCTCGACCACGTTGCCGGTGCCGGCCTCGCCCTTGGAGCGGATCATGGCCGCGCCCTCGGCGATCCGGCGCAGGGCCTCACCGAGGTTGGTGGCGCCGCAGACGAAGGGGGTGGTGAAGGCCCACTTGTCGGAGTGGTTGACCTCGTCGGCCGGGGTCAGCACCTCGGACTCGTCGATGTAGTCGACACCCAGCGACTGGAGGACCTGGGCCTCGACGAAGTGGCCGATCCGGGACTTGGCCATCACCGGGATGGAGACGGCGCCGATGATCTCCTCGATCATGTTCGGGTCGGACATCCGGGCCACGCCGCCGTCCTTGCGGATGTCCGCGGGGACGCGCTCCAGCGCCATGACGGCGACCGCACCGGCGTCCTCGGCGATCTTCGCCTGCTCGGCGTTGACCACGTCCATGATCACACCGCCCTTGAGCTGCTCGGCCATGCCGCGCTTGACGCGGGCGGTGCCGATCTGCGGCTGGTCTGCGGTGATGGGGGTGGTGGACACGTGAGACCTCACTCGAAGATGAACCAGTGCTATCGCCCTATCGTAGGCCCGAACCACCCGGTGCCCATGCGCCACCTAGTCCAGCCCGGTTGCCGGGATACGACAAACAGGCTCTAACGCGGCTATGCCGGTGCGCCCTGAGGCGTGAGCGCCGCGGGAGGTTCGTCGTCCATCTCGAAAGCGAGCGGGAAAGGCGCCCGTCCGGCCAGCCGGAAGTAGCGCACCAGCCGGTGCTCACGCACCGCGCGCGCCGCCCGGACCGCGTCGTTGTGGAACCGCCGCGCCATCGGCACCCGGCGCACCCCCGCTGTGAGGTCCCTCACAGCCTCCTCGCCGCCCGGCACCGCCAGCAGCGCCGCGACCTGCTCCGGATCGGCGAACACCGCGCGCAGCGCCAGGCTCAGCTCGCTCTCCGCCACCTCCCGGTGCTCGTCCTCGGCCTGCCGGGCGGCGTGCGAGGCCTCGTACAGCAGGATCGAGGCGGCCGGGTCGAGCAGCGAGGAGGTGGCGAGCTCCAGCGCGACGGAGGCCCGCCGGACGAGCTGCGCGTCCAGCGAGGCCCGCGCCGCGTCGATCCGGGCGTGCAGACGGTCGAGCCGGCCCGCCGTCCAGCTCAGGTAGACGGCGAACAGCACGACCGCTGCAGCGGCCCAGATCCAGGTAGTCACGGGGCAGAACGCTACAGGGAGGTCTTCCGGTAGAACTCCCGGTCGTGGTCGGCCACGTTGACGGCGACCTGGGCGCGCACGCCGGGCTCCACCTCGACGGAGCGCGCCAGCAGGTTCAGGATCTCCGCGGCCAGCTTCGCCTTGGTGGCGCGGTCCCGGCCCTCGATGATCCTGATCTCCAGATAGACCGTGGCGGCCTGCGGCCCGCCGTGCCCGACGTAGAGCTCCTCCACCCGGCGGAAGACCGTCTTGCAGTTGTCCACCGAGGTGCTGATCAACATGGCGACCTGCGAGTGCAGGTTGCGGACGAACTCCGGCCGGTCGAAGCCGACGCCCGCGGAGTAGTCGATGGAAATCTGCGGCATGCGAGCCCTCCCCAGTAGGTGACCGATCGTCAGGTCAACGCCACGGCGAGGGAGATCGATTCCCGGCCCCGGAGGTCAGTCCCGGGTCAGTTTCAGGCGTCCGCGCCAGCCCACCCGCTCGTCCTCGGCGACCGGCGGCATGCCGTCGGTGACCGTCTCGTACACCGAGAGGATGTCCGCGCCGACGGTCGACCAGTCGAAGCGCCGCACATGGTGCAGGGCCGCCCGGCGCAGCTCGGCGAGCCGGTCGGGGTCGCCGAGCAGGCGCAGCGCGGCGTCGGCCAGGGCCGCCGGGTCCTCAACCGGGAACAGCTCGCCCGCGCCGCCGCCGTCCAGGACCTGCCGGAACGCGTCCAGGTCGCTGGCCAGCACCGGGGCGCCGGCCGACATCGCCTCGACCAGGATGATGCCGAAGCTCTCGCCGCCGGTGTTCGGCGCCACGTACAGGTCGACGCTGCGCAGCAGCCGGGCCTTCTCCCGGTCGCTGACCATGCCGAGGAACTCCACCTGCCGCCGCACCTCGGGCGCGAGGCCGGCCACCGCCTCCTGCTCGTCGCCCTTGCCGGCCACCAGCAGCCGCACGCCCGGGCGCTCGGCGAGGATCTTGGGCAGTGCGGCGAGCAGGCTCGGCAGGCCCTTGCGGGGCTCGTTGATCCGGCCGATGAAGCCGATCGTGCCGGGACCGCCGTCCGCCGCCCCGCCCTGCCAGCGCTGATCGGGCTCGGCCTCGGAGAAGAACCGGACGTCCACGCCGTTGGGGATCACCACGGCGTCGCCGCCGAGGTGCTCGACCAGGGTGCGCCTGGCGTACTCGCTGACCGCGATCCGGGCGCTTATCTTCTCCAGGCCGGGCTGGAGGATCGGCGAGGCCGCGATCATCGCGCGCGAGCGCGGGTTGGAGGTGTGGAAGGTGCCGACCATGGGCCCGGAGGCGGACCAGGCGGCCAGCATCGACAGGCTGGGCGAGGCGGGCTCGTGGACGTGCAGGATGTCGAAGCGGCCCTCGTTCAGCCAGCGCCGCACCCGGGCGGCGGAGAGGATGCCGAAGCTGAGCCGGGCCACCGAGCCGTTGTAGGGCACCGCGACGGCCCGCCCGGCCGAGACCACGTACGGCGGCAGCGCCGACTCGTCCTCGGCCGGGGCCAGCACCGAGACCTGGTGACCGAGGCCGATCAGGTGCTCGGCCAGGTCGCGGATGTGGAACTGCACGCCGCCCGGGACGTCCCAGTCGTACGGGCAGACGATTCCGATTTTCATCCCGGCCCCCTCAGGCATCGTGGCGCCGACCGAGGTCGGACAGCCAGAACTTCTGCAGCATGTGCCAGTCCACCGAGTGCTCGCGGATGCCGTCCGCCCACACGTCGGCCAGTGCCTGGGTCATCGCCAGGGTCCTGGAGCGCTGGTCGCCCTCTTCGGGCACCGGCAGCTCGGGGTGGATCTCCACCCGCATCACCGGGCCGTCATACCAGAGCGTGACCGGCAGCAGCGCGGCGCCGGTCCGCAGGCAGAGCGCGGCCGGACCCGCCGGGACCTTGGTCGGCTCCCCGAAGAAGTCCACCGCGAGCCCGGCGTCCGACAGGTCGCGGTCGCCCACCAGGCAGACCATCCGGCCCGCCCGCAGCCGCCGCGCCAGCGTGCCTGTCACCGAGGCGCCGCCACCGGTCAGCGGCAGCACCTCCATGCCCAGGCCCTCGCGGTAGGCCACGAAACGGTCGAAGAGCGACTCCGGCTTGAGCCGCTCGGCGACCGTGGTGAACGGATACCCCACCGTGGTGATCCAGGCCCCGGCCAGGTCCCAGTTCGCCATGTGCGGCAGCGCCGCCACCACGCCCCGGCCGGCCTCCAGCGGACCGGTGATGTTCTCCAGCCCCTTGAGCTCCACCGACTCCGAGATCCGCGCCTTGCTCCAGGTCGGCAGCCGGAAGGACTCCATCCAGTACCGCAGATAGGAGCGCATCCCGGCCCGGGAGAGCTCGCGCAGCCGCTGCTCACCGGCCCCCGGGTGGACCCGGGCGAGGTTGCGCTCCAGCTGGCGCACGCCCTTGCCGCGCCGGCGCCAGACGAAGTCCGCGATCTGGTTGAACAGCCCGCGGGCGACCGGCTCCGGCAGGTGCTTCAGCGCCGCCCAGCCCAGCGCGTACGCGCCGTCGGCCACCCGCTCCTGGAGCGTCGGGGTACTCCGTACGGCGGTGTTCACTGCGCCTCCCGCGGCTCGGCCGCCTCCAGGGCCTCCCGGCGCACGGTGAGCATCCGCTGCACCACCGTCACCAGGCTCCCCACCGCCACCAGCCAGAGCGCCACCGGCAGCAGCGGCTCCACGTACGGCACCCCGAACGTGTGCATCCCCGCCACACCCGCCGCGACCAGGCTGATCACCAGCCGCTCGGCGCGCTCCACCAGCCCCGACACATTGCAGGGCAGCCCCAGGCTCTCGGCCCGCGCCTTGGTGTACGAGACCACCTGGCCGCTCGCCAGGCAGAACACCGCGACCGCGCAGAGCAGGTCGTTGTTCCCCTTGCCCGCGTACCAGAGCGCCATGCCGCCGAAGATCGCCGCATCGGCGACCCGGTCCAGCGTCGAGTCCAGGAAGGCGCCCCACTTGCTGGAACTGCCCGCCTGGCGGGCCATGTTGCCGTCCACCAGGTCCGAGAAGATGAAGAGGGTGATCGTGATGGTGCCCCAGAAGAACTCGCCCCGGGGGAAGAACACCAGTGCGCCGGCGACCGAGCCGGCCGTACCGATCAGCGTCACCGCGTCCGGGCTCACCCCCCAGCGCAGCAGCAGGGCGGCGAACGGTGTCAGGACACGTGTGAAGAAGGCACGTGCGTACTTGTTGAGCATGGCCTTCCGGACCGCCCCGATCTCACCGATGTCCGCCCTCGGCCCCAGTGGCCGACCGGCGACCGAGCGGAACGACCCGCCCGGCCCGACAATGGTATCCAGGCCGCTCGCACGCTCCGCCGCCCCACGCCCCCGCGAGCCGGTCATCGGCCCAACTGGCCACCACTCAGGGCACTTCCCCGCATACGGGACGTAACTGCCGCCCCCGCGAGTGAGTATCAGGAGGCACGCCATGCCGGACCGAGGTACCCCGCACGCACCCGCTCCCACGGTCGAGCGGTCGGCGCAACTGCGCAACGTGGCACTGATCGGCCCCAGCGGCGCCGGCAAGACCACCCTGGCCGAATCCCTCGCCCTCACCTCGGGCGCCCTCACCAGGGCAGGCACCGTCCCCGACGGCACCACCGCCTCGGACTACGAGGAGATCGAGCACCAGCAGCAGCGCTCCGTGCAGCTCGCACTGCTTCCGCTCACCTGGCGCGACACCAGGATCAACCTGCTGGACACCCCCGGCTACGCCGACTTCAGCGGCGAGCTCGGAGCCGGGCTGCGCGCCGCCGAGGCCGTCGTCCTCGTGCTCTCGGCCGCCGAACCCGTCGGCCCGCCCGCGCTCGCGCTCTGGCGCCAGTGCCGCGCCGCCGGGCTGCCCACCGTGATCGTTCTCACCCATCTGAACGCCGCCCGGGTCGGCTTCGAGGAGATCCTCGCCGCCTGCCAGGACGCCTTCGGCGAGGGCCACCCCGACACCGTCCTCCCGCTCCACCTGCCGATCCTGCGCGACGGCCACCCGCACGGCTCCCTCGAACTCCTCACCGGCCGGCGCTACGGCGAGAGCGGCGAGGCCCCCGGCGCCGACGAGGCCCGGGGCCGGCTCGTCGAAGCCATCGCCGGCGAGGACGACACCCTGCTCGAACGCTACGTCGCCGGCGAGGACCTCGACCCCGCCTCGCTGACCGAGGCACTGCGCCGCGAGGTCCTCCAGGGCACCGTGCACCCCGTCCTGGCCGCCGCTCCCCCGCTCGACCCCGCGGGCCCGGCCGTCGGCGCCGCCGAACTCCTCGACCTGATCACCGAGATCCTCCCCACCCCCGAGGAGCGCCAGGACGACCTCCCGCCGTGCGACCCGGACGCCCCCGTCACCGCCCAGGTCATCCACACCGGCGAGGATCCGTACGTCGGCCGCCTCAGCCTGGTCCGGCTCTTCTCCGGCACCCTGCGCCCCGACACCGTGCTGCACCTGGCCGACCATCCGGACGAGCGCGTCACCGCGCTCACCTCGCCGTTCGGCAAGCAGCAGCGGCCCGTCCCCTACGCGCTCCCCGGCGAGCTGGTCTGCCTTGCCAAGCTCGCCGCCGCCCGGACCGGCGACACCCTCTCCGCCGACGGGCACGTCCTCGACCGCTGGCCGCTGCCCGAGCCGCTGCTCCCCGCCGCCGTCCAGGCCCACAGCAAGGCCGACGAGGACCGGCTCGCCCAGAGCCTGGCCAGACTCGCCGCCCAGGACCCGGCCCTGCGGGTCGAGCAGAACCCCGACACCCACCAGCTCGTCCTCTGGTGCACCGGCGAGGCCCACCAGGCCGTCGTCCTCGACCGGCTGCGCACCCGCTACGGGGTCCACCTCGACACCGTCCCGTACCAGGTCGCCCTCCGCGAGACCGTCGCAACCTCGGCCAGCGGCCACGGGCGGCACGTGAAGCAGTCCGGCGGACACGGCCAGTTCGCGATCTGCGACCTGACGGTCGAACCGCTGCAGCCCGGCGGCGGCTTCGAGTTCGTCGACAAGGTGGTCGGCGGCGCCGTACCGCGCAACTTCATCCCCTCGGTCGAGAAGGGCGTCCGCGCCCAGCTCGCCCATGGCGTCCTGGCCGGTTACCCCATGGTGGACGTCCGGGTCACCCTCACCGACGGCAAGGCGCACTCGGTCGACTCCTCCGACGCCGCCTTCCAGACCGCCGGCGCCCTCGCCCTGCGCGAAGCCGCCGCCAACGCGACCGTCCGACTGCTCGAACCCGTGGACGAGATCCAGGTCCTGCTCCCCGACGAGTACCAGGGCACCATCCTCAACGACCTCTCCGCCCGACGCGGTCACGTCCTCGGCACCGAACCCGGCGGCCCCGGCCTGAGCCTGGTCCGCGCCGAAGTCCCCGAGCTCGAACTCACCCGCTACCCGGTCGAGTTGCGCTCCCTCTCGCACGGCACCGGCCAGTTCTCCCGCAGCTACGTACGCCACGCCCCGATGCCCGCCGCCCTCGCCGCCCAGTACGAGCGCACCTCCTGACCCCGGGCGCGCGGGCCACCCCTGGGGGGGCATGGCTCCCCGCCCTCGGGGGCTACCCGCGGTGCGGGAGTGCGCAGGCCGGAGTCCCGCCCGGCAGCCGGTGCCGGTTCTTCGCGACCAGCCGGTACACCGCGGCCGCCAGCGGGCGGACCGGCGGCAGCGCCAGCAGCCCGCCCAGGTACGCCCAGGCCCCGCCCGAGCGCATCAGCAGCCGGGCCGCCGCCTGCGCCCCGCCGTACACCTGCCCGCCGGGCGTGACCCAGAGGATCTCCCGCTCGGCCCGCTCCCAGGTCACCAGGGACCGGCCACCGGCCCGCCTGTCCAGCGCCGGCAGGTCGGCGAACTGGAACGGCACCGCCTCCCACCCCCCGGAGGCCAGGCTCGCCCGCAGATAGCGCTCGGCCGCGTCCTTGCAGGTCGTGCAGAACGCACAGTCGCCGTCGAAGACGAGCACCGGGTCCACCGTCATCTCCTCAACCTCAGCCATACCCCGATCCTGCCCCACCGGGCCGCCGAACCCCCCACCGGGCTCGCTGCCGAAGCAGGACCGGGAGCAGGCCCAGGAGCAGGCCCGGGAGCAGGCCCGGGACAGCAACCGTGAGCACCACCGGAACCAGTGGGGTCAAAGCGGCCCGGAAGTGGGCACCATAGTGAGAGGTGCCACGCCTGGCGAGATGTGACAGCTGTTCAGACGATCATCCACGCGGCGGGGCGGCAGCACGGTAACCTGCGGCTGACAAGGGGAGGAGGGGGCACCGCCGTGACCAAGCTGGACATGACCCCGGGCGCGCAGATACCCCGCACGGACGTCGGACCGCAGACCGCAGTGACCCAACTGCTCTCCTCGGCGGCCTACCGCGACAGCGACTTCCACGAGCTCGGGGACAAGCTCGGGGTGACGGTCAAGGAGGGCAAGTTCGCCCTTTTCCGGCCAAGTCTCGGCGAGGCGTTCAGCCGCGCCCTGATCGACCGGACGCTGGGCGCCAAGCGCAACCCGCTGGTCCCCTCCTTCGGCACCGACACCCGCATGGTGGTCGAACACTGCCTCGCCGCCGAGGAACTGCGCGCCGTCAGGGACCGCAAGCTCACCCTGGTCACCCTGCTCAGCGGGCTGCTCTTCCTGCCGGGGGCGCTGCTCTGGCTGCTCGCCTTCCAGAGCCGGGCCTGGCTGAAGAAGCAGAATCCGGCCCGGGAGGGCTTCTTCGGCACCGTCGTGCTGCTGGTCGCCGCCGTGCTGGCCGGACTGTTCGTGCTGCGGCCGCCGCTGAGCGGGCTGTGGGCGGTGTACTTCCGGGTGATGATGGTGGCGCCCGTGCTCGGCTGGTTCGTCGCCAAGCGGATCTGCCTGCGCAGCACCGAGGACCTGCGGGCCCGTTGGGGAGCCCTGGTCGAGGGCAGCGCCATAGCCGCGACCGTCCCCAAGGCGGTCCCGCGCGACGACCTGGACAAGAAGGCCAGCACGCTCCGCGCCCAACTGGACCGGCTGACCGCCGAACAGGACACCAACATCCAGCACTACGCCGGTTCCAAGGGCATCCTCGGCGCCGGCATGCGCTGGGGCGTCTGGGAGATGGTCGAGGACCTGCGCCCGGCCGAGGGCCACGTCGACTTCCGCACCTTCCACCCCTGGGACCTCACCCGCCGGATCGCCGACCGGCTCGGCGGCCTCGGCCGCAGCGAGATCTCGGACGGCGCCATGCAGCACGTCGCCATCCGGCAGTGGGTGGTGGTGGACATCCCGGAGGGCGCCGACGAGATCGGCCGCCCGGGCGGCGCCGACATGGACGGCTACCGGATGCGGGACTTCGGCATCCAGACCATCGCCAACCGGCAGACCCTCGGCACCGACACCCGGCACCGGCTGGCCACTCAGATCGTGCTGCACAAGGGCCAGTTGGTGGCCACCACGGTGATCGGCGTCACCGTGCTCAGCAACACCCTGCGGGTCTCGGTGGCCGGCTACGCGCTCGGCCCGCTCAACGGGCTCTTCGGCGCCAAGCCGAAGCCCAAGGAGATGACCATCGCCAAGACGGGCAAGTTCTGGGAGGAGAAGACGGTCGTCCTGCCCGTCGTGGACAACGACGAGGTGGTCCGTCAGGCCGTCCGGGCGCCGTTCATGCGGATGCCCACCCTGCTCACCTGGCTGGGCGGCAAGATCGCCCTGCCGGAGCCGTTCTCGCTCCGCGCCTCCTGGGCCGACCGGACCTGGACCAGCCGTTTCAAGTCCGACGACGTGATCTACGGCGCCACCCCCGTGGTCAACGCCGTCCTGGCCGCCACCATCGAGTTCCTGGAGGAGCACGACATCGCCGTCGACCGCTTCTCCGGCCGCACGGGCATCGTCAAGGCCGAGATGCAGGGCGCCCGCCCGTTCAAGGCCGACGCCTACGACGCCGGCTGACCACCGTACGCAGGGCGAAGGGCCCGGACCGGAACCTCTCCGGTACGAGCCCTTCTCCCTGCCCGAACCGGGCCGGCCGGACTCAGTCCTGCGGCCAGACGTCGGCGAGCATCTTGCGGGTGTCCGCCAGCAGCTGCGGCAGCACCTTGGTGTGCCCCACCACGGGCATGAAGTTGGTGTCCCCGCCCCAGCGCGGCACCACGTGCTGGTGCAGGTGTGCGGCGATGCCCGCGCCCGCCGCCGCGCCCTGGTTCATCCCGATGTTGAAGCCGTGCGCCCCCGAGGCGGCGCGCAGCGCGGTCATCGCCCGCTTGGTGAAGTCGGCGAGTTCGGCCGTCTCCGCCTCGTCCAGGTCGGTGTAGTCGGCCACGTGCCGGTACGGGACGACCATCAAGTGCCCACCGTTGTACGGGTAGAGGTTGAGCACCGCGAACACGGCACGGCCCCGGGCGATGATCAGCCCGTCCTCGTCGCTCAGCGACGGGATCGAGCAGAACGGGCAACCGTCATCGGGAGCCGGTCCGGTGGGCTTGTTCTCGCCCTGGATGTATGCCATCCGATGGGGGGTCCACAGGCGCCGGAAACCGTCCGGTTCGCCGACGCCCTGCTGCAGTTCCGGCTCACTCGTCATGCTGATCAGCATATTCGCCCGGGCAACCCCGCAGAGCAGTACGGGGCAGACTCGTTCGAGTCCGCCCCGTACGATCCCCGCGAACGCGGGGACTACGGCATCTTCTACTTGTGCGCGTTCCGGATCTTCGGATCACCCCCGCTCACGCGGGGACCACGGTCACACCTGGATGCGGCGCTCCACGGCGTCCACGATCTCGGCGACGGCCTCGGCGACCGGGATCCCGTTCTTCTGCTCACCGTTGCGGTAGCGGAAGGAGACGGCACCGGCCTCGACGTCGTCGTTGCCCGCGATCAGCATGAACGGAATCTTGGCGCGCTGAGCGTTGCGGATCTTCTTCTGCATACGGTCGTCGGAGGAGTCCACCTCGACCCGGATCCCGCGCTTCTTCAGCTCGGCGGCGACCTCGCGCAGGTACGGCACGTGCTCGTCGGTGATCGGGATGCCGACCACGGTGACCGGGGCCAGCCACGGCGGCATGGCACCGGCGTAGTGCTCCAGCAGCACCGCGAAGAACCGCTCGATCGAGCCGAACAGCGCACGGTGGATCATGACCGGACGCTGGCGGTTGCCGTCCTGGCCCTGGAACTCCAGCTCGAAGCGCTGCGGCAGCTGGAAGTCGACCTGGATGGTCGACATCTGCCAGGTGCGCCCGATCGCGTCCTTGGCCTGCACCGAGATCTTCGGGCCGTAGAACGCCGCACCGGCCGGGTCGAGCACCAGCTCGAGGCCCTGCTTCTCGGCGGCGGCCCGCAGGGTCTCGGTGGCCTCCTCCCAGTCCTCGTCCGAACCGATGAACTTCTCCGGGTCCTTGGTGGAGAGCTCCAGGTAGAAGTCGTTCAGCCCGTAGTCGCGCAGCAGGTCCAGCACGAAGGTGAGCAGCGAGTCGAGCTCGTCGGCCATCTGCTCGCGGGTGCAGTAGATGTGCGCGTCGTCCTGGGTGAAGCCGCGGGCGCGGGTCAGACCGTGCACCACACCGGACTTCTCGTACCGATACACCGTGCCGAACTCGAAGAGCCGCAGCGGCAGTTCACGGTACGAGCGACCGCGCGAGCGGTAGATCAGGTTGTGCATCGGGCAGTTCATCGGCTTCAGGTAGTAGTCGATGTCGCCGTCGAGCTTCATGGGCGGGTACATGCCGTCGGCGTACCAGTCCAGGTGGCCGGAGAGCTCGAACAGGGTGCCCTTGGTGGCGTGCGGGGAGTAGACGAACTCGTAGTCCGCCTCCTCGTGGCGCTTGCGCGAGTAGTCCTCCATGACCCGGCGCATGATGCCGCCCTTGGGGTGGAAGACCGCGAGGCCGGAGCCGATCTCCTCCGGGATGGAGAAGAGGTCGAGCTCGCTGCCCAGCTTGCGGTGGTCGCGCTTGGCGGCCTCTTCGAGGAAGTCGAGGTGGGCCTTCAGTGCGTCCTTGGTCGGCCAGGCGGTGCCGTAGAGGCGCTGCAGCTGCGGGTTCTTCTCGCTGCCGCGCCAGTACGCGGCGGCCGAGCGCATGATCTTGAACGCCGGGATGTGCCGGGTGCTCGGCAGGTGCGGGCCGCGGCAGAGGTCGCCCCAGCACTGGTCGCCGGTCTTGGCGTCCAGGTTGTCGTAGATGGTCAGCTCGCCGGAGCCGACCTCGACGCTGGCGCCCTCACCGGCGGTGGCGGCGGAGCCCTTGAGACCGATCAGCTCCAGCTTGAACGGCTCGGCGGCCAGCTCCTCGCGGGCGGCCTCGTCGGTGACCACGCGGCGGGAGAACTTCTGGCCCCGCTTGATGATCTCCTGCATCTTCTTCTCGATGACCTTGAGGTCATCGGGGTGGAACGGCTTCTCGACGTCGAAGTCGTAGTAGAAGCCGTCCTTGATCGGCGGGCCGATCCCCAGCTTGGCCTCGGGGAAGAGCTCCTGCACGGCCTGCGCCATCACGTGCGCGGTCGAATGCCGCAGGATGTCCAGGCCGTCCTTGCTGCCGATCGCGACCGGCTCGACCTCCTCGCCGTCCTGGACGACGTACGCGAGGTCCTTGAGCTGGCCCGCGACCCGGGCGGCGATGATCGAGCGGTCGTCGGCGAAGAGATCGGCGGCCGTAGTGCCCGTGGTCACCACGCGCTCTTCCCGATCGGGTTCGCGGTTGATGATTACCCGGACTTCCGTCACCGGTCTCTCCTGACATCCCTGTGCCACAGCACTCTGCTGCGCGTGTCGATGGTACCGAGCCCGGCCACCCAACCGTGTCACCTATCTCCCCGTAACCGATCGCCACGCTCCGTAGCCGTTCGGCCACGTTCGCGAAGGAACCTTCCCGCAGCACGGCCACGGGCGATTGAGGAAGCGTCAACTGCGGTATCACCAGGGCAGAAACGCCGCCTTGCCCGGCGCGCCACTGGTCCTCGGTGGCGCGCCGGGCCGCGCCCAGTGGCACCTGAGGGGCAGTCATGCAGCATTCTCAGCGCTGGTACGAGGGGCCGCTCGCCTCTTTCGACACCGAGACCACCGGCGTGGACGTGGAGACCGATCGCATCGTCTCCGCCGCCCTGGTGCTCCAACCCGCCCCCGGCACCGCCGCGCAGGCCGTGACCTGGCTCACCGACCCCGGCATACCGATCCCCGACGGCGCCCGCGCGATCCACGGGATATCCGACGAGCAGGTCCGCACCCACGGCCGTCCACCGCGTACGGTCGTCGCCGAGATCGCCCGCGCCCTGGGCGAACAGGCCAGAGCCGGCATCCCGCTCGTGGTGATGAACGCCCCCTACGACCTGACCCTGCTCGACCGCGAACTGCGCCGCCACCGCGAGGTCTCGCTGACCGACTCCCTGGGCGACACCGAACTGCTGGTGCTCGACCCCCGGGTCCTGGACCGGTACGTGGACCGCTACCGCAAGGGCCGCCGCACCCTCACCGACCTCTGCGCCCACTACGGCGTCACCCTGCACGGCGCCCACGACGCCACCGCCGACGCCACCGCCGCGCTGGATGTCGTACGCGCCCTCGGTGTTCGGTACGCCAGCCCACTGGGAACGCTCTCCGCCGCCGAACTGCATCTGCGCCAGCGGACCTGGCACGCGGCACAGGCCCGCGGTTTGCAGAACTGGTTCGACCGCGCGGGCAGCACCGAACGCGTGGACTTCCACTGGCCGCTGCGTCCGGCCCGCTGCGGTTGCGGCCGCCGCCTCTCGCCGGACCACCGCTGCGAAGCAGCGGCCTGAGTGCCCGGGAACGACTCAGGCCCTGACCGAACTAACGGTCAGGGCCTGAGTGTTGACCTCGGTGGGCGATACTGGGATCGAACCAGTGACCCCTTCGGTGTGAACGAAGTGCTCTCCCGCTGAGCTAATCGCCCGTGGCAACAAGAAGAACTCTAGCACTACTTGGCTCCGACTGCGCAATCCGGGTCCGCGCAGCCTCCCCCGACGACTCCCCAGTTCGCTCCCGCCACACGGAT
>NZ_JYJF01000470.1 GCF_000955975.1 Saccharothrix sp. ST-888
CGTCGACACCGGCTGGCTGGACGACGACGGCTCCCTGGAGCGCCTCGCCCGCGGAGTGCCGCAGTGGAGCCTGCTGCTGTCCCCCAACTCCTTCAGCACTCCGACCCTGCGCCGGGCCTTACGCTACCCCGGTGAGATGGTGGAGAGCGGCTAGCCGTGCAACGACCTACTCGCCCGCCCCGAGCCCGGCGCCGCCCCGGCATCCCCGACTGGAAGCGGGTGGCCCTCTACACACCTACCTGGCGCGAGGACGCCACCACCGGCGACGGCGACTGGCCGGACTTGCGGCTCGGCCACGCCGCCCGTTCGCGGTACGGAACGGGCGGCAGAACGACCCCGGCGTCGCCGGGATCGCGGACAGCTCGAGACCAGCCGGA
>NZ_JYJF01000471.1 GCF_000955975.1 Saccharothrix sp. ST-888
TGGGGCGGTCTCGGCAGCGGAGTCGTCGGCTGCGATCGGCGCCAGCGACACGAAGACCGCATCGGGGGCCGGCACGCCGCCGTCCACCGCCGCGCCCAGTGCGGCCAGATCGGCGAATCCTTCGGCCCCGGCACCGACCGCTCCGAGAGCGTCGGTCCCGAGCACCGCCCAGCGGCCTGCGGGTGCGGCGTAGACCGGCAGCGCGGTCCACTCCACCCGGAACAGCGACTCCACGAAGCCGCCGCGCGCACTGCGCACCTGCTCCTCGGAGACCTCCCGCGAGACCAGCGACTCGACCGAGGCGACCGCCTGACCGGACTCGTCCGCGAGCAGCAGCGAGGCCGTGTCCTCGTTGACCTCGGAGAGCCGCAGGCGC
>NZ_JYJF01000472.1 GCF_000955975.1 Saccharothrix sp. ST-888
GGGTATGGCGGGCCCCGCGGATCGTGAAGTGGGGCAGGGTCGGTTCGCATGCGGGGAGAGCGCGGTGACCGCAGCGCGCCTCTCCGGCTGGCCTTCCGTCAGCTGCTGGACCGAGCTGCCGTCCGGACAAGTTCCCCCGCCCCCGGTGCTGGCCGCCAAGGGTGGAGAACGGGGGCTCGTGCCGCCAGACCCACGGCACGTGGAGGAAGGAAGACGAGGTGGATCGGGCGCTTCGGTGCAAGACCATGGGGTGGGTCCTGAAGGACATCGAGGGGATGTACGAGCACGTGACGCCAGGGATGCTGAAGCGCCGCCTCGAGAGCCTGGAGGCCAGGTGGAAGCAGGCGGGGCGCGGCGCCTGGGCGCCCCTCAGGAG
>NZ_JYJF01000473.1 GCF_000955975.1 Saccharothrix sp. ST-888
CGGGTCCTGGAACACCATCTGGATGTTCCGGCGCACCGCCTTCAACGCCGCACCCCTCAGCCGCGAGATCTCCTCACCCGTGTAGCTGACCGGCTACGCGACCGCCACCTACCGGGAAGGCACCGTGTCCTCACATATGATCACTTCCCGCTTGCACGCCAGACCGCGCGCGATACCGGTCCGCTGGCTCTGACCGCCCGAGAACGGGTGCGGATACCGCTTGATGTACTCCGGGTTGGGGCCCACCCCGTCCAGCAGATCCTGAACCGCCCTGCGTCGGTCGCCCTTCGGCGCCACCTCCGGATGGATCTCGAACGGCTCCCCGATGATGTCACCCACCGTCATCCGCGGATTCAGCGACGTGTACGGGTCCTGG
>NZ_JYJF01000474.1 GCF_000955975.1 Saccharothrix sp. ST-888
CCTCCCGCGCTCCCGGTGACCCGGACGAACGCCCCGGTGACGTCGGCGGCGGGGCGCTGGCCGAGAGCCGTTCGGATCGCGGCCGGGTCGAGCGGCGGCAGCCCAGCCTCCGGCTCGGTCGCCGTCGCGGTCCCTGCGGTCGCGGTGGCGGCGGCGGGCGCGGCCGCGGACCGCGCGGCCCCGGTGGGTCCGCCCGCCCAACCGGCCGGCGTCCCAACCGCTCTCCGCCAGCGGCCCGCCCCCCGCCGCAACCGGCCGTTTCTCCCGGGCACCGGGGGCGCGGGAGGCTTCCAAGGTGGCTCGGGGATCGGCGACTTTGCGACCGGGCAAGCGGGTGGTCCCGACGGCCGGTTCCGGATCGGCAGCATCTCCAAGG
>NZ_JYJF01000475.1 GCF_000955975.1 Saccharothrix sp. ST-888
CTGTTGCCCGATCTCTTCCATCGCTTCTCACCGGGCGGCCAAGACGGGCCGAAACCGGTGTGACAGAAGGCCGGTTCACGGGGAAGAATGCACGGGGTTACGGCTCGGAAACCGCGCGACCGGGATGGCCCGCCCCCCCCGACGGTCGGGACCGGTGGGACGGTTACCCGTTCTGCCGGTACGGGCCTCCGGCGGAGTGGCCGGTGGGCGCGCCGTCGGAGCGGCAGACCGTACCGGGCAGACGGGTCACCGTCGCACCGGTACCGAACGTCGGCGAGAGCGGGCCACCACCTTCGCGCCGGTTCCGAGATGTCACGCCGTGAAGTCTTCCCCGTGCACACGCGTTGTGTCACATCGGGTTCGGCGCGTCTTTGGC
>NZ_JYJF01000476.1 GCF_000955975.1 Saccharothrix sp. ST-888
GCGTTCGCCAGGGGCGGAAGAGCGGCACTGGGACGGGCGCGGGGTAGCCCTTTACGGTGGCTGTCAGGGGGAGGGTCCACAATGGGGGGCCCCGTGCCGCCGTACGGTTCGAGTCAGTTATCACCGGATCGTCGCAGCCGACCGAGCAACCGACCGAGCAGCCGACCGAGGAGCCGACAGACTCAAGGGGGGGTCGGAACGACACCGGCGTCGGCAGGCGCACCAGGGGGTCGTAGGGTGAGGCATCCCGGTGCGGATGCAGCCGCCTCCACACCTCGGCGAGCACACGCGCGGACGTGAAGTGCGCGCGTGGGGGCGGCGAGGGGGTGGGGGGGCTGCATCCGCGCGGTGATGCGTCGGTCTACGACTCGGTGG
>NZ_JYJF01000477.1 GCF_000955975.1 Saccharothrix sp. ST-888
CGGTGAGGTTGAGCCGGTGCGAGATCTGGGTCGCCGCGTAGTCCTTGTCGTTGAAGAGCGCGATCTGGCGGGCGAACGAGGCAATCAACGCGGCCCGCGGCAGCAGGTGGTGGAGGAAGTAGCCGATGCGGCCTACGCCCCGGAAGACGCGGGTCGGCTCCTCGCTCACGGCGGGGTGTTGGCTCGGGGGGGCGGGTCGCTTCGGTTACGGGTGTGGGTGGTTCTCGGTTGATGATGTGGGCGCTGGTGCCGCCCACGCTGCAGGATATGACGCCGGCACGACGAGGACTGGTGCCGGTCTACGACGCGGCCGCGGGGTGGATGTAGCACGGGGGCTTCTCGACTGCTGTCTGGGGTCGGATGGGGTGGTAGCGG
>NZ_JYJF01000478.1 GCF_000955975.1 Saccharothrix sp. ST-888
TGACCCGGAATCATCCTGAAGTAGGTGCGGCGCGCCGACGCCAGCTGTTCCGCCTACCGGGCGCCGAGCGCCCGCTGAAAGCGCCGGACGCCGAGGTACACGATCGGCGCCGGATAGTTCCTCGTCGGCGGGTCGAGCAGCGAGGGCCGGTGCACGGCTGCGCCCGGGGTCCCGGCCAGTTCGGGCACCCAGCGCCGTACGTACGCACCGGCCGGGTCGAAGCGCTTCGCCTGGACCAGTGGGTGGAGGACCCGGTTGGGGCGGGTGTCGGTCCCGGTCCCCGCCACCCACTGCCAGTTGGGCTGGTTGTTGGCGACGTCCCCGTCGACCAGCAGCGCGAGGAAGTGGGCCGCGCCGAGCCGCCAGTCCTGGTAG
>NZ_JYJF01000479.1 GCF_000955975.1 Saccharothrix sp. ST-888
CCCATGTCGCGGCCGCGCTCGGCTACCCGGGCCCGGAGGCGGTCGACACCGGCCGGGCCTTCAAGGAGCTGGGCTTCGACTCGCTGACCGCAGTCGAGCTGCGCAACCGGCTCGGCGCCCCCGCGGGGATCAAGCCCCCGGCCACCCTGATCTCCGACCACCCGCCATGGCTCCCGCTCGTCCGCCCCCCCACCCAGCCCTTTCTCCTCCCGTGTCCTCCTGGCTCCCTGCTCCTGCTCCGCCGTCCTTCAACCCCGCTCCGCCCCTGCGCCCTTCGAAGCGCTGCAGGGGAACCCGGCCCGAGGTTAAGGCGAGTGCGACGCTCCTCGACTCGATGTCCGTTATGGTCATCAACGCGTCGTCCTGGTCCAGCAT
>NZ_JYJF01000049.1 GCF_000955975.1 Saccharothrix sp. ST-888
CGTGCGCGCGGTGGTCATGAGAACGCATCCTTCCAGAGGTTTCTGTCAGGTTCCCTGCCTGATAATTTATCGAGCGCCGAGGCCGTGCCCGCACTGCCGGGCCGCGCCATACTGTCCGGGAGGGGACGAGGCCATGCCGCACCAGCAGCACGTACGGGGCACCGGGAACGCCGGCCGGGCCAGGGTGAGCGTCGCCCTGGTCTTCGCCGTGCACGGCGCGGTGACCGGCAGTTTCGTCACCCGCATCCCGTGGCTCCAGGACCACCTCCACCTGAGCCCCGGTCAGCTGGGCCTGGCCCTGGTCTCCCCCGCGCTCGGCGCCTCGTTCGCGATGCCGCTCGCCGGACGGATCGTGCACCGCTTCGGCGCCCGCGCCGCCGTCCAGGGCCTGCTGACGCTCTGGTGCCTCGCGCTGGCCCTGCCCGCGCTCTCGCCCAACCTGGCCACGCTCTGCCTCGCCCTGCTGGTCTACGGCGGCACCGCGGGGATGGCGGACGTCGCGATGAACGCCCAGGGCGTCGAGGTCGAGGAGCGCCTCGGCCGCTCGATCATGTCCGGTCTGCACGGGATGTGGAGCGCGGGCGGCCTGGTCGCCTCCGGGTTCGGCGTGCTCGCCGCTCATCAGCAGCTCGACGCACGGCTCCAACTCGCCGTCACCGCAGTGGTGCTGGCACTGCTGGCACAGCCGGTCTGCACCGGTCTGCTCGACGTCCGCCCGGCGCCGGAGGCCGAGGCCCCGCCGCGCTTCGCGCTGCCGCCCCGCTCGGCCCTGGTGATCGGCCTGGTCGGGTTCTGCGCCGTCTTCGCCGAGGGCGCCAGCATGGACTGGAGCGGTGTCTACCTGCGGGACGTGACCGGCTCCTCGGCCGGTACCGCCGCCGCCTGCTACACCGCCTTCGCCGCCACCATGACCGTCGCCCGGCTGACCGGGGACCTGGTGATCCGCCGTTTCGGACCGGTCCGCGCGGTTCGGCTCGGCGGCGCGGTCGCCACCCTCGGCGGCCTCCTGGTGGTCGCGGCGGACACCCCCTACCTGGCCATCCCCGGTTTCGCACTGATCGGCGTCGGCATCGCCGTCGTCGTCCCGCTGGCCTTCGCGGCGGCCGGGCGCAGCGGCCCCAACCCGAGCCAGGCCATCGCGGGTGTCGCCACCGTCACCTACACCTCGGGCCTGGTCGCGCCCGCGATCGTCGGCGGCATCGCGCAGGCCACCTCGCTGACGGTCTCCTTCACGGTGGTGACGCTGCTGACGACCGCACTCGTGGCGAGCGCGGGTGCCCTCCGGCAGCGACCGCGCGGCGGCCTGCCCGAGAGGGCCGCCCCGGACCTGGAGCGCTCCACCGGCTGAGGACCGGGCCGGTGCAGGCGCGGGAGCGGTCCCGCAGTGCGGGCCCGAGCGCCGGGCATGGCATCCTCGCTCCCATGGATTCCGCAGCTCACCCCCCGTCCGCCGCCCTCCGCAACCCGGTCGGGGCCCACGTACCGGTGGCCGCGCGCGGGCTGGCGGGCACCGGCCTCGCGTACGCGCGCAAGGTCGGCGCGGAGGCGGTCCAGGTCTTCGTTGCCAATCCGCGCGGCTGGGCCACCCCGGAGGGCAACCCGGCCCAGGACGAGGAGTTCCGCACGGCCTGCGCGGCGGCGGGCATACCCGCGTACGTCCACGCGCCGTACCTGATCAACTTCGGTTCGGACTCCGGCGCCACCAGGGCCCGCTCCGCCGAGTCACTGCGCCACTCGCTGCTGCGCGCCCACCGGATCGGCGCGCTCGGTGTGGTGGTGCACACCGGTTCGGCGGTGGGCCGGGCGGCGGACGGCGGTTCCCGGTACGCGGCGGCGATGGCCCAAGTACGCGAGGACGTCAGGCCGTTGCTGGACGAGCTCGACGTGCTCGGCGAGGACGCCCCCTGGCTGCTGCTCGAACCGACCGCCGGGCAGGGCAGTTCGCTCTGCTCGCGGATGGAGGACCTGGCCGCGTACGCCGCCGCCCTCGACCACCACCCGAAGGTCGGCGTCTGCCTGGACACCTGCCACGCCTTCGCCGCCGGGCACGACCTCGCGGCCCCGGACGGCGTCGGGCGGACGCTGGACGCACTGGTCGCCGCCGTCGGCCCCGGGCGGCTGCGGCTGATCCACGCCAACGACTCGATGGACGTGGTCGGCGCCCGCAAGGACCGGCACGCCAACATCGGCGCCGGGCACATCGGCGCGGACGCCTTTCGCACGCTGCTGGCCCACCCGGCCACCGAGGGCGTCCCGCTGATCATCGAGACCCCGGACGGCCGGCACGACCCCGACCGCGTCGAGGGCGCCCGCCACACCGCCGACCTCGACCTGCTCAAGCGCCTGCGCACCGAGGCCGGTCCGGTCCTCCGACGATGACCCGCCTTCCGTTCCCGGGGCCCGGGTGCGGACAATGGGCGTCCCACTCACACGCAGGAGGCCCAGGTGTTCCGCCGCTGGTGGTTCGTCGGACTGTTGCGCGGCGAACCCGAGTCCGCCGCCCCACGCCGTCACCACTCCAAGGAGCAGGACGAGTTGGTGCTCCGCGAGTGGGAGGTGCTGCGCGAGCGGTTGACCGCCCACGCGAGCGAGCGGGTCACCACGGCCGGGGGGATCATCCAGGCCGCCGAACTCCGGCTGGCACCCGAGGAGGCGTCCGCCCGCCGGGACTACCTGTGGGCACTGGAGGCGTACGAGGCCGCCGGCCGGCTCCTCGACGACGCGACCGACCTCCCGGACCTGGCGGCCGCCACGGTCCTGGCCGAACGCGCGGTCGAGCGGCTCGCGGCGGCGCACGCCGTCCACGCCGGGCTGCGGCCCACCGCGCCGGTGCTGCGCTGCTTCTACAACCCCCTGCACGGGAGCGCCTCGCCCCCGGTCGGCAAGGGCCCGAAGAAGGAGCGGCAGCGGCCCAGGACCAGCGCCCGGCAGGCGGCGGCCGACCGCAGGCCCGCCTGCGCCGACTGCCGCCGGGCCATCCTGGCCGGCCAGACACCCGACGTCCTGCCCGCCCTGCTCCCCGCCAAGGCCGCCGGACGCGGCGCCGGCCGACTGCTGGTGCCGTACTACGCGGTGCCCCAGCAGTGGTCCCCGTGGTCCGTGAGCGCCTGCGGCGCGTACGACGACCAGGCGCCCGCGCTGGTCCTGCGCGGCGGGCACCGACGCGACCGGGGGCGCAAGGGCTAAGACCGACCGGCACATGGGGGGGAGGGTGAAGATGGGGGTCCCCCCGGCCCTCGACCCTCCCCCCATGTGCCGGTCGGTCTAAGCTCACCGGATGCTCCACGAACCGCCCCCGGCCGCTGCGGCGCCGGCCGCGCTGTGTGCCCCGGCCCCGGACGGCCCGAGCCCGGCGGATCCACCGTCGACGGCTGCGGCGGTCCCGCCCTGTGCGCACCCGGACCGCTCGCCGTGGCTGCGGCTCGGCCTGCTGCTGGCGATCCTCGGGGCGGCGGCCGCCTCGCTGCTGTTCTGGGACCCGACCCAGCTGCTGACCACGGGAGCACCCGGGCTGTGGCGGCTGCCGGTCTTCGCCCTGGTCTACGCCCTCGGGACGCTGGTGTTCGTACCCAAGCCCGCGCTGAACACCGCCGCCGGACTGCTCCTCGGCATCGGCTGGGGGCTTCCACTGGCGGTGGCCGGCACCACCCTCGGCGCGGCCGTCGCCTTCGCGCTGGGACGGCTGCTCGGCCGCGACGCCCTCCGCCCCCTGCTGAAGGCCAAGGCGCTGGCCGCACTCGACCGCCGGCTCACCGAACAGGGCTTCCGCAGCGTGCTGCTGCTCCGCCTCGTCCCGGGCATCCCGTTCCAGGCGGCCAACTACGGCGCCGCCTTCTCCGGCGTACGGGCGCTGCCGTTCCTCTGCGGCACCGCCCTCGGAGTCCTGCCCGGTACCGCCGCCTACGTCCTCGCAGGCGCCAGCGCGGGTTCTCCCGGCTCCCCCGCCTTCCTGCTCTCCGCCGCCGCGATCGGCCTGATGACCGCCCTCAGCCTGCTCTCGCTCTGGCGCGCCTCCCGCCGCCGCGGGCCCGCCTGACGCCACCGCCACCGGCTGGAGACCCTGTTCGCCGAACCTCGGACGGGGTACGGGAGTTGCCCCACGGCGAGCACCGGGTGCCCGCCGGCGGCAAATTCGCTGTCGGTCTGTCAGTACCACTCGCCAGAATGTCCGGCATGAGCACTGACTCCGCTTCCACCTCCGCTTCCGCCCGCCCGGTCCGTGTCGAGCCGCCGATGGCTGCCGACGAGACGGCCATGCTGTCCGCCTGGCTGGACTTCCACCGGGCCACGCTCGCCGTCAAGTGCGAGGGCCTGACGGCCGAGCAGCTCCGGCTGCGCTCCGCCGCCCCCTCCTCGCTCTCCCTGCTCGGCCTGGTGCGGCACCTGGCCGAGGTGGAGCGCTACTGGTTCCAGCACGTCCTCTCCGGCAGCGAGGTGCAGAGCCTGTACTGCGAGGAGGACCGGGACGGCGACTTCAACCAGGTGGACACCGCCGACGCCGAGGAGGCGTTCGCCACCTGGCGGACCCAGATCGAGCTGGCCCGCACGGCCGCCGTCGGCGTCCCGCTGGAGACGCCCGGCAAGAAGCTCCGCGACGGTGAGCAGGTGACGCTGCGATGGATCCTGGTCCATATGATCGAGGAGTACGCCCGGCACAACGGACACGCCGATCTGATCCGGGAATTGATCGACGGCACCACCGGCGAGTGAAGCTGTTACACGATTGTTGACAGGGAGTCAATTCGCCACCGACAGACACCGATATGGTCTACGCGCGCAACCGTTAACCGAACTGTGACGTCGCAGCAGATACCGAACCGGGCTGCTCGCCACGTACCGTACGGCGGTCGCGGGCGGGCACCGGAGCGGTGATCAGTGCGATACTCGGACAGTTCCGTCGAGTGGATGACGTGTCAAGAGGACACGAACACCCGGGGGAACGGTACGGGACGAGGCAAGGAGGCGCGGCATGGGAGCACTTCGCGACGAGCACCACAACGGGTGGTTGATGCCTTCCGGCAACTACGCCGCGGCGGTGTACGACGATCCGTGGGCGACGCAGGCGGTGGCGCCCGTGGCCCCGGCCGTCCCGGCCCCGGCGAAGATCGTCTCGCTGAAGCCCACCGGCTTCGAGTCCGCCCGTACGGTCGGCGAACACATCCGCGAGGGCATCCCGGTGGTCATGGACGTCACCGAGATGAACGAGGCCGAGGCCAAGCGCATGGTCGACTTCGCCTCCGGCCTGGTGTTCGGCACCCGGGGCGGGATCGAGCGGATCGCCCGCCGGGTCTTCCTGCTCACCCCCGCCGACGTCGAGGTGATGGTGATCGACCGGCCGCTCGACGAGACCGGGTTCTTCAACCAGAGCTGAGCCGAGAGGCAGCACCCGATCCGTCACGGACGGATCTGCGGCACACCCCGTCACAGACCGGGGACGACACCATGTCGTCCCCGGTCTTTTTGCTGGTCAGAGCCTTACCAGGTGTCTCGGATGAGAGCTGTAACAAAAGAATGAGACATTGATGTCTCATCTGACCTACACTCGAAACATGGCTACTGATCGCGACTCCGTCCTCGAGGCAGCCGTCGGCGTGCTCTCCCGGCGGCCGACCGCCCACCTCGACGAGATCGCGCGCGCCGCCGGCATCAGCCGGGCCACCCTGCACCGGATCTTCCCGGGCCGCGACGCCCTGATCCGCGAGGTCGGCGCTCTGGGCCTGCGCAAGTTCGCGACGGCCCTCGACAGTGCGGCGATCGAGACCGGCGACGCGCAGTCGGCACTGCGCCGTCTGGTGGACGCCATCGTCCCCGACGCCGCGCTGTGCGCCTTCCTCGCGGGCGAGAACCAGCTGTACGACGACCCCGAGATCAACGAGCTCTGGGAGATCCAGGACTCCCGGGTCCGCGTGCTCTTCCTGCGCGGCCAGCAGGAGGGCGTCTTCCGGATCGAGCTCTCGGCCGGCTGGCTCAGCGAGGCGTTCTTCGATCTCGTCGCCGGCGTCGGCTGGGCCGTCCAGGACGGCCGACTCGCCCCGCGTGACAGTGCCTACTCGCTCGCCGAACTCTTCCTCGGCGGCGCACTCAGGAGACCCGACCCATCATGAGCACCAACCTCACCACCGGAGCGACCGGTACCGCCGGCACCCGGCAGCGCTGGGCCGGCCTGGCCGTCCTGGTCCTGTCGGTCACCCTGGTCGCCGTCGACGCCACCGTGCTGTCCCTCGCCATACCCTCCATCAGCGAGACCCTCAGCCCCAGCGGCACCCAGCTGCTCTGGATCGGCGACAGCTACTCCTTCGTACTCGCCGGCCTGCTGGTCAGCATGGGCGCCCTCAGCGACCGGATCGGCCGCAAGAAGCTGCTGCTGCTCGGCTCCTCCGCCTTCGGCCTCGCCTCGCTGCTCGCGGCCTACTCGCCCAGCCCCGGCTGGCTGATCCTGGCCCGCGCCCTGCTCGGCGTGGCCGGCGCGACGATCATGCCGTCCACCCTCTCGCTGATCCGCAGCCTGTTCCCGGACGCCCGTGAGCGGGCCACCGCCATCGGCATCTGGGGCGCCGGTGCCACGGCGGGCGCCGCGCTCGGCCCGCTGGTCGGCGGCATGCTGCTGGAGCACTTCTGGTGGGGCTCGGTCTTCCTGCTCAACCTGCCCGTGCTGCTCCTGCTGCTGGTCCTCGGCGCCTGGCTGCTGCCCGAGTCCAAGGACCCCAGACCCGGCAGCTGGGACCTGGTGAGCGTGCTGCTCTCGATGACCGGTGTGATCGGCGTGGTGTACGCGATCAAGGAGCTGGCCGCCGACGGCCTCACCCACTGGTACGTTCCGGCCGCCCTGGTGGTCGGCGCCCTCGCGCTGACGGCCTTCGTCCGGCGGCAGCTGCGGCTGGCGTCCCCGCTGCTGGACGTCCGGCTGTTCCGCGACCCGCGCTTCACGGCGGCCGTGCTCGGTTCGCTGACGGCGCTGATCGGGCTCTCCGGCGTGATCTTCTTCATGTCGCAGTACCTCCAGCTGGTGCGCGGCTACTCGCCGCTCGCCGCCGGGATCGCCGAGCTGCCCGCCTTCGCCGGCGCGGTGATCGGCGGCCTGCTGACCGCCTGGCTGGCCCGCCGGACCGGCGCCCGCGCCACCCTGGCCGGCGGTCTGCTGGTGATGGGTGCGGGCATCGCCCTGCTCGGCTGGGTGCACCAGGACAGCGCCTACCTGCTGCTCGGAATCTCCTTCCTGGCCGTCGGCACCGCCGAGGGCGTGGTCTACACGCTGGCCGCCGACCTGGTGCTCGGCGCCGCGCCCGCCGACAAGGCGGGTGCCGCCTCGGCCGTCTCCGAGACGGCCTACGAGCTCGGCACGGCGCTCGGCATCGCACTGATCGGCTCGGTGGTGACCGCGATCTACGTGGGCTCGCTGACCTTCCCCGCCGGGACTCCGGCTGCGGCGGCCAAGCGGGCCGGGGAGTCGGTCGGCGGTGCCGTCGAGGCTGCCGCGACGCTCCCGGGCGAGCTCGGCAGGCCGATGCTCGCGCAGGCCGAGCACGCCTTCGTGCACGGCATGAACGTCGCGGCCGTGCTCGCGGCCGGTCTGCTGCTGGTGTCGGCCGGTGCCGCGTGGTACCTGCTGCGCAACCGGGCGGGCGGCGCACCCGCAGCCCACGGCGAGCACCACGGCGAGCACCACGGCGAGCACCACGGCGAGGACCGCGACGAGGAACGCGCGGAGGCCGGACCGGCGCGGCACTCGAAGCTCGCGGCCTGACCCGGGCTTCAGCAAGGCTCGGGAGCGCTGCACTCCCGGGGTCCGCCGCGCGACCGGATCAGTGGTTCAGCGGGAGTTCCAGTTCGGCCCAGACCACTTTGCCGCCCTTGGTCGGGCGGGTGCCCCAGCGGTGGGCGAGTTCACTGACCAGGTGCATGCCCCGGCCGCCCTCGTCCTCCTCCGCCGAGGTGCGGACCCTCGGCGGCGAGCCGCCCGAGTCGGCGACCTCGACGGTGAGGGTGCGGTCGCGGAACAGCCGCAGCCGCCGGGGCGCCTCGGCGTGTAGCAGGGCGTTGGTGACCAGCTCACTGACCATCAGCTCGGCGAAGTCGGTGAGCGCGGACAGCCCCCAGGCGTCCAGGGTGGCCCGGGTGAAGCGGCGCGCCCGGCCGGGCAGCGGACCGTCGCCGTCCAGCGGCAGGCTGGCGATCCGGTCGGCGGGGACGGGCAGCGCGCGCGCCATGATCATGGCGATGTCGTCGTCGGTTCCCTCGGCGACCAGCGTGGTGAGCACCGCGTCGCAGCTCGCCTCCAGCGTGCGGCCGCGCCCGGCGAGTGTCTGCGACAGCAGGTCGATGCCGTGGTCGATGTCCCGGTCCCGGCGTTCCACCAGGCCGTCGGTGTAGAGCGCGACCAGCCCGCCCTCGGGCAGGGTGAACTCGCTGCTCTCGAACGCCACTCCGCCGACCCCGAGCGGGACCCCGGGCGGGAGCACCACCGTCCGGGCGGCCCCGTCCGGCGAGACCCAGACCGGTGGGAGGTGACCGGCCGAGGCGACCGAGCAGGTGCGCTCGACCGGGTCGTACACCACGCAGATACAGGTCGCGAACTGGCCCTCGCCGATGCCCGTCGCGGTCTCGTCCAGCCTGGTCAGCACCTGTTCGGGCGGCATGTCGAGGGTGGCCAGGGTGCGGGCGACGGTGCGCAGCTGGCCCATCGTCGCGGCCGCCCTGATGCCGTGGCCCATCACGTCGCCGACCACCAGCGCCACCCGTCCGCAGGAGAGCGGCACCACGTCGAACCAGTCCCCGCCGACCTCGCTGACCAGGCTGCTCGGCAGATAGCGGTAGGCGATCTCCAGCCCGAGGGTGCGGTGGATCTCCTGCGGCAGCAGGCTGCGCTGCAGGGTGAGCGCGGTCTCCCGTTCGCGCCGGTAGAGGCGGGCGTTGTCCAGGGCGATGGCCGCCCGGGCGACCAGTTCCTCGGCCAGCGCCACATCGGCGGCGGTGAACGGCTCCGGGTTCCGCGTGCGGACGAACTCCGAACCCCCGAGCACCATGCCCCGGGCCATGATCGGCACCATCAGGTACGAGTGGATGCCCGCCTCCAGCCCCGGCGCGACCCGGTCCGGGTAGGCGACCAGGGCGGCCAGGGTCTGCTCGTCGACGTGGGTCCGCAGCAGCGGGCGGCCACTGCGCAGGCATTCGGTGTAGGGCCGCTTGGCGTCGTACTCGGAGGTCTCCCCCACCGCGTCGGAGGCGTTCACCAGGCCCGACTCGTACGCCTCGCCGACCGCGACCGCGCGCAGCGTGATGCTGCGGTCGGGGGCCAGCGCGGCCGGCTCCTCGCCGCGCAGGACGGGTTCCAGCAGGTCGACGGTGGCGAAGTCGGCGAAGCGCGGGACGACGGCCTCGATGAGCTCCTCGGCGGTGCGCTGGAGGTCGAGGGTGGTACCGATCCGGGCGGTGGCCTCCGCGAGCAGGGTCAGGCGTTCCTGCGCCCGGGCGGCGCGGGCCTCGGCCTGGAACCGCTCGGTGACGTCGATCAGGGAGGAGCTGAGGCCGAGGATCTTGCCGGTGGAGTCCTCCAGCCGGAAGTAGGAGGCGGACCAGGCCCGGTCGTGCCGTGGATCGCCGGGGGTGCGGCCGTGCGAACGGGCGTCCACGACGGGACGCCCGGTGGCGAGCACCTGCCTCATCACGGCCTCGATCTCTGCGCCGTTCAGCCCCGGCAGGACACTGCTGAGCCGGCGGCCGACGTGATCCTCGACCGACACGCCGTTGATCCGGGCGAGGGCGCTGTTGAGCCGGACGAAGCGCAGGTCGGTGTCGTAGACGGCCATGCCGATCGGGGACTGGGTGAAGCAGCCGTCCAGGACGGCGAGGTCCGCCTCGACCCGGCGCAGCGCCGCCATGTCGGAGGCGGTGGCCAGCAGCATCCGGCGGCCGTCCGGCCCCGTGATGGGGTAGGTGCGGAACTCCAGCTCGACCTGGTGGCCGTCACGGTGACGGACCGGGATGACGCCGGCCCAGCCGCTCCCGGACATGATCCGGTCGAACACGGCGAGGATCTCGGACCGCTCGGCCTTCGGGACCAGCAGCTTGGCGGCGTACGAGCCGACGGCTTCGGCGGCGGTGTAGCCGGTCAGCCGCTCGGCGTCATCGCTCCAGTGCAGGATGCGGCCGTCGCTCTCCACCAGGGCGGTGGCGATCGGTACCAGCCGGTGGCCCCGCAGACGTGCCGAGGCGGCGTCGACCGTCCCGGACTCCGCGTCCTGGCCGGCAGCGTCGGGACCGGTCCACTCGAATCCGTACATGATCAGGAGCCCACCTGCCAGGTACCTTCCCGGTCGGGGCCGGGGCAATCCGGCTCACACCAGACTGCACGGCACCGGACGGCCCGGCGACTCCTCGCCCGGCCAGGGCGGACCCGGATCGACCTCGTGCGAGCCGACCGGTACGGCTCCGTACGGGGTCAGTCGCGGGCCTGCCGGCCGGCGTCGGACTCGGCGTCGGCCGGGGCGGGGAGGACGGCGTCCAGGGTGCGGGCCCACTGGCGGATGACGCCGGTGCGGCGGGGGCCGTCGTCGGTGAGCAGGTTGGCCAGGCCCAGGCCGCGGGCCATGTCGAGGGTGGCCTGGACCGTCTCCCGGACGCCCGGGGCGGTCTCGTCCGCGCCGAGGAACTCGACCGCCGCGCGGTGCGACTCCCGTCCGACGTGGTTCTCCAGTGCGACGATCCGTTCGCGCAGCGGTTCCTCGGTGGCCGCGGCCACCCAGAGGTGGAGGGCGGCCCGGAACAGCGGGCCGGTGTAGAGACGGACGATCAGCTCCACCACTGCCTGGGTCCTGGCCGGTCCGGCGGGCGGCAGCTCGCCGGCGTGGGCCCGGACGGCGGCCAGCCGCTCGGTGGTGACGTGTTCGACGGCGGCGGTGAACAGGTCCTCCCTGGTCGGGAAGTGGTGCTGGGCCGCTCCCCTGGTCACCCCCGCCCGCTCGGCCACCACCGCGACCGTGGACCCGTTCCACCCGAGCTCGGCCAGACACTCCACCGCCGCCTCCAGCAGCCTGCGGCGGGTGGCACGGCTGCGGGTCTGCTGCGGGGCGCGGGAGGCGGCTGCGTGGAGGCTCATGGCTGCTTTCGGGTGACGGTCCGTCGATTGCGGCCGATCCTCTCAGACCGTCCGCCCGGCCGACCTTGCAGGGGCGTGAACATCAGGGGCGCGGCATTCAGGGGCATGAACGTCAGGGGCGCGGGGAACTGCGCGAAACGGCAGGATCCGAGCTGCCAGCTGTGCAGAGACCCCTGCTGAACGTCGGTCTCCTCCGACTCGCGCGGTTCCCCGCGCCCCGCAGGATCGGCCGGCCCCGGTCTACCGTACGCGGTCGCGCAGTTCACGGCGGAGGATCTTGCCCGCCGCCGACTTGGGTATCGCGTCCAGGAACTCCACCGCCCGCACCTTCTTGTACGGCGCCACCTGCCCCGCCACGTGGTCGATGACCTGCTGCCCGGTGAGCGCGCTGCCCGGTACCCGGACCACGTAGGCCGTGGGCCGTTCGGTGCCGTCCTCGCCGGTGACGCCGATGACCGCGGCGTCGGCGATCTGCGGGTGCGCCAGCAGCAGTGCCTCCAGCTCGGCGGGGGCGACCTGGTAGCCCTTGTACTTGATCAGTTCCTTCACCCGGTCCACCACGAACAGGTAGCCGCGTTCGTCCAGGTAGCCGATGTCGCCGGTGTGCAGCCAACCGTCCTCGTCGATCATCGCGTCGGTCTCGGACGGCCGGGCGAAGTAGCCCTGCATCACCTGGGGCCCGCGGAAGAGCAGTTCACCCTGCTCGCCGACGCCGAGGTCCCTGCCGGAGCCGTCCAGGGCGGCCACCCGCAGTTCGGTGGAGGCGACGAGTCGGCCGACCGTGCCGGACGGCGGGTTCGGATCGCCGATCGTCATCACGGCGGCGACGGGCGAGAGTTCGGTCATCCCGTACCCCTGGTGGACGCGTGGCAGACCGAGCCGGCGGGCGCAGGCGGCGGAGAGCTCGGCATCCAACGGGGCGGCGGCGCTGAGGATGTAGCGGACCGAGGAGAGGTCGTACTGGTCCACCAGCGGGTGTTTGGCGAGCGCCAGGATGACCGGCGGCGCGGCGAACACGCCCTCGATGCGCTGGTCCTGGATCGTGCGGAGGAACTGTTCGAGGTCGAAGCGCGGCAGCACCACGACGGTGGAGCCGCTGCGCAGCGGGTGGTTGAGCAGGGCGGTGAGCCCGTAGATGTGGAAGAACGGCAGGATCGCGAGGATCCGCTCGCCCACCGCCGTGCGGTGCAGCGACTCGGCCTGGAACAGGTTGCTGGCGATGCTGCGGTGGCTGAGCATCACACCCTTGGGCAGGCCGGTGGTGCCGCTCGAGTAGGGCAGTACGGCGATGTCGGTGCCCGGGTCGATCCGCGGCTGCGGTTCGGGGGCGGTGGAGGCGAGCAGGTCGGCCAGTGAGCGGTGGCCTTCGGCCGGGTCGCAGGTGAAGATCTCCCGGATCGTACTCCCTTCCGCGGCAAGGGTTTCGGCCGCTTCGACGGCGGTCGGCAGAAAGGCCGCGACGGTGACGATCCAGCGCGCCCGGCTGTCGCGCAGCTGCCCGGTCAGCTCCTTGGCGGTGACCAGGGAGCTGACCGTGGTGACGGTCGCCCCGGCCCGGGTGAGGCCGTAGAAGGCGAGCGGGAAGGCGATGGAGTTCGGGCTGTACAGCGCGACCACGTCGCCCTTGCGGACTCCCGCCTCGGCCAGTCCGGCCGCGATCCGCCTGCTGTCGGCGGCCAGTCGGGCGTAGCTGACCGACTGTCCGGTGATGCCGTCGATCAGCGCGGGGACGTCGGGGTGCCGCTCGGCCGTGGCCAGCACCGCGTCGTGGATCGGCAGGTCGAGGGGTTCGATGTCGGGACAGTCGCTGCGGAACACCATGCATGCCTCCGGTTCGGCAGGGCGGGAACGAGCACTCCCAGGGTGACCGGAGTCGCCCTCTGCGACCAGAGCGCCTCCCCGGCCGGTACGTCCTGGCGCGCTGCTCAGTACGACCTGGGCAGGCCGAGGGTGTGCTGGGCCACGTAGTTGAGCACCATCTCCCGGCTGACCGGTGCCACCCGGGCGACCCGGGTGGCCGCGATCAGGGCGGCCAGGCCGTACTCCTGGGTGAGTCCGTTGCCGCCGAGCGTCTGCACGGCCTGGTCGACCGCCCGGCAGGCGGCCTCGCCCGCCGCGTACTTGGCCATGTTGGCGGCCTCGCCCGCCGCGACGTCGTCGCCGGAGTCGTAGAGGTGGGCGGCCTTCTGCATCATCAGCCGGGCCAGTTCGACCTCGATGGTGCACTGGGCGAGCGGGTGGGAGATGCCCTGGTGGGCGCCGATGGGCGTGTCCCAGACGGTCCGCGTCCTGGCGTACTCCACGGCGGAGCCGAGCGCCTGGCGGGCGATGCCGAGGGTGAAGGCGGCGGTCATGATGCGCTCGGGGTTGAGCCCGGCGAAGAGCTGCATCAGCCCGGCGTTCTCGTCGCCGACGAGGGCCTCGGCGGGCAGCCGGACGTCGTCCAGGAAGACCTGGAACTGCTTCTCCGCCGTGACGAGTTCCATCGGGATGGGCCGGTACTCGAAGCCCGGAGTCTCGCGGGGGACGATGAACAGGGCGGGCCTGAGCCTGCCGGTGGCCGCGTCCTCGGTGCGGCCGACGAACAGCACGGCGTCGGAGTGGTCGATACCGGATATGAAGACCTTGCGGCCGGAGAGCAGCCAGTCGGAGCCGTCCCGGCGGGCGACGGTGCCGATCCGGTGGGAGTTGGAACCGGCGTCGGGTTCGGTGATGCCGAAGGCCATCCGCAGGGTGCCGTCGGCCAGGCCGGGGAGCCACTGCTGCTTCTGCTGCGCGGTGCCGAAACGGGCGATCACGGTGCCGCAGATGGCCGGCGAGACCACCAGCATCAGCAACGGGCTGCCGGCGGCGCCCAGTTCCTCCAGCACGATGGCCAGTTCGCTGATGCCCGCGCCCCCGCCGCCGTACTCGGTGGGGAGGTTGACGCCGAGATAGCCGAGTTTGCCCGCCTCGGACCAGAGTTCCTGGGTGGGCAGCCCGGCTCGGGCCTTGGCCTGGAAGTACGCGGCACCGTAGCGACGGCCGAGGTCGGACACGGCTCGGCGCAGGGCCTGGCGTTCGGGGGATTCGCTGAACACGGACATGGGTGGTGTGGTCCTCTCCGTGGGATGGGCGGGCCCGGGGCGCGCTCGACCGGCTGCCCCCGGGGTGGGTCGGCCGGGGTTCTGGTGCGGCTCCTGGTCCCCCGGCGGTCTGCCCCCGGCGGCTACGCCGGCTGGACGACGGCGAGCAGGGTGCCCAGTTCGACCTGTTGGCCGGGGCTGACGCGAAGTTCGGTGAGCAGTCCGTCGGTCGGCGCGCAGACGCGGTGTTCCATCTTCATCGCCTCCAGCCAGAGCAGGGGTTGGCCTGCGGTGACCTGCTCGCCGGGGGCGACGGCGATGCGGACCACGGTGCCCGGCATGGGGGCGAGCAGGGCGCCCGGGTCGGTGTGGACGGCGGGTTCGGGGTGGCGGGGAAGTGCGGTGAGGACGACCGCGCCGAGCGGGGAGTCGAGGTGGACGGTGTCGCCGTGGACCGCGATCTCGAAGGTGCGGGTCAGGCCGTCGGTGCGGAGGGTGACGTGTTCGGGGGTGGCGGCCAGGAGCTCGGTCTCGGGGTGGTCCTCGGCCTGCAGGCCGGTACGGGTGCGGCGGTAGCGGACCTCGTGTTCGGTGCCGTCCGAGGCGCGGTAGCGCTTGAGCTGGGACTGTGAGGGCAGGTTGCGCCAGCCGGACGGGAAGGCACCGGAACGGGCGGCGGCGTCCGCCAGGGCGGCTGCCAGGGCGGCCAGCGGGGTGTGCTTCTGCGGTCCGGGACCGAGTTCGGCGGCGTGCTCGGCGAGGAAGCCGGTGTGCAGCCGTCCTGCTTGGAAGGCGGGGTGGCGCAGGGCGGCCACCAGGAGCTCGCGGTTGGTGGTCAGCCCGTGGATCCGGGCCCGGCCCAGCGCGTCGGCCAGCCGGCGGGCGGCGGCCGCCCTGGTCGGGGCCCAGGCGATCACCTTGGCGAGCATGGCGTCGTAGTGGATGCCGACGGCGGCGGGCCCCGCCACACCGGAGTCCAGGCGCAGTCCGCTCTCACCCGGTCCGGCGCTGAACTCGCTCTGCACATCGGGGAGTTGGAGCAGGTGCAGGGTCCCGGTCTGCGGCTGCCAGTCGCGCTCGGGGTCCTCGGCGTAGAGGCGGGCCTCGATCGCGTGGCCGCGGATCGCGGGCTGCTCGGCCGGGAGCGGTTCGCCTTCGGCGATGCGCAGTTGGAGCGCGACCAGGTCGAGCCCGGTGACGCACTCGGTGACGGGGTGCTCGACCTGGAGGCGGGTGTTCATCTCCAGGAAGTGGATCCGGCCGTCGGGTGCCAGCAGGAACTCCGCCGTCCCTGCTCCGGTGTAGCCGATGGCGCGGGCGGCGGCGGTGGCGGCCGCGTGGAGTCCGGCGCGCACCGGGTCGGTCAGGCCGGGAGCCGGGGCTTCCTCGATCACCTTCTGATGGCGGCGTTGCAGCGAGCAGTCGCGGTCGCCGAGCGCCCAGACGGTGCCGTACCGGTCGGCCATCAGCTGGACCTCGACATGGCGCCCGGCCGGCAGGTACGGCTCGCAGAAGACCTCGTCCGAACCGAAGGCCTTCGCCGCCTCGGCCCGGGCCGAGGCCAGCGCGTCCGGCAGGTCGGCGAGCCGGTGGACGATGCGCATGCCGCGCCCGCCGCCGCCGGCCGCCGCCTTGACCAGCAACGGCAGGTCGGCCTCGGTAGGTTCGGCGGCCGCGGTCAGCACCGGGACCCCGGCCGCCGCCATCAGCCGCTTGGCCTCGGTCTTGGACCCCATCGCGGCGATCGCCTCGGCCGGCGGCCCGATCCAGGTCAGCCCGGCGGCCTGGACGGCGCGCGCGAACTCGGCGTGCTCGGAGAGGAAGCCGTACCCGGGGTGGACCGCGTCCGCCCCGGCGGCCAGCGCCGCCTGGATGACCAGGTCCGCGCGCAGATAGGTGTCGGCGGGTGCGGCGCCCGGCAGCCGTACGGCGGTGTCGGCCTCGCGGACGTGCGGGGCGTCCGCGTCCGGGTCGGAGTGGACGGCCACGGTGGCGATGCCGAGTTCACGGCAGGTGTGGAAGATCCGCCGGGCGATCTCGCCGCGGTTGGCCACCAGCAGGGATGTGATCATGAGTGAATCCCTTACATCCGGAAGACGCCGTACCCGCGCGCGCCCTCGACCGGGGCGCTGTGGATCGCGGAGAGGCAGATGCCGAGCACGGTGCGGGTGTCGCGCGGGTCGATGACGCCGTCGTCGTAGAGCCGGCCGGAGAGGAAGACCGGGAGCGACTCGGCCTCGATCTGCTGCTCCACCATGGCCCGGATCGCGGCGTCGGCGTCCTCGTCGTACGGCTGCCCCTTGGCCGCGGCCGACTGGCGGGCCACGATCGACAGCACCCCGGCGAGCTGCTGCGGACCCATCACCGCCGACTTGGCGCTCGGCCAGGCGAACAGGAAGCGCGGGTCGTACGCCCGCCCGCACATGCCGTAGTGCCCGGCCCCGTATGAGGCGCCCATCAGCACCGAGAGGTGCGGGACCCTGCTGTTGGAGACGGCATTGATCATCATCGCGCCGTGCTTGATGATGCCGCCCTGCTCGTACGCCTGGCCGACCATGTAACCGGTGGTGTTGTGCAGGAAGAGCAGCGGGATGTCCCGCTGGTTGGCCAACTGGATGAACTGGGCGGCCTTCTGGGACTCGGCGCTGAACAGTACGCCCTGCGCGTTGGCCAGGATGCCGACCGGGTAGCCGTGCAGCGTCGCCCAGCCGGTGGCCAGGCTCTGGCCGTAGAGCGGCTTGAACTCGTCGAAGTCGGAGCCGTCGACGATCCGGGCGATCACCTCGCGCGGGTCGAAGGGCACCTTGAGATCACCGGGGACGATGCCGAGCAGCTCCTCCTCGTCGTACTTCGGTGGCAGCGCGGCGAGTTGGGGGCCGGGTCCGGCCTTGCACCAGTGCAGGCGGTGGACGATCCGGCGGGCGATCCGCAGGGCGTCCGGCTCGTCCAGCGCGAAGTGGTCGGCCAGCCCGGAGGTGCGGGCGTGCATCTCGGCGCCGCCGAGCGACTCGTCGTCGGCCTCCTCGCCGGTCGCCATCTTCACCAGCGGCGGACCGCCGAGGAAGACCTTCGCCCGCTCCTTGACCAGCACGGTGTGATCGGACATGCCGGGCACGTACGCGCCGCCGGCGGTGGAGTTGCCGAACACCACGGCCACGGTGGGGATCCCGGCGGCGGAGAGCCTGGTGAGGTCGCGGAAGAGCGCACCCCCGGGGATGAAGATCTCCTTCTGGCTGGGCAGATCGGCACCGCCGGACTCGACCAGGTTCACCAGCGGCAGCCGGTTCCGCAGCGCGACCTCGTTGGCGCGCAGGGCCTTGCGCAGCGTCCAGGGGTTGCTGGCACCGCCGCGCACGGTCGGGTCGTTGGCGGTGATCACGCACTCGGTGCCCTCGATCACCCCGATACCGGTGACCAGTGCCGCGCCGACCGGGTAGTCGCTGCCCCAGGCGGCGAGCGGGGAGAGTTCGAGGAAGGGCGAGTCCGGGTCGATCAGCAGCTCGATCCGCTCGCGCGGCAGCAGTTTGCCCCGACTGCGGTGCCGTTCCACGTACTTGGGGCCGCCACCGCCCAGTGCCTTGGCGTGCTCGGTGTCGAGCCCGGCCAGCTTGGCGAGCATCGCGTCCCGGTTGGCCGTGTACTCGGCCCCGGTCGGGTCCAGCCGGGTGGGCAGGACGGTCACAGCAGGGCCTCCGGAAGGTCGAGGTGGCGGGCGCGCAGCCACTCCCCCAGCGCCTTCGCCTGCGGGTCGAACCTGGCCTGCGCGGCGACGCCCTCGCCGAGCAGGCCCTCGATGGTGAAGTTCACCGCACGGAGGTTGGGGAGCAGGTGCCGGGTGATGCCCAAGTCCGCCGTCTCCGGCAGGAGTCGGCGCAGCAGGTCGACGGTCAGGGTGTGGGCCAGCCAGCGCCAGCCGGGCTCGGTACGCGCCCAGACGCCCAGGTTGGCGTCACCGCCCTTGTCGCCGCTGCGGGCACCGACCAGCAGCCCGAGCGGCGCCCGGCGGGTCGGGCCCGGCGGCAACGGCTCCGGCAGCGGCGGCTGTTCGAGCGGCACGAGCTCGCGGGTGCCGGTCGGCGGCGGCACCGGCACGCTGCTCCCGTCCGGGAGCACGGCCACGTGGGTGAGAGTGCGGGCGTCCAGGTGGGCGGCCTCGAACACCCCGTACGGCGCACCGGGGCCGGGCGGCGCGGTGAGGTGGAAGCCCGGGTGGCCGGCCAGGCCGAGCTCGACCGCCGCGCTGCTCAGCGCCCGCCCGACCGGGCGCTGATCGGCGTCCCGTACGGTCAGCCGGAGCAGGGCGGAGGCGGTCTCCTCGGTGTCGGCGTCGGGGTGGTCGGTACGGGCCAGGGTCCAGCGCAGCTCAGCCGGGCGCGGCTCCAGGGCCTGCTCCAACTGCTCCTGCAGCAGGGCGGACTTGGCCTCGATGTCCAGGCCGGTGAGGACGAAGACGACCTCGTTGCGCCAGCCGCCCAGCCGGTTGAGCCCGACCTTCACGGTGGGCGGCGGCCGCTCGCCCCTGACCCCGGTGATCCGGACCCGGTCGGGGCCGTCCTGACGCAGCCGGACGGTGTCCAGCCGCGCGGTGACGTCCGGACCCGCGTAGCGCGCCCCGGCCGTCTCGTACAGCAGCTGGGCGGTGACGGTCTCGACGGTGACGGCACCGCCGGTGCCGGGGTGCTTGGTGATGATGCTGCTGCCGTCGGCCTCGATCTCGGCGATCGGGAAGCCGGGGTGGCGTACGTCGTGCTCACGGAAGAAGGCGTAGTTGCCTCCGGTGGCCTGGGCGCCGCACTCCAGGACGTGTCCGGCGACCACCGCCCCCGCGAGGGCGTCCAGGTCCTGCGGCCGCCAGCCGAAGTGGGCGGCGGCCGGCCCGGCCACCAGAGCCGCATCGGTGACCCGGCCGGTCACCACGAGGTCCGCACCGCCGCGCAGGCACTCGGCGATCCCGTGCGCGCCGAGGTAGGCGTTGGCGGCCAGCAGACCGTCCGGAAGCTCCAACTCGGCGGCCCTGGGCAGGAGATCATCACCGGTGACCCGGCCGACGCGCAGCGGTATTCCCTGCTTGTCCGCCAACTCGTGCAGCGCGTCCGCCAGTCGGGCCGGATTGAGCCCGCCCGCGTTCACCACGATCCGCACTCCCGCCTCGTGCGCCAGGCCGAGGCACTCCTCCATCTGCCGCAGAAACGTCTTGGCGTAGCCGAGTTGCGGGTCCTTCAGGCGGTCGCGGGCAAGGATCAGCATGGTCAGTTCGGCCAGGTAGTCCCCGGTGAGGACATCCAGCGGACCCCCCGTGAGCATCTCCCGGAACGCGGAGAACCTGTCCCCGTAGAAGCCGGACGCATTGCCGATCCGCAACACCGCAAGTCTCCCCTGCCGCCGCGTGCCCCACCCAGTCGCACCAACGGGCAGCAGCCTGGCAGCGGCCGGGCAATAAAGCAAGCATGCATGCTTGTTTTACCCCACCGCAATTCTCCTGGCCTCAACCGGAGTTGTGACCGGCAGTGACAACCGGCCATGGGCAACGGCGGTCGGTCGGCGTCGCCATGAGTGACCGAGGTGCCTTCGCATGCGGCATGGCGGTTCGCTGTCCGGCTTTCCCTCTTCGGGCGGTTCGAGCCTCAGCCGACCTCGGCGCGCATGTCCGTATCTCGCTCGTTCCACCCAACGGGCCCGTCAACCCGGCGAGTCGTCAGAATCCGGCTGAAGCGGTCGACCACTGCGAACGGCCGCGGCGGACCCCGACCGACCGCCGTCCGCGAGGGGGAACGGACGGCGGCCTGAGCGGGGCCCGCCGAAGGCTCACTTCCCGAGGGGCTGGGTGAAGCGCAACATGTTGCCGGCGGGGTCGCGGAACGCGCAGTCGCGGACGCCGTAGAACTGGTCCATCGGCTCCTGCAGCACCTCGCCGCCTGCCGCGCTGATGCGCTCGAAGGTGGCGTCGCAGTCGTCCGTCGCGAAGATGACGGCGCGCAGCAGGCCCTTGGCCATCAGCTCCGCCATGGCCTGCCGGTCGGCCGATGAGGCGTTCGGGTCGGCGAGCGGCGGTTCCAGGACGATGTTCACGTCCGGCTGCGAGGGCGCCCCGACGGTCACCCAGCGCATCCCCTCGAACCCGACGTCGTTGCGTACCTCAAGGCCGAGCACATCGCGGTAGAAGGCGATCGCCTTCTCGTGGTCGTCGACGGCGATGAAGCACTGGGAGAGCCTGATATCCATGCCGTTCAGGCTACGGCCGAGCGGCGGGGCTCGCTTCTCCGTTTCTGACCGGTCGCGTGTGGATCTTGGCTATGCATGCCGGGATGACGGCGCCGTGGTCATGGTCCCGGGCCCGGTAGGCGCTCGGGCTCTCGCCGACCAGCTGGGTGAAGCGCGAGCTGAACGACCCCAGCGACGTACAGCCGACCGCGAAGCAGACCTCGGTCACCGTGAGGTCGCCGCGCCGCAGCAGCGCTTTGGCCCGCTCGATACGGCGGGTCATCAGGTAGCTGTAGGGCGTCTCGCCGAAAGCGGCGCGGAAACTGCGGGAGAAGTGGCCCGGCGACATCAGGGCGCCATGCGCCAGCGCCGCGACGTCGAGCGGCTCGGCGTAGTCGCGGTCCATCCGGTCGCGGGCCCGCCGCAGCCGGACCAGGTCGTCGAGGCTCTGCCGTCTCATCCGACCAGTCTCCCACGGCCCCCAGGACCGGTGATCTGCCGGTGGCAAAGAGCATGGGCGCCGGAGCCGACCGCGCACGAGCCGAGCGGCCTGCTCAGCGGCGACGACCGCGAGACCGGGCAGCAGGACGAGTCGTACCGGTAGCACCGGCGACCAGACCGATCAGGAATCGAGAAGCCCGAGTCGCCGAGCCGCACCTAGCCTGATCGCCATGGACCTCACCATTCACTGGACCTTCCTCCCGCACAACGACCCGGACGCCGCCCTGGCCTTCTACCGCGACACCCTCGGCTTCGAAGTCCGCAACGACGTCGGATCCGGCGGGATGCGCTGGATCACGGTCGGCCCCGCCGACCAGCCCGGCACGTCCATCGTCCTGGAGCCGCCGGCCGCCGGCCACGGCGTCACCGACGACGAGCGCCGCACCGTCGTCGAGATGATGGCCAAGGGCAGCTACGCCCGCATCACCCTGGCCACCACCGACCTCGACGGCACCTTCGCGCGGGTACAGGCCGGCGGCGCCGAGGTCGTCCAGGAGCCGACCGAGCAGCCGTACGGCGTGCGTGACTGCGCCTTCCGCGATCCCGCAGGCAACCTGATCCGCATCAACGAGCACCGCTGAGCCGTCCGCTGAGCCGTCCGGCGAGAGAGAGGCCGGAGGCTCACCGGAGCTGGTTGGATCGAGCCGGGCGACGCCGACGGAGACCGCGAAGGGCGGCCCCGTCTCACGGATGGAGACACGATGAGCATGGCCACGAGGACGGACACGCAGTCGCCTGCGCTGCACGATGCCGACAGCCACGATCTGATCCGCGTGCACGGCGCGCGCGTGAACAACCTCAAGGACCTCAGCGTCGCGATCCCGAAGCGGCGGCTGACGGTGTTCACCGGCGTCTCCGGCTCGGGCAAGAGCTCCCTGGTGTTCGGCACGATCGCCGCGGAGTCGCAGCGGCTGATCAACGAGACCTACAGCGCCTTCGTGCAGGGCTTCATGCCGACGCTGGCACGGCCCGAGGTCGACGTACTCGAAGGTCTGACCACCGCGATCATCGTCGACCAGCAGCGGATGGGCGGCGACCCCCGCTCCACGGTCGGTACCGCCACCGATGCCAACGCGATGCTGCGCATCCTGTTCAGCCGTCTCGGCGCACCGCACATCGGCCCGCCCAGCGCGTACGCCTTCAACGTCCCCTCGGTCCGGGCGAGCGGTGCGATCACCGTCGAGCGCGGTGCCAGGAAGGCGGTGAAGGCGACCTTCACCCGCACCGGCGGCATGTGTACGCGCTGCGAAGGCCGGGGCACGGTCTCCGACATCGACCTCACCCAGCTCTACGACGACTCCAAGTCGATCGCCGAGGGTGCGTTCACGATCCCCGGCTGGAAGTCCGACAGCTTCTGGACCGTGCGGGTCTATGCCGAGTCGGGCCTCCTCGACCCGAACAAGCCGATCCGCAAGTTCACCAAGAAGGAGATGCACGACTTCCTCCACCGGGAGCCGACCAAGGTGAAGGTCGAGGGCGTCAACCTCACCTACGAGGGGCTGATCCCCAAGATCCAGAAGTCGTTCCTCGCCAAGGACCGGGAATCGCTGCAGCCGCACATCCGGGAGTTCGTGGACCGGGCGGTCGCCTTCACCACCTGCCCCGAGTGCGACGGCACCCGGCTCAGCGAAGGGGCCCGGTCGTCGAAGATCGAGGGCATCAGCATCGCCGACGCCTGCGCGATGCAGATCAGCGACCTGGCCGAGTGGGTCCGCGGCCTCGACGAACCTTCCCCAAGCTCTTCGAGCGGGGGATACGCCAAGGTGGCGCCGCTGCTCGCGACGCTGCAGCGCACCCTCGACTCGTTCGCGGAGATCGGCCTCGGCTACCTCGCGCTCGACCGGCCGGCGGGCACGCTGTCGGGCGGCGAGGCACAGCGCGTCAAGATGATCCGCCACCTCGGCTCCTCGCTCACCGACGTCACCTACGTCTTCGACGAGCCCACCACCGGCCTGCACCCCCATGACATCCAGCGGATGAACAACCTGCTGCTGCGGCTGCGGGACAAGGGCAACACGGTGCTCGTCGTGGAGCACAAGCCGGAGGTGATCGCGATCGCCGACCACGTCGTCGACCTCGGCCCCGGCGCCGGTACGGCGGGCGGCACCGTCTGCTTCGAGGGCTCCGTCGAGGGGCTGCGAGCCGGCGGTACCGTCACCGGCCGCCATCTCGACGACCGGGCCGCCCTCAAGAAGACGGTGCGGACGCCCACCGGCACCCTGGAGATCCGCGGCGCGACGGCGCACAATCTGCGCGACGTCGACGTCGACATCCCGCTCGGGGTGCTGGTCGTCGTCACCGGCGTCGCCGGCTCCGGCAAGAGCTCGCTCGTGCACGGGTCGCTGCCGGCGAGCGAGGAGGTGGTGTCGATCGACCAGGGCGCGATCCGCGGCTCGCGCCGGAGCAACCCGGCGACGTACACCGGGCTGCTCGACCCGATCCGCAAGGCGTTCGCGAAGGCCAACGGTGTGAAGCCGGCGCTGTTCAGCGCCAACTCCGAAGGCGCCTGCCCCACTTGCAACGGCGTCGGCATCGTCTACACCGACCTGGCGATGATGGCCGGCGTCGCCAGCACCTGCGAGGAGTGCGAGGGGAAGCGGTTCCAGGCAGCGGTGCTGGACCACCACCTCGGCGGCCGCGACATCAGCGAGGTGCTCGCGATGTCGGTGACCGAGGCCGAGGAGTTCTTCGGCGCCGGCGAGGCGCACACGCCGGCCGCGCACCGCATCCTCGGCCGGCTCGCCGACGTCGGGCTCGGCTACCTCAGCCTCGGCCAGCCGCTCAGCACGCTGTCCGGCGGCGAGCGGCAACGGCTCAAGCTGGCCACCCACATGGCCGAGAAGGGCGGCGTCTACGTCCTCGACGAGCCGACCGCCGGCCTGCACCTCGCCGACGTCGAGCAGCTGCTGGGCCTGCTCGACCGGCTCGTCGACTCCGGCAAGTCGGTCATCGTCGTCGAGCACCACCAGGCGGTCATGGCGCACGCCGACTGGATCATCGACCTCGGCCCCGGCGCCGGCCACGACGGCGGCCGGATCGTCTTCGAGGGCACACCGGCCGAGCTCGTCGCCGCCCGCTCCACCCTCACCGGCGAGCACCTCGCGGCGTACGTCGGCGCCTGACCGAGGCCTGCGCGGTTCCCCCGGCCCCCTGCGGAGTCCACAACAGGACGTCGGGGGCCGGGGCTTGTCCGGCCGATCTGGCGGGGCAGCGGTCCACGGGGGCGCGGGGAACCGTGTGAGCCGGCCGAGCCCGGGGTGCGCACCTTGCACCTCGGGCCCGGCCGTTTCGCGCGGCTCCCCGCCCCTGAAGTCCACTGAAGTCCGCGCCCCCGCAAGGTCGGCCGGGCCGGTCTAGCCGACGAACTGCCCGTGCAGACCGTCCAGTCCGGGAGCCCCGAGCGAGCGGGCCGCGAGCCAGGCGGCGGCCCCGGCCGCGTTGCCCGCGAAGGCGAGCTCGGCCCGTGGCCACCGGTCGGCGATCCGCTCGTACACCGCCGAAGCCAGCGGCGATCCGGCCGAGAGCACCCCGCCCGCCAGCACCACCGGATCGTCCGAGCCCGCCGCCCGGACGGTGCCCAGGGTCGACAGCAGGTGGTCCGCCGCCTCCGCCACCAGGCCCCGCGCCTCGGGCTCACCCGCCTCGGCGGCGCTCAGCACCAGCGGCGCGAGCCGCGCCAGCCGTACGGGCGAGTCCGCGTGCACGGCGGCGATCACCCCGGACCGCAGCTCGGCGGCCGCGCCCAGGTGCTCCTCCCCCACGCCCGGGCCCAGCAACTCCTCGACCACGCTCTTCATCAGACCGGTCGGCTGCACCCGCCGGTCGATCCCGGCGAGCGTCAGCCGTACGGCGGCGTGGCCCAGCCAGTAGCCGGAGCCCCGGTCGCCGAGCAGCCAGCCGTGCCCGTCCGCGAGGTGGACCGGGGCGAAGTCGCGGCACTCCCCCGCGACCGCGCCCGTCCCGCTGATCAGGACCGAGCCGGCCGGGCTGCTGGTACCGGCCGCGAAGGCCAGTTCCACGTCGCTGGCCCGCCGGGGCTCGACGGTCAGGCCGGAGGCCGACCAGATCTCCGTGAGCCCGCCCGCGGCCACCAGTCCGCCGGCCAGCCCCAGCACTCCGGCCGCCACCCGGCCCGGATCCACCCCGGTCAGCGCCGAGTCGAGAGTGGCGGCGATGCTGCGGGCGGCTGCGGCCGCGCCGTGCGAGACGGGGTTTCCGCCGTCGCCGCGTGCCGTGCCGACCACGCGGCCGTGCAGGTCCGCGACCACCACCCGGGTGGCGGTGCCTCCGACGTCCAGCCCCAGGACCAACGGTGTACTCATGCCGCCGTCCTACCCCGCCGCCGATCGATCACGCCCCGGCCGGACCGGGACGGGACCGTCCGGGACCCGGTCGCCGGTCACGCGGTGCGCCGGATCCGCCCGGCGTACCGGGCCTCCAGGGCCCGGTTGTGCTCGTCGCCGCCGGGGATGTTGGCGGACAGGTAGACCGGCGCGGTACCGCCGGACTCCTCGATCCACCGGATCACCTCGGCGACCACCTGCTGGGCGAGCAGCGCAGCCGTGATCGATGAGATCCCCCGCAGGCCCAGCCGCCGTCGCGCATCGGCAGGACTGAGGTGGAAGCGGATGTCGGCCTCCAGCGCCTCCCGCACGGTGGCGGTGAGTTCCGCCCGGAGCTCGGGGCGGCGGGTGGCGTCGAGGCGGAGTTCGAGCAGGGCGAGGTAGCCGGTGCGCTCGGCGGTGACCCGGCGGTCGACCCAGGCCATCAGCTCGGCGACCAGCGCGCGGGACGGCGCCGCCCGCATCACCTGCCGAGATCGCGGTCCCCGCCCGGGACGAGCCGTGGGGGCAGCGGCGGTTCAACGTGTGGAGCCCGGAGGGCGTCCTGATCGAGGTACTCCAGCCGATCGACCCCGACCCCGAGTGGCTGGCACAGCAGACGGCCTGAGCGGGGCACGGCGGGCGGGCGGAGGGCCTGCGGACAGCCCGGTGGCGGCGCGCCTGGGGCGCCGTGGTTCCGATGGCCGATTACGCGGGAGTACGGCCACTCGGTTGGGTGAATGGTGGGTGTGCTTACGGCTCGTCGGAGCGGGCACTGCCGACACTTTCCTGCGGGACCGCCCCCGGCACCGGCCGGTGGCGGAGGTTCCCGCACGACCAGGCACCATCCCCTCAGGAACGGAGAAGACCGTGAAGGACATCCGCAGGGCCCTCGTGCTTGCCGGGGCAGCCGGTGCGCTCGTACTCGGGTCGGCCGGGGCGGCCTCCGCCTCTGCCAACGCCACGGGCGAAGCCACCAACTCGCCGGGTGTGCTCTCCGGCAACGTCGTCCAGATCCCGATCAACATCCCGATCAACATCTGCGGGAACACCGTCAACCTGATCGGCCTGCTCAACCCGGCCAGCGGCAACTCCTGCGCCAACACCGGCTGAACGTACTTGTCCTGACGCTCCGCCGGAACCGGTGCCGCCCCACCAAGCGGCACCGGTTCCCGTCGTTCGGCGCGGGCCCGAGCGCGGTGTCAGCCCGCCTGGGCCGCCACTTCGGCGGCTCGATCTCGCCGGGGAGCAGGAAGCGGAGCGTGTCCACGACGTGGGTTGTCGGGCGGTTGCCTGCCTCAGACCGTCTCGATGCGCTCCACGATGAGTTCGCAGAGTTCGTGTGTCCGCAGGGCGTCGTGAGCGTCGAGAGTCCTGCCGGTGCGAACGGCGTCCAGGAAGGCGAGCACGATCTGCTCGATACCGCGCTGGCGGGCGACCGGGACCCAGTCGCCGCGGCGGCGGACCGTGGGCTGACCGCGGTGATCGATGGTCTCGGCAAGGTTGTGGACCTCGCGCTTGGAGTCGGCGCCGGAGACCTCCAGGACCTCCTCGGTCGAGCCGGAGACCCGGTTCATGATGCCCAGCGCCGTGAACCCGTCGCCGGCGACGGTGAGGACTACATGCTCGACCAGACCACCGCACACGCGGGAGCGGACGTCGACCTGCTCGATCTCGCCGGGGACGAGGAAGCGAAGCACATCCACAACATGGATGAAATCGTCATAAATCATCGGGCGGGGTGCCTCGGCGAGGCCCTCACGGTTCTTCCGCAGCACGATCAGGTCACGCGGGCGCTCCTTCGCCTGCACATAGCCGGGCGCGTGGCGGCGGTTGAAGCCCACCATCAACGAGCGGCCGGTACGGTCGGCGAGGTCGACCAGGTGGCGGGCACCGTCCAGGGTGTAGGCGAGCGGCTTGTCCACGTAGACATCCACGCCGGCTTCGAGCAGCTGCTCGACGATCGGGACGTGCTGGTCGGTGGAGGCGTGCACGAAGGCGGCCCGGATGCCGCTGCCGATCAGCTCGCCCAGATCGGTGAAGCGGTGCTCGGGAGCGATCCGATGAGCATCACCGAGACGGTCGAGCTTGGCCCGGTCACGGGTCATCAACCTCAGATCGAGACCGGGCAGAGCAGCGAGGACCGGCAGGTACGCCTTCTGCGCAATATCCCCCAGGCCGATCACACCAACAGGAAGCAAGGCATCAACGGCAGCGGGCTGACTCACGGGGTCTCCTGTCACGTGAACGATCATCGACCGCCCCACCCTATGCGTCACCCGCCACCCGCAGTAGAGCCCCGGTCAGCACCCCAGCCGGGACGCACGGGAACCCGGCCTCAACCCCAGAACCACGCACCCGACCGGAAGGCCGCAGGCCACACCCGACTCACGAAACCGACCACCCAATACTCACGGGGCATCACGACCATCCGAAACTGTTCCCCTGGCGTCGCGCGAACTGCATCGCGACACCACCGAGAACGCGGAACTCCTCGTGCTGCGACACGAGAACGCGGTCCTGCGCCGGTAGCTCAAAGGCTCGGTCCGCTCGGCTCGGCCACCGGATCGCAGCCTCCACCGTCTGGGAGATTCTCCACGTGGCGGGCATCGAGCCGACCCCGCGCCGCACCGGCCCGACCTGGGGCGCATTCCTCACCAATCAGGCCAAGGGCATCATCGCGGCCGACTTCCTGCGTGTGGACACCGCGCTCGGCAAACGGCTGTACGCGCTGGCGTTCCTCGAACACCGCACCCGGCGCCTACACATCACCGGCGTCACCGCCCACCCCACCAAGGAGTGGACAAAGCCCATGCACGGCAGGTCCTGGCCACCTACCAGCGGCACTACAACGGGCACCGGCCACACCGGGCCTGCCATCAGCTGCCGCCGGACTCCGACCGCCAACCCGCCACCGTGCACGTCCTCGAAGACCGGAAACTCCTGCGTACCCGCGTCCTCGGTGGCGTCATCAACGAGTACCGATACGGCGCTTGACGTGCAGCGACGACTTTCCGAGCCCCACAGGCGCAGCGTCGTCGCCGCCGTCGAGGCCGTACTCGCCACCTGACGCGAGCCCGTGTGCCCGGCGCGGAGGTTGCCGTTGGCATCAGGGAGTACGGCATCGGGCTTTCCGTCGCCGGTGAGGTCACCGAAGACCGGCAGGCTTCCCGGCCTCCACGGTGCGTAGAAGCTGTACGCGGCAGGTTGGCTGTAGTAGATGCCGATGCGGTCCTGAGCAGCCCGGCTGCGGGCGGATCGGCGGTCAGGGCCTGACCGGGCCCGGGCAGGGCACAATGTCCCTATGGCCATTGCGCGTTGGAACGGCGAGATCATCGCCGAGAGCTCTCGGACCACGGTCGTCGAGGGCAACCACTACTTCCCGATCGACTCGGTCCGGGTGGAGCTGCTGGCTCCCTCCTCCACCACCACGGTGTGCCCGTGGAAGGGCGTCGCCTCCTACTACACGGTCCGGGTGGCGGGCGCCGAGAACCCGGACGCCGCCTGGTTCTACGCCGATCCGAGCCCGGCTGCGGCGCGGATAGCCGGGCAGGTGGCGTTCTGGCGGGGCGTCGAAGTCACCGACAGCTGACAGCCAGTGGCCTGAGCAGCCGTCCGCGGCCCTCGTGGGCCGATCCGACGGCTGGTCAGGCCACCGAGATGCCCTGTGCCGCCGTCGTCAGTGCCGTCAGGACCGGCCGGATCAGCGGGTGCTGCTCGGCGCCGCTGCGCACGGCGGCGAAGACCTTGCGGGTGGCGAGCGCGCTGTCCACCTGGCGCACCGCGACCCGGGACAGGTCCACCCCGCGCAGGGCCGAGCGCGGGACCAGTGCCACGCCCGCGCCCGCCGAGGCGAGCGCGACGACGGCGCGGAAGTCGTCCGAGGAGTGCACCAGCCGGGGCTGGAAGCCCGCGTACTCGCAGGCCAGCAGGACCACGTCGTGGCAGGGGTTGCCGGGGTAGGGCCCGATCCACGGCTCGGTGGCGAGGTCGGCGACGGCCACCGGGCCAGGGTCGGACGCCAGCGGGTGGCCGAGCGGGAGCACCGCCTCGAAGGGCTCGGCGTAGAGCGGCACCCTGGTGAGCCGCTGGTCGTCGGCGCGCGGCGCACCCCGGTACTCGACCGCGACCGCGATGTCCGCCAGCCCGTCCAGCAGCATCGGCAGGCTGGCGTCGCCCTCGGCGTCCAGCACCTTGATCCGGACGCCGGGCGCGGCCTCGGCGAGGGCGGTGATGGCCGGCGCGAGGACCAGCGCGATCCCGGTCGCGAACGCCGCCACCGTGACCTCGCCGGCCGCTCCCGCGCTGTAGGCCGCGAGGTCGGCCTCGGCGCGTTCGAGCTGGGCCAGCACCGCGTCGGCGTGCCCGAGCAGGATCTCCCCGGCGGCGGTGAGCCGGACGCCCCGGCCGTCGCGGGCCAGCAGGTGGTGGCCGGTCTCCTGTTCGAGTGCGGCGAGCTGCTGGGAGACGGCAGACGGGGTGAGGTAGAGCGCGGCAGCTGCGGCCGTCACGGTGCGGTGGTCGGCCACGGCCCGCAGGGTCCGCAGCCGTCGTGCGTCGATCACTCGGCCATTCTGCCAGGGCGGCGGGCCCGGCTGCGCCGCCGAGACCCCCGGCCACCGGGCAGCGCCCCCGAGGGCGGCGGGGAGCTGCGCGGCCGACCCCCTGCCGGGGCAGCCGAGCGCCGTGGCCGATCGGGCACGGTCGGGCGGCGAGGAAACGCCGGGCGGCGGGGAACCGACGAGCAGCTGCGGCTGCCCGGTCGCGGTTTCCCCGCCGCCCTGAAGGGGTGCTGCTCGGCGGCTACTCGCCGAGGGCCGCGCGGGCGTCGATGAAGGCCGCGACGGCGCGCTCGACGTCCTCGGTGGAGTGGGCGGCCGAGAGCTGGACCCGGATCCGGGCCTGGCCGTGCGGCACGACCGGGTAGGAGAACCCGATCACGTACACGCCGCGCTCCAGCAGCAGTTCGGCCAGCCGGCCGGCCTTGGCGGCGTCGCCGATCATCACCGGGGCGATGGCGTGCTCACCGGGCAGGATCTCGAAGCCGGCCTCGGTCATCCTCGTCCGGAACAGCTTGGTGTTGGCGGCCAGCTGCTCGCGCAGGTCGCCGGACTTCTCCAGCAGGTCGAGCACGGTCAGCGAGGCGGCGGCGATCACCGGGGCGAGCGAGTTGGAGAACAGGTACGGCCGCGAGCGCTGGCGCAGCAGGGCGACGATCTCGCGGCGCGCGGCGACGTAGCCGCCGGAGGCGCCGCCGAGGGCCTTGCCGAGGGTGCCGGTGATGATGTCCACCCGGTCCATCACGCCGTGCAGTTCGGGGGTGCCGCGGCCGCCGGGGCCGACGAAGCCGACCGCGTGCGAGTCGTCGACCATCACCATCGCACCGTAGCGGTCGGCGAGGTCGCAGATCTCGCGCAGCGGGGCGATGTAGCCGTCCATCGAGAACACGCCGTCGGTGACGATCAGGCGGCGGCGGGCGTCCTGGGTGGCCTTGAGCTGCGCCTCCAGGTCGGCCATGTCGCGGTTGGCGTAGCGGTGGCGGCGGGCCTTGGAGAGCCGGATGCCGTCGATGATGCTGGCGTGGTTGAGCGCGTCGGAGATGACCGCGTCGCGCTCGTCGAGCAGGGTCTCGAAGACACCGCCGTTGGCGTCGAAGCAGGAGGAGTACAGGATGGTGTCCTCCTGGCCGAGGAAGGCGGAGAGCCGCTCCTCCAGCTGCTTGTGGACGTCCTGGGTGCCGCAGATGAAGCGCACCGAGGCCATGCCGTAGCCCCAGCGGTCCAGCGCGTCCTTGGCGGCGGCGACGACGGCGGGGTGGTCGGCCAGGCCGAGGTAGTTGTTGGCGCAGAAGTTGAGCACCTCGCCGGGGCGACCGCCGCCGGTGACGGTGACGGCGGCGTTCTGCGGGCTGCCGATCACCCGCTCGGGCTTGAAGAGGCCGGCCTCGCGGATCTCGTCCAGGGTGCCGGCGATGGACTCGCGGACGTTGTCGAACACGGTGTCTCCTACAGGGTGTCAGACGGGGAGGGCGATCGGGTCTCAGACGGTCCAGTCCAGAATGACCTTGCCACAGTTGCCACTTGCCGCCTCCTCGAAGGCGGCGGCGAAGTCGGCGGCGGGGTAGCGGCCGGTGATCACCGGGCTGAGGTCGAGACCGCCCTCCAGCAGGACGGACATCGCGTACCAGGTCTCGAACATCTCGCGGCCGTAGATGCCCTTGATCGTGATCATCGAGGTGACGATCTGCGCCCAGTCCACCGCGAAGTCCTCGGCGGGCAGACCGAGCATGGCGATCCGGCCGCCGTGGGTCATGTTGGCGATCATCGACTGCATCGCCTCGGGGCGGCCGGACATCTCCAGGCCCACGTCGAAGCCCTCGCGCAGGCCGAGCTGCTGCTGGCCCTCCTCGATGGTGTGCTGCGAGACGTCGAGCGCCAGCGTGACGCCGACCTTGCGGGCCAGGTCGAGGCGGTACGGGGAGACGTCGGTGATCATCACGTGGCGGGCACCGGCGTGCTTGGCGACGGCGGCGGCCATGATGCCGATCGGGCCCGCGCCGGTGATCAGCACGTCCTCGCCGACCAGCGGGAAGGAGAGCGCGGTGTGCACGGCGTTGCCGAACGGGTCGAAGATCGCGGCCACGTCCAGGTCCACCGGCACCCGGTGCACCCAGACGTTGGTGGCGGGCAGCGCGACGTACTCGGCGAAGGCACCGTCGCGGCCCACGCCCAGACCGACGGTGTTGCGGCACAGGTGGCGCCGCCCGGCCTGGCAGTTGCGGCACTTGCCGCACACCAGGTGGCCCTCGCCGCTGACCAGGTCGCCCACGTTGACGTCCGAGACCGCCGAGCCGACCTCGGCGACCTCGCCGACGAACTCGTGGCCGAGCGTCAGCGGGGTCTTGATGGTCTGCTGGGCCCAGCCGTCCCACTTGCGGATGTGCAGGTCGGTGCCGCAGATACCGGTGCGCAGCACCTTGATCAGCACATCGGACGGGCCGATCTCCGGCATGGGAACGTCCATCAGCCAGAGTCCGGGCTCGGCCTTCTGCTTGACGAGTGCCTTCACGGCAAGGGCTCCTGACGCACGATGGAACGGACCTGCCGGAGGGACAGGCCGAGGTGAACCCGGCGGTCGGCCCCTGCCGGGCCGGGCAGAGTGAAATCTGCCTGGTCAGAGGGGGTGCGGTCCATCGAGGAATTCTTAAGGGCCGCCACAGCTGGGCTTCACGATCCTGCCCGAGCTGCGCCCCACGCTCCCCGGCGGCCCGCCGCGCACCACCCGTACGGCTCAGGCGGCGGGCCCATCGCGCCCACGGCTGCGCCAACAGAACGGCTGGCGCTCGTAAAATCTTGTCCGTGGCTTGTCAGCTCTCTTCTGGAGCGCCGCCGGGCCGAACTACCTTCGTGCCTTGTGACAATCCGTCGATCCCGTCCGTTCGCCGTCATCACCACGCTCCTCGCCGCGCTCACCGTGGCACTGCTCGGCCCAGCCGCCGCGCATGCGAGCACCGCAGGCACCGTCCGCAACGGCGCCAGCCAACCCGTCTACTCCTACGCCGCCGCCGTCCGGGAGACGGTCTGGGTCGACACCGGCCTGGACGGTGACGGCGACGGCCGCACCGACCGGGTCGCCGCCGACATCATCCGGCCGAGCGAACCGGCCGCGGCCGGCCTGAAGATCCCGGTCATCATGGACGCGAGCCCGTACTACTCCTGCTGCGGGCGCGGCAACGAGTCCCAGCTCAAGACGTACGACGCACAGGGCCACCCGGTCCAGTTCCCGCTCTTCTACGACAACTACTTCGTCTCGCGCGGCTACGCCGTGGTGCTGGTCGACCTGACCGGCACCAACCGCTCCGACGGCTGCGTGGACGTCGGCGGGCCCTCCGACGTCGCCTCCGCCAAGGCGGTGGTCGACTGGCTGAACGGCCGGGCCCACGGCTACAGCGCCCGCACCGGCAGCAGCCTCGTCCAGCCGACCTGGACCAACGGTTCGGTCGGCATGATCGGGAAGTCCTGGGACGGCACGATCGCCAACGGGGTTGCCGCGACCGGTGTGCAGGGTCTGAAGACCATCGTCCCGATCTCCGCGATCAGCTCCTGGTACGACTACTACCGGTCGGACGGCGCGCCGCTCTACAGCGGCACGCCCGCCGACCTCGCCGGTGAGGTGGAGAGCTCGTCGGCGTCCTCGAACTGCTCCGCCGTGCAGAGCCGACTCGCCGCCGGGTCGCCGTCCAACGGCAACTGGACCGCCATGTGGCAGCAGCGCGACTACGTCGCCTCGGCGGCCGACGTCCGGGCCAGCGTCTTCGTGGTGCACGGCCTGCAGGACCTGAACGTCCGCGACATCAACTTCTCCCAGTGGTGGACGGCGCTGGCCGCGACCGGGGTGGACCGGAAGATCTGGCTCTCCCAGACCGGTCACGTCGACCCCTTCGACTACCGGCGCGCGGCCTGGGTGGACACCCTGCACGGCTGGTTCGACCACTATCTGCTGGGCGTGGACAACGGCATCCAGAACGGTCCCGTCGCCGACATCGAGCGGGCGCCGGACCAGTGGACCCAGGACCCGTCCTGGCCCGCGCCGGGGACGGTGACCAGCCCGCTCGGCCTGCGACCCGGTGCACTCACCAGCGGCACCGGCAGCGGCACCGCGAGCTTCACCGACGACCGGTCCCGCGGCGAGAACGACTGGGCGGCCGACGTCGACCTCAGCACCCCCGACAAGACCGCCTTCACCACCGGCGCGCTCACCCGGGACCTGCGGATGTCCGGCGGCGGCTCGATCACCCTGGCCGTGCGGCCGTCCACCAGGAGCGCCCGCCTGAGCGCGGTGCTGGTCGACCTCGGACCGGCGACCATCCGCAACTACCAGGGCTCCGGGGAAGGCATCACCACCCTGGGCACCCGGTCGTGCTGGGGCGACAGCACCCCGGGCGACAGCGCCTGCTTCCTGGACACCGCGGCCGACACCGCGCAGGTGGACTACACGGTCTTCAGCCGGGGTTGGGCCGACCTCGGGCACTACGCGGGGCTGGACAAGAGCGTCACCCTGACCCCCGGAAAGACGTACTCGATCACCTTCGACCTGGCCGGCACCGACCACATCGTGCCCGCCGGCCACCGGCTCGCCCTGATCGTGGCCGGAACGGACAACGGACTGATCGACCCGCCGTCCACCAAACCCACCGTCACCGTCGACCTGGCCCACTCCTCCCTCCGGCTGCCGCTGGTCGGCGGCGCCGGCCAACTGCCGCGCGCGGCCCAGCAGATCCGGGCCCAGGTCCTGCGCGGGCTGCCCGCCGGAACGCCCGCCACCGTCGCCCGGCCGGAGACCTTCCGCTGAGCCGGACTGAATCCTGAGGACCGCTCCGGCCCGTACCCGAGGGGGTACGGGCCGGGATGCCTACCGCGGACCTCAGGGGCCGAGCAGCTCCGCGAGGTCGTAGGAGACCGGCTCCTCCAGCTGGTCGTAGGTGCAGCCGGCCGGTTCGCGGTCGGGGCGCCAGCGGCGGAACCGGGTGGTGTGACGGAAGCGGGTGCCCTCCATGTGGTCGTAGGCGACCTCGCACACCCGCTCGGGGCGGAGCGGCACCCAGGAGAGGTCCTTGGTGCCCGTCCAGCGGCTGACCGCGCCGGGCAGCCGGGAGGAGGCCTGAGCGGCTTCGTCGGCCCAGGCGGCCCAGGGGTGTCCGGTGAGGTCGGTCATCCGCAACGGCTCCAGTTCCTCGACCAGTTGGGCCCGGCGGGCCATCGGGAAGGAGGCGCTGACGCCGACGTGCTGGAGCCGTCCGGCGGAGTCGTACAGCCCCAGCAGCAGCGAACCGACCACCGGGCCGCTCTTGTGCTCGCGGTAGCCGGCCAGGACGCAGTCGGCGGTGCGCTGGTGCTTCACCTTGAACATGGTGCGCTGGCCGGGACGGTAGGACTGGTCCAGTGGCTTGGCGACGATGCCGTCCAGCCCGGCGCCCTCGAACCGGGAGAACCAGCTGCGGGCCTGGTCGAGGTCGGTGGTGGCCGGGGCGGTGTGGACCGGCGGGCGGGCCCGGTCGAGCGCCGCGAGCAGGGCGACGCGCCGTTCGGCGAGGGGCCGTTCGGACAGCGCGTCGGAGCCGAGCGCGAGCAGGTCGAAGGCGACGAAGGAGGCGGGCGTGCGTTCGGCGAGGGTGCGGACCCGGCTGGCCGCCGGATGGATGCGCTCCAGCAGCTCCTCGAAGTGCAGCCGCCCGTCGTGCGCGATCACGATCTCGCCGTCCAGCACGCACCGTTCGGGCAGTTCGGTGCGGAACGCCTCGACCAGTTCGGGAAAGTAGCGGGTGAGCGTCTTGGCGGTCCGGCTGCCGATCTCGACCTCCTCGCCGTCCCGGAAGACGATCGCCCGGAAGCCGTCCCACTTCGCCTCGTACTGCATGCCGGGCGGGATCTCGTCCACCGCCTTCGCCAGCATCGGCGAGACCGGAGGCATCACGGGAAGGTCCATGCTCCGATAGTGGCGGGCCGGTTGCCCGCCCGCGTGCCGGACACGGCGGGCAGGGCCCGCTCGGCCTAGCGTGGGCCCATGGCTGCAACAGCAGGAGCGGTGGAACTCGAGGTGGACGGCCGGACGGTACGGCTCTCCAACCCCGGCAAGGTGTACTACCCGGCGCGGGGCTTCACCAAGCTGGACGTCGCCCGGTACTACCTGGCGGTCGCGCCCGGAATCCTGCGCGGGCTGCGCGAGCGGCCGACCACGCTGCAGCGCTTCCCCGACGGCATCGAGGGCGAGTTCTTCTACCAGAAGCGCGCTCCCAAGAACGTCCCCGACTGGCTCCCGACCGCGCGGATCGCCTTCCCGAGCGGACGTACGGCGGACGAGATCTGCCCCACCGAGCAGGCCGCCGTGCTGTGGGCCGCGAACCTGGGCTGCCTGACCTTCCACCCGTGGCCGGTCCGCCGCTCCGACACCGAGCACCCCGACGAGCTGCGGATCGACCTCGACCCGCAGCCCGGCACCGACTTCCGGGACGCCGTCCGAGCCGCTCACGAACTGCGCGGCCTGCTGGACGAACACGGGCTGCGCGGCTGGCCCAAGACCTCCGGCGGGCGCGGGCTCCATGTGTACGTGCCCGTGGAGCCGCGCTGGACCTTCACCGACTGCCGGCATGCGGTGATCGCCCTCGGACGGGAACTGGAACGGCGCATGCCCGGCCGGGTCACCACCGCCTGGTGGAAGGAGGAGCGCGGCGAGCGCATCTTCGTCGACTACAACCAGATGGCCCGCGACCGCACCATCGCCTCGCCCTACTCCCTGCGCGCCCGGCCGGAGGCCACCGCCTCGGCCCCGCTGCGCTGGGAGGAGCTGGACGAGGTCGCACCGACCGACTTCGACCTGCGCACCCTGCCCGAGCGGTTCGCCGAACTGGGCGATCTGCACGCCGGCTTGGACGACCACGCGTTCTCGCTGGACTCGCTCCTCGAACTGTCCGCTCAGCAGGCCCGCGACCACGGCGTCGGCGACCTCCCCTACCCGCCGGACCACCCCAAGATGCCCGGCGAACCCGCCCGGGTCCAGCCCAGCCGGGCGCGCAAGCACTGAGGGCGGGGCGGTCGGGGGGCTCGGCCGGTGGGGCGTGGCCGGCAGGGGCCGTGGACGGGATCAGGCGAGGTCGGTGCGCAGGTCGATGATCCGGGTCGCACCGCGTGCGCGCACACGCCTCGGTGCCACCGAGCCGAACGTCCCGCAGCAGCACCCGCAAGTCCTCATTCCGTAGGCGGCACCGAACACCACCGGATCGCATCACCTGATCGCACCTCAGATTTCGCAGAGCGCCGCGATCTCGGCGGCCGACCAGGAACCGGCCGCGCCGGGACGGGTGCTCAGGTAGTCCGCGATCCGCGCCAGGTCCCAGCCGTGGGCCTCGGTGAGACCGGCGGCGAGATGGCGCAGGTAGGCGGCCGACGGGCGGTTCAGCTTCGCACGGGCCCGTCGCCAGGACACCGTGCAGGTCAGGATCGGATAGCCGTCCAGCGCGCCCGGGCACACCAGGATCTCGTAGCGGCCGGGCCCCAGCTCGGCATGGCCGTCGGTCAACGCGCCGCTCAGCTCGAGATCCGTCCCCGGACTGCGGCGCATCTCCTGGGCGACGATGTCCGAGAACTGGCTCACCGTCAGCAGATAGGCCCGGGCGGGCATCTCGCCGCCACGCAACGGGTCGAAGAAACCCATGCCTCCCGTCCAGGTGCGCGACTCCAGTGCGAAGTACAGCTCCCCGCGCAGCAGGATCGGCGTCGCGCGTTCGGGACCGCTCCTGTCGCGGCACCCCGGGTAGATCCGCGTCGTGCCGGGTGGACAACCTCCCGTCAGGTAGTAGGCGAGCCGGGCGAGGTGCATGTTCGAGCCGTACGCCGCGTACCAGACCCGCTCGGGGTGTGGGTGCACGGTACCTGCGGTCAACGGCTCCGGCCGGACGGGATCACGCGGACTCGGCATGCGCCGAGGATAGCCCGGGGCCTCCGGGCTCCTCCGGAAGATCCCTGGAAGATCGCCGGAACGGGTCCGGAAATCCGCACAGGAGCTCTCGGAAGAGCTTTCGGACGTGCCGTCCGCGGCGGGCTTCGGGAGCGGCGGAGCACGGGCGGAGACCGATGGAGGGCGTGATCGAATTTCGGTCGGAACGGGCGGCAACCTGATCGATGCGGGTGGTGGTCTGGAGGGGTGAAAGGGGGTGCGCCTGGATGCGCGCGGAAGACGAGACAGAGTTCAGGGAGTTCGTCCAGGGGCGGTGGCCGTCCCTGGTGCGGACGGCCTATCTGCTCACGGGGGATCGTCACTATGCCGAGGACGTGGCCCAGACCGCGCTCGCCAAGGCGTACGCGTCCTGGCACCGGGTCCGGAGCAGCGACAACCCGGATGCGTATCTGCGCCGGATCCTGGTGACCAGCAACGCCAACCGGTTCCGCAAACGGCGGCCCGTGGAGTTCCCGACCGAGACGCTCCCGGACCGGCCCCACCACGGCGAGAGCGATCCCAGTGCACGGCTGGACCAGCGGCAGGTCCTGCTGGCCGCGCTGGCCGAACTGCCCGCCCGGCAGCGCGCCGTGGTGGTCCTGCGGTACTGGGAGGACCTGTCCGAGGCCGAGGTCGCCGCGACCCTCGGCTGCTCGGCCGGGACCGTCAAGAGCCAGGCGTCGAAGGGGCTCGCGAAGCTCCGGACCCACCCCCAACTGGCCGACCACACATGGCAGACCACCCGACCGGAGGTGCTCAATGGCAGACTTCGATGAGACCGATCTCCAACTGACACTCACCAACCAGGTGAACAACCTGACCGTAGGACCCGCGCCGTTCGAGGCGATCGTGCGCGAGGGCGGCAGGATCCGCCGTCGCCGCTACGCCACCAGGGCCGCTCTCACCCTGGGCGTCGCCGGGGCGATGGTCTCGGGCCTGATCCTCGTGCAGTCCGCCGCAGGGCGGCCCTCGCCCACCACTCCGACCGGGCCCGGGCCTGCTGCGGAAGTACCTGCGGTGTCCACTGGACCGACGGGAGCCGGGCTGGCCGGCACTGGCGGCACGGCCGGCCGGACCGGACTGACCCAATCGCCCGCGACGAAGGAGGACTTCCGGCCTGCCCAGGACTTGCCCGGCGTACCGAACGACGTCCTGGCCGCCACGGTCAAGGGGCCTGCCTCGGGGGTCGAGGGCCAGGTGCTGGTGTGGCTGCCCCCGCAGTACGACGACCCGGCCTACCAGGGCCGTACGTTCCCCGTCATCGAACTTCTGCCCGGGTTTCCGGGTTCGCCTGCGGCGTGGTTCGGCGCGATGCAGGCTTCGGAGCAACTCAAGGGACTGATCGCCGACCACGGATCCCAGCCGTTCATCCTGGTGGCGCCCCAGACCAGCCTGTCCAAGACGGAGGACCCCGGCTGCGCCGACGTCCCGGGCAAGGTCAAGGCCGAGACCTGGCTGACGCAGGACGTGCCGCAGCTGGTACTGAACGACTTCCGCGCCGACCCGGCCGCCGAACGCTGGTCGGTGGCCGGCTACTCGGCGGGGGCACACTGCGCCACCCGGCTGGGCATCGGGCACCCCGATCGGTTCCACGCGGTGGTGGGGATCTCCGGGTTCAACGATCCTGGTACGGAGTCGAGTTCGGTCGTCGCCAAGGACCCGAAGCTGCGGGAGTCGGCCAACCCGCTGAACATGCTCAGGAGTGCGGCGCAGCCCCCGCATGTCAGCCTCTACGAGGCCGGCGCCGCGCACGACGGACTTGAGGACGCGGAGGCGCTCAAGGACGCGGCCACATCGCCGACCACCGTGACCGTGGTGAAGAACACCGCGAGCCATACCCTCCAGAGCTGGCGTGGGATGGTTTCGGACGCGCTGCGCTGGCTCTCCCAGCAGACGCCCGAGCAGCGCTGACAGCACCGACAGCACCGACAGCACGTCATACCAGCCGGACCACCTCCCGGACCGTCGAAGCGGCGGCCGGAGCGGCGCCCGGATCGGGATCTGGTTCGCCGACCGGGCAGGCCCTCTCCCCTGTCGCCGGGCCGTCGGACCTCCCCACCGCCCGGCTGAGCCACCCCGTCCACCCCGTCCGGCAGCCACCGAGGCAAGCCGTAGGGTGAGGGCATGCTGGAGAAGATCTTGGCGGAGGCCGCCGACGGACTGTTCCCACCTGCCGACGGATCGGTCACGGTGGTGCCGCAGCCGAACGAGCGCGAGGCCGGAGTGATCGCGTTCAGCGCCCATGCCGTGGTGTTCACGGAGGAGGACCCGGCCTGGATCCGGGAGAGCATCGCAGCCTCCCCGGCCGATCCGCTGGCCGCGCCGATGTCCCCGTTCTTCCTCAGCGCCTTCGCCGAGCGGACCGGCCGTGTGATCAACACCATCGATCTGCTGACCGTGGCCGACCGGCTGCCCGGTGAACCACCGCTCCCCATGCAGCCGATCGAGGATCACGAGCACCCGCGCATCGTCCGTGCCCTGCTCTTCCGCGACGACGTCCGAGCCTGGACCACGCCCGGCGGAGTGCTGGTGCTCGGACGCGGCGTGGCCGGGCGGTGGGAGGCGGCGATCGAGGTCGACCCGCAGGCCAGGGGACGGGGGCTCGGCCGGGCACTGGCGGTGGCGGCGCGCCATCTGCTGCCGGAGGGCGAGCACCTCTGGTCGCAGCAGAGCCCGGGCAATGCGACCAGCGTCCGTACGTTCCAGGCCGCCGGGTACCGCCCGGTCGGCAGCGAGGCTCTGCTGGTGCACCGCACCGGCTGAGGTGCCGGGTGGGACTGCTGCACTGCCGGGGCGCTGTCCAGGACTGGTCATGACCTGACCTCACAAGACGGGAGCGTGACAACGGAACCGTGATGACGGAGCAGGGCCTGGCGAGTGGAGCCGTGGTCCTGCAGGCCGACGAGGGCTGCGGGCCCCCGGCCGGAGCCGAAGGGTGAGCAGAGCGCCCGGCGCCCGGCGCCCTACGGGATGAAGGTGCCCGGCGCGGTCGCGGGCCGGTCGAACAGTCCGCTGTCGCGGTGCTTCAACGAGCGGTCGAAGAAGCCCGCGAGGTAGGTCTGTTGAGCGGCCAGCACCGGACCAGGAGCTGCCCAGCCGATGTCGTCCTGGACGGTCTCGGTGGGCAGCCCGGTCTGCCGGGCGATCTGCGGGATCAGCTGCTCGGCGTCCGTGAAGGAGCCGTGCTTGGTGCCGCGCAGGTGCAAGTCCCGGTGCCAGCCCGGGGTGTTGTCCCAGAACGCCTCCCAGGAACGGAAGGTGTGGTGGTCGCTGGCCTGACTGCCCATCAGCAGAAAGGGTCGGTCGAGCCCGTCCACCGCGACCGGGGCGAGATTGGGGCCGCCGTCGTCCTGGTTGTTGCCGAGCGGGCCGTCCATGTTGACCCCGGCCCTGATCCGCCTGTCGTCGTGCATGGTCTCGGCAGCCGTGAAGCCGCCCGCCGAGTGGCCGAACATGCCGATCCGGCTCAGATCCGCGAGCTTGGCCAGATCCGGCGGAAGAGTGCCGGGGGTGGCCAGTCGGTCCAGTACGAAGCGGGTGTCGGCGACCCGGGTGTCCACGGTCTTCTGCGCCAGCGCCGGTATGCCGCCGTCCCGGATCGTCTTCTCGATCAGCTCGTCGGTGAAGATCGTGGTACGCACCGAGCCGTCCGGGAAGCGAACCGCCGGGGACTCGTAGGTGTGGTCGATGGTCACCACCACGTAGCCCCGGCTCGCGAGATCCTCGACCAGGGTGGTATCCCAGGAGGCCGGATCTCCGGCGCCCGGGGAGTACAGCACCACCGGCAACGGCCCGCCACCGGTGTCGGCCGGTGCGCCCTGGTGGGCGTGGGTGAGTGTGGCTCCCCAGTCCACCGTGTCGACCGGGATCCCGTAGTTCCGGTGGCCCGTGAACGTGTCGAACGCGGCGGCCACCCCCGGGGCGAGCTGCGGGACGAGCGGGTGACCGTCCGTCTGCACGGCGGGATAGACCACGTTGACCATCAGCTCACGGTGGGGAACCGTACTGACCCAGGGATCGGGCCGGGAGGTGTCGACCAGATGCAGCGAGACCGTGCCGAGTCGGTGCGGACCGGTGGGCGGCGGCAGGGTGAGCCCGGCCCGCTGCGCCGTGGCCGGCGTCGCTGCGGCAGCCGACGCGGCCGGGGCAGCGGGCGTCGCAGGGGAAGCGGCAGCCGGGACTGCGGAGCCCGCGGTGAGGGCCGCCGGAGCGGCGAGCGAGAGAACCAGGGCGGAGGGCAGGATCAGCTTTCGGATCATGGCATCCAGTCTGCCGACCCGTCGTCAGACGATCGATAGTGCAGACACCACTCTTCTCCGTACGGTCCGCACCACCCTGCGGGCCCTACCGGAGTACGGGCGCGGTCGCGCTGACGATGCTCACCGCGTGGGCGATCTGAGCGTCCGTCAGGTCGCCACGGGCGGTCAGGCGGAGGCGGGAGATGCCGTCCGGGACGGACGGGGGACGGAAGCAGCCGACCGCGAGCCCGGCGGTCCGGCAGTCGGCGGCCCACTGGACGGCGGCCTCCGGCCCCGGGGCGCGGACCGAGACGACTGCGGCGTCCGGCACACTCGCCTGCAGTCCGGCAGCGGTGAGCCGGTCCGCCAGGGTGCGGGCGACCTCGCGGGCGCGGTCGGCGCGCTGCGGCTCGGCGCGCAGCAGGCGTAGCGCCCCGAGGGCGGCGCCGACGGCGGCAGGGGCGAGGCCGGTGTCGAAGATGAAGGTGCGGGCGGTCTCGGTGAGGTGCCGGATGACCCGCCGGGGCCCCAGCACCGCACCGCCCTGGGAGCCGAGCGATTTGGAGAGCGTGGCCGTGGCGACCACGTCCGGCTGCCCGGCGAGCCCCACGGCGGCCGCCGCACCGCTGCCGCCGGGACCGAGTACGCCCAGCCCGTGCGCGTCGTCGATCACCAGCGCGGCGCCGTGCGCACGCGCGGCGGCGGAGAGCCCGGCGAGCGGGGCCGCGTTGCCGTCCACCGAGAAGACGGAGTCGCTGACCACCAGCGCCCGCCGGTGGGAACGGCCGGCGAGCACCTCGGCGACGGCCGCCGGGTCGCTGTGCGGGGCGCGGTGGACGTCGCTGCGGGAGAGCCGGCAGCCGTCGATCAGCGAGGCGTGGTTGTACGCGTCGGAGACGATCAGCGTGTCCGGGTCGGTGAGCGCGGTGAGGGCCGCGAGGTTGGCCGCGTACCCGGAGGAGAAGACCAGCGCCGCCTCGAAGCCGCAGAACTCGGCCAGTTCCTGCTCCAGTTCGCCGTGCAGCGCGGTGGTGCCCGTGACCAGGCGGGAGCCGGTGGAGCCGCCGCCCCAGCGCAGCGCGGCGTCGGCGGCGGCCCGGGTGACGGCGGGGTGGTGGACCAGGCCGAGGTAGTCGTTGCTGGCCAGGTCCAGTACCGGATCCTCTGCTGGACGGCTGCGCAGGGTACGGGTCAGCCCGGCTCGGGCACGGAGCTCGGCCGCCTCGTCGAGCCAGTCGAAGACGGCGTCGGGAGCGAGGACCTGCTGCTGCTCGGGCGCGGAGGACGTGACCATGGTCCGCACTCTGTCATCCCCGGCACCGGCCGGGCAATGTGCGCCTCCGCACAGGCCCGGACACGCCGCCGCACCAACCCCGTGAGCCTCGGACGTGCTGACGGCTCGGGCCGCGGGCACTGAGTACGCACCAGCCGCCGGGCACCCTGTGGCAACCTTCCTGCCTCCCCTGCCTGCGAGAGCTCGTTCGGCGCTCCGGGACTCCCCGTGCGGTCCGCACCGCCGGAGGCGCGGGCCATGGTCCGTCCGAGTTGCGTGGATCACGTCCGCACAGCGGCGGCGATTCGCCGGCTCCTGGCCGCCGGTGGCGAGACGCTCGCGAACGGAGCGCGGCAAGTCGCAGGTCCCCCCTCTCTCGACCGTCGCCAATTCCCCGGCCTGCCTGCGACGGAGGGCTGGCGCAGACCGGCCCGCACCGCCACCATGAGAGGCGCGGGAACATCCCCGGCGTCGTCGACGCGGAACGTCGCATCGATGGCCAACGGCCCGACCAAGAACACGGCCTGGCGCCGCACCAGCAAGTTCAAGGCCGGGGCGTCGGGATGGCGGGTCCTCACCTCGGTCCGGGTGGAACTCACCCTCGCACTGGTCCTGACCGCCGCCGCGATCGGCGCCATGGCGTCCGACAGCTCCGGATTCCTGCTGCTCATCGGGGCCATCTTCAGCCTGAAGTCGATCGTCTACTACGCGGCGGTCGGCATCGCCTTCCTCGCCGAACGCGATCTCCGACGAGCCGCCGCCGTGGCGTCCAGCTGATCCCGCCGCTCCGGACCGGGGCCGGGCCGGCGGCACACACCGGAGCGGAATGCCCGTCCCCGCCCTCTCACTTCCGCGCGCAATACGCTCTAGACTCCCGCTCCACCGAAAGGGGAGATCTTGCGAGCGGGAGACCCTGTGGACCCGGAGGTGCCCCCGGCGACGGCGCGGCTGACCGTACGGGACGTGCTGCGGCTGGAACTGGTGGCGCAGTGGGACGCCGAGGTGGTGGCCTGCCCCGAGCGGCTGGAGCGGCCGGTGCGCTGGCTGCACGTGGCGGAGGCGCCGGATGTGGCGGTGATGCTGACCGGGGGCGAGATGGTGCTGACCACCGGGCTGCTGCTGGCCGGTGACGAGCGGGCGCAGGTGGAGTACGTCGAGTCGATGCGGCGGGCCGACGCGGCGGCGGTGGTGCTGGGGCTCGGACGGGCGTTCCGGACGACTCCCGAGGCGATGCGACGGACCGCCGAGCGCTGCGGGGTGCCGCTGATCGTGCTGCACCGGCCCGCGCCGTTCGCCCGGCTGACCGAGGAGGTCCATGCCCGCCTGGTGCACGGCCGGTTCGCGGCGCTGGACCTGTCGGAGCGGATGCGCAGTTCGCTGACCGCGCTCAACCTGTCGGGTGTTCCGCTGCAACGGCTGCTCGACGAGATCGCCGGCTACAGCGGCGGCCCCGTGGTGGTGGCCAACCTGGCGCACCGGGTCCTGGCGACGGCGGGTGAACGGGGTGCGCTGGACGACCTGTTGCGCGACTGGGAACGCATCTCGCGCCAGGTCGCCGGACTGCTCGCACCCGGCCGTACGGGGGCCCGTGCCGACGACGGCCCCCGGCAGGCCCGGGCCGGCTGGGAGACCCACGGTCCCCCCGACAGTGACGGCGACGGTGACAACGACGGCGACGGACCGGTGACGGTCGGGCCGGACGGCTGGGTGGTCGCCCGACTGGAGGCGCGCGGCCGGCAGTGGGGGCAGCTGGCGCTGTTCGGCCACCCCGGCCCGGCCGATGCCGGACGGCTGCTGGCGCAGCGGGCGGCGGAGGCACTGGCCGTGCACCGGCTGCTCACCGACCGTCCCGGTGCCGCCGACGGCCGGGCGCACTGCTGGGAGGACCAGGCCGCCGAGGCCCTGCTGACCGAGCTGGCCTCGGGGACCGCCCGTCCCGAGCAACTGCTGCCGCGCGTCCGGGCGGCCGGGCTCCCGGTCGATCGGCGCCGGTTCGTCCCGGTGGTGTTCCGGCCGCGCCGGGCCGGCGAGTCGGGAGCGGTACGGGAGTCGGTCGAGCGGGCCCTCGCGAACGACCGCCCGGAGGCCGGCGGACGGCCGCGCACCGGCGGCCGCCGGACCACCCCGGAGGGCCCGGCCGGGCTGGCGGCGCGGATCGGCCCGGATGCGACGGCCGTCCTGCTGAGCATCCCGTGCGGGCGGGACGTCGACTCCGAGGTGTCCCGCTTCGCCGAGCGGGTGCATGAACGGCTCGGCGCGCTGGGCGTGGAGGCGACGGCGGGCGCCGGGTTCAGCTGTCCCGTACTGGACGAGGTCCGCCGCTCCTTCCTGGAGGCCGTGCACGTCGCGGACGCGGCGCTGGCCGCTCCGCCGACCGGCCCGGTCGCCCGGCTGCGCGACGTACGGCTGCGCGGACTGGTGCGCCTGCTGCGGGACGAACCGGAGCTGCAGGCTTTCATCGAGCGGGAGTTGGGACCACTGCTCGGCCGGCCCGAGCTGCTGGACGTGCTGCGCAGCTACCTCCGCACCGGCTGCAACAAGTCGCTGGCCGCCCAGGAGCACCACATCAGCCGTCCGGCGCTGTACCGGCGGTTGCGGACCATCGAGGTGCTGCTCGGCACGGAGTTGGCCGACCTGGAGCAGTTCACCTCGCTCTATGTCGCGCTGCTGGCGCACGATGCCCAACGGGGGGCGGGGAGTTGAGCGGTCCGCGCCTCACCGGGCCGGCGCTCCACCTTTTCCGGGCCCCGCGCCGGGGCGGTCGTCAGGCGTCGCCGTCGAGGAGGTGCTGGGGGATCTCGCGGAACGTCCAGTTCCCGGCGGTGCGGGTGAAGGCCCAGACCAGGTCGAAGCGGTCCGGCCAGCTGGCCGGTGCGCCGGACCGGTCGGCGCCGAGGGACTTGACGATGTCGGGGATCCGGGAGTGCTCCCAGCAGATCAGGACGGGTGCGGAGACGGCCAGGACGGCCGTCGCCAGGGCAGCTTCCTGCGACTCGGCGTAGGTCGTGTCGATCGGCAGGCCGAGCCGGCCGGCCAGCGGGGTGACGGTCTGCCGCATACGGTGGGCGCCGGCCAGCGGGCCCTGGTCGGTCGCAGCGAAGATCTTGGCCGGGCGGGCCAGGCCCGGCTTGAGCGGCTGTCCCTGCGGCGGCTCGAAGAGCTGCGGCAGGGCCTTGGCGCGGGCCCAGCCGCGTTCGGTCAGCGAGTGGCTGTCCTGGTGGCCGTTCTCGTCGATCCCGGGATGGCTGCCGTCGGGCTTCTCCCCGTGCCTGATGATCATCACGAACACGTCCCCGGCACCACCGCCGGTCGGAGCGGCTGTCCCGGTCGGTGCACTCGGTGCGGCCGTCTCGGCCCGGGAGGCGCCGGCCTCCGGGGCAGCCGCCCTACCGCCCTTGCCGCCGTGCGAGGAGCAGCCCGCCAGCAGCAGCGGGACCACCGCCGCCAGCCCGCCGATCAGCGCACGGCGCCCCAGCGGTCCGGCACCCTGCGTCGATACCTCGGTCATGCGAGCCTCTCCTCAGCCTCCGGTCTCCGTACGGACCTTAGCGCCCGAGTGTGCGCCGGAGGCGGAGCGGCCCGCCCACCGGTCCACACCTGCGCGGACGCACCTCCTCCGCGCGGTCGGCCCGGGCTCGGCACAGTGTGGGCCACACCCTGAAAGTCCGGTTGCCGGTACGGAGTCAGACTCCGTACCGGCAACCGGACTTGACGGCCGTCAGAGCCGGCCTCGGGTGATGTCCGGGACTGCTACTGGCCGCCGCCGAGCAGGGCCGAGGTCAGGCCGTCGGCGGTCGGGGAGCCCCAGCCGGTGACCTGGTCGTAGCCGGTGCCGGCGGGGAAGTCCTGGTTGGCACCGGAGGTGACGTCGTGGAAGGCCGAGCCGTAGTTGCCGCCGTTGGCGACCGAGTACAGCTTGGGGTTGGCCTCGCCGAGCGCCGACTGGCCGGCCGCGGTGGCCTTCTGGTTGAACAGCGAGGCGTAGCCGGCCCAGAGCGGGGCCGCGGCGGAGGTGCCGCCGTAGACCTGCCAGCTGCCGCCGGTGTAGATGGCGAAGCCGCTGGCCGGGTCGGCGTTGGAGGACACGTCCGGCACGGTGCGCATCGAGCCGCTGACGCCGGTGCCGGTCTGCCAGCTCGGCTGCGCGAACTGGGTGGAGACGCCGCCGCCGGCGGTGCTCCAGGCGCTCTCCGAGGAGTAGCTGTTGTCGCTGTTCACCTTCAGGTTGGTGCCACCGACGCCGGTCACGTACGGGTCCGAGGCGGGGAAGTCGACCGCCTTGACCGAGGAACCGCTGGTGGAGCGCGTGCAGTCGCGCGAGCCGTCGTCACCGGAGGCGGAGAAGATGCTGATGCCCTGGGCGGCGGCCTGCTTGAAGGAGTTGTCCACCGCGGTCATCGAAGAAGCCGTGGTGTCCGGCTCGCAGGATCCCCACGAGATCGAGATGACCGAGACCTTGTTCTCCGACACGATCTGGGCGGCCATGTCCAGCTCGCCCTGGTCGCTGTTGGGGGCCTCGTAGACCAGCTGCTGGGCCTTGGGGGCGACACCGCGCACGATCTCGGAGTCCAGCTCGACCTCGCCCTGGCCCTGGCCGGGCGAGCTGTCGTAGTTGGCGCCGTCCACCGAGACGGTGCTGACGGCCGGGCCGGAGAGGCCGAACTGGCTGTCGTAGGTGGTCAGGTTGTTGGAGTCGTAGCCGTCGAACTCCCAGAGGGCGACCGTGGTGCCGGTGCCGTCGGCGCTGATCTTGTCGAGGTTGTAGGCACCGTTGTACTGCGCGGGACCGACACCGCTCGGGGTGTCCCGGGGAGTCGCCGTCTTGGGCTTGGCCAGGCGGGTGGTGCGCACGGTCTTGTTGTTCAGGCCGGTGACGCCCTGGACCACCTTGGCCAGCGCGGTCGGCACCGAGGCGGCGGCGTCGTTGGCGAAGAACGTCTTGTTCTCCTGCTGGTCGACGTAGCGGCTCTCGTGGGTGCCGAAGGCCTTGGCGATCTGCGCGTTGCTGCCGGTGGCGT
>NZ_JYJF01000480.1 GCF_000955975.1 Saccharothrix sp. ST-888
CTCCGCCACCGCCCCCATCCGCGTCCGCCTCCTCCTCGACCGCACCCTCATCTGTCAAGTCTCCGACACCAGCAGCACCTCCCCCCCCCTCCCCTCCCCCGCCCCCCCACACGAAGGCGGCCGCTGCCTCCTCCTCCCGCCCCGACTCCCCCACCACCGCCGCCCCCGCCGCACCCCCCACCCGCACCCCCCAGGACACCTGCGACGCCATCCTCACCGCCCTCCTCCCCCCCCGCCCCACCGCCGACATCGCCCTCCCCCCCGCCCACACCCCCCCCCCCCACCCCCACCACCTCGCCCCCTGGACCGTCCCCAACCACCCCGCCCCCCTCCCCCCCACCCCCCCCGCCGCCCCCCCCCAACCCACCCCCCTGG
>NZ_JYJF01000481.1 GCF_000955975.1 Saccharothrix sp. ST-888
ACTGCACCAGGTCGGAAAGCGCGCGTGGCTGCGGGAGCGTGCACGGGAGCGGTTGGGGGGAAGACGTCGGCGCAGTGCCCGGCCGGCTCAGCGAACGGGAGCGGAAGGGGGGGCACGAGCGGGACAACGGGCAGCGGCGGGTGAGGAGGAGGGTCGGGAACTGCCGACGGGGCCTCGCCGTCCGACGGGGAAGGTGGACCACACGATGGAAAGGGACTGCGGCACGGCAACGGTGGTGCAGGCGCAGGCCGGGGATCGGCTCGCCACGGACGAACTGATCGGCCGCCACCTCCCGCTGGTGTACAACATCGTCGGCCGGGCCCTCTCCGGCCACCCGGACACCGACGACGTCGTGCAGGAGACCGTGCTGCACGC
>NZ_JYJF01000482.1 GCF_000955975.1 Saccharothrix sp. ST-888
TGCAGGTCGAGCTTGCTCTGCCACGCCTCAGTTCGGCGACGGCACGTCAGGCGTCTCTCCACGACCGGCGACGCCATTCGGCGCGTCACCAGTGCTCCCAGTCCCAGCGCGCGGCCGCGGCCCGTCAACGTGTCCTGCAGACAGTAGTCGTGAACCAGCGGGGCCAGGCTGGCGACAATGCAGATCCGGGGCTGAGGGGGGCGGGTGCGGGGGAGGTGGGGCGGGAGTTCCGCTTCGACGGCGGCCGGGGGGGGGCGGTGCCGGGGGCGGTCGCCGGGACGGTGCTCTGGGGCGTCTGCCTGGGCGCCCGGTTCCCCGACTGCCTGCCGTGGCTGGCGGCGACGGTGCTCGCCCTGGGCGGCCTGGCACTTGGCC
>NZ_JYJF01000483.1 GCF_000955975.1 Saccharothrix sp. ST-888
GCGCACACCCGGCAAACGCAATTGTTGTGCACCTCGTTGCGTAGCCAGCTCGCTGTATTGCAGGATGGCTTCATCGCCCTGGAGCACGAGTTCCGCGTCTCGCTGCTGCAACAGCACTGCTCGAGCTATTAGCTAGCCGTACGTTTCGGCCGGACGATCCGGCGATTCTCGACCGCCACCCACCACCAGGCGGCCACATCCGGCGCGTCCAGAGCCTTGGCCCCCACCTGCGAGCTCGAACGCGGCTGATACCGCAGCTGCAGCGGCAGCGGGCGGGCCACGCAGCACAGCAGCGCCGAGATCGGACCGACCAGCAGCGCGGCTACGTCGTCCCGGCCGCGGCCCAGTCCCAGCCGCGCCTGCACCACCAACGTC
>NZ_JYJF01000484.1 GCF_000955975.1 Saccharothrix sp. ST-888
CCGTCGGACCGATGCACGACTCCAGCGCCAGGCCGGAGGCCCACCGCAGGTGCTCCAGCAGGATCTGGGGCTCTCCATAACAGACCGCCGCTCGCGAACCCCCCGTTGGCTGGAGGACCTGGGCTCTCCGGGCCCGGAGGGGCCCCGGGTCGAGCTCTACCGGGCATCCACACCCCACCACTTCCCGCTGGACGCAGACCCGTTCGGCGACGACCTGGCGATCCTCCCGGTGGCCACCCCGGCGCACCCGCGCGGGGCGTTCTTCTACCCGCTGCCCGGCGAGGACAACCGGGTCGAGCTGTCGCGCACCGGCGTCCTCGGCGACCACCCGCCCACCGATCCCGAGTGCTTCCTGGCGTACGCGCGGTCGCTGCC
>NZ_JYJF01000485.1 GCF_000955975.1 Saccharothrix sp. ST-888
GTGCACTGCGCGAGGTAGTCGACCGCGGCCTCCCCCCGGACCTGACCGCCTACCTGGTCGGCGATCAGCGCCGACCCTACCCCGGACCCGGCCCCCTAAGCGTGGGCCGAGCACCACCGTCAACGGCCGAGGGCGGATGGGGTGTGCGAGCCGGCCGAGAGGGCAGTCATGGTCGGTGAGGCCCGCCTCCGGCCCCGCGTGCCGGCGCAACCGCCCGGGGCTGAGGCTCGCAGCGGTCGGCGTGGCCGCCGCGGGGGCCGGGCACGCGCCGATCCCCGCGATCCCCCGACTGACCGCCGCCGTGCTGCTCGGCGGGGCCGTCGCGCACATCCCCGGGCTGCGCGCGCTGGTCAGGGGTGCGGCCAGAGCAGGAC
>NZ_JYJF01000486.1 GCF_000955975.1 Saccharothrix sp. ST-888
CCGACGAGAACAGCACGAAGGCAGCGAGCTTCTGATCCTTCGTCAGCTCGTGCAGGGTCCAGGCCGCGTCCGTCTTGGGCCGCAGCACCCGGTCAACCCGCCCCCCGGTGAGCGGGGCGAAGGCCCTGTCTGCGAGCAGAACGGCGGCGTGCACCACCGCGGTCATCGGGTGACCGACCGGCACCCACGCGAGCAGTCGGCGCAGCGTCGGGCGAGGTGCTGGCGCTGGCGGGTGGACTCGTGAGCGTCCCGGCCCGCAGCTCGGCGACGGCGGTCGAGGAGTCGGCCGGTGCGCTGAGCGGGAAGCTGACCGCGCTGATCGTGCCCGGGCCGGACGCCGGCTTGCTGGGCGTGGGCGGGACCCACGCTGCTGC
>NZ_JYJF01000487.1 GCF_000955975.1 Saccharothrix sp. ST-888
ACCCTCAACCGCCCCGCCCACTGGTAGCCGATCCCCCGACGCGACATGCCCCAGCCCCTTGGTGCACAGGTCCCGCTCAGGGCACGGCGGTGGCTGCGGCGACGACCTGTGCACGGTCCGCCGGGTGCTCGTCCAGCCAGCGGCCGAGAGTGTGCGGGGAACCGGGGAACACGCGGCGTGTAGTTCCTCCTCCTGCTCGACGGTCTTGCGCCGCAGCCGGGTGAGTGCCTCGCTCTCGGCGCTGGTCAGCTCCCCTGGCCGACCCTCGCCCCGGTCCGTGCGCTCCTGCTTGACCCAACCCCGCAGCCCCTCCGGGCTGACCCCCAGCTCCCGAGCGATCTCGGTGACGTTCCGGTGCGTCGACGAGCGCACC
>NZ_JYJF01000488.1 GCF_000955975.1 Saccharothrix sp. ST-888
GCTCCCACCCGTAGCCGCAGCTCAGGCAGGCGAAGGAGTACGCCTCCCGGACGGTCTCCACGGCAGTGGCCGGCCTGCCCGTCAGGCGCAGCACGCCCGCTGCCGTGTCGCGCACTGCATTGCCACGCAGAGGGCTACCGATCGTCACGCTCATAGCCGTCTCCCAGCGCCGCCCGGACGTGCGTCCGGCCCGGGTCGTTTCTTCTCAGGGAATGACCGGGACATCCCTTTCGCTCACGGGGATGACAAGGCTTGGGGCCGAGTTGGAGAGGGCTGTAGAAAGCCCGCCCCCGGCCCACAGGCCGGGGGGCCCATCCGGGTGCCGCCCTAAAGGGTCGAACGGGGCACACCGGTGGGCGCGAGCATCGTGAGC
>NZ_JYJF01000489.1 GCF_000955975.1 Saccharothrix sp. ST-888
TCGCCGCGGAGAGCAAGGTGATGCGCGGTCGGTACGGCGCGCTGCTGGACGACACCTCGCTGTGGGACATCCCGCCGGGCAAGCGGGCCACGCCCGGCAGGGACAAAGCCCATCTGCGCGCCCAGGCAATCATCGCGCTGACCGAGACCGGGCGGCTCGCCGACGCCCGCCGCCCCGCCGGCGCCCGCCCCGCGGGCCGGGGCGTTCCCCGCGCGCGGGCCAGCCTGGGCACCGCCGTAGCCAGGGGTGGGGCGCGTTCTGCCGGCCCAGGCGCCACGTAGCAGTCCGCGGCGGCGAATGGCCACGGGGGCACCATCCGGCTCTCCACCTCCCGGGCGTACTTGCGCCTCCCGCACTCCAGGAGGTCGGGGAG
>NZ_JYJF01000050.1 GCF_000955975.1 Saccharothrix sp. ST-888
GCGTTGACTTTTGGCACGCTGTTGAGTTCTCAAGGAACGGACGCTTCCTTCAGGCCGCCTTCCAGCGGGCCCTCCGGGCGCTTCGTTCTTTCGTGTTTCGAGCTTATCAGATGCTTTCCGCTCCGTTTTCCGGAGTGAATTTCATCGGATTTGCTTTCGCCTTTCGGCGCTCCCGAACTCTAGCAGACTTATTTCGGCCGCATTTCCTGCTCGATTGGAATCGAAAAGGATGCGCGGCGAATCGCTCGCTGGAGAAGGAGGTCCGCCTGAATCAGGCGACTCGTTCCACGTTAGGGCACCGCCCATCGAGAGTCAAACCTGAGGGGGCCGGATCTGGCTTGATCCGGCCCCCTACACCCGAAGATGCAGCTCATTCCGGGTCTGTTTTGCGCCAGCAGAAGGTCAGTTGGACTTCAGCTCGACGGCCGCGAGGTTGCGCTTGCCTCGGCGCAGCACCAGCCAACGGCCGTGCAGCAGGTCCGAGTCGGCCGGGGCGGCCTCCTCGTCGGTGACCTTGGCGTTGTTGAGGTACGCGCCGCCCTCCTTGATGGTGCGGCGGGCGGCCGAGCGGCTCGGGGCCAGGCCGGCCTCGACCAGGAGGTCGACGATCGGGAGCAGTTCGGTGGCCGTGGCCTTGGGGACCTCGGCCAGGGCGGCAGCGAGGGTTGCGGGCTCCAGGTCGGCGAGGTCGCCCTGGCCGAAGAGTGCCTTGGAGGCCGCGACCGCGCGCTCGTACTGCTCCGCGCCGTGAACGAGTGTGGTGAGTTCCTCGGCGAGGGCGCGCTGTGCCAGGCGGGCGGCGGGGCGCTCGGCGGTCTCGCGCTCCAGCTCCTCGATCTCCTCCCTGGTACGGAAGGAGAAGATGCGCAGGAAGTTGGAGACGTCCCGGTCGTCCGCGTTCAGCCAGAACTGGTAGAAGGCGTACGGGGTGGTGAGCTCCGGGTCCAGCCAGACGGTCCCGGACTCGGTCTTGCCGAACTTGGTGCCGTCGGCCTTCACGATCAGCGGGGTGGCGAGGGCGTGCACGGACCTGCCCTCGGCCTTGCGGATCAGGTCGGTGCCGGCCGTGAGGTTGCCCCACTGGTCGCTGCCGCCGGTCTGCAGGGTGCAGCCGTGGCGGCGGTTCAGCTCCAGGTAGTCCATGCCCTGGAGGATCTGGTAGCTGAACTCGGTGTAGCTGATGCCGGCGTCGGAGTTCAGCCGGCGCGCGACCGCCTCCTTGGCGATCATGTTGTTGACGCGGAAGTACTTGCCCACGTCGCGAAGCAGACTGATCGCCGACATCTCGGAGGTCCAGTCCAGGTTGTTGACCATGCGGGCCGCGTACTCGCCCTCGAAGTCGAGGAAGCGGGAGATCTGGCCGCGCAGGCGGTCGACCCAACCGGCCACCACCTCGGGGTCGTTGAGGACGCGCTCCGCCGTCGGCTTGGGGTCGCCGATCAGGCCGGTGGCGCCGCCGACCAGGCCGAGCGGCAGGTTTCCGGCCTGCTGGATGCGGCGCATGGTGAGGATCTGCACCAGGTTGCCGAGGTGGAGGCTGGGGGCCGTCGGGTCGAAGCCGCAATAGAACGTGACCGGGCCGTCCGCGAACGCCTTGCGCAGTGCGTCCTCGTCGGTGGACAGGGCGATCAGCCCACGCCACCGCAGCTCGTCGACGATGTCCGTCACGGTCACGCTTCTCCTTCGATCGGGCACCCAGGCGGGTGTGGGTGGGCCGTTCCGTCGGGCCCGCTGCCTGGACGACTCCAGCGTTCTAGAGGGTACGCGTTCCCGGCCAGCGGATTTCAGCCCAGTCGTCCGGCTGCCGTGGCGGTGCCGTGGAAATTCCGTTGTTCGGGCGGGCCGGGCGCGTTCAGAGTGGTGCCCCACGCCACTGCCACCGGGCAACGGGTGGCCGACAGGCATGGGACGGGACGGCCGGGCCGTCGGGCGCGGTCGGGACAGGGAGGTGGCCGGAATGCGCAACACGCTGGTACTGAACGCGAGCTATGAGCCCCTGACGACGGTGTCGCTCAAGCGTGCCGTGGTGCTCGTCCTCCAGGACAAGGCCGTGGTTGAGCACGCGCATCCGCTGAGCGTGGTTCGCGGAACCGGCGTGTCCGTACCGGTGCCCCGGGTGATCCGCCTGCGGCGGTACGTCAGGGTGCCGTTCCGACAACGGGCCCCGTGGTCACGGCGCGGGGTGCTGATACGCGACCAGCACATGTGTGCGTACTGCGGGCGGCGGGCCAGCACGGTCGACCACCTGGTGCCGAGGTCGCGCGGCGGCGCCGACAGCTGGCTGAACACCGTGGCCGCATGCGCGGAGGACAACCAGCGCAAGGCCGACCGGACACCCGAACAGGCCGGGATGAGGCTCCTCCGCCGACCGTTCGAACCGACGCCGCAGGCCAGCCTGATGATGGCGCTGGGCCTGCGCGGCGGTGAGGCGGGCGAGTTCGCGCCCTGGCTTCCGGTTGCCGCAGCGGCCTGACCCGCCCACCGGGCTCCCGGTGGTCCGATCCGATCTCGTGGGGGGACGGATCGGCCCACCGGGCCGACGGCCACCGAACCCGGGAGCCCGCGTCGAGCTCGCGCTCGGGAACCCGGGGTCGGTCGGTGCCGAGGCCGGCCTACTTGAACCAGTAGCGCACACCCTTGTGGTGCGAGCAGGTCCCCTGGGGGGTCGCGCTGGTCGAGACCGAGCCGTCGTTGCACTCGGCCATCTCGCTCTGGCTGACGGGCGTCCGGCCCGCGTCCCAGCCGCAGACCCCGGTGGTGTGGTGCCCGCATGATCCGGCGGCCTTGGCGGCCTCCGGCTCGTCGGGGGCGGCGCTGCTCGGCGCGGGCTCGGGCTTGCGGACGGTGGTCGGCGACTCGTGGGCCGGCGAGGACTGGTGCTGCTCCGGGGTGCTGCTCGGAGTCGGTACGGCGCTCGGGGAGGCCGATGCCGAAGCCAAGGCCGAAGTGCTGGCGCTCGCACCGGTGCCCGCGCCTGCGGCGCTGCCCGCCGAGCCGTCGTCGGGTTCGCATGCGGTGGCGAACAGAGCCAGTACGGCCAGCGAGGCCGCCCCCACCATCCGGGCAGTTTTCACACACACTCCAAGTCAGCGCTCCACCGAGGCTGTCGAGTCGACCGACGCCTCGCCCCACCCGCACCTGCCCGGACGCGCGGACCGGCGTGGACACCACCGCCGCCAGGGTGCCGACAGTGCGTCGGGCTGGAGAAGATCCCGCACTATCCGGGCACACAATATGTCCACACGCACGGCTGGCGCCCGGGAATGATCGGATTGACTGATCGGACGGCATCCGACCGCCACCGGTCCGGGAACGCGAAGACCTCCGGCCCGGCAGGGTGCCGAAGCAGCCCCACCGCGCCGGAGGTCGCGGTCCCCGGTGGCTAGCCCTTGGCCTGGAACGCCGTGGCGGTACCGAAGTTGGCCGAGTGCTCGGGCACGGCCACCACCTTCTCGCCGCCGATCAGGATCCGGCCCGAGGTGAGCAGCAGGCCGGTCCCCTGCGGATACGCGCCACCGGTGGACTCCTGACCGCCGGTCAGGGCGAAGCGGCTGAGGTGGGCGGGCTGGTCCAGGCGCTCGTCGACGGCGAGCATCAGCGCGCCGTTGTCGATGCCGACCGCGCGGGCCTTGCCCTTCTCCTGGGCCGCGGTCTTCCAGAGCAGCTTTCCGGTGCTCAGGTCGTACGCGGTCACGGCGACGGGGCTGCCCTCGGCCGGCGTCAGCGTGGTGACCATGGTGTGGCCCTGGAAGAAGACACCGGGGGTCGCGCTGAGGCTGCCCCGGGCGGCGTCGAGGCGGCCGCCGTTGCCCGAGACCGGGATCTCGGTGGCCGGGTCTCCGTTGGCGCCCCAGGCCAGTACCCGGTCGTCGGTGGGGCTCTGACCGGTGGTGAGGACCACGGCGGGTTCGGCCGACAGGACGGTGACGGTCTTCGGACCGCTGTTGAGCCCGCGCCACCACTTGACCTTGCCGTCGGCGGCGTTGAGCGCGACGGCCTGCATGTTCGGGTCGCTGTCGGCGCAGCTGCTGCTGAGCAGGACGGTGTCGCCGTTCGCGCCACCGGACAGGGTGCAGAACTTGCCCTGCCCGGTGTACTGCCAGGCGTCGCTGCCGTCGGCGGCCGCCCAGGCCCACGCCTTGTCGTCGCCGACCGCGATCACCTTGTCACCGCTGACCGCGACATGGGCGGAGTACGGGTCCTTGGTGTCCGAGAGGGTCTTGGTCCAGGCCGTCTTGCCGGTCTTGGTGTCGATGGCGGCGAGCAGGGTGCAGGGGCTCTTCGGATCGGCCTGCGGGCGGAACAGGGCGACGCCGAGGCCGTTGCTGTTCACGGTGGGCGAGAGGCCGCAGGCGGCCGCGTTGTCGGCTGGCGGGGCCACCGTCCAGGCGGGCTTGCCGTCGGCCAGCGCGTACGCGTGCACGCCGGTGCTGTCGGCGCGGACGGCCGTGGCGGCGAGCAGCCAGCTGCCGACCAGGGTGTCGTCGGAGCCGGCCGAGCCGGCGGCTGCGGGCTGGGCGGTCCAGGCCTTGGCGTGGGCGACCGCGAACGCCTTGGCGGCGGCCGGGTCCTCGGTGGCCCCACTGCCACCGCTGCCGCTGCTGCTGCTGTCGCTGCCGCCGGTCGCCAGGAAGGCAGCCGTGATCAGGACGAGGACGGCCCCGGCGCCGGCTCCGGCGCGGATCGCGAGGGTCCGCCGGCTGGGGCCGTGCTCGGCCGAGACGACGGCGGTGATGGCGGATTTGGCGCGGTCGGCGAGCGAGCCCCTGCCCTTGCCGCCGTCCGGTCCTGCGTCCCCGCCGCGGTCGCCCTGCTGCTCCCCGGGACGACCGCCGGGCCGGGCCGGAGAGGGTGCGCCGGTCGCATCGTCGGACACGGCGGGCATGGCGGCGGTGGCGAGCTGCTCGAACGAGGCGAACGCGGCCGGATCGAAGGCGGCCGTCGGCGGGCCCTGGTCCGGGTCGGCGCTGCCACCGGAGGCCGGCACCGGCGGCAGCTGCTCGGTCGGGTCGGCGGGATACTGCTGGTCGAAGCCGTAGTAGCCGTTGTCGGTGCCCGCCGGGGCGTACAGCTGCTGCTCGGCGGCCGGGTACTGGCCGTACACGGAGTCGGCGCCGGCGCCGGGCGCGGTGGTCCCGAACGGGTCGTAAGCGGGGGTGGTCCCGAAGGGCGCGTTGTCGGTGGCGGGCGCACCGGGTGCGTAGAAGCCGTCGTGTCCGCCCGGCTCCTGCTGCTGGACATGCTGGACATGCTGCTGGGCACCGGTCTGCCACGGGTCGGTGCTCGGGGCGGCCCAACCGGGCTGGCCGGGCAGTCCGTGCTGCTCAGCGAAACCCTGCTGCTCCGGGAAGCCCTGCTGCTCGGAGTAACCCTGCTGCTCGGAGTAACCGTGCTGGCCGGGAAAGCCCTGGTGCTCGGGGAAGCCCTGGTGCTCGGGGAAGCCCTGGTGCTCGGGGAAGCCCTGCTCGCCTCCCGCGTACGGCTGCTGCTGACCGCCGTTCCAAGGGTCACCGGCCGCCGCCGACTGCTGCGGTGGGTACCAGGGCTGCTGCTGGTAGTCGTACCCGATGGGCTCCTGCCCAGCGGTCCCGGAGTGGTCCTGAGCCATGCGTCCCGTCCGTCCGACTGCGTGCGACAAGCCGCCAGCATCTCATGTCGGTGGAGGCGTGCCGCCCGGAACCCTGGGCTCCGGGCGCTGACCCGGGCTCAGGATTCGGCGCGCACGGCCTCGTCGATCCGGGCGGCGAGAGTGAAGTCGAGGCTGGTCAGACCGCCTTCGCTGTAGGTGAGAAGGACGAAGCGCAGGGTCCGCCAGCGGATGTCGATGTCGGGGTGGTGGTCCATCTGCTCGGAGGTCACGGCGATCGAGTCCACGATCCGGATGGCGGCCGGGAAGCTGGACGCCTCGACGGTCCGGACGATCGAGTTGCCCTCCCTGCCCCAGTCGGGCAGCGCGGTGAGTCCCGCGGCGATCTCGTCCTCGGTCAACAGGGCCGGGCGTCCACTGCTCATGGTGCTGCTGCCTCTCCTCGGTCGGCCGCCCGGCGCGGACGGGCCACCAGTTCACCGCCGCAGTTGGGGCAGCCGGCGGACATGGCCTCGGTGCAGTCCGGGCAGAACGTGCACTCGAAGGAGCATATGAAGGCCGCTGCCTGCGAGGTCAGCGACACCTCGCAGCGCTCACAGATCTCGCGCATTTCCAGCGCCATGGCAGCCTCCGATCACGTGGTCCGGTACGACGAGTGGTGCGGTACGAGGTGGCGGCCGACGGTCCGTCAGCCGACGAGCAGCCGGGTGACGGCGATCAGGCCGACCGCCACGATGATGCCGCGCAGCACGGGCGGCGGCAGCCGCCGGCCGACCTTGGCGCCGATCTGGCCGCCCAGCACCGACCCGGCGGCGATGAGCAGGACGGCCGTCCAGTCGAGGTGCGAGGTGAAGAGGAAGAAGACGGCGGCGACGCCGTTGACGATCAGCGCGAGCACGTTCTTGGCGGCGTTCAGCCGCTGCATCCCGTCGTCGAGCAGCATGCCCATCAGGGCGATCAGCAGGACGCCCTGGGCCGCGCCGAAGTACCCGCCGTAGATGCCGGTGAGGAAGACCCCGAGGAGCAGCACCGGGCCGATCTCGGCCGTGGCGCCGTCGCGCCGCCGGGCGGCCATCGCGCGGGCCACCCGGGGCTGGACGACCACCAGGACCAGGGCGAGCAGGATCAGCACCGGGACGATCGTGTCGAAGGCGCCGCTCGGCAGTCTGACCAGCAGCCAGGCGCCGAGCAGCCCGCCGAGCAGGGAGGCGGTGCCGAGTCGGAGCAGCCGCGGGCCCTGGCCCACGAGCTCGCGGCGGTAGCCGATGGCTCCGCTGAGCGAGCCGGGGACCAGGCCGAGGGTGTTGGAGACGTTGGCGGTGACCGGTGGCAGGCCGAAGGCGAGCAGCACCGGAAAGGTGATCAGCGTGCCCGAACCGACGACCGTGTTGATCGTCCCGGCGCCGATCCCGGCGGCCAGCACGATCAGCCCCTCCCACAATGTCATGTCCGAACCCCTCGCTCGCTCCTGTCGGCTGATCTTCCAGCAGCGGACGGTACGAGAGCCAGCGATATCCAGCATCCGGAACGAACGTCACACCGGGTCGGAGGGCCGGGCGGCCGCCGAACGCAGACCCGCCCCCGGACGGGTCCGGGGGCGGGCCGACGCATCACGGCCGGATCATGGCCGGATCAGGACGGTCACTCGGGGTCGATCTTGGGGTACTCCCGGGTCGGCTCGACCCGCGGGCGGGCTGCGCCCTTCTCGGTGTCCACCGGGCGAGGACCGGCGGGCGGGCTGACGGACGGGCGTCCGGCCGGGTCGAGCGGCACCTGGGCCGAGGTCGGGGCGGCGGCCGGGCCGGCGCCGTTGCCCCCGGTCAGGCCGGTGAAGGCGCCGCCGAGCCCCTTGAGCGCGTCGCCGACCTCGCTCGGGATGATCCACAGCTTGTTGGAGTCGCCCTTGGCCAGCTCGGGCAGGGTCTGCAGGTACTGGTAGGCGAGCAGCTTCTGGTCGGCGTCGCCGTCGTGGATGGCCTCGAAGACCGTACGGATCGCCGCGGCCTCACCGTCGGCGCGCAGCACGGCGGCCTGGGCCTCGCCCTCGGCCCTGAGCACGTCGGCCTGCTTCTCACCCTCGGCGCGCAGGATCGCCGCCTGCCGGGAGCCCTCGGCGGTGAGGATCGCGGCGCGCTTGTCACGGTCGGCGCGCATCTGCTTCTCCATCGAGTCCTGGATGGAGGTCGGCGGCTCGATCGCCTTCAGCTCGACACGGTTGACCCGGATCCCCCACTTGCCGGTGGCCTCGTCGAGCACACCGCGCAGTCCCGCGTTGATGACCTCGCGGGAGGTCAGGGTCGACTCCAGGTCCATCGAGCCGATGATGTTGCGCAGGGTGGTGACGGTGAGCTGCTCGATCGCCTGGATGTAGCTGGCGACCTCGTAGGTGGCGGCGCGCGGGTCGGTCACCTGGTAGTAGATGACGGTGTCGATGTTGACCACCAGGTTGTCCTGGGTGATCACGGGCTGCGGCGGGAACGGGACGACCTGCTCGCGCAGGTCGATCCGGTTGCGGACGGTGTCGATGAACGGCACCACGATGTTGAGGCCCGCGTTGAGGGTCCGGGTGTAGCGGCCGAAACGCTCCACGATGGCCGCACTGGCCTGCGGGATCACCTGGATCGTCTTGATCAGTGCGATGAAGGCCACCACGACCAGGACGACCAGCACGATAAGGACGGGTTCCACGGACTCTCCCCTAGACGACCAGGGCGGTTGCGCCCTGGATTTCGACGACATCGACCTGCTGGCCCGGTTCGTACACACTGCCGGGGTTGAGCGCCCGGGCCGACCAGATCTCGCCGTTCAGCTTGATCCGCCCGCCCTCCCCGTCGACCTGCTGCTGGACGACCGCGGTGGCGCCGATCAGCGCCGCCGTCCCCGTCCGGATCTCCGGCGACTGGCGCAGCTGCCGGTAGGCGATCGGCCGGACGAAGGCCAGCAGCGCGACGGAGACCCCGACGAAGACCAGGAACTGGAGCACCACACCCGCCCCCAGTCCGGCCGCCAGCGCGGCGGCACCGGCGCCGACCGCGAACATCGCGAACTCCGGCAGCGCGGTGAGCACCAGCGGTATGCCCAGACCGACGGCGGCCAGCAGCCACCAAATCCAGCTCTCCACAGATCCATCCTAGGTACGGGAAGACTCTTCCGGCGTAGGTTCCCGCAGGTGGATGGGCGGAAACCGGTCGTGCGTACGACCGGTCCCGGTTCGGCCCGATTCAGTTGTCCGGTGCCCGGTCTCAGCCGAGCGGCAGGCCCTGCGCGGACCAGCGGTCGCCGCGCCGCTCCAGGGTGAGCGGCAGGCCGAAGCAGAGCGAGAGGTTGCGGGCGGTCAGCTCGGTGTCGATCGGCCCCGCGGTCAGCACCTTGCCCTGGCGGATCATCAGGACATGGGTGAAGCCGGGGGCGATCTCCTCGACGTGGTGGGTGACCATCGCCATCGCGGGGGCGTACTCGTCCTGGGCCAGCGCGCCGAGGCGGCGGACCAGGTCCTCGCGGCCGCCGAGGTCGAGACCGGCGGCGGGCTCGTCGAGGAGCAGCAGCTCGGGGTCGGTCATCAGGCCACGGGCGATCAGGGTGCGCTTGCGCTCGCCCTCGGAGAGGGTGCCGAACTTGCGGTCGACCAGGTGCGCCATGCCGAGCCGGTCCAGCAGCGCCATGGCGCGCTGCTCGTCGGTGGTCTCGTACTGCTCCCGCCAGCTGACCGTCATGCCGTACGCGGCGGTCAGCACGACCTGGAGCACGGTCTGGTCGGCGGGCAGCCGGTCCATCATCGAGGCGCCGGCCAGGCCGATCCGCTGGCGCAGCTCGAAGACGTCCACGGCGCCGAGCTTCTCGCCGAGGATCGCGGCGGTGCCGGTGCTCGGGAAGAGGTAGGTGGAGGCGACCTGCAGCAGGGTCGTCTTGCCCGCACCGTTCGGGCCGAGGATCACCCAGCGCTCACCCTCGGAGATCGACCAGGAGACCTGGTCGATGAGCGCGTGCCCCTCCCGGACCACGGATACGTCCACCAGCTCCAGCACGTCGCTCATGCCTACGCCTTCCCCAATGCAGATTCGGCCGTCCGTGGGACCTGCGCGAAAGGTCCTCGGGGTGCGGTCCACTCGTGTCGACAGTCGGTGCGAGCGAGCAGCCCGCTCCGGCCGCCGGGTAAGGCTGGGAGGGGTGCGCCGCACGCAGCACAGCCCCAAACCTACGCCACGCGGATGGCCGAGTTTTCCGTAGGCTGGCCGGATGCTCGCCACACCTGCCGACAATCCGTACGAAGAACCGCGCTCCGGGCGCCTGACCGCCTGGGGCAACGCCCTGCTCGCCGGGCTCGTCCCGCCCGACAACGCCGCCGCGGCGGTGCTCGGCGAGGACGAGACCCACCGGGTCACCGGGCTGCCGGGCGACACCGACGGGGACGAGCACGGGCTCACCTGGGCGCTCGGGCGGCTGCGTGTCCTCGGGGCGAAGGGGCTCCGGCTGGCCCTGCCCGACGCCGGGCACCCGCTGGGGCTGACCGGTCCCGCCGAGTTCAACACGCGGGCGATGGGGGTCGGCGAGGCGGTGCTGGCGGTCGGGCTGCCGATCGGGCTGGTCCCCGAGATCGAGGTGTACGGGCCGGCGGGCGACCAGGGGACCCGGGTGCTCTGGCGCTGCGGCACCGTCAACGACGGCCCGCCGGCCGGGGTGCCCTCGCTGCACGAGGCCGAGCGCGAGCTCACGGACGGCCTGCGCGAGGCCACGCTGCTGCTCACCCGGCTGGACGTGGCGGGCGCCGGGCCCGAGGCGCTGCGGGCGCTGGAGGCGTACCGGCGGCGGGGGCACGCGGAGCTGCTCGCGCCCGGGTACTCGCCGCGCGCCGTCCGCGTCCTGGAGTCGGCCCGGCAGATCTCGGCGCTGCTCGCCATCGCCCTGGGCGGTCACGGGGCGGCGGTCAGCGCCTCCGAGATGGCCGCCCGCCGCGAGGTGCTGGCCCCGCTGGTCCAGACGGCCCGCCGCGCGCAGATCGCCGCCTACAACTCCCTGGCGGACGAGCCCCGCGGCTGAGGCCCGGCCCTTCGCGGGTACTCGGGGCGTGGGTCACCGTGCGAACCCGACTGGACGAAGTCCCCTGCCGGTTCGCGCAGTTCCCCGCGCCCCTGTTCAGCTCACGGCCGACTAGGCCTCGCCGTTGCGGACGGCCCACAGGGCGGCCTGGGTGCGGTCGGCGAGGTCGAGTTTCATCAGGATGTTGGAGACGTGGGTCTTGACGGTCTTCTCGGAGAGGTGGAGCGTGCGGGCGATCTCCCGGTTGGAGCGGCCGTCGGCGATGTGGCTCAGCACCTCGCGTTCGCGTTCGGTCAGGGTGCCGCCCCGGCCCTGGGGGGTGCGGGGGCCAGCGTCGGACAGGAGCGCCTCGGCCAGTTCGGGCTGGAGCAGGACGTGCCCGGCGTGGACGGAGCGGATCGCCCCGGCCAGCGCCTCGGGGTCGACGTCCTTGTACACGTAGCCGGCCGCGCCGGCCCGCAGGGCGGGGACCATGGTCCGGTGCTCGGTGAAGCTGGTGACGATCAGGATCCGGGCCGTGCTGCCCTGCTCCTTGAGCAGCTTGAGCGCCTCGATGCCGTCCACGCCGGGCATCTTCAGGTCCATCAGGACCACGTCCGGCAGCAGCTCCTGGGCTCGTGCGACGCCTTCCGCACCGTCCGCGGCCTCGCCGACCACCTCGATGTCGTCCTGCACCTCGAGGAAGGTCCGCAGGCCCCGCCGGACCACCTGGTGGTCGTCCACCAGCAGGACGCGGATCACCGACGACAGGTCAGGCACCGGGTACCTCCATCTCCACGACCGTCCCCTTGCCGGGGAACGACTCCAGCATCAGTGTGCCGCCGACGGCCGACGCCCGGTCGCGCATCGACACCAGGCCGAGGTGGCGTCCGGCCCGCTGGACGGAGTCGGGGTCGAAGCCGCGTCCGTCGTCGACCACCCGCAACACCGCGCCGCGGCCCGGGGTGGCGGCCAGGGTGACCTCCACGTGGCGGGCGTCGGCGTGCCGCAGGGCGTTGTGCAGGGCCTCCTGGGCGACCCGCAGCACCGCCGCCTCCTGGCCCGCGGGCAGCGCCCGGACGCCCTGGCTGGTGAACCGGACCGCCGCGCTGTGGGCCCGGTCGAGCAGTTGGACCTGTGAGGCGAGGGTGGCGACCAGGCCGTCCTCGTCCAGCGCGGCGGGGCGCAACTCGACCACCACGGTGCGCAGTTCGTCGGCCGCCTCGGCGGCCAGCCGGGCCACCTCGACGAGTTCGGCCCGGGCCCTGGCCGGGTCGCGGTCGACCAGGGTGGCGGCGGCCTTGGCGGTGAGGCGCAGCGAGAAGAGCTTCTGGGAGACCGCGTCGTGCAGGTCGTGGGCGATCCGGGCGCGTTCGCCGGCCAGGGTGAGTTCACGGCTGCGCTCGTAGAGGCGGGCGTTGCCGAGGGCGATGGCGGCGTGCGCGGCGAGGATCCGCAGCAGTTCCTCGTCCCGCTCGGTGAAGCCGCAGGCCCGGCCCGCCGGGCTGCGCTTGTTGGCGAGGAAGACCGCGCCGAGGATCTCGCCGTCGTCGATGATCGGCATCCCGAGGAAGTCCTTCATGTCGGGGTGCGCGTCCGGCCAGCCCTCGAAGTCGGGCGCCAGGCGGACGTCGGCGAGCCGGGTCGGGTCGAGCCGGTGGAGCATCGAGGCGAGCACGCCGTGCTGGCGGGGCAGCGGGCCGATGGCCTTCCACTGCTCGTCGGTGACGCCGTCCACCACGAACTGGGCGAAGCCGCCGTGGTCGTCGGGCACGCCGAGGGCCGCGTACTCGGCGTCGAGCAGCTGCCGGGCGGAGGCGGTGATCCGGCGCAGTACCTCGCGGACTTCGAGGTGGCGGCTCATCGCGAGGACGGCGGTGCTGACCGCTTCGATCCCGCCGAGGCTGGGGTCGCAGGCAGGCGTGGGTTCGTCGGCGGTCATGTGCCCAACGCTACCGCCGCCCGGGTGGGCCGGGCATGCGGCGCCGGGCGTAGGACCTGCGGCGTAGTCGGAGGGTCCCGAAGGTCCGGTCATGAAAGGCCCGGTCACGCAGACGGGCGGCCCCGGTCGAATCCTGGATTCGACCGGGGCCGCCCGTGCGGGTCCGGCGGGTCAGCCCTTCTGCATGACCTCGGGCTCGTGCCGGCGCTGGAGCCGCTGCACCAGGAACGCCAGCGCGACCGACATGACCAGCAGGACGAGGCAGTTGACGACCCAGTGGCCCACCGAGTGGTCCCAGAGCGCGTCGATCTCCCCGGGCTTGCTGCCCATCGGGGCGATGTGCGCCAGGTCCAGGGTGTTGCCCGTGGCGGCGAGGCCCCAGCGGGCGGGCATCAGCCAGGCCAGCTGCTCCAGGCCCGGCTTGTGGAAGAGCTGGAAGACCGCACCGGTGAAGACCATCTGCACGATGGCGAACATCACCAGCAGCGGCATGGTCTTCTCGGCCGTCTTGACCAGGGCGGAGATCACCAGGCCGACCATCATCGAGGTGACGCTGAGCAGGATGATGCCGATCGCCATCTCGACGGCGGGCGCGTGCTTGAACACCAGGCCCTCGGCGGGCAGCTTGCGCACCCCGAAGCCGATCCCCGAGATGATCGCGCCCTGCAGGACGCTGACCACACCGAGCACGATGATCTTCGACATCAGGTACGCCGACCGGGAGAGCCCGGTGGCGCGTTCCCGTTCGTAGATCGCCCGTTCCTTGATCAGCTCACGGACGGAGTTGGCCGTACCGGACAGACACGCGCCGAAGGCGAGCACCAGCAGGACCATGGCCGCGGTGCCGTTGGTGTGCGTCTTCGGGCTGGGTTGCAGCCCGAAGTCGTCGGGAATCATCGCGCTCACCACGCCGAGCACCAGCGGCATCAGCAGCGACAGCGCGATGAAGCCCCAGTCGGAGCCGATCACCGAGAGGTAGCGGCGGATCAGCGTCCACAGCTGGGAGCCCCAGCTCTGCGGCTTGGGCGGGCGGATCTGCTCGCGGGCGATGGCGGGGGACTGGGCGGCGACCGAGTCCACGTCGGCCGAGTACTGCTGGTAGTGCACCGAACCCCGGTAGCGGCCCGCCCAGTCGTGGTCGGGGTAGTTCTCGAAGGCCTGGAAGACGTCGGCCCAGGTCTCGTAGCCGAAGAAGTGCAGCGCCTCGTCCGGCGGACCGAAGTACGCCACCGAACCGCCGGGCGCCATCACCAGCAGCCGGTCGCAGAGCGCGAGTTCGGCCACCGAGTGGGTGACCACCAGGACCGTGCGGCCGTCGTCGGCGAGCCCGCGCAGGGTCTGCATGACCTCGCGGTCCATGCCCGGGTCGAGGCCGGAGGTGGGCTCGTCCAGGAAGATCAGCGACGGCTTGGTGAGCAGTTCCAGCGCGACCGAGACACGCTTCTGCTGGCCGCCGGAGAGCGCGGTGATGCGGTTGTCGGCGCGCTTGTCCAGGCGCAGCTCGTACAGCACCTCGTCGATCCGGCGCTCGCGCTCGGCGGGCTCGGTGTCGCCGGGGAAGCGCAGCCGGGCGGCGTACTTGAGGCCGGTGCGGACGGTGAGTTCCTTGTGCAGGATCTCCGACTGCGGCACCAGGCCGATCCGCGAGCGGAGTTCGGCGAACTGCTTGTAGAGGTTGCGGCCGTCGTAGAGGACGTCGCCCCGGTCGGCGGGACGGTAGCCGGTGAGCGCGCGCAGCAGGGTCGACTTGCCGGAGCCCGACGGGCCGATGACGGCGACCAGGGACTTCTCCGGGACGGAGAAGCTGACGTCGTTCAGCAGGATCTTCTTCCCACCCTTGTGCTCGACCTCGACGGTCAGGTGGCGGGCGGAGAAGGAGACCGCGCCGGTGTCGACGAACTCCTGCAGCTGGTCGCCGACCAGGGTGAAGGTGGAGTGGCCGACCGTCAGGCGGTCCTGCTGCCCCATCAGCTGGCGTTCCACCGGCTGGCCGTTGAGGAAGATCCCGTTGTGGCTGCCGAGGTCGACGATCTCCCAGCGGCCGTCGGGCAGTTGGCGCAGCTCCGCGTGGTGGCGGGAGACCTGGAGGTCGGAGACCACGATGTCGTTGTCCAGCGCACGGCCGATCCGGATGGTCCGCGACCCCGCGCTGAGGCTGCGCACCATGGTCGGACTTCCGAGGCCCGGCTGGGACTGCGCGCCGCCGTCGGCGGGCTGCGGGGCGGGTGCCTGCTGCTGCGGGAACCCGGACGGCTGCTGGGCGGGCCACTGCTGCTGGACCGGCGGCTGGGCGGGCCAGGGCTGCTGCGGCATCGCCGGCTGCTGCTGGTACTGCTGAGGCTGCTGGTACTGCTGGTGCTGGGGCGCGCTCGGGCCGGGCCTGGGCGCCGTGGTGGACTCGTACCAGGACGGGCTCTGCGGCTGCGCGGCCTGCTGCTGGGACGGCACCCCGGCCGGGGCCGAGAAGGCGAGCCTGGGCCCGCTCTCGGCGTTGCCGAGGTGCAGCACGGTGCCCGGCAGCAGCTGCGCGCGCAGCGTGCGCCCACCGGAGGCGTAACTGCCGTTGGTGCTGCCGTGGTCCTCGAACTGCCAGCTCGCGCCGTCGAAGGAGATGGTGGCGTGCCGCCAGGAGACCCTGGCGTCCTCGAACCGGAAGTCCGAGCCCGGGTCGCGCCCGATGGTGTACGACTGTCCGGGCTCCAGAACCCGCTGCTGCCCGTTGATCTCTGCTACGAGTTGCGGCACTGTCCGCCCGCCCCGCTCTCCGGTCCCCCGGGTGTTCCTGAATCTGACAGGGCGCATCATTCCAGCCGGGCGCCGCGCACCCAAAGTCCGGTCCGCCCTCGGCACAACCTTCACGCAACCTTCAGGGACACGGGGCGGCGGGAACCCGGGGCACACCGCTCCCCGAAGGCCCCCCGCGCCCCCGGCGCAGCGCGTCCACGGGCCGGACTGGTGCGGTGAACGGGGCAGGCGGCCCGGTAGCGTGGGAGGCACCATGAACGCATCGCCTCCGGCCGCTGAGCCCCGCCCCGCCCCGCAGCCCTCCGCCCTGCTGACCCAGCGCGGCGCCGACGACGAGCGCACCCTGCTGGTCAAGGTGTTCGGCAAGGACCGTCCCGGTATCACCGCAGGCCTGTTCGCCACGCTCGGCGAGTTCGGCGTCGACGTGATCGACATCGAGCAGATGGTCACCCGGGGCCGGATAACGCTGTGCGCCCTGATCACTCCCCCGCCCGCGCCGGGCGCCGAGGGCACGCTGCGGGTCACCGTGCACCGCTGGGCCGAGAGCCTCCGGCTCCAGGCCGAGATCATCTCGGGTATCGGCGACAACCGCCCCCGCCGGGAGGGCCGCTCGCACGTCACCGTGCTCGGCCACCCGCTGACCGCCACCGCCGTCGCGGCGCTGGCCAACCGCGTCTCCGAGGCCGGCGGCAACATCGACCGCGTCTTCCGGCTGGCCAAGTACCCGGTGACCGCCGTCGAACTGGCCGTCTCCGGGGTCGCCACCGAGCAGCTGCGGGCCGAGCTGGCCGTCGAGGCGGCCGCGCAGCGGGTGGACATCGCCGTGGTCCAGGCCGGACTGCACCGCCGGGCCAAGCGCCTGATCGTGATGGACGTGGACTCCACCCTGATCCAGGACGAGGTGATCGAGCTCTTCGCCGCGCACGCGGGCTGCGAGCAGCAGGTCGCCGAGGTGACCGCCGCCGCGATGCGCGGCGAGCTGGACTTCGCGGAGTCGCTGCGGGCCCGGGTCGCCCTGCTGGCCGGGCTGGACGCCGGCGTGACCGAGAAGGTCCGCGCCGAGGTACGGCTGACGCCGGGCGCCCGCACCCTGATCCGCACCCTCCAGCGGCTCGGCTACCAGGTGGGGATCGTCTCCGGCGGGTTCACCCAGGTCACCGACCACCTGGTGGAGCTGCTGGGCCTGGACTTCGCCGCCGCCAACACCCTGGAGGTCGAGGACGGCAGGTTCACCGGCCGGGTGACCGGCGAGATCGTGGACCGGGCGGGCAAGGCGCGCTGGCTGGCACGGTTCGCCGAGCAGGCGCGGGTGCCGCTGGAGCAGACGGTGGCGATCGGCGACGGGGCCAACGATCTCGACATGCTGAACGCGGCCGGCCTCGGGGTCGCCTTCAACGCCAAGCCGGTGGTCCGGGAGGCCGCCGACACCGCGGTGAACGTGCCCTTCCTGGACACCGTGCTCTACCTGCTCGGGATCACCCGCGAGGAGGTGGAGGCCGCCGACCTGGTGGACTGAACGTCCACCGGCGGCAGCGCTCCCAGGGGGCGCGGGGACGGCACAACGGGACGGCACGGGCGGTCCGCCCGGGTCCCGTCGCGGGGGGCGGGTTCCCCGCACCGCTCCCCGCGCCCCCTGGACGCCTTGGGTCAGTCCTGCGGGGTGTGGAAGGTGTCCAGCCTCGCCACGCCCGGCTCGACGTCCTTCCAGGAGCCGGTGAAGCTCAGCACCGCGACCGCCGCCGTCGGGAACCCGCCCAGCCGCAGGCGATTGAGTGCCTCCGGGTCGCCCTCGTCGCCCGCCAGGATCTGGGTCAGCCCGAGCACCCCCGGGTTGTGGCCGACCAGCAGCACGTCGGCGTACTCCTCGGGGGTCTCCTGCAGCACCGTGATGATCTCGCCGGGGCTGGCCTCGTAGACCCGCTCCTCGTAGACCGTCTTCCGGGGCCGCCTGGCCAAGCCGTGGACGGCCAGCTTCCAGGTCTCCCTGGTCCGGAGCGAGGTCGAGCAGAGCACGTAGTCGGGGCTGATACCGGAGTCGGCCAGCCAGACGCCGGCCTCCTTCGCCTGGGCCTGACCGCGGTCGGCAAGCGGCCGCTCGTGGTCGTCCACCTGGTTCGGCCAGTCGGCCTTGGCGTGGCGGAGAACGATGATCCTGCGGGACGTGTCGGCGCTCATACTCCAAGAGCTTTCCAGAAAACCGGCCGCCGGGCGCGGCGCTCCCGACCGGCACCACCCGCAGGAGTGGAGTACCCCGGGCTGCTCCCGCGTCAGCCCATGCTCTGGGCGACGGTGGCGATGATCGACACCACCACGACGATCGCGGCGATCAGACCGAGCATCTGCAGCAGCTTCTTCTGGCCATTCGGCGGATTCGGTTCGAGAACGGGCATGGCGCCGAGTCTCGCATCCGCGGCCCGCCGGGCGGAAACCGGGGTGGAACTCTTGACCTGCACTTGGCGCCGGTCGGCCGGGAGGGCTCAGGCGGCCGCCGGAACCTCGGCGGCCGGCGCCTCGTCCTCGATGTGCCGGGCCCGCGCCGCGCGCATACCGACCAGCATCTGCGGGACCAGCAGCACCGCCAGGAAGCCCAGCGGCAGGTACCAGGAGCCGGTGGCCTGGTAGATGGTGCCCACCAGGATCGGGCCCGGAATGGAGATCAGGTACCCGAGGCTCTGGGCGAAGGCCGAGAGCTGGGCCACGCCGCCCGAGGTCCTGGCCCGCAGGCCGATCATGGTCAGCGCGAGCGGGAAGGCGCACATCGACAGGCCGACCAGGGCGGCCCACAGCCAGGAGACGGTACCCGCCGCGAAGGCCAGGCCGAGGTAGCCGAGGATTCCGCACCCGCCCAGCAGCACCACGAACAGCCGCTGGTCGCCGCGGCGGGCGGCCAGGTTGGGCAGCACGAAGGAGGCCGGCACGCTGACCGCCATCACCAGCGCCAGCAGCACCCCGGAGGTGCCCTCCGAGACCCCGGCGTCCTGGTAGATCTTGGGCAGCCAGCCCATGGTGGCGTACGCGCTGGTGGACTGGAGGCCGAAGAAGACGGCCAGCGCCCAGGCGGTGCGGCTGCGCATGATCGGCAGCTTGACGGCGGCACCCTGCGCCGCCCGGCCGGTGGCACCGCCCCTGTCGCGGCGCAGGAAGAGCGTCACCAGGCAGAGCACCAGGGCCACGACCCCGAGCAGGCCCCAGACGCCCAGGCCGAACCGCCAGTCACCGCCCAGGGCGCTGGTCACCGGGACGGTGATCGCGGCGGCCAGCGAGGTGCCGACCGACAGCGACATCGAGTAGAGGCCGATCATCGGGCCGACCCGCTGGGGGAAGTACCGCTTGATGACCACCGGCAGCAGGACGTTGGAGACCGCGACACCCGCCAGCGCGACGGCGGTCAGCAGCAGGAAGACCGCCGTGCCGCCGGCGAAGGAGCGGGCGAACACGCCCAGCGTGATGGCGCCCATCCCGGCCGTGACCACCGCGATCGGACCGACTCTCCGGGCCAGGGCGGGCGCGGCGACCCCGAAGACCGCGAAGCAGAGCGCGGGCACCGCGGTGAGCAGCCCGGCGACGGTGGCGTTCATCCCGAGGTCGGCGCGGACCTTGTCCAGGAGCGGGCCGAGGCTGGTGACCACCGGTCGGAGGTTGAGGGCGGCGGCCGCGATCGCGGCGGCGAGCAGCCAGGCCAGATAGCGGCTGCGGCGGTCGGCGGGGCCGCTCCCGGCGGCGCTGTCGGCGGTGTCGGTCCCGGTGGGCCGCGCCTGGGCGCGTGGGTCGGTGGTGGGGTCTGCTGCGGTGGACATGCGCCCATCATAGAATGATGGGATGAATTCACACACCCCGGTATCCTGAGCTTCATCAGGCCTTCATCAAGGTTCAGGACCGCGCCCCGGTACGGTCCGCTGGCAGGTGCGGTCGCGCGAGCAGACCCTCACACAGCAGGAGACAGAGTTCATGGTGCTGTCAGCCACCCGGCGAACACCGCTGTCCGATCAGGTGATCGCGCAGCTCCGCGCCCAGATCACCTCGGGCGAATGGCCGGTCGGCTCGCGGATTCCCACCGAGGCGGCGCTGGTCGAGCAGCTCGGGGTGGCCCGCAACACCGTCCGGGAGGCCGTCCGGGCGCTGGCGCACAACGGTCTGCTGGACATCCGCCAGGGCTCGGGCACCTATGTGCTGGCCACCAGCGAGCTGGCCGGGGTGATGCACCGCCGGTTCGCGGACGCCGACCAGGACCAGGTCGCCGAGCTGCGCTCGATGCTGGAGAGCGCGGCCGCCGGACTGGCCGCCGCCCGCCGTACCGACCGCGACCTGGCCCTGATGGGGACCGCGTTGGCCCGGCGGGAGGCGGCCTGGTCCTCGGGCGACCCGGAGGACTTCGTCCAGGCGGACGCGACCTTCCACCAGGCGGTGGTGGCGGCCGCGCACAACGACGTGATCTCGGCGATCTACGCGGACCTGGGCGAGGTGCTGCGGGCTCACCTGCGGCACGACGTCGGCCCGGAGCTGATCCCGGAGAAGTACCTCGGCCACGACGGGATCATCGAGGCGATCCGGGACCACGACCCCCAGCGGGCCTCGTTCGAGGCGGGCCGGGCGATCGGCGGCTGCGGCACCACCGAGGTCTGAGCGGGCCTGCGGGCGCCCGCCGGGGACGGCCCGCAGCGAAAACACGTGAGCCCCGGGCCCGAAGGCCCGGGGCTCACGCCGGTCGATGAGGTCAGGCGCCGATGGCGTGCAGACCGCCGTCCACGTGGACGATCTCGCCGGTGGTCTTCGGGAACCAGTCCGAGAGCAGCGCGACCACACCGCGGCCGGCCGGCTCCGGGTCGGAGAGGTCCCACTTCAGCGGGGAGCGGGTGTCCCAGGTGGCGGCCAGGTCGGCGAAGCCCGGGATGGACTTGGCGGCCATCGAGCCGATCGGGCCGGCCGAGACCAGGTTGACCCGGATGTTGCGCCCGCCGAGGTCACGGGCCATGTAGCGGGAGGTGGCCTCCAGCGCGGCCTTGGCCGGGCCCATCCAGTCGTACTTCGGCCAGGCGAACTGCGCGTCGAAGGTCAGGCCGACCACCGAGCCGCCGTCCTGCATCAGCGGGAGCAGCGCCATGGTCAGCGACTTCAGCGAGAACGCCGAGACGTTCATCGCGGTCGCCACGGACTCCCACGGGGTGTTCAGGAAGTTGCCGCCCAGCGCGTCCTGCGGGGCGAAGCCGATCGAGTGCACGATGCCGTCGAGGGTGGGCAGGTGCTCGCGCACCTGGTCCGCGATGCCCGCCAGCTGCTCCTCGCTGGAGACGTCGAGCTCCAGCACCTTCACCGGCTTGGGGAGCTTCTTGGCGATCCGCTCGGTCAGGCTGGGGCGGGGGAACGCCGTGAGGATGATCTCGGCGCCCTGCTCCTGGGCGAGCTTGGCGGTGTGGAAGGCGATGGAGGACTCCATCAGCACACCCGTGATCAGGATGCGCTTGCCCTCAAGGATTCCGCTCATGTTCAGTGACCCATGCCCAATCCGCCGTCCACGGGAATGACGGCTCCGGTGATGTATGCGGCCTCGTCCGAGGAGAGGAAACGCACCGCCGACGCGATCTCGGCCGGTGCAGCGTAACGTCCCAGCGGCACGCCGGAGACGATCTCCTTGCGCCGCTCCTCGGTGAGCACCGCGGTCATGTCGGTGTCCACGAAGCCGGGGGCGACCACGTTCACGGTGATGTTGCGCGAACCGAGCTCGCGCGCCAGCGAACGGGCGAAGCCGACCAGGCCGGCCTTGGAGGCTGCGTAGTTGGCCTGCCCCGGCGAGCCGGTGAGACCGACCACCGAGGAGATCAGCACGACCCGACCCTTGCGCGCCCGCAGCATCTTCGCCGAGGCACGCTTGACCACCCGGAAGGTGCCGGTGAGGTTGGTGTCCAGGACGGAGGTGAAGTCCTCCTCCGACATCCGCAGCAGCAGGGTGTCCTTGGTGATGCCGGCGTTGGCGACCAGCACCTCGACCGGGCCGTTGGTGGCCTCGATCTCGGTGAAGGCCGCGTCCACCTGGGCGGCGTCGTTGATGTCGCAGCGGACGGCGATCACGCTGTGCTTCGCCAGCTCCTCGGGGACCTCGCCCGAGCGGCTGGTGATGGCGACCTTGTCCCCCGCCTCGGCGAAGGCAAGGGCGATCGCGAGGCCGATGCCCCGGTTACCTCCGGTGACGAGAACCGAGCGGCTCAACGATCCACCTCTCTCCGTAGTTGTCGGCGGCCTCCGAGAGGCGGCACGTGGGGTGCCGTCCTGGCCGCGGACGTTCGCAGTGAACGCGTACGCAGTGTGACGGTATCGGTCCCGCCGAGGCTGCGACGAATCCGGCTCCGACAGGTCCGCTCAGTTCGATCTGTCGTGTTCCGACAATGCGTGCACGGAGTGGATCCGCCGTGAACCGGCCCGGAGAACCGGTGCGAACCGGGAACAACCAACCCCACCGGGCCCGTTGCACCCTGGGGTCCGTCCGGGCCCCGGGCACCTGACCGGTCCGTCCACGGGTGCGCAGACGCGGTGAAGGTACTGCGCCCGCGGCCCGATGTGCGGGCACAGGGTTGCCCGCGCCCCTGCGGCCGGGCATGGTTGCGGTCTGCGGCAGACCGCTCCGGGCGACCGGCGGCGGCCACCACCGGCGAGAAGGAAAGCGAAGAGAGCGGATGAGCAAGGCACACCCGAGCACCGGCAGTCGCCCGAGGCTTTCGGCCATCACCGCCCTGGCCCTGGCCGCCGGTGCCACCGCCTGGGCGCTGCGCGAGGTACCCGCCGCCTTCGGGCGCCGCCCGGACGCCCGCACCGACGAGCGGATCCGCAACTCCCCGCAGTTCGGCGACGGCGTGTTCCACAACGCGCCCTCCGAACTGGCCGGCGCGACTCCGCCCGGCCCGCCGACCGACCGCACCACCCTGCGCCGGCTGCTCTTCGAGCGCGAGGGCCGGCAGCCCGTCCGCCCGGTGCCGGTGGTGGTCCCCGAGGGCGGTGCCCGCCGCGCCGCCGCCGAGGGCGTCGAGATCACCTGGTACGGGCACGCCTCCGCGCTGGTGGAGATCGAGGGCCAGCGGGTGCTGCTCGACCCGGTCTGGAGCGAGCGCTGCTCCCCCTTCTCCCAGGTCGGCCCCAAGCGGGTGCACCCCGTCCCGGTCGAGCTGGAGGACCTGCCGCAGGTCGACGCGGTACTGATCTCGCACGACCACTACGACCACCTCGACATGGCCACCGTGAAGCGGCTGGTGGCCGGGCAGTCCGCGCCGTTCGCGGTGCCGCTGGGCATCGGCGGCCACCTGCGCCGCTGGGGCGTGCCCGAGCACCGGATCATCGAGCTGGACTGGGACGAGACCTGCACCCTCGGCGATCTCACCCTCACCCTGACCTCCGCCCACCACTTCTCCGGCCGGGGCACCACCCGCAACACCACCCTCTGGGGCTCCTGGGTGGTCGCCGGGCCGAACCGCAAGGTCTACTACACCGGCGACTCGGGCTACTTCGAGGGCTACGCCAGGATCGGTGAGCAGCACGGCCCGTTCGACGCCGCCCTGGTCCAGGTCGGCGCGTACGACCAGGCCTGGGCCGACATCCACATGACCCCGGAGGACGCGGTCCGGGCCCACCTCGACCTGAAGGCCCAACTGCTCGTCCCGGTGCACTGGTGCACCTTCACCCTGGGCCTGCACCCGTGGGCCGAGCCGATCGAGCGGCTGGTCGCCGAGGCCAAGGCGCAGGCCGTCCCGCTGGCCGTGCCCCGCCCCGGCGAGCGGGTGGACGTCGACAACCCGCCGGAGCTGAGCCCCTGGTGGGAAGGCATCGCCTGAGAGCGCCCGGCACATGGGGCGCGGATGAGAGCGGCACGGCACACCCGCGCCCCCGGGATGACGAAATTGCCTGGCTGATATCCCGTTGGACCGGACATGATGCGGTGCGGGTACCTCTGTACCGAGTGACCCGCCCCCGACCATCGACCCGAGCCAGGGAGCCCGATGCCGCCCACATCCAGCGCCGGCATGCCGCACAGCCGCGCCGTCGACCCGCAGTTCCTCGCCTACCCGCTGCGTGCGCTGGCCGACACCGCGCTCGGCCGGGCCCGCCAACTCGGCGTCAGCCACGCCGACTTCCGCCTTGAGCGGGTCCGCAGTGCGGCCGTACGGCTGCGTGACGCCCGCCCGGCGGGCTCCTCCGACAGTGTCCGGCTCGGCTTCGCCGTCCGGGTGCTGCTGGACGGCGCCTGGGGCTTCGCCGCCGGGGTCGACCTCACCGCCGACGCCGCCGCCGAGGTCGCCGAGCAGGCCGTCGCGGTGGCCAGGCTCTCCGGCGGGATCAGCCGCGCCGCGGGCTCCAAGGACCTGGTCGAACTGGCCGAGGAGCCGGTGCACGCCGACGCCACCTGGGTCTCGGCGTACGAGATCAACCCGTTCGAGGTGCCGGACGCGGAGAAGACCGCGCTGCTCGCCGAGTGGAGCAGCCGCCTGCTGGCCGCCGAGGGCGTCTCGCATGTCCAGGCCAACCTGCTGGCGGTGCAGGAGAACAAGTTCTACGCCGACACCGCGGGCACCGTCACCACCCAGCAGCGCGTCCGCCTCCACCCGTGGCTGGAGGCCACCGCGGTGGACGAGCGGACCGGCGCCTTCGACTCGATGCGCACCATCGCGCCGCCGGCCGGCCGGGGTTGGGAGTACCTGCGCGGAACCGGCTGGGACTGGGACGCCGAACTGGCCGAACTGCCCGAGCTGCTGGCCGGGAAGATGAAGGCGCCGAGCGTCCGGGCCGGCCGCTACGACCTGGTGATCGACCCGTCCAATCTCTGGCTGACCATCCACGAGTCGATCGGCCACGCCACCGAGCTGGACCGCGCACTCGGCTACGAGGCCGCCTACGCGGGCACCTCCTTCGCCACCGTCGACAAGCTGGGCTCGCTCAGGTACGGCTCCGAGCTGATGCACGTCACCGGCGACCGCACCGCCGAGCACGGCCTGTCCACCATCGGCTACGACGACGAGGGGGTGGCCACCCAGTCCTGGGACCTGATCAAGGACGGCACCCTGGTCGGCTACCAGCTCGACCGGGCGATGGCCCGGCAGCAGGACCTGGGCCGCTCCAACGGCTGCGCCTTCGCCGACTCCCCCGCACACGTCCCGGTGCAGCGGATGGCCAACGTCTCGCTCCAGCCGGTCGCGGGCGGCCCCGACACCGAGGGCCTGATCGCGGACGTGGAGAACGGCCTGTACATCGTCGGCGACCGCTCCTGGTCGATCGACATGCAGCGGTACAACTTCCAGTTCACCGGGCAGCGCGCCTTCGCCATCCGCAACGGCCAACTGGCCGGCCAGGTCAAGGACTTCGCCTACCAGGCCACCACCACCGACTTCTGGGGCTCGATGAGCGCCGTCGGCGGCCCGCAGACCTACGTCCTCGGCGGCGCCTTCAACTGCGGCAAGGCCCAGCCGGGCCAGATCGCGGCGGTCAGCCACGGCTGCCCCAGCGCGCTCTTCCGCAATGTCAACGTGCTCAACACCCAGCAGGAGGCGGGTCACTGATGAACGCAACTCAGCCCCACGAGCTGGTCGAGCGCGCCCTGCAGCTCTCCCGTACCGACGGCTGCGTGGTGATCGCCGACGAGGAGTCCGCCGCCAACCTCCGCTGGGCGGGCAACGCGCTCACCACCAACGGCGTCAGCCGGGGCCGCAGCCTGACCGTCATCGCCACCGTGGACCGGGGCGAGAACGGCACCTCCTCGGGCGTGGTCTCCCGCGAGGCCGTGACGCTGGACGAGGTGGAGAGCGTGGTCCGGGCCGCCGAGGAGGCCGCCCGGGACGCCGAACCGGCCGAGGACGCCCAGCCGCTGGTCGCCGACCGGCCCTCCTCGCCGGACTTCACCGAGGCCCCCGCCGTCACCACGGTCGAGGTCTTCACCGAGTTCGCCCCGGCCCTCGGCGAGGCCTTCGCCCGGGCCCGCGCGGCCGGCCAGCTGCTGTACGGATTCGCCAACCACGAGCTGACCACCAGCTACCTCGGCACCTCCACCGGCCTGCGGCTGCGCCACGTACAGCCGACCGGCTCGGTCGAGATCAACGCCAAGACCGCCGACCTCAGCTCCTCCGCCTGGGTCGGCGCCGCCACCCGGGACTTCGGCGACGTGGACGTCGCCGAGCTGCACGAGCAGCTCACCCGGCGGCTCGCCTGGGGCCAGAAGAAGATCGACCTGCCCGCGGGCCGGTACGAGACCCTGCTGCCGCCCTCGGCCGTCTCCGACCTGCTGATCTACCTGCACTGGTCCTCCGGCGGCCGGGACGCGGCCGAGGGCCAGACCGTGTTCAGCAAGCCCGGCGGCGCCACCCGGATCGGCGAGCAGCTCACCGAGCTGCCGCTGACCCTGCGCGCCGACCCGGCCGAGCCGGGCCTGGAGGCGGCCCCCTTCGTGGTCGCCCACAGCTCCGGCGACTCCCAGTCGGTCTTCGACAACGGCCTGCCGCTGACCGCCACCGACTGGATCCGCGACGGCCGGCTGGTCAACCTCATCACCACCCGCCACTCGGCCGGCCTCACCGGCCTGCCGCTCACCCCGCCGATCGACAACCTCGTCCTGGAGATCGCCGACCAGGCGGCTGCACCCACGCTGGACGAGATGATCGCGCGCACCGAGCGCGGCCTGCTGCTCACCTGCCTCTGGTACATCCGCGAGGTGGACCCGGCCACGCTGCTGCTCACCGGCCTCACCCGGGACGGCGTCTACCTGGTCGAGAACGGCGAGGTGGTCGGCGCGGTGAACAACTTCCGGTTCAACGAGTCCCCGGTCGACCTGCTCAGCCGGATCACCGAGGTCGGCCGCACCGTGCCGTGCCTGCCGCGCGAGTGGGGCGACTACTTCAACCGCGCCTCGATGCCGCCGATCCGCGTCGCCGAGTTCAACATGAGCTCGGTCAGCCAGGCGTCGTAGCGGCCCACCGTCGGAAAGGTCCTCGGAGTGGACGAGAAACAGCTGGTCAAGACCTCGAAACTGCTCTCCCGGGTGCTGCGGCACGACCCGGGCTCGGCCGGGGTCACCCTGGACGAGAACGGCTGGGTGCGGGTGGACACCCTGCTCGCCGCCCTCGCCCGGCACGGCAGGCGGATCGGCCGGGCCGAGCTGGACGTCGTGGTCGAGACGAACGACAAGCGTCGCTTCGCCTACTCCGAGGACGGCCGGTCCATCCGCGCCAGCCAGGGCCACTCGGTGCCGGTGGACTTGGGGCTCCCGGCCACCGAGCCGCCGCCGGTGCTCTACCACGGCACCACCGGGCGGGCCCTGGAGGCGATCTTCCGGGAGGGCCTGCACCCGATGTCCCGGCAGGACGTCCACCTCTCCGCGGACACCGAGACGGCCGTACGGGTGGGTTCCCGGCACGGCCGTCCCATCGTGCTGGTGGTCGACGCCGCCGCGCTGGCCGCCGCCGGCCACCGCTTCAGGGTCAGCGCGAACGGCGTCTGGCTCACCGACACCGTCCCGCCCGGCTACCTCAGCCGGCAGCCCTGAGGCCACCGGCCGGCGCGCTGAACCCTCAGCCGGCCGGCCCGGCGGCGGCCCGCTCGATCTCCAGCAGGGACCCGGAGCGGCGCGCGGCCTGGTACGCGGCCTTGCCGCCGCGCAGCCCGAACAGCCGCTTGGCGAACAGGAGGTAGACCACCGCGAAGACGTTCAGCAGAAAGATGACGACCTTCACCGCCGTGACCCGGTCGACGAGTTCGTAGATCTCCAGCGGCAGGAACACGGCCGTGGCGACGAACGCGAAGTACTCGCCCCAGCGGGCCAGCCGCCACAGGCCCACCGCCTCCACGAGCTCGATCGCGGCGTAGGCGAACAGCCCGCCCGCGACCAGCAGGAGCGTCTGCGGCCTGGTGTCCAGCAGATGCCTCAGGTGCCGCACCGTCGAGCTGGTGTCCAGGTTCACGGCGAACACCTGGGCCAGCGCACCGGCCCGTGGCAGCGCCCGCCCGAACAGCTCCCGCAGCGAGTTCTCCGAGCGCTCGAACCGGACCAGGGCGTAGCCGAGGACCAGGAACAGCAGGCCCCTCAGCAGCCGTTCGACGGCGAGCAGGCGCAGGATGACGGCGTCCCTGAGCGCAGGGCCGCGGAGCACCTGCGGCGCCTCGTCGGCCGGCCCCGAGCCCTGGGGCGGGCCGGGGGCGAACACGGCGCAGCGCAGGCAGCGCCACGCCGGGCCGCTCGGCGCCACGGCCCGGAGCCGGTCGTGCAGCGCCGGCTCGTCAGGGGCGTAGGTGACATGGCCGCTGAGGGCGCAGACCGCCGTGTTCCAGTCCACCGCCGTGGGCGCCCGGTCCGCTCACGGGCCGGTCTTGTTGCGGGCGGCCCAGAGCGGCGTGATCACCACGATCAGCACGACGGCGGCGCCCAGTTGGAAGGCGTGCCGCCACCAGTCGAAGCCCCTGGTGTCGGCGACCCCGAAGAGGTGGGCCACCAGGTTGCCGACGATCGCGCCGACCAGACCCAGCAGCACGGTCAGCCAGAGCGGGATGTTCTGCTTGCCCGGGATCAGCAGCCGCGCGATGACACCCAGAATCAGTCCCTCGATCAGCGCCGAGATGATCGCCCACATGGCAGCTCCCTGAGATCGGTCCTGCCGATCAGTTTTCGCCGCACCCGGCCCGGCCGCACGCCGGGATCCGCCGTTCTGCGGGCGGCGCCGGCGCGGACACGCTCCGCCTCCCCCGCTCTGCTGCCCGGACGCGGTGCGGCGTACCGTGAAGTGGCCGTACTCCGCGATGGGTGCGGGTGCAGACGGGAGCGGTGGGTCATGAGCAAGAGCAAGCAGGTGTTCCGGATCACCGGAGCACGCACCAGCCTCTCCGACGACGTGCGGGGCCGTCAGCGGCGCTACGTGATCTCCATGCTGCTGCGCACGGTGTGCGTGCTGCTCGCGGTGGTGCTGTGGGACGTGCAGCGGCTGGTGGCCTTCGCCGCGCTCGCGGGAGCGGTGCTGCTGCCGTACTTCGCCGTCCTGATCGCCAACGCCGGACGGGAGAAGGCTCCGGGCCTCCCGAGCACCTTCGCGGTACCGGCCGACACCCCGCTGATGCTGGGCCCGGGAGGCACCGGAGGGGGCGGCGCCTCGAAGGAAAGCTGACAGAGCCTCAAGAAGCACTGTCCGCTTTGCGCCTGTATGACAGCATTAGAACCCCGGAAAGCTCAGATACAGCTCAGATTAATCATGAAAGAGCTAGCCATCCGGGGGTCAGGCCGTGACATACTGCGTACGCGCTCCGCATCCCCCGTCGGAGCGACAGACCGACGCCGGGCGGCTCCCCCCGTGGCTGCCCGGCGTCGTCATGCCCTCATGTCGGGCCTCCCGGCGGCGAGTGCGAGACTGGCCGTGCACAGCGCCACCGCGACTCCCAGGACGGCTCCCATGGACACCCCCTCGCATCCGCTCTTCGGCGCGCCGGACGGCCCCGAGGGTCCGCCGGTCTGCTCCGGGAAGGGCTGCCGCAAGCCCGCCGAGTGGGTGCTGGTGTGGAACAACCCCAAACTGCACACCCCGGACCGGCGCAAGACCTGGCTCGCCTGCGACGAGCACCGTGAGCACCTCTCCCAGTTCCTGGGCGTACGAGGGTTCCTGAAGGAGGTCGTGGCCTTCCCCGACTTCCGGGGCTGAACCGGCACCGGCGCCGGGAGCCGCGCGGGGCCGGAGCGCGGGCGCCCCTACCCGCCGATCGCCGACATCGGGCGGTCGGGCTGGAGGAACTCGGGGTTGTCGATCCCCGCGCCGGCCTTCTTGCCCCACATCGCCGTCCGCCACAGCTCGGCGAGCTCGGCGTCGCCCGCACCGGAGCGCAGCGCCGCCCGCAGATCGGTCTCACCGGTCGCGAAGAGGCAGTTGCGGACCTGGCCGTCGGCGGTGAGCCGGGTGCGGTCGCAGGCGCGGCAGAACGGGCGGGTGACCGAGGCGATCACGCCGACGCTCGCCGGGCCGCCGTCCACCAGCCAGCGTTCGGCAGGTGCCGCACCCCGGGCGGCGGACGGCTCGGGGGTGAGCCGGAAACGGGCGTGCAGCCGCTCCAGGATCTCCTCGGCGGTGACCATCTTCGAGCGGTCCCAGCCGTGTTGGGCGTCCAGCGGCATCTGCTCGATGAAGCGCAGCTCGTATCCGCGCTCCAGGCACCAGGCCAGCAGGTCGGCGGCCTCGTGGTCGTTGACGTCGCGCATCAGCACGCTGTTGACCTTCACCGGGGTGAGCCCGGCGGCCTCGGCGGCGGCCAGGCCGTCCAGGACGTCCTGGTGGCGGTGGCGGCGGCTCAGGGTGTGGAAGGTCTCGGTGTCCAGGGTGTCGAGCGAGACGTTGACCCGGTCCAGCCCGGCGGCCTTGAGGGCCGTGGCCGTACGGGCCAGGCCGATGCCGTTGGTGGTGAGCGAGAGCTCGGGGCGCGGCGCGAGTTCGGCGCAGGCGGCGACGATGCCGACCAGGCCGGGGCGCAGCAGCGGCTCGCCGCCGGTGAACCGGACCTCGCGGACGCCGAGGTCGCGGACGGCGAGCGTGACCAGCCGGACGATCTCCTCGTCGGTCAGCAGATCGGGCTTGGCCAGCCACTGCAGGCCCTGTTCCGGCATGCAGTAGGTGCAGCGCAGATTGCACCGGTCGGTGAGGGAGACCCTCAGGTCGACCGCCTGCCGGCCGAAGGTGTCGAGGAGCACCGCGGCCCCCTTCCCGAGAAAAGCCGGCCCGGCCGCCGCATACGGCGGGCCGGGCCAGCTTATCCGGGGGCTCGGACACCTCTTCGAGGCGTCCGTCGTACGGGATGTCAGTGGGCGCCCAGTCCGGTGAGCGAGCGGACCTCGAGTTCGGCGTACTTCGCCGGGTCGGCGGTCTCCTTGGCGAGCAGGGTGCCGATCCAGCCGGCCAGGAAGCCGATCGGGATGGAGACCAGGCCCGGGTTCTCCAGCGGGAACCAGTGGAAGTCGCTGTGCGGGAAGAGCGAGGTCTTGGCGCCCGAGACCACGGGGGAGAAGACCACCAGGAGCACCGAGGAGATCAGGCCCGCGTAGACCGAGCTGACCGCACCCGCGGTGTTGAAGCGCTTCCAGAACAGCGAGTACAGCAGGGTCGGCAGGTTGGCGGAGGCGGCCACGGCGAAGGCCAGGGCGACCAGCGCGGCCGTGTTGAGCTTGTCCGCGAAGATGCTCAGCACGATGGCGATCGCGCCGATCGCCACGGCCGCCAGCTTGGCGGAGCGGACCTCCTCGGTCTCACTCGTCCTCCCGCGCCGGATCACGTTGGCGTAGAGGTCGTGGGCGAAGGAGGCGGAGGAGGCCAGGGTGAGGCCGGCGACCACGGCGAGGATGGTGGCGAAGGCGACGGCGGAGATCACCGCGAGCAGGATCGCGCCGCCGGTGGAGCCGGCGCCACCGCCGAGCTCCTGGGCGAGCAGCGGGGCGGCGGTGTTGCCGGCCGCGTTGGACGCCTTGATGGTCGCCGGGCCCACCAGGGCGGCCGCGCCGAAGCCGAGCGCCAGCGTCATCAGGTAGAAGACACCGATGATCCCGATCGCCCAGAGCACCGACTTCCGGGCCGCCTTGGCGGTGGGCACGGTGTAGAAGCGGACCAGGATGTGCGGCAGTCCGGCGGTCCCGAGGACCAGGGCCAGGCCGAGGCTGATGAAGTCCAGCTTGGTGGTCCCGGAGGTGCCGTACTTGAGTCCGGGCTCCAGGAAGGCGGAGGCCTTGCCACTGGCGTCGGCGGCGGCGCCGAGCAGGCTGGAGATGTTGAAGTGGTACCTGGCCAGGACCAGGACGGTCATCAGCGCGGCACCGGCGATCAGCAGCACTGCCTTGACGATCTGCACCCAGGTGGTGCCCTTCATGCCCCCGATGACGACGTAGACCACCATCAGGGCGCCGACCGCGACGACGGTCCAGCGCTTGGCCCCCTCGCCGCTGACGCCGAGCAGCAGCGCGACCAGCGAGCCCGCACCGACCATCTGGGCCAGCAGGTAGAAGATCGACACCACGATGGTGGAGATCCCGGCGGCGGTGCGGACCGGGCGCTGGCGCATCCGGAAGGCGAGCACGTCGGCCATCGTGTAGCGGCCCGAGTTGCGCAGCGGTTCGGCGATCAGCAGCAGCGCGACCAGCCAGGCGACCAGGAACCCGATCGAGTAGAGGAAGCCGTCGTAGCCGAAGAGGGCGATCGCACCGGCGATGCCGAGGAAGGACGCGGCGGACATGTAGTCCCCGGAGATCGCCAGGCCGTTCTGGAAGCCGGTGAAGCCCCGGCCGCCGGCGTAGAAGTCGGCGGCGTCCTTGGTCTGGCGCCCGGCCCAGACGGTGATGCCGAGGGTGGTGAGCACGAAGACGCCGAAGAGCGTCATGGTGAGGCCGCGGTGGCTGCTCGCGGCGGTGGCCAACGGGGAGGCGGCCAGGACGGTTGTCATTCGGCGGCCTCCTGGGGCAGGCGGGTGGTGGAGGTCTGGCCGGTCACCCGCAGGGCGGCGGCCTGGAAGTTCTCGCGGATGGCGGCGGCCGACGGGTCGAGCCTGCGGTCGGCGAAGCGGGCGTACCAGGCCGCGATGGCGAAGGTGCTGACGAACTGCAGCAGACCCAGCACCAGGGCGACGTTGATGTGGCCGACGACCTTGGTCGCCATGAACGCGGGCGCGTAGCTGGAGAGCAGCACGTACAGCAGGTACCAGAGGATGAAACCTGCGGTCACGGGAAAGGCGAACCCCCGGAAGGATCCGCGCAGCGAGCGGAACTCCTCGGACTGGTCGATGCGTTGGCCCTCCGGCGGGGCCGGTTCTTCGTTCGGCGGAGTGCCCATTCGGTGTCTCCTGACGTCTTCGGTGCACTACGGGACGAGAGCAACGTGAGAGACGTCACACTCGCGCGTGCCGCTGCATGCTAGATCCGCCGGACGGTGGTCGGCAGGCCACCGGGCCCGATACGCGACATCTGGCCGAAAATCGACCGTGACATGCCGAGGGGCGGCCCCGCCGCGCGGTGCCGCCCCCTATGACGATCCGTCAGAACCGTTACGTCAGAAGCCGATCCGGACCTTCAGCGCGGAGCGGTTGTCCATCGCCCGGTAGCCGTCGGGCACTCCGGCCAGGTCCACCGTGCGGTCGAAGACCAGGCCGGGGTCGATGGCTCCGGAGAGCACGTCGGGGAGCAGCTCGGGGATGTACGCGCGGGCCGGGGCGACGCCGCCGTTCAGCGAGACGTTGCGGCCGAACATCTGGCCGATGTCCACGCCCGCGCTGCCGCCGTGCGGGACCCCGACGTAGCCGACCGCGCCGCCGTCGCGGGCGATGGAGATCGCGGTCCGCATGGACTCCTCGGTGCCGACGGCCTCCAGCACGGCGTGCGCGCCCTGCCCGCCCGTCAGCTCCTTCACCGCCTCGATCGCCGCCTCGCCGCGCTCGGCGACCACGTCGGTGGCGCCGAACTTGCGGGCGATGTCGGTCCTGACCTGGTGGCGGCCCAGCGCGATGACCCGGCCCGCGCCGAGCCGGTGCGCGGCCAGCACGCCGCACAGGCCGACCGCGCCGTCGCCGACCACGGCCACCGTGGCGCCGGGGCGGACCCCGGCGGAGACGGCCGCGTGGTGGCCGGTGCTCATCACGTCGGAGAGCGCCAGCAGTCCGGGCAGCAGCTTCTGGTCGCCCGCCGCCTCCTTGGGCAGCTGGACCAGCGTGCCGTCGGCGAACGGGACGCGGACCGCCTCGCCCTGGCCGCCGTCGGAGCCCACCTCACCCCAGAAGCCGCCTTCGGGGCAGGAGGTGTGCAGGCCCTCGCGGCAGAAGTCACAGGTCCCGTCGGACCAGACGAACGGGGCCACCACGAAGTCGCCGGGCTTGAAGCCGGAGACCTCGGAGCCGACCTCCTCGACGATGCCGAGGAACTCGTGCCCGATCCGCTGCCCGGCCTCGCGGGCGGCCACGCCCCGGTACGCCCAGAGGTCGCTGCCGCAGATGCAGGCGTTGACCACGCGGACCACCGCGTCGGTGGGCCACTGGATCCTCGGGTCGGGTACCTCCTCGATCCGGATGTCATTCGGGCCGTGGATCACGGTGGCGCGCATGAGGGGTTCCTTCGCGGTGAAGACGTAGCGCCGTCACAGGGTGCGGACGGCTCGGGCGATTCGCCTGGATGTACGACTCCCCCGCCGCCCACTCTATTCCGGAGTGTCACGTACGCCACTCCTGCCCACCCGCACCTGACCGGTTCGGCCCGGGCTGTGGGCGGCCGCCCTTAGAGTGGTTGACCATGCATGCGATCCAGTCACCCAGCGACGACTCCGCCCTGGCCGACTCCCCCTGGGCCGCGCCGCTCCCGGCGCAGCGCACCGGCGAGCACGGCCGGGGTTTCGCCGTGGTCGACGTCGAGACCACCGGGCTCGGCCGCTCGGACCGGATCATCTCCGCCGGTGTCTACCAACTGGACGCCTTCGGCGAGGTGACCGACCGCTGGTACACGCTGGTGAACCCGGAGCGCGACCCGGGCCCGATCTGGATCCACGGCCTGACCAGCGGGATGCTCGCCGGTGCGCCGCTCTTCCGGGAGATCGCGGACGAGCTGGGCGAGCGGCTGCGCGGGCGCGTGATGGTGGCGCACAACGCGCTCTTCGACTGGAACATGATCTCGCGCGAGTACTCGCGCGCCGGGTTGCGCGCTCCCGTGGAGCAACGGCTCTGCACCATGGTGCTCTCCCGCGACCTCGGCCTGCCGCTGCCCAACGGCAAGCTGGCCACCCTGGCCCAGTACTTCGGCGTGCAGCAGCGCCAGGCGCACAACGCGCTGGACGACGCCCGGGTGCTCGCCGAGGCGTTCCGGCCCAGCCTGCACCTCGCCCGGCAGGGCGGCATCCCGCTGCCGCTGACCACCTGCGTGGCCGTCACCGACCTCGGCGAGGACAGCCAGGCTCCCGCCCGGGGTTCCTGGAGCTCCTCGTACCGCTCGGCGAGCAAGAAGCGGCCGCCCTGCCCGTACCCGAACCCCGGCCGCTGGCAGGACGGCAGCCCGCTGATGCAGGGCATGCGGGTCGCCATCACCGGCGACACCGCCACCGACCGCGAGCTGCTGGAGGACCGCGCCGTCGAGGCCGGCCTGCACATCGCCACCTCGGTGAGCCGGCTCACCAGCCTGCTGGTCACCAACGAGCCGGACAGCTGGAGCGGGAAGGCCCGCAAGGCCCGTGAGTACGGCACTCCGGTGCTCGGCGAGGACGCCTTCCTCCACCTGCTGAGAGAGGTAGCCCCGCACCCCGGTGTCTGACCGGGGATAAGTGGGCGTAGCGTGCCGTTGTGTACCGATTCCTGCTCTCCCGGCGTTGGGCGATCATCACCTTGATCGTTCTGCTGCTGATTCCCACCATGGTCCGGCTGGGTTTCTGGCAGCTGCACCGCCATGAGGCCCGGGTGGCCCGCAACCAGCTCATCGCGACGAACCTGCAGGCCGCCCCCGTCCCCTTCGACTCGATCTCGTCCGTCCCCGGTTTCAACGTGCCGACGGACCGGACCTGGCAAGCGGTGACGGCGAGCGGGCAGTACGACGCGGCGCACGAGTTCGTGATCCGCAGTCGGCTGGAACCGAACGGGACCAGCGTCGGCTTCTTCGTGATCACCCCGCTGAAGCTGGCCGACGGCAAGGGCGAGGTCCTGGTGAACCGCGGCTGGGTGGACTCCCCCGGCGACGCGACCAGCTACCCGACGGTCCCCGGGCCGCCGAGCGGCGAGATCACGCTGACCGGCCGGATGCGGGCCGACGAGACCACCGCGAGCAGCGGCATCAGGGACCGGGGCGGGCTGCCGCCGCGCCAGTTCAAGCTGATCAACAGCACCCAGCAGGCCAAGGAGAACGGCACCACCGTGCTCGGCGGCTACCTGGAGCTGGTCTCCACCGCACCCGCCCCGAGCGGTGACGCGCCCGAGCTGCTGCCCGAACCCGAGCACTCGGACATCGGTCCCCACATGGCGTACGCGATCCAGTGGTGGCTGTTCGCCGCGCTGGTACCCGTCGGCATGGTGATCCTGGCCCGCCGCGAGGCCAAGGAGCGCGCCGCCGAGGCCGCCAAGCCGGTCGCCGCCGGGACCCCGGACCCCGACCCGGAGCCGGACTCCGACCCGGAGCCCGAGTCGGAGCCGGTCACCGTCTGACTCCGCGCCCCTGCGGTGCCGGCCGGTCGCGCCCGGTTCCCGGCACCACGGGGGCCGGAGGTCAGAGCCCGGCCAGGAAGTCGATCAGCGCCTCGTTGACCTCCTTGGGCCGCTCCTGCTGGGTCCAGTGACCGGTGTCCGGCAGCCAGACCGTCTCCCGCAGGTTGGGGGCCAGCTCGGTGAGCCTGCCGAGACCCTCACGGGTCGCGGGGTTGGCGACCACGACATCCCGCTCCCCCGCGACGAGCAGCGCGGGTGGCAGGATCCGGGCCCCCTGCCAGGCTGCGGTCAGCCCCCAGGAGCGGTCCAGGTTGCGGTACCAGTTCAGCGGGCGGGCGAAGCCGTTCTGCTCGAACTCGGCCGCGTAGAAGTCGAGATCCCCCTCCGTGAGCCAGCCCGGAAGCCGCTCCGGGCTCTCGAAGATGTCCAGGAATCCGCCGCCCTCCGGCACCAACGGCACTCCCTGCGAGCCGAGTTCAGTCCTCCCGCCCAGGACCTTGCGGAAGGTGGTCCGCAGGTCGCGCTGCAACTCCGCCTCGGGAACGCCGAGTTGCTGGAAGTACAGCATGTAGTACGCCTCCCCGAAGAGATGGCGCAGCACGGCGGTCGGCAGGGCGGGATTGCGCGGGGCCGGCGGCACCGAGAGGCCGACCACGCCCCGCACCAGGTCGGGGCGGAACAGCGCCGAGGTCCAGGCGACCGGCGCGCCCCAGTCGTGGCCGACCACCACCGCGCGCTCCTCGCCGAGCGCCGGGATCAGCCCGAGCGCGTCGCCGACCAGGTACGGGATGGCGTACGCCTCGACCTCGTCGGGGCCGCCGGTCCGGCCGTAGCCGCGCTGGTCCGGCGCGACCGCGTGGTACCCGGCCTCGGCGAGCGCGGTGAGCTGGTGCCGCCAGGAGTACCAGCTCTCCGGAAAGCCGTGCAGCAGCAGGACCAGCGGGCCCGTCCCCGCCTCGGCCACGTGCATCCGCAGGCCGCTCGCGGATTCGACGTAGCGGTGCGAAATCTCGGTCATCTCGGCATCCCTCCGGTTCACGTCAACTGACCCACTGTCAGCCTGGGCGCGTCACCGGGTCAAGCACCCCTCCCCATCCGGCGGTCGGAGCAGGCACGATGTCCTCATGGATCTCGGACTGCAGCAGAAGGTGTACGTACTGACCGGCGCCACCAGGGGGCTCGGTCTGGCCTCCGCACGCGAACTGGTCGCCGACGGCGCCCGGGTGGTGCTCAGCGGCCGCAGCAAGGAGTCGCTGGACACCGCCGTCGCCGGACTCGGCGGCCCCGACCACGCGCACGGTGTGGTCGCCGACAACGCCGACCCCGCCACCGCCGGGCAGTTGATCGCGGCGGCCAAGGAGCGCTTCGGGCGGTTCGACGGCGTTCTGATCAGCGTCGGCGGCCCGGCCGCCGGGCCCGTCCTGCTCGCCGAGGACGAGTCGTGGCGCAGCGCCTTCGAGTCGGTCTTCCTCGGTGCGCTGCGGATCGCCCGGACAGCGGCCGGTGAGCTGGGCTCCGGCGGTGTGATCGGGTTCGTCCTGTCCGCCTCGGTACGCCAGCCGATCCCCGGCCTCGGGATCTCCAACGGACTGCGGCCCGGCCTGGCGATGGCCGCCAAGTCGCTTGCCGACGAGCTCGGTCCGCGCGGCATCCGGGTCGTCGGCCTGCTGCCCGCCCGGATCGACACCGACCGGGTGCGCGAACTGGACGCCCTCGGCGGCGAGCCGGACGCCGCCCGTGAGCGGGCCACCGCCCAGATCCCGCTCGGCCGTTACGGCACCCCCGAGGAGTTCGGCAGGGTGGCCGCGTTCCTGCTCTCGCCCGCCGCCTCCTACCTGACCGGCGTGATGGTCCCCGTCGACGGCGGCGCCCTGCGCACCCTCTGAGACGGCACACCAGGGGCGCGGGGAGCCGCGCGACCGGCCGTGCACCTCTGACGGCGCTTCCTTGGCCGAAGGCCGGGAGGTCCGATCGCGCGCTTCCCCGCACCACTGCCGCACCCGCCGGTCGGGAGAGCCCGGCGGCTCAGAGCACCCGGGGCGGCTCCGGCTCGGCCTTCCGCCCCGAGGTGGCCACCCGCAGCCGGAGGTCGACGGGGAGGTCCGGCAGGCCGAGGCTGGTTCTGGCGTGGGCCAGGGGGCCGGTGTGGAACCGCTCCAGCAGGTCGTCGGGGCGACCGCTCGACCGGAGCCGGACGACCACCCGCAGCAGCGGCCGGCGCTGGTCCCCGACCAACCGCACCCGGGCCCCGAGCACGTCGGGCAGGTCGCCGGTCTCCGCCTCCACCGCCTGCTCCAGGGCCCGGCTGCGCAGCCGCAGCGCCACCCCGCCGTTGTCCGGCGCGGGCAGCTGCAACACGGCGGGGCCGCTGCGGCGCAGCTGGGCGAAGGTCCACCAGAGGGCACCGGCGAGCAGCAGGACGAGTACGCCGATGACGGTCGGCCACCACCAGTCGCGGTCGGTCCACCTGGTCCGGGAGGCGACGCTGACCAGCGGCTGGTCCGGCGAGGTGAGCGGCCACCAGCCCGGGTGCCGCAGCCCGAGCCGCCCGTACAGGTCGAAGCCCCCGGCGAGCACCAGCACCCCGCCGACCAGCAGGAACAGTCCGACCACGGCCACCATGGCGCGGTTGACGGCGGCGCGGCTCATCCTCGGCTCCTCCGGAAGCCCCTCTGACGGCCCTTCTGACGGTTCACCCGGCGGGTCCCTTGGCCTGTTCCCCGGCCTGTCCCGGCAGACGGCGGACCCGGACGTCGAGCTGGTGCGGGCCCGCGAGCGGGATCCGGGCGAGCTCGGCGCGCAGGTGCCGCTGGATGAGCACCGGATCGGCCGCTCCGCTGACGGTGACCCGGGTCCGGGTACGGCGGACCCGGACCGCCACCTCGTCCACCTCGGCGAGGTCCCGGGTGCGATCGGCGATCAGCGCGGCCACCCCGGCCCGGTCGATCACCGCACCGGGCCGACGCAGCGACAGCCGGCGCCGCAGCCCGGGTGCGAGGGCGAGCCGGCAGAACCAGAGGCCGAGCAGGACGGCGATGCCCGCCCCGATCCGCACCGGGGTGTCGTCCAGGTGCCGCACGGCCAGCTGATGGGCGAGCTCGGCCCGCCAGGGCCTGGCCGGGTGCCCGGTGCGCACGGCGATCACGTCGTGGAGCAGCCCCCCGCCGATCACCAGGACGGCGACGGCGACCAGCCCGGCCCAGGCCGTCCTCGGCGATCTCGGCCGCCGCACCGGGCCGGGCGCCTCTGCATCCCGGGCCGGCGGCGCCGGGTTCTGCACCGTCACCGCTCGCCCTCCGCCGCGGCCGTCCCCGCAGCCTCCACCGGGACCAGCCGCTCGACCACCACCGCGACCTCCGCGACCCGGGCGCCCGTCAGCGCCGCCACCTGCTCGGCGACCTTCGCCCGGACCAGCAGGGCCAGCCCGGCGAGGTCCGCCGGGTAGGGAAGGTCCAGGCCGAGGGTGAGCCGCCTGGCCCGGCCGACCGCGGTCACCGAGACCCGCGGGGTCGTGGTCGCCCGCCCCGCCCGCCCGGCCCACGCGGCGGCCAGGGTGTCGCGGGCCGCGCGGGCGGCGATCCGGGCCAGCACCCGGTCGGCGATCCGCAGCGCGCCACGCTCGGCCGGGGCCTGTCGCCCGGCGACGGGCCCGGGCTGCGCCATCAGCGCCGCCGATCGCGGCCGCGCAACAGCTCACCCAGGTCGCTGAGTTCGATGTCGCCCTCCAGCAGCCGTCCGACCACGAAGCCCACCGCGCCCAGCACGGCGACCAGCAGGAAAGCGGCGAAACCCCCGAAGTAACCGGCGAAGCCCAGGGCCATGCCGACCACCAGGCCGATCAGGGCCAAATTCATCCGGCTGCTCCTCTTCTTCCGGTTCCGTCTGCTTCTTCAGGTTCCGTCTGCGCTGTCGCCCGCACTGCCGACGACGGCGTCTGCTACTGCAACCTGCGGCGCTGCCCGGCGGGTGCGGGCTCTTCCGCTTCCTCGTCCTCGTCCGGCTCGTCCGGCAGGTGCACGTCGTTGACCGCGATGTTGACCTCGACGACCTCGAGTCCGGTCATCCGCTCCACCGACGCGATGATGTTCTCCCGCACCTGCGTGGCCAGCTTGGGAATCACCACGCCGTACTCGACCACCAGCGCGATGTCGATGGCGGTCTGCTTCTCGCCGACCTCGGCCTTGATCCCGCGCCCGACGCTCGACTTGCCGCCCGGCACCCGGTCCCGCATCGCGCCGAAGGTCCGGGCCAGCCCCGAGCCGAGCGCATGGATGCCGGTGACCTCACGGGCGGCCATCCCGGCGATCTTCTCGACCACGGAGACCGCGATCACGGTACGGCCCCGGTCCGCGGAGTGGGGGGCGGTGGTGGCCGGGGCCGGTCTCGGGGTGGGGGTGGGGCGGTGGGGGTCGTTCTTCTGCAGGTCGGCGGGCGTCGGGGTGTCGGGCACGATGGCTCTCCTGTGTTCTGCCGTCCAGCTATATCGCAAATCAGCCCAACTCTGACATTCCGCCACGAAATCCGCGCGCCGGACCGACGGCCCGAAAGGCCGTGCCACAGACGGAAACAGCGAGCGGCCCGGCACGGGAGAAGCACTCCCGGGCCGGGCCGCTCACCGTGCCGCCGCGATCAGTCGCCGAGGCCGGCCAGGTCGCGCAGCCGACGGGCCTGCGCCACCCGTTCGGCCGAGCGCTGCTCCTCGAACGAGCGCCCGGCGGCGCCCTGCAGCAGGGCCTTGGTCTCGATCACCGCGCTGCGCGGGGCGGCCAGCAGCGCCGCGGCCAAGTCCCGTACGGCGTCGTCCAGCTCGGCCGCGGGGACGGCGAGGTTGGCCAGGCCGGTGGCGACGGCCTCCTCGGCGCCGACCCAGCGCCCGGTCGCGCAGATCTCCAACGCCCTTGCGTAGCCGACCAGTTCGGTCAGCGGCTTGGTCCCGGCGAGGTCCGGTACCAGACCGAGCGAGGTCTCCTTCATGGCGAACTGGACGTCCACGGCGACCACTCGCAGGTCGCAGCCGAGCGCGAGCTGGAAACCGGCCCCGACCGCGTGCCCCTGGACGGCGGCGATGCTGATCAGGTCCGGGCGGCGCCACCAGGTGAACGCCTCCTGGTAGCCGGCGATGGTCTCGTCCAGGTCCTTGTCCCCGGCGGCGGCCAGCTGGAGGAAGTTGCGCTCACCGGGGATGCCCTCCGGGGTGAACATCGCCCGGTCCAGGCCGGCCGAGAAGGACACGCCCTCGGCCCGGAGCAGCACCACCCGGACGGTGCCCGGCAGAGCGCGGCCGATCTCGGCGAGCGCCCGCCACATCGCGGGCGACTGGGCGTTCCGCCGCTTCCCGTTGCAGAGAGTCACCACGGCGGTCTCGCCGTCGAGCTCGAACCGGACTCCGGCCTCTTCCCACTGCTGCGGGTCGGGCTCGATGGCGGGGGCGGTCATGGCGATACCTCCAGCAGACGTACAACTGCATGAACATGCGGACGGACGACAGAGCTACTGGAGAGTAACAAATCAAAGCCCCCACCGGACAGAGTCATGTTCACACAACCGGGAAATAGCACGCCGGAAATGACGATCGGCGGTCCGGGTGGGCCGGCCGCCGAATCGTCTGAAGCTGTCGGATCTGATGCTGCGCACTCGCACGCCCTGCTGCCTCGGCGTGCTGTAGGGGGTGAGCGTGCGGCACCGGCTCACTCGGTGATGGAGCGTCAGGAACCCGCTGCCGCAGTAGCCTTGTTCTTACCGCGCGTCGCACCGCCACGGCCCCGGAGGATGACTCCGGATTCGCTCAACATGCGGTGCACGAAGCCGTAGGAGCGACCGGTCTCCTCCGCCAGGGCGCGAATGCTCGCCCCGGAGTCGTATTTCTTCTTAAGATCGGCCGCGAGCTTCTCACGCGCGGCACCGGTCACCCGGCTGCCCTTTTTCAGAGTCTCGGCCACCCGTGCCTCCTCGTAGCTGTGCTCGGTCAGATTCCCATGATCACCCATAGCCAGGCTCCTGGCCACCCATTCGACAAGGTCGATACCGGGAAAGCGCAGTCTGCCGGTGGTGCTCACAGCGCACAAGGGCGCTCACCCTGGGTGCACGCGCCCCCGTCGGATCCAGCCAGCGGAGACGAAAGAGCTGATCAGCAGCACCGGCCCGCCGCTTGAACAGCGACGGGCCGGTGGTGGCAAAGTTAAACGGAATCCCGGACTCTCTCATTCCCGAAGATGCCGAAGGATGAGAGTTTCTACGTCGGATTGCTGATTACGCGTCTACTCCGAGGTCAGGCCAGCGAGACCAGATCCGCATAGGCGGGGCTCCAGAGGTCCTCGACACCGTCCGGAAGCAGGATGATCCGCTCCGGCTGGAGCGCGTCGACCGCGCCCTCGTCGTGGGTGACCAGCACGACCGCGCCGGAGAAGGAGTGCAGCGCACCGAGGATCTCCTCGCGGCTGGCCGGGTCGAGGTTGTTGGTGGGCTCGTCCAGCAGCAGCACGTTGGCGCTGGAGACCACCAGCGAGGCCAGCGCGAGACGGGTCTTCTCGCCACCGGAGAGGACGCCGGCCGGCTTGTCCACGTCGTCGCCCGAGAACAGGAAGGAGCCGAGGATCTTGCGGATCTGCACCAGGTCGGTGTCCGGCGCGGCCGAGCGCATGTTCTCCAGCACCGTCCGGTCCGGGTCCAGGGTCTCGTGCTCCTGGGCGTAGTAGCCGATCTTCAGGCCGTGGCCGGGGATCACCTCGCCGGTGTCCGGCTTCTCGACGCCCGCCAGCATCCGCAGCAGGGTGGTCTTGCCGGCACCGTTGAGGCCCAGCACGACGACCCGCGAGCCGCGGTCGATCGCCAGGTCGACCCCGGTGAAGATCTCCAGCGAGCCGTAGGACTTGGAGAGGTCGCTGGCCGTCAGCGGGGTCTTGCCGCAGGGGGCCGGGTCCGGGAAGCGCAGCTTGGCGACCTTGTCGGAGACCCGGACCTGCTCCAGCCCGGCCAGCAGCTTCTCGGCGCGGCGGGCCATGTTCTGCGCGGCGACCGTCTTGGTCGCCTTGGCGCGCATCTTGTCGGCCTGCGAGTTGAGGGTGGCGGCCTTCTTCTCGGCGTTGGCGCGCTCGCGCTTGCGGCGCTTCTCGTCGTCCTCGCGCTGCTGCTGGTACTGCTTCCAGCCCATGTTGTAGATGTCGATCGCGGCGCGGTTGGCGTCCAGGTAGAAGACCTTGTTGACGACCGTCTCGACCAGGTCGACATCGTGCGAGATCACGATGAAGCCGCCCTTGTAGGTCTTCAGGAAGTCCCGCAGCCAGGCGATCGAGTCGGCGTCGAGGTGGTTGGTCGGCTCGTCCAGCAGCAGGATGTCGGCGTCCGAGAAGAGGATCCGGGCCAGCTCGACGCGGCGGCGCTGACCACCGGAGAGGGTGTGCAGCGGCTGGCCGAGGATGCGGTCCGGCAGGCCGAGGGCGGCCGCGATGGTGGCGGCCTCGGCCTCGGCGGCGTACCCGCCCTTGGTGAGGAACTCGGTCTCCAGGGTGGAGTACTTCTTCATCGCCTTGTCGCGGGTGGCGCCCTTGCCGTTGGCCATCCGCTCCTCGTTCTCGCGCATCTTCTTCAGCACGGTGTCGAGGCCGCGGGCGGAGAGGATCCGGTCGCGGGCGAGGACGTCGAGGTCGCCGGTGCGCGGGTCCTGCGGCAGGTAGCCGACCTCGCCGGAGTTGGTGACCGTGCCGGACGCCGGGAGGCCCTCGCCGGCCAGCACCTTGGTGAGCGTCGTCTTGCCCGCACCGTTGCGGCCGACCAGGCCGATCCGGTCACCGGGGGCGATCCGGAAGTTGGCGGACTCGATCAGGATGCGGGCGCCGGCACGGAGTTCGAGGGCGTTGGCGGAAATCATGGCTGGGAGAGACTCCTGGGACGTGGGCGGGCACCTGGGCCTGGACGCGACACAGGGCCGGAGCGTTTGGGACGGGACGACACGCGGAGGTCGGCACACCGCCCGGAGGGGCGCGCCGGCTGCCCGCTAATGCCCGGGGGAAACAGCCATACGGGTCAGTCTACCGGGCCCGCCGGGAAGCCCCGGCGGAATAGTGCCCCGCCGCCGAACCGGTCAGGGCTTGGAGCAGGTGCCCTCGGGCTTGACGGCCTCGAACGGGACCGCCGGGCTCCCGCAGACCGGCTCCAGGGCGCCCTGGACGGTGTCGAAGGTCCGGGTGCCGATGACCGGGCCGTCGTCGACGGCCGCCCGGTGGCCGTCCAGCCGGTGCAGCAGGACGTTCGGGCCGGCGTTCAGCAGCCAGTTGGGGGCGTCCAGCCGGAACCCGGTGATCAGGCCGGGCAGCGGGCGGCCCGCGCTGTTGCCGCCGGTGCAGCTGCGGGGCACCAGCACCGCGTTGTCGCTGTGCACGGTGCGCAGCGGGTCGTAGGAGCAGTCGGCCAGCGGGCGCGCGTTGAACCGCAGGTCGCCGTCGCGGTCCCGGAAGGCCATGGTCAGCGCGGGGGTCACCACGGCGACCCAGGGCTCGGGCTCGGTGACGGGCTGCAGGGCGGCGGCCGCGCGCTCCAGCTCGGTGTCACGGCGCTCGGTGTCGGTCCTGGTGTCGGCGCCGGGTTCGCCGTCCGCCCGCAGCCAGTCGGCGAGCCCGGGGACGGCCCGGTGCCAGCGGACCGCGTGGTCGCTGGGCCGTACCGAGGTGATCATGCCGTCGTCCCAGACCACCACGGCGCTCTCCCCGGCCATCGCCAGGTGCAGCGCGGTGGCGCCCTCCCGGCGGTAGGACCACAGGTGCTCGCCGGTGGCCTGGTCGTACGCCTCCAGACCGGGGCCGACCCTGAGTTCCAGGTTGCCGGTGGCCAGCGACTGGGCGCTCACCGGGCTGGCGTCGGCGACACCGGGCTCGTCCACCCGGTCCCCGAACGGCACCGGCTTGTTGGCATGCGCAGCGGCCCCGGCTCCGAGCACCAGCAGGACCGCCAGGCCAGGGAGTACCGATCGGGGGCTGAGGGAACGCACCGGCTTCCAGGACACGGCCGGAGCGTACCCCCCGTACGCGCGTCCGTCAGCTGAACTCGCCCCGGCAGCCGAAGGGGTGGCAGCGCCCGTCCCGGCCCCGACTCACCGCCCCGACCTGCGGTTCTCGACGGGCAGCCGGGCAGGGCGGCCGTTATCGTGCGACTGCGACGGCTGGACGGACTGTTACAGAGGTGAGACAGGATGCAGTTCGACGATCAGGCGGACCTGGACACCTCGCAGGTGCAGGACCGGCGCGGGATGTCCGGCGGGAAGGTCGCCGTCGGCGGCGGCGTGGTCGGACTGATCGGGCTGCTGCTCGCGCTCCTCCTCGGCGTCGACCCGAACACGCTGGGGCTCTCCGGCGGCGGTGGCGGCAGCGCGGGGCCGACCACCGCGAGCGAGGTCCAGACCACCTGCAAGACCGGCGCGGACGCCAACCAGCGGCAGGACTGCCGGATCGTCGGCGTGGTCAACAGCGTGCAGAACTACTGGGCCGGCGAGTTCAACCGTCGCGGTGTGAACTACTCGCCCGCCCAGACCGTGCTCTTCACCGGCCGGGTCTCCACCGCCTGCGGCCCGGCCACCTCGGCTGTCGGCCCGTTCTACTGCCCCGCCGACCAGACCGCCTACTTCGACCTCGGGTTCTTCAACGAGCTGCACACCCGGTTCGGCGCCAGGGGCGGCCCGTTCGCCGAGGCGTACGTGGTGGCGCACGAGTACGGGCACCACATCCAGAACCTCACCGGGACGATGGACCGGGTCGGCCGGGACCGGCAGGGTGCCAACTCCGCCTCGGTGAAGCTGGAGCTCCAGGCCGACTGCTACGCGGGCGTCTGGGCCTACAACGCGACCCGGACCCCGCAGGCGAGCACCGGACGGCCACTGATCACCAGCCTCACCGACGCCGATATCGCCCAGGGCCTCGACGCGGCGGCGGCGGTCGGTGACGACCGGATCCAGCAGCAGGCCACCGGCCGGGTCAATCCCGAGACCTGGACCCACGGCTCCGCCGCCCAGCGCCAGCAGTGGTTCAACACCGGCTACCGGACCGGCGACATGGCCCAGTGCAACACCTTTGGCTGAACTGGCATCCGACTGGTCACGATGATCCGCACGGCCTGCCACTTTTGAGTGACGTGCGGCTTTTCCGGCCGGTTGCGGCCCTAACGTCGTGATTCCGGGCTCCCGCACGTCCTGCGTCCGGCCCGGCCCACTCCGGCACCGCTGCTCCGGCACCGCCCCCGAGGAGAAGACATGCGACTCGGCCGCCTCACCCTGGCTGCCTCCGCACTGCTGTTGGTGACCACCGTGAGCGTCCCCTCCGACACTCCGGTGAGCCAGACCGAACGGCATGCCGCCCTCTCCTCGGACGCCGTCCAGCCGCGCGGCGCCGCGCCCCGGCCCAACGTCCACCGGGCCAGGCACGAGGTGCCGTTCGGGGCGTTCGTCGGCTCCTGGGACAACTACATCCCGGAGATCGCCAAGATGGCGCGCTGGCTGAACGGCGCCAACATGCAGGTCGGCCACACCTACCTGGCCGGGAACAGCTGGAAGGACATCGAGGGCGAACCGGTGGTCCTCGGCCTCTGGTCGCAGTGGCGGCTGGCCGACCCCGGGCGCAAGCTCGTCCTCGGCGTACCGATGCTGGCGCGCAACGAGGACCACGTGCCGGACAGCGAGGTGGTCCGGCTGCTGGCCCGGGGGAACCGGGGTGAGTTCGACCAGCACTTCCTCCGGCTGGCCAGGCGGCTGGTGGCGCTCGGCGGCGGCGACACCGTCCTGACCCTCGGCTGGGAGATGAACGGCATCACCTACACCCACCGCTGCAAGCCCGACCCCACCGCGTGGAAGGCGTACTGGCGGCGGATCGTCACGGTGATGCGCTCGGTGCCCGGCCAGCACTTCACGTTCGACTTCGCCCCGACCCGCGGTCTGGACGCCGTCCCGTGGACCCACTGCTACCCCGGCGACGACGTGGTCGACATCGTCGGCATGGACAGCTACGACCAGCCGGCCGGTGCCACCTTCGACGACTACGTCTCCGAGCCGTACGGGCTCCAGGACCAGGTCGAGTTCGCCGCCAAGCGCGGGAAGCAGGTCTCGTACCCGGAGTGGGGGCTGTTCCGCAACGGCGACAACCCCGAGTTCGTCCGGCGCATGGTGGAGTGGATGCGCACCCACGACACCGCCTACCAGACCGTCACCGACTACTGCCCGCACGGCTTCTGGGAATGCGGCCGCAACCCGCACTCCAGCGCGCTCTTCAAGCAGCTGATGTCCGGTTCCAATGGGGCGGGCGCCGCGGTCGGTGACGGGAGCGCGGGCACGGCCACCCAACCGCCGTCGGCGACGCCGAGCACCGGGCCCAGCGCGGAGCCGAGCACCCGGCCGAGCCCGAAGCCCAGCGGACGGCCCACCGGGCAGCCGGGCGGCTGGCCCACCGCGTGGCCGCCCGGGTGGCCCACCGGCGGCTACGGGCCGGGCGACTTCTACGGTCCGACGGGCGGCCGCGAGCCGGACGGGAGCTGGCTGGGCCCCTGGCTCAACGGGCTGCTCGGCGGCGCCTTCGGGTCGTCAGCTCCGCCGGCGGGCCACTAGCGCCTCCTTCAGCCGGGGAAGCCGGGTGCTCAGTAGCTGTACGAGCACCCGGTGGACCGTCACCCGGGCGGCGCGGGCGGCGGCGAACGGCGCGAGGCGGCCCGGCCCCAGCACCAGCCGCTGGTTGAACAGCTGGTCCGGTCGCCAGCGCTGCTTGTACGGCTCCT
>NZ_JYJF01000490.1 GCF_000955975.1 Saccharothrix sp. ST-888
CCTCGCCCCTGCGTGCCGTCGGCGCACTAGACCGAACCACCCGGCCGGCGGCCGACGGGCGGCTCGAAGCAAGGGTCGGCGTGGTGGGTGGTCCGGTGGAACTCCGGCGCCTGGAGGGGCGGTTCAACGCGATGGGCGACGGGATCTCCGGCGCTCTGGAACGCCGGTGCGCCTTCGTCGGCGACGCCTCGCACGGGCGACGCATCCCTCTCACCGTCCTCTCGCTGCGGCTGGAGAACCTCAACCCGCACCTGTGCCCCGCCGGACGGTCCGATGACGAGGAGCCCCTGACCGAACTCGACCGGCTGGCCGCCCTGCTGGAGGACCTGCTCACCCTCGCCCGGGTCGAGGCCGACGCCGGCCTGCCCGGGAG
>NZ_JYJF01000491.1 GCF_000955975.1 Saccharothrix sp. ST-888
ACCTGGAGCAGGACGTCGAAGACCTCCGGGTGGGCCTTCTCCACCTCGTCCAGCAGCACGACGCTGTACGGGCGGCGACGGACGGCCTCGGTGAGCTGGCCGCCCTCCTCGTAGCCGACTTACCCGGGCGGGGCGCCGACCAGACGGGCGACCGAGTGCTTCCCGCCGTACGCGCTCATGTCGCTCCGGACCATCGCCCGCTCGTCGTCGAAGAGGAAGGCGGCGAGGGCCTTGGCGAGTTCGGTCTTGCCGACGCCCGTCGGGCCGGCGAAGAGGAAGGATCCGGTCGGGCGGTCCGGGTCAGCGACACCGGCGCGGGTACGGCGCAAGGCGGCGGACACGGCCCGCTCCGTCGCGGTCTGGGTGATCAGC
>NZ_JYJF01000492.1 GCF_000955975.1 Saccharothrix sp. ST-888
TGCTGCGGGCCGGCGGCGCGGCGGGGGGCGGCGGCCGCGCGCGGGCGCGGGGGCAGGCGGCCGGCCCGGGCGCGGCCCGGGGGGGTGGGGGCCGCCCGGCCCGCGGCCGGCTGTCGGGTGGGCCTCGGCACCCCCGGCCACCTCGGCACGGCCGCCTCCCTCGCCTTGGGGACCGGCCTGCGCCCCCACCGGCCCCACCAGGTCAAGCATCCGCAAGTCCCCGGCGGCTTGCGGCGGCCTGTTCATGCAGCCGACCTCCCGCCGCCGATCTCGCATCCGAGCCGACAGTCGGTGCGGCGGCCGTGCGCGCAGCCCGGCAGGAAGCCGCCTGGTCCCGGGTACGCGACGTCGCGGGTGGCCGCGCGCACGGTG
>NZ_JYJF01000493.1 GCF_000955975.1 Saccharothrix sp. ST-888
TGCGGGCGGAGGGCGCTGGTCGGCTCCCGGCCGCGCCGTAGGCGGTGCCGGCCCCCGGCGGCGGCACCGCGGTCCGCGGCTCTCGGCGCGACCCCCCAGGGAACCCCCCCGCGCGCGGAGGCGCCCGCCCCCGCGCCCGTACCCGAGGCCCCGGGACGACACCGCCGTACCCGTACTCGTCGGCACTCCCCGGCCGGAGCGGCTGAGGCCGCCGCGGGCGTTATGGGCGCCCGGTAGACCCCCGGGCCGGTCGAGGCGGCACCCGCCGAGCCGGTGGCCGAGAGGCCGGTGCGGGCCCGCCGTACCCGTAAGCGTGTCGAGTCCCCGGCCGGTGCGCCTGAGGCCGCCGAGGTCGTCGTGAGCGCCCCGGAG
>NZ_JYJF01000494.1 GCF_000955975.1 Saccharothrix sp. ST-888
GCGGGCTGCGCCCGCTGTGCGGCGGCCGGCGGCGAGCCGGCTGGCCGCCGTCCTGCTTGCACCCCGCGTGCGGTTCGGCGCTGCGGGCCACCGCGCGGGAGCGCGTCAAGGGCTGGACGCGGGGGCACGTCCTGGACGTCGACAACATCCTGCTGGGCACGCGCGGCGTCGCCGCCACCCGCCTGGCCTTCGTGCCGGCCGGCCGGTCCGTCATGCGCAGGCGGGCCACCGAGGCACCGGCCGCGCCCGCTGCGGCCGCCGTGCCGGAGCCCGCGGACGCGCCGGTGCCGACGCCCGGCACCACCCCGGCGCCGCAGCTGAGCACGGTCGCCGCCCCGCTGGGCGCCGCCCACCGGCCGGTTCTCAGGGGCC
>NZ_JYJF01000495.1 GCF_000955975.1 Saccharothrix sp. ST-888
AGGCGAGACCCGGGGGAGGCTTGCCCGGGCGACGGTGCATGTGGTGGTCGAGAGCGAAGCGCAGCTGGAGCGGCGCACCGCGCTCCGGGACTCGGGAGGTGTCGCTGGCGTGGCCGCCGGCCCCAAGCAGGATGGCGGCGTGGGTCTTCCGTTCGGCCAGCACGCTGTCCGGCAGGGGCTGCCGCGTGCGGCATCGAGCGAGGGGTCCGCGACGCCTACCGCAGGGCGGCCGCCCCGCCGCGCAAGAAGCTCACCCTGTCCCGCCACCACAACGTGCTGGTCCAGGCCGGACACCCGTGGCGCCCGATCTCCCAGCCGGCCGGCCAGGAGTCCTCCGCGGCCACACCCCACTATCGGCACGTCGACGAGGCG
>NZ_JYJF01000496.1 GCF_000955975.1 Saccharothrix sp. ST-888
CGATGATGCCAGGCGGCCATCCGTGCCGGGTGCGGCAGGTCGTCCGCTCACGGAAGGAAGGGACCGGCCGGCACCGCCGCGTCACTGCCGACACCGCCGTGCAGACCGGTGACGGGACGGAGCCGGCAACAGTCGGACCCGGGGACCGCGCGATGCCCGGGGCCGACGGCTTTCCCAATTTCGAATGGTCGGTGCGCGGGTCGAAGCTCGCCTGCGTGCTGGTGGAGGCCGCCCGGTCGCACCGGCTGCGGGAACTGCCCGGGATCCGCGTGGCGATGCTGGAGGAGGCGGTGGCGGTGGCCGAGGCCCTCGACGTCGCGAATCCGTTCCGTGCGAAGGTGCTCGCTAAGGCGCTTGAGGCGCACCGGCAGG
>NZ_JYJF01000497.1 GCF_000955975.1 Saccharothrix sp. ST-888
CCCAGACCGGCATGGTGGTCGGCACCCCGCAGTACCTCTCGCCCGAGCACGCGCTCGGCAAGAGCGTGGACGCGCGGTCCGACCTGTACTCGGTAGGCTGCATTCTCTTCGAGCTGGTCCCAGGCCGCCTGCCGTTCGACGGGGACACCTCCTTCTGGATCGAGTACAAGCGCGTCCAGGAGGAGCACCCGGCCCCGTCAAAGCGGAACGGGGCGGTGTCGCGCGTGGTGGACGAGCTGGTGGCCAGCGTGCCGCGCAAGGAGGCGGCCAATCGGCTCCCGAGCACGCACGCAATGCGCACGGAGGTCGAACGGGACCGGTACGGCTCGCGGTGGGCTGGAGGCGCGCTGCAGGCGACCCGCCCGCTTGTGC
>NZ_JYJF01000498.1 GCF_000955975.1 Saccharothrix sp. ST-888
GGCAACGCGGGCCAGGGCAACTACGCGGCGGCGAACAGCTTCCTGGACGCCCTGGCCGCCCGGCGCCGCGCCGCCGGTATCCCCGCGACCTCCCTCGCCACCGAGACCCCCACCCCCCGCCCCCCCGCCGCCACCCGCATCTCCTCAGACGCCTCCGCGACCCCCGCCCCCTCCCGACGTTACACCGACGCGTGCGCACCCCCCGCACCCGCCAACTGCTCGGCCACCAACGACCACCGAACCAACGCCCCCACCACCACGACAGGCACACCCGAACCGTCGGCCACGAGCAGCGACACCGCATCCGCACCAGCCCGCGCCAGCCGCACCCGCAACTCCGAGGCACCCGCCGCGAACAGCGACACCCCCGAC
>NZ_JYJF01000499.1 GCF_000955975.1 Saccharothrix sp. ST-888
GCTGTACTGGAAGCAGCCGTGGCCCTCGGCGTTCTCCGCTACACGTTCCCGAAGGACTCTCGCCATCGCCTGGAGCTGTGGAAGGCATTCTTCGAGCACCGCCGTCGGCGCTGGCAGGAGATGGAGCATCGCCGTGCGAATGGAAGGTCCGGAAAGCCTCGTCAGCTCGATTGCCCTGCAGCAGCGGAGACCGCGCAGTGCCGCGGCTCCTACTGGTAGATGGGCGGACCGCTGGCGGTCCGTGAGCATCCGCTCGGATCAGCCCTTCCCGGCGTACAACGCCGGTGTTGCTGTGCGCAGCGCGACCCGGTAGGCGTCACCGCGGCGGGTGACTCCGGCGCCGCTAATCCGGGCCCCGGGGTGGGCCAGAGC
>NZ_JYJF01000006.1 GCF_000955975.1 Saccharothrix sp. ST-888
GCAACATGATCCGCCTCGACATGAGCGAGTACCAGGAGAAGCACACCGTCAGCCGCCTGGTCGGCGCACCCCCCGGATACGTCGGCTACGAGGAGGGCGGCCAGCTCACCGAGGCCGTACGCCGCAAGCCGTACTCCGTCGTCCTCTTCGACGAGGTCGAGAAGGCCCACGCCGACGTCTTCAACACCCTGCTCCAGGTACTGGACGACGGCCGGATCACCGACGCCCAGGGCCGCACCGTCGACTTCCGCAACACCGTCATCATCATGACCTCCAACCTCGGCTCCCAGTACCTGCTCCAGGACGCCACGGCCGGCGGCGAGATCAAACCCGAGGTACGTGACCTGGTGCTGGGCGAACTCAACAGCCACTTCCGGCCCGAGTTCCTCAACCGGGTCGACGACATCGTGCTCTTCCACCCGCTCGGACTGGCCCAGATCGAACGCATCGTCGACCTGCTCCTCGACGAGCTGCGCCGCCGGCTCGCCGACCAGCGCATCACCCTCACCCTCACCGAGGACGCGCGGCGCCTGATCGCCGCCGAGGGCTACGACCCGGTCTACGGGGCCCGGCCACTGCGCCGCTTCATCTCGCACGAGGTCGAGACGAAGATCGGGCGTGCGCTGCTGGGCGGTGACGTCCGCGAGGGCGCGACGGTCGTGATCGACGCCCGGGACGGCGAACTGGCCGTCGGCTTCCGGGACGAGTCCGAGGAGTCCGCATGAGCGGGCGGAGCCCGCGAATCATCTGGGGGTGCGCGTTGCGCTCGCGCCCGACGAACGGAGAGAGGAGGGCCGCATGAGTGCCGAGGCTACCGTCCGCCACGGAGCCATGGTCTGAGCCCCATCCGCGACCGTCCGAGGGAGTGAGCCGTGACCACCGCACAGACGCCCGTGCCGACACCGGACCCCTACGGCGCCTTCCCCCGGCTGACGGACGACCAGATGGCCGTCCTGCGCACCTGCGGGCAGCGCCGGCCGGTCGGCGCGGGCGAACTGCTCTTCCGGGAGGGCGAACTCAGCGAGGAGTTCTTCGTGGTCCTGCGCGGCAGCGTGGCCGTGGTCGAGGGCTACGGCGGCCCGGAGAACACCATGCAGCTGTACGGCCCCCGGGGCTTAATCGGTGAACTCGGCCTCCTGGAGGGCCAGCCCGCCTTCCTCACCGCCGTGGTCCGCGAACCCGGCGAGGTCCTCGCGGTGTCCTGGGCCGACCTGCGGGACCTGCTGGTCCGCGAACCCCCGCTCGGCGACCTCATCCTCCGCGCCTACCTGCAGCGCCGCGTCATGCTCGCCGGACACGGCAGCGGCTTCCGGATCATCGGCTCCCGGTTCTCCCCGGACACCCGCCGGCTGCTGGAGTTCGCCTCCCGCAACCGGCTCCCGCACCGCTGGGTCGACCTGGAGCAGGACACCGAGGCCGAGGCACTGCTGCGCCGCCTCGCCGTCACTCCCGAGCAGACCCCCGTGGTGCTGTGGCGCGAGGACCGCGTGCTGCGCAACCCCTCAACCGCCGAACTGGCCCGGGTGATCGGCCTGCGGACCGACCCGGCCGTCGCGGCGGTCTGCGAGCTGCTGGTGGTCGGTGCCGGACCGGCGGGTCTGGCCGCTGCCGTCTACGGGGCCTCCGAGGGGCTGAGCACCATCGTGCTGGAGGCCGTGGCCGCCGGCGGCCAGGCCGGCACCTCCTCCCGGATCGAGAACTACCTCGGCTTCCCGGCCGGCATCTCGGGCGCCGACCTCGCCGAACGGGCCGTCCTCCAGGCCGGGCGGTTCGGCGCCCGGATCACCGTCCCGGCCGAGGCCGTCGGCCTGGAACAGGAGGGCGGCCACCACCTGGTACGGCTCGCGGACGGAGCCGCGATCTCCGCCCGCACGGTGGTGCTGGCCACCGGCGCCCGCTACCGGCGCCTGCCCGCGCCGGGCTCCGAACGGCTGGAGGGCCTCGGTGTCCACTACGCCGCCACGCTCTGGGAGGCGAGGACCTGCCGGCTGGACCCGGTGGCCGTGGTCGGCGGCGGCAACTCCGCCGGCCAGGCCGCGCTCTTCCTGGCCGCCCAGTCGCCCGCCGTCCACCTGCTGGTACGCGGCGGCGACCTCGACGCCTCGATGTCCCGCTACCTGACCGACCGGATAGCCCGGCACCCCGGGATCGAGGTCCTGCTGAACACCGAGGTGCAGGAGGTGACCGGCACGGACCGGGTCGAGGCCGTCCTGGTACGGGACAACCGCACCGGCGAGCAGCGTGTGCTGGCAGACCGCGCCGTGTTCGTCTTCATCGGCGCGCGTCCCTGCACCGCCTGGCTCACCGGCGCCGTCGGCCTGGACTCGCACGGGTCCGTCCCCACCGGCCAGGACGCGGTCGGCACCGCCCCGGCCGAGCTCTGGCGCCATCTGGCCCGCACCCCGCTCGCCCTGGAGACCGACCGCCCCGGGGTCTTCGCCGTCGGCGACGTCCGCACCGGCTCGGTCAAACGGGTGGCCTCCGCCGTCGGCGAGGGCGCGATGGCCGTCCGCCTGGTCCACGAACACCTCAGGGTGGTCGGATCACCCATCATCCGCTGACAGCCGCCCACCCCACGAGCCACAGCAGGTGAAGCAACCTGCCCGTCAGGCGCGCCCGCCCGCGCCGGTGTCACCGTGGGGCGGTGGAACCGCCGGCCCGGACTCCAACTCCGCCACCCGGGCCAGCAGATCGTCCCGGCCGATGGCGTCGGTCCTCGTCGCCGGCACGGTGCAGGCGTGGGCTCCGGCGACGGCACCGTAGAGACCGCACCGCAGCGGCGCCGCTCAGCCAGCCGAAGAGGAAGCCTGCCGCGAAGGCGTCGCCGGCGCCGTTGGAGTCCACGACCGGCCCCGGGGGCGGGACGGCCGGAAGACGGGTCAGCTCGTCGCCGAGCAGCAGCTGTGCCCCCTCGGCTCCGGCGGTGGCGACGACCACCCGGGCGCGGCCCCGCTCGGCGATCCGCCGCATGGTCCGCTCCGGGTCCGCCAGGGCGGTGGCGGACAGGAAGACGATGTCCAGAAAATACCGGCAAGCAGTTCCGGTCGCCCCGGGAGCCTTCGGTGAAGCAGCCGGCACTATGTCAATCCCGCTGGGAGGCAAGGGCGGTGAGGCGCGGTGCCAGCGCTGCCGGGCTCGGCATCGCCGCGATCTCCGCGCGGACTTCGCGCGCTGCCCCGGCCAACGCGTCGTCGGTGATCAGCCGTTGCAGCAGGGCCGGGTCGATCTCCCCGGCGGTCGCGCTCAGCCCGGCCCCTCGCTCGTGCACCGCGTCCGCCGTGACGAAGCGGTCGGAGCCGTCGGGCAGCACCAGTTGCGGTAGGCCGGCGTCCAACGCGGCGAGCGCGGTACCGCTGCCGCCGTGGTGGACCGCAGCCCCGCAGGTGCCGAGCAGCGCCCGCCACGGCACCCAGCCGTAGGACCGCACGTTGTCCGGCAGCGCGCCGAGCGTACTGAGGTCGAGGTCGCCGGTGGCGAGCACGAAGTCCGCGTCGACGTGTGCCGCCGCCGCGATCACTCGCTCGATCCTGGTCAGCCCGTCGGTCTTGGGGGGAACGGTGCCGAGCGTCACCGCCACCCGCGGGCGGTGGGCGGGCGCGGCCAGGCGCTCGGGCAGCGGGCCTTCCCCGTTGTAGGAGACCGGCCGCATCGACCAGCCGTACCGCTGTCCCGCTGCCATGCTCGGCGGCGCCAGGTCGATGGTCTCGACGTGCTCCGGCAGCCGGTGGACTCCGTGCCGGGCGAAGGTCTGCGCCATCTCCGCGAGCATCAGCGCGCGCAGTCCCGGGGTGCGCACGAACCCCAGGTCGTGCTGCACTGCGGGCACGCCCAGGCTCGCGGCTGCGAGCAGCGCCGCCGGGAAGAGGTACTCGTACACCACCAGGTCCGGCCGCCACCGTGCGGCGAGTTCGACGGTGGCGTCGGCCACGGCGTTGTTGACGTGTGCGGCCAGCGGGACGAACGCCTCCCGGTCGGCCGCGTTGGTCTCGACCACACGCTTCAGCAGATCGGGCCGCCGGGTGCGGCCGGCCTCGCGGATCTCCCGGCGCCAGTCCAGACCGGGGGAGAGGGGCAGGAACGGCAGCCCCGAACCGGCGACCGCCTCCCCGCCGTCCATCGAGGCCACCGCGACCTCGTGGCCGAGCTCCCGCAGCGCCCTGGCCAGCGGGACCAGCGGGAAGAGATGGCCGACACCGGGTGCGCCGGCGAACAGGACACGCATAAGGACCCCAGAGAGTGGTGCGGACAACGTGGTTCAGCCGGCGGCCCGGTGCAGGGCGGTCTCGAGACCGTCCAGTACCGCGTTGCAGTCGCGGAGCAGCGTCGCGGCGTCGGTGGCGCTCAGCAGGTAGACCCCCAGCCAGTTGCGCGACCCCGCCGACGGATCGAAGACCGGTGTCGGCCGACCCGTCGGCATGGCGAACGCGGGCACGGGCTCGATGGTGCTGCCCGGTGACAGCAGGCTCTGCCAGTCCACCGCCTGCGGGTTCCAGACCGGCCTGGTCCGCCAGGGCACACCGGCCGCGTCGGTGGGGACGACGGCCACCGACGCGGCCGCCCTGACTCCGTCGGTCAGCATGGCCGCGGGGTACGCCACCCGCTCTCCCAGGAGCTGGCGGACCAGCATCCCGATGGGATCGACCCCGAACACCTCGTGGATCTGCCGGGTCGTCAGAAGGCCGCCGAACCGGGCCGCGGTCTCGATGACCACCAGCCGTCCGTCCTTCATCAGCTTGAGCTCGGTGTGCGTGCCGCAGGTCTCAAGTCCGAGCGCGTCGACGGCCTGCCGCGAGACGTCCTCGATCCGGCGTTGCAGGGGCACCGGCAGCACGCACGGGGCGGTGCTGGCCACCTCGACGAACGACGGTACGGTCGGCAGCTTGGCGGTGATGGACAGGGGGTGGTAGACGCCGTCCGCGACGATGCCCTCCACGCTCACGTAGTCGCCGTAGCCCTGTTCCTCGTACCAGCCCTCGGTGGAGCCCTGTGCGATCTCCTCGACCAGCCGGTGCCGGTCGGTGTCCGGTGCGTACAGCTCGTTCATGCCCACCCGACTGCCGGCGTGGAGCGCCGGTTCGATCTCCGCCCAGGCCGGGACGGCGTCCGCGGGCGAGGTCAGCACGAGCTGGGCGACCGATCCGGCGCCCCAGGCCGGCTTGAGCAGCAGCGGGGGCGTCAACTCGGCCAGGGCGGTGTGCAGGTCCTGGACGCTGTCGACCCGGCGGAACCGGGGGATCGGCACCTGGGCCGCGGCCCAGGTCTCCCGCATCAGCCGTTTGTCCCTGGCCCGGAGGATCCCCGGTCCGGCACCGGCCAGACCGAGCCGGCTCGCGGCGTGCGCGACGGCCAGCACCGCGAACTCCGACAGGGTCAGGACGGCGTCGGCGCCGATGGCCTTCGCGTGCTCCACGATCAGCTCGACCAGGGCCTCACCGCGCGGCGGATCGGTCACCAGGTCGATGCCGGTACAGCAGGGCCGCCACACGTCCGCTCCGGTCGTGGGCAGCGGTGCGAGCGCGAGTACGTGCAGCTCGCCGCAGGCGGCCATGCGCGGGAACGCGTACTCCAGCGGTGCGCCGCCCTTGACGTAGACGTAGAGGATCTTGTTCAACTGGCTTTCTCCTGAGAACGGTTCAGGTGCCGCCGCACCGGGTGCCGGGGGCGGGGGCGGGACGGGCCGGTGGGCCGGTACCGGGTGTCGCGGGTCAGGCCGCGGTCTGGAAAGGGCGCAGCTGGAGCAGGCTGATCCGATCGCCGTCGATCGCCCACTCGATGTCGACCGGAGCGGCGAAGGTGTCGTCGGGCGCGAAGTGCGACTGGAACAGCCGGCTCATCAGGGCCAGTCGGCACAGGACGTCCTTGGTCGCGGCGTCCAGGTCGCAGGAGGCGGATCCGAGCGACACCGTGCGGCTGCCGCCCTCGACCGTGTTGCACAGGTACTGGAGCGGGGCGCCTTCGCCGGAGACGACCTCGGTCACCGAGTGCTGGGAGATGTTGAGGTAGACGTTGCGGAAGTCCTGCGGGTTCAGCGGGTTCCAGGTGACCAGCACACCGCCGGTCGTTGCGCCGACCTGCTCCTGGACGATCACACCCATGTAGCACCGCTCCAGGGGGATGCCCGCCTCGTGCTGGAGGGCCACGGCGCGTGGGGAGAGCAGGGAGGCCCACACCTCCCTGACGCCGTCGAGGACCGCGTCCGTGGTGGTGAGGTCCGGCACCGACTGGTAGAGCCCGGCGGCGGAGAACCCGGGCAGGTCCTCGGCGTTGGACGAGCTGCGGGCCACGAAGCGGGAGACGCCGGACAGGTGCCGGACGAGCGCGCGGTCGATCTCGGTGCGGATGCCGTCCGGGACGGGGGTGCTGCGGATCAGCCGCTGCAGTTCGAGGCAGAGCTGCTCGGTCTGCTCGGTCTGCTCGGTCTCCGAAGTACCCGGCTCTAGCGCGCTCTTCAGCCGGGTGAGAGCCTGTCGGATCTCCGGCGAGGACTCCAGGAAGCGCTGCTGGAGGGAGAACGGCAGCACGATGCCCCGGGGCACCTCGGCGTACTCCTTCATCAGGAGTTCCGCGCTCGCCGTCAGAGCGTCGTCGTCGGCGCCCGGGACGCCGAGCTGCCGTGCGAGGTAGCGCAGCAGGTTCGTCCGGGGCGGCCGGGGGACGCGGTAGAAGCCGAACCAGCGCGGCGAGCCGTGCTGGAGCAGATCGCAGAGCTCGCCGAGGTTGGCGGCCTTGGTACCGAACCGGCAGTGGTCGCCCATGCGCAGCTCGGACAGGGAGGTGACCGGGGTCGGTGCGAGCTCGGGCCGGTCCAGCACGATGTGCTCGGCCGCCCGTGGCCGCAGCCGGCCGCCGTCGGAGAGCTGTTCGGCGGGTTCGAGGAGGACGTCGTGGGCGTCGGCCTCGACCCGGTAGCCGACCCACCGGCCGTCGAGGCCGGCCCGGTCGATCCGGTCGATGATGCCCAGCCGGACGGCGTTGGGAATCCGCCACCCGGCGGCCATGACGTTGACATGGGACAGCGGGGTGGTGTGTTCGGCGCTGATGATGCCCGACAGCCGGGGGATGTCCTCGGGCACTCGGGGCATCACGATGATGTCGTGCCATTTCAGTGGGTCCGTGTTGGCCCGGTATTCCTCCTCGGACCGGAACACCCGCAGCCGGCCGTGGGCCGATCCGGGGTTCAGCGATACGAAGGACGCGGCGCCGTAGAGCTCGTGGGACAGGACCCGGGGTATCTCGGACTCCGGGAGGTCCGCGACGTAACCCTCCTGCAGGTGGTTGGCCGGTTTGAGGAACAGCGGCAGCGACCGGTCGACGTGGCCGCGCACGGAGTGGTAGAAGAACCGCAGCATGTCCTTGGACATGGTGTCGACGTCGACGGTCTCCAACGACAGGAAGCTCTCCGGCCGCCCGCTCTCCGCAGCCTCCCGGGTGTGCAGCGCCAGTGTTCCCAGGTAGAAACGGCGATCGGGGTTTCGATAGACGTCGTCGTTGAAAGAATCGAGGCGCAGGGCCAGCTCGTCGATGGATATACCGAGTATGTCGCGTGCGATGTAGTGGACATGGAGAATACCGTCGGCGCTGTCGATGAAGTGGATCGTCGACTTGGTGCGGTCGATCACGATTTTCACGTAGGGGTAGCCCCCCACGGTACCGGCGAGCTGGGAGAACACCGGAAGGGTGAGTTCGTCGCCCGCACCAGAAGGCCAGGTGGTCGCCTCATTGCGACCCGGACGGGAAATGCGCACGGTTCAGCCATTCTTCATCGTGTACACGGCCAGGTGTACACCGGGCCGGAAGGTGGTACGGCTACGCACATATTGCCACCAGATCTGCACGACTGATGGATACTCTGGACGAATTCAAGCCAGGAGGTATTGATTCGGCCATTCGGATCTCGTCGGTGAATCACCGCGGCTTTACCCGGAAATCCGGGATCACGGCCAATGACCTGCGGGTTCGGTGGCGCAGGAGCTTGTGTGGGTGAGGTCAAGGTGTGGTAAAGGTCACAGGGTGGCGATGGACTCGGGTGGGGCTGAGGTGCATTGCGCGAATTCCCGGAACGCCGAATTCCGCCCGACTCCCGGTCCGGCGGTCCTCGGACTTCCTCGGCCGGTCGGCGCATGATCCCCCGGTGATCCGACGGCCTGAATGATCGCCATGTATGCATCAAGATTGATCATCTCCATGGACCGTCGCCATGGATCGCCTCCATCGACCGTCTCCATGGATCGCCTCCGCACGGCTCGGTTCTGCCGAAGTGCCGGGGCGCGGTCGTGGACCTACTGCGGCCGTACATCTCCCGGTACTGTGCTCGCCACCAACATCCCACCGGGGAAAGGGTGTTCCGTGGCGATCGCGCGCAGGTCGATACTCAAGGGATCATCGGCGGCCGGCGCCGCCCTGGCGGTGGGAGGCGCCAAGGAGGCCTCCGCCGCCGAACCGGCCTCCCCGCCCGGGTCGTTACTCCAGTCGCGCCCGCACCGGCTCGGGGCGCCGAGCGTGAGCGGACTCCATCTGCAGTTCGGCACCGACCCGTCCGCCGAGATGACCGTCTCCTGGATCACCCCGCAGTCGGTGGGGCGCCCGCAGGTCCGGCTCGGTTCGCCGGAGGGCGGCTTCGGCCGGGCCTTCGACGCCGGGACCAGGACGTACCGTGACGGCCTCTCCGGCGAAGAGGTGTACGTCCACCACTGCCGGCTCGCCGGCCTGCGCCCGGCGACCACCTATCTCTACGCGGCCGTGCACGACGGCGCCGTCCCGGAGACGGGCTCGTTCACCACCGCACCGCGCGGCCGCGCGGCCTTCACCTTCACCAGCTTCGGCGACCAGGCGACCCCCAACCTCCGCAGGACGATCACCCTTCCGCCGGACGTCCCGTCACCGACCGGAGGCTTCCCCCTCTACAGCAGCAGCCAGGTCGGCTCGGCCGCGTCCGCGGACATCGTGGCCGCCGTGGAGCGGGTCGGCCCGCTCTTCAACCTGGTCAACGGCGACCTCTGCTACGCGGCGGCCGGCAGCCGCTTCGGGCAGAGCCGGGTGGCGACCTGGGCGGACTGGTTCATCAGCAACAGCCGCTCCGCCCGGCTGCGCCCCTGGATGCCGTGTGCGGGCAACCACGAGAACGAGAAGGGCAACGGCCCCATCGGCGCCTCGGGCTACCAGACGTACTTCGAACTGCCCCGGTCGTCCGCCTCCTCGGACCAGGAGACCCGGGGGATGTGGTACGCGTTCACGGTCGGCGCCGTCCGCTTCATCAGCCTCGCCAACGACGACGTCGCGATCCAGGACGCCGGGGACAGCTATGTGCACGGCTACTCGGGTGGAGCTCAACGGGTCTGGCTCGAAAGGGAGTTGAGGCTGGCGAGAGCCGACAGGGCGGTCGACTGGATCGTGGTCTGCATGCACCAGCCGATGATCTCCAGCACCAAGTCCGGCAGCGGCAGCGACCTGGGCGTACGCACCTCCTGGGGCCCGCTCTTCGACGCGTACGGAGTCGACCTGGTGGTCAGCGGCCACGAGCACCACTACGAGCGCTCGCACCCCGTGCGCGGCTCGCTGCCCAACGAGACCCGCACCCCGGTGCCGGTCTCGACCCGGAAGGACGTGATCGACACCGGCCGGGGCACCGTCCATATGGTGATCGGCGGGGGCGGGAACTTCGCCACCTCCCAGGGCGACCTCTTCGACAAGCCGTACGGCCGGGTCATCGTCTCGCTCGGCAGCCAGGTGGGCAATGTCCTGCCGCACCACCGGGATCCGGTCTGGGTCACCGAGGACGCCCCCTGGGCCTCGGTCCAGGACCGCCAGCACACCCATGGGTTCGCCGCGTTCGACGTCGACCCCGGTGACCGCAGGAGCGGCCGGACCCGGATGAGGGTCACCTACTACACCTTCGACGGGCCGCACGGCGACCTGACACCGGTGGACACCTTCACCCTGGAGCGGCCGCGCTCCGACGCCGACGGCTGACGCCGGGCCCGCCGCCGCCCCGGACGCCGCACCCCGGTGCCGTGCTCACGGTGTGTCCGGCGTCGAGGTGCGGCGGCCGGGGGCCGAGGTCAGCGCAGGCGGCGGATCCACACGAAGCAGAAGGCGGTCAGGGCGGCGGCGACGACCAGGCTGATCCCGGCCTCGGTCCACAGCATCGGCCACTCGGCGCTCGGCGGCTGGTAGTCGGAGTACGCCTGCACGATCTCGCTGTGGTGCGCGATGCACTGGGCGGGTTCGGACGGGCAGACGGCGGTTCCGTCGGGCAGCGTGTTGATCCAGTCGTTGGCCAGCGGAATTCGCAGTCCGTCGGCGGTGAGGTAGCCGTTGCCCAGGGTGTACGACTCCAGCGGCGCACCCGTTTCGAGGTGGCCGACGCCCACCAGGGGTGTCCGGCCGCTCGGCTGGAGGACGGTCACATGGGCGGCGGCCACGGCCTGCTTCGCGGGCAGGAGAACGAACCGGAAGTGGTCCACCAGCAGCCGGACGGCCGCGGTGAGAGCGGCGGTGACGGCCATCGCGGCCACCACCCGGCGGACCACCAGGCCGGTGGCCGCGCCGATCGCGACCGAGACGACGCAGAACCCGACCATGGCCGGTCCGCTGGTCGCCCGGCTCATCCAGGTGAACCAGTGGTAGTAGCCGGGCACCGCGAAGCGGCCCTCGACCACGTGGACCCACCAGGTGGAGACGGTGGCGAGCACGGTGGAGCCGACCAGTGTCACAGCCAGCGGTATGCCCAGCCGGGCGGCCAGCCAGCGCCGCCGGGAGACCGACTGCGTCCAGGCCAGCCGGTAGGTGCCGGTCTCGAACTCCCGCGCCAGCAGCGGCGCCCCGAGGAACAGGCCGAGGGCGGGCGGCAGCGCGGCCAGGAGCCAGCCGGTGGCCAGCACCATCAGCTGCCACTTCTGGTCGAGGCCCTCCGCCAGGCCGGAACCCGACCCCTGGCACTCGGGCGGGAAGTAGACGACGTTGCAGCCCTGGATGTGGTGGGCGGTGACGTAGTCGCTGATGGTGCTGCCCAGGAAGAGCAGCCAGCCGCAGACGGCGAGCAGCACGGCGGCGGCGACGGCGAGGGCCGTCCGCTCCTGGCGGTAGCCGACCCAGCTGACGCCGTGCAGCACCCGGCGGGGCCGGGCCGGGGTGAGGGTGCCGGTGGTCATCGGGCGGCCCCCGCTCCGGCGGCGGGACGGGCGCCGGGTGTGAACAGCGCCGGGGCGTCGGGCGAGCGCAGGTAGGAGAGCAGGAGTTCCTCCAGGGTCGGTTCCGCCACGTCCCAGTCGATGTCGAGGTCCGCCGTCGGTCGGATCATGGCGGTCACCTGACGGCCGGTCCGCCGGACCTCGACCACGTGGTGTCCGTCGAGTTCGGGTACCGGGTCGTCCCCTTCGTGGGCGCCGACGATCCGCCGGTGGGAGACGAGGAGTTCGTCCACGTCGCCGGCCAGCCGGACCCGGCCGTCGCCCAGTACCAGGACGTAGTCGCAGACGCCGTCCAGCTCGGCGAGCACATGGGAGGAGATCAGAACGGTGGTGCCGTTCTCGACGGCCTCGGCCAGCACGAGGCCGGTGAGCTCCTGGCGGGCGACCGGGTCGACGTCGGAGAGCGGCTCGTCGAGCAGCAGCAGGTCGGGCCGCTTGCCGAGGGCCAGCGCGAGGGCGACCCTGGTGCGCTGACCGCCCGACAGTCCGCCGACCCGGGCGGACATCGAGAGGTTGCCGTGCCGGACGATCCGCTCGGCGGCCTCCTGGTCCCAGCCGGGGTTGAGCTCGTGGCCGGCGCGCAGCGTCTCGGCGACGGTCAGGCGGGGGTAGAGCGGCTTGTCCTGGCCCAGGAAGGCGGTCCGGCGGCGGGCCGCAGGCGTGCCGGGAGGCCCGCCGAACACCTTGATCTCCCCGGCGCCGGGAGTCAGCAGGTGGGCGGCGAGCGACATCAGGGTGCTCTTGCCGGCCCCGTTCGGGCCGACCAGCCCGCAGATCCGCCCGGCCGGCAGCCGGAAGTCGCAGTCGCGCAGCGCCCACTGCCTGCGGTACTTCAGGCCGAGGCCGATCGCCTCCAGGGCCGGGGGGTCGTCCGCCAGGTGATCGGCGGGGTCAGGTATGGGGTGGCTCACCCGGGCTCCTCGTCGGCCTTGTCGGTGTCGGTCGTGCCGGTGGTGTGGGTTGCTGAGGCCGTCCCGGCCGTGCCGGTGGTGGCCGGTGCGGGGCCGGCGAAGCCGCTGTCCAGGGCGATGGTGATCAGCGCGGCGGCGTCCTCGCGGTCCAGTCCCGCCTCGCGGGCGTGCCGGACCCAGGCGGCCAGTTCCGCGTGCAGCGGGGAGTCCGCGACGGTCTGCGGTTTGGCGAGGGAACGCCGTACGAACGTGCCCACCCCCCGGCGGCTGTCGACCAGCCCTTCGCGTTCCAGCTCGCGGTACGCCTTGAGCACGGTGTTGGGGTTGATCGCGGTGGCCTGCACCACCTCGCGTGCGGTGGGGAGTTGGTCACCGGGGCGGAGCACGCCCAGCCGCAGGGCGCGTTTGGTCTGCTCCACGATCTGCAGGTACGGGGAGAGTCCGCTGTGCCGGTCGATGAGGTACTCGACCATGCTGACCGCCATTCCACTAGTTATCTAGCTAAATCCTGCCCAGCTCGGAGGGCCTCCGTCAAGCCTGGCCTTGACAGGGCCGGGTCGGCTGCACACCATTCCACTAGTTAACTAGTGAAGTGGTGTGCAGATGATCGACAACTTGGCCCATCGACGCGTGCTTCCTCGGACGGCCCCCCGGCGGACCTGGCCGGGCCCGCAGCGGATGGCCCTCGCCGTCACCGGGCTGTTCTTCGTCCTGTACGTGCTGGTGTCGGTCCGGCGGCACGAACGGATGCTGAGTGCCGCGTACGACCTGGGGATCTTCGAGCAGGCCGTCCGCGCCTACGCCCACGGCGGGGCGCCGATCGCGGAGTTGAAGGGCCCGGGCTACAACCTGCTCGGCGACCACTTCCACCCGGTGCTCGCCCTGCTGGCCCCCGCATACCGGCTGTTCCCCACCCCGCTGACCCTGCTGGTGGTCCAGGCGGCGCTGATGGCCCTCGCCTGTCTGCCACTGACCCGCTGGGCCCACCGGACGGCCGGGCCGGTCGCCGGACTGGTGGTCGGCTGCTCGGTGGGCGCCTCCTGGGGGATCGTCTCGGCGGTCTCGTACGACTTCCACGAGATCGCCTTCGCCGTGCCGCTGCTGGCCTTCGGCACGGAGGCGCTGGCCGCGCGGCGGTGGCGGGCCGCCGTGCTCTGGGTGCTGCCGCTGGTGCTGGTCAAGGAGGACCTCGGGCTGACCGTCGCGGCCGTCGGGGCGTACATCGCCTGGTACGGGCGGGGGAGGCGGGCCCGGCGGCTGGGCCTCGTGGTGGCCCTGTTCGGGGTGGCCGCGACCGTGCTGGAGATGACGGTCCTGCTGCCGCTGGCCAACCCGCACGGTGCCTTCGACTACTGGCACCAACTGCCAGGTACGGCCGACTCGGCACCCTCCTCCGACGGCAGCGTACCGGGGCTGCCGCTCCGGCTGGTCTGGCCCCCGGTGAAGTGGCTGCTGTTCGCCATGCTCGCCGCGCCGACCGCCGCAGCCGGCCTCCGCTCACCACTCGTCCTGCTCTGCGCACCCACCCTGGCCTGGCGCCTGCTGGCCGACAACGTCCATTACTGGCAGCCGAGTTACCACTACAGCGCAGTGCTGATGCCGATCCTCTTCGCGGGCCTGGTCGAGGTGCTCGGACGCCGGGCCGACCTCCGTCGCCCGGCCGTGCTCAGGCGGATCCTGCTCGGCTGCGCCGCGTTCGCCGCGCTCACCACCGTCGTCTACCCGCTGCACGATCTGTTCCTGCCGTCGACCTGGCAGACCTCGGCCCATGTCCGCACCGCACACCGCCTGTTGGACCGAATACCGGACGGCGCCTCGGTGGCGTCGAGCAACCGGCTCGCCCCGCTGCTGGTGTCCCGCACCACCGTCGGCCTGGTCTGCCGCGAGCCCGGCCCCTACGCCGCCACCCCGCCCGACTGGGTGGTCGCGGACCGTACCGACCCCACCGTCAGAACACCGTGCGCCGCCGCGCAGACCGCCCGAATGCTCGACGTCTACCGGGCCGCCGGGTACCTGACGATCGCCGAGGAGGACGGCATCACCGTCCTCCGCCGGCCGTAGCGGGCCCGGCCCTGGCACCGGCCCTGGCCCGTGCTCAGCGGGGTGGCGTGACCAGCCCCATCTCGTAGGCGGTGATGACGAGTTGGACCCGGTCCCGGGCGCCCAGTTTGCCGAACAGCCGTGACACGTGCGTCTTGGCCGTGGCGACCGTGATGAAGAGGTCCTCCGCGATCTCGGTGTTCGAGCGGCCGCGGCCGACCAGGGTCAGCACCTCCCGTTCCCGTTCGGTGATGCCCTCGACCGGCCGTGGGGAGTGCTCCGGGACAGCCCCGGGGCGCCCGACGAAGTCGGCGATCAGACGGCGTGTCACACCCGGTGCGATCAGGGCGTCGCCGGCGGCGACCACCCGGACCGCCGCGAGGATGTCGTCCAGCGCCATGTCCTTGACCACGAAGCCGCTCGCGCCGGCCCGGAGCGCGCCGTAGACGTGGTCGTCCTCGTCGAAGGTGGTCAGGACGAGGACGCGGGTCGCCGTCAGACCGGCCGTGATCTGGCGGGTGGCCTCGATCCCGTCCATGCCGGGCATCCGGATGTCCATCACCACGACGTCGGGACTGACCTCGCCGACCAGTTGGACCGCCTGGGCACCGGTGGCGGCCTCACCGACGACCTCCAGGTCGGGATGGTCCGCCATGATCACACGCAGACCGGACCGCACCAACGGCTGGTCGTCGGCGAGTACGACCCGGACGGTCATCGGGTCTCCACCGGAACTCCGACGGCCTCGGGCAGCGGGAGCCGGGCCGCCACCCGGAAGCCGCCCTCGGGACGCGGCCCGGCGCTGAGCCGGCCGTGCAGCAGGCCGACCCGCTCCCGCATGCCCACGATGCCGAAGCCGTGGGCCGAGCCGTTCCCGGTGCTGCCGCGCCCGTCGTCGACGACCTCCACAGACAACTCCCCGTCCCCGTAGCCGATGGCCACCCGGCAGTGCCCGGTGCCCGCGTGGCGGACCACGTTGGTCAGCGCCTCCTGCACGATACGGTAGGCGGACAGGTCGATGTCGGCCGGCAGCGCACGCTGCTCCCCGCTGCGGCGCACCTCGACGCGGACCCCCGCGTCCGCGGTCGCCGCCGCCAGCCGTTCGAGGTCCGCCAGGCCCGGCGACGGCGCGAGCGGCGCCTGGCCCGAGGCCGCGTCCGGGTCGGCCTGACGGAGTGCCACCAGCGTGCGCCGAAGGCCCGACAGGGTCTCCCTGCTGGTCGCCTCGATGGCTCGAAGTGCCTCGCGCGCCTCCGCGGGCTGCGTCTCGATGACCCGGCTCCCCACCCCGGCCTGGATGGCGATGATGCCGATGCTGTGCGCGACCATGTCGTGCAACTCCCGTGCGATCCGCAGCCGTTCGGCGGTCACGGCCTCGGCCACCTCCTGCGAGCGCAGCGCCACCGCGTGCTCGCGGCGCTCGCGGCTCAGCAGACCGACCATGCAGGATGCGGCCATCGCCAAGAGGGCGATCACGACGTTGACGGTCACGTTGTCCCCGTGCGCGAAGCCGCCGATCACCAGGAGTTGTACGACGAACGAGACGGCCGTGGCGACGATCGAAGCCCGCCGCGTGCGGGTGGCGACGATGAAGCCCAGGACGAAGTCCACCGCCAGGTACGACAGGAACTGGCCCTGATACGACACCGACACGCTCGCATGGTGGGAACTCGGGGTGCCCACCACCATGGCGGTGGACCCGAAGAGCGTCATGGCCAGAGCCAGCAGCGGCATCCGTCGCAGCACACCGACGAGCAGGCTCACGGCCAGCAGAGACCCGACCGCGTGGACCGTGCCCGAAGCCCGCGGCATACCCCCCACCAGCAGACCCACCACGAGGAGGTAGAGGACACCGCCCGCCCAGGCCATGACCTTCGTTCTCGTCATCGGCGCTGCGCCCTTCCGAGCGGGAGGTTGCGGTGCGAAGCGCGCGCAGGCAGCTGCGTGGTCGGTGTGGTGTCCATGCCGCGAGACTAACCAGCCGCTGCCCGCTCGGCATCGACCCGGGGATGTACGCCCGCCGGCCGACCCGGCCGCGCGAGTGTCGCCCACGGACCGATGCCCGGACGGCGGACCGCCCGGCAGGGTTGCCCCTGTGATCGAAGTCAACGAACTCACCAAGCGCTACGGCAGCAAGACCGCCGTCGACCAACTGTCCTTCACCGTCCGGCCGGGCCGGGTCACCGGGTTCCTCGGCCCCAACGGAGCGGGCAAGACCACCACCCTGCGGATGATCCTCGGCCTGGACGCACCCACCGCCGGAACCGCGACCGTCGGCGGCGTCCCCTTCCGCAGCCACCCGCGCGGACTGCGGCACGTCGGCGCCCTCCTGGACGCCAACCAGGTCCACGGCGGACGGAGCGCCGCGGCCCACCTGTCCGCCCTCGCCCGCAGCAACGGCATCCCGCTGCGCCGGGTGGACGAGGTGCTGCAGGAGGTGGGCCTGGCGGAGGCGGCGGGCCGCCGCATCGGCGGGTTCTCGCTCGGGATGAAGCAGCGGCTCGGGATCGCCACCGCGCTGCTCGGCGACCCTCCCGTGCTGATGTTCGACGAGCCGATCAACGGCATGGACCCGGAGGGCGTGCTCTGGGTGCGCCGCCTCTTCCGGCGCCTGGCCGCCGAGGGCCGCACGGTCTTCCTCTCCAGCCACCTGATGTCGGAGATGGAGAACACGGCCGACGAGCTCGTCGTCATCGGCCGGGGTCGGCTCATCGCCGCCGAGTCGGTACGGGACTTCGCGGCCCGCAGCACCCGGACCAGCGTCCTGGTGGGCACGCCGCAGGCCGCCGAACTGGCAGCGGTGCTGGCCGGTGCGGGCGCGTCGGTCGAGCCGGAGGGCTCGGCGGGGGCCGAGCGGCTCGCCGTCACCGGGCTGGCGGCGGACCGGATCGGAGCGCTCGCCTTCGGGAACCGGATCGTGCTGACCGAGCTGACCACCCGAACCGCCTCACTGGAGGAAGCCTTCATGGAACTCACCGCCGACAGCGTCGAATACCTGGCAGGACAGCCCCGATGACCACACTCGCCTCCGTCCCCCCGGCCACCCCGGCCGCGCCCGTCGCCGAACCGCCCGTCCGCTTCCGCGATTTGCTCGCCTCCGAGTGGATCAAGATACGGTCGCTGCGCTCCATCCCGTGGGTGCTGGCCTTCACCACCCTCTTCGTCATCGGATCCGCGGCCGTGGCGGCGCTGGCGGACTACCACCACCTCGCGGACCCCGGCCCGAACCCGCGGCAGTCCCACGACTTCCTGCCCTTCGACGCCTATCCGCCGGGCGGCTACTGGACGTTGATGCTCGTCGCCGGCAGCATCGGCGCCATCACGGTGGTGAGCGAGTACAGCAGCGGCCTGATCCGCACCACCACCGTGGCCGTCCCCGCCCGCGGCTCGGTGGTGCTGGCCAAGGCGGTCGTCACCGCCGCACTCTGGACCGCGGTCGGCACGGTCGTCTCCACCGGTTCCTTCCTGGTCTCCCAGGCCATCCTGAACGGGCGGCACGCCGGAGTCCCGATCACCCACCCCGGGGTCCTCCGGGCCCTGGCCGCGTCCGCGCTGGTGGCCCCGGTCTGCGCACTGTTCGGCCTGGGACTCGGCGTCCTGATCCGGCACAGCGCGACGACGATGGTCACCAGCACCTTCACACTGATCATCCTGCCCCCGCTCTTCTCGACGCGGACCCTCTGGTCCGCCGACGTCAACCACGCGATGCCGGTCAGCGCCTGGCAGCGCCTGGTCGAGAACTGGTCACCGGATCCCGACTCCCTCGCGTTCACCGCCACGGTCCCCGGCTCCTGGATCGTGTACGCGCTCTGGCCGCTGATCGCGGTCACGCTCGCGGTGGTCGTCGTACGGCGCCGCGACGTGTGAACGTGCCTCCGGGAGTGTGGGGTCGGGGCTCCGGCCGTCGACGCACGGGCCCCGCCGTGGGCCGGCCTGCCGCTATCGCGGTCTGTTCCGTACGGCGTCGAGGACGGCATCCACCGCTTCGTCGGGGGACGGCGTCCGGAGTGGTCCGTCCCCGGCCCGGGGGCCGAGCACCTCCCAGCCGTGGACCACGACCGCCGGCTTGCCCGCACGCATGGCCAGCGCCACCTCGCTGAGTGTGCCCCAGCTGCCTCCCACCGCGATCACGGCGTCGCTGGTGCTGACGATCAGGCCGTTGCGGAGCTCGCCCAGTGCGGTGGCGACGGCCACGGACAGGAACGCGTTCCCGGCGTCGCGGTCCGTGCCCGGCAGGAGCCCCACCGTGGTGCCGCCCGCGTGACGTGCGCCTTCGCAGGCCGCCTCCATCACACCTCCCAGGCCACCGCAGACCACCACGGCGCCGTGCCCGGCCAGGAGAGTGCCGACGCGACGTGCCGTTGCGCTCTCCTCCCGCGTTGCGTCACCCGGACCCACGACGGCGACGTAGGGGCAGAACGGGGGTGCCGAGGCAGCTGCGGACATGCCGTTCGTCTCCTCCAGTCGGACAGCGGAGCCCTCCCCAGAGGCTTATAGCACCTGAACGCTTCGCCGCCCGCGAGACCCGCAGGAGAACCGGTCTCCCGGTGGACCCGTCTCCCCTGGGAAGGCCGGGCCGTCGCCCCGGCACGCGGCGATACCGACAATCGGCGATCGTCGCTGGAGACAGGCTCTGTCGGATGTCCGGGATCCGGGGCAGGATGATCCGTATGAACGACGAAGCACCGCTCAGCCGGGCCGATCAGGTCCGCCTGTACCTCGCCACGGTCCAGGCCCGCATGGACCCCGACCAGTTCAGGGTGCTGGGCCGCCTGGTCACGGGGTCCGTCGGGCTGCTCACCTCCCGGAGCGACGAGATAGGCATCGACATCCGCGCCGAGGACCAGGTCCACCTCACCCCGGAGGTGACGGACGAGTTCCTGGTCGTCATGTCCATCCTGGCCACCGGCAGGATGGTCCAGCAGGTCGTCGACCTCGGCGACGGCGCAGCCACGGTGCTGGACACGGACGCAGCCGCCGACGCGGTCAAGGTCCAGGAGATACGGGAGTGGACCGCCGAACAACGCCTCAGGCGGGGAGAGGCCGACGCTGTCCTGCGTGGCATCGTCGACGCACCGCAGACCTGACCGGTCCGGGGTTCCGAACCGGGACGGCCCGTGTGCCGGAAGTCGCGGCCGGCCGGCCCTGTTTCCCAGGCCGGACGGATCTTCGTGGTGGACCCGCCCCGCAGCCCCCCGCCGACCCGACCCCGGCCCAGGTCCTGACCTTCGCCCGGCTGCACGCCCTCGTCTCCGGCACCTGCGACGCACGCCTCGGCGCCGAACACACGCAGCCGGCATCGCACCGGCCCGACCGGGACTTCCGTCCGGCTCACCCGCCCCGACCGCCGGCGCCGCCCACGACTGGCTCTGCGCCGCCCTGGACGCCCAACTCGCCAGCTAGGTCTTCTCGTTCGGGCCATCCGGCCACCCCTTGCTCCCCTAAGTACCCCTGGCAGGGGCAGGCTGCTCGGCGCCCGGTTGCACATACTTGGCCGCATGGACAAGAGGTCGCAGCCGGGGCAGTCCTGCGGGCGCGCCGATCGCGGCTGCGATCGGCGGACGTCGGGCTGTCGGTGTTCGCTTCGTGAGGCCGAAGCGCCTCGGCGCACCAACCAGTGCGGTGCCAATGCTCCGGTCGAACTGGTGCTGACCGAAGAGAACTGACGCCGACTCGCCCAGACGCCCAGACGCCCAGACGAACAGTCGACATCGGTTGCGGGGAGCCCGGCGTGCTCACCGGCATCGCGGAATCGAGCGATGCCGGTGAGTGGCCCCACGCCCCCGAAAATCCGTGGAGGAACCAGGAAGAAGCTACTGGCAGTAGTGAGTTGCCTCGCCCTGGCCGCTGGAATCGGCACCATCGCTTCGGTGCCGACGGCAGCCGCCGCTGCTGTACCCGGTGCCGCGGTCCGCTTCGCCGCGCACTTCGACCTCAGCCGGGGTCAGACACCCGAGAACGTCACGCAGGAGCCCGACGGCGACCTCGACGTGACGTTCTCGGTGTCCCGGCAGGTGGCCAGGGTCGGTGCCGACGGTGCGACGCGCATCCTGGCCACCATGCCGCTGCCCGCTGACGGCGGGGTCAACACGCCGGTCCTGCACTTCGCGGCCACCATGGGCATCGTCCGGGGCCAGGACGGAACCCTGTACTGCCTGTATGCGGCCGGCAGCGCCGACCTGACCGGCGTGTGGCGGATACGTCCGCACGGGAATCCGGAACGGATCGCAGCCCTGCCCGCCAACGGCCTGCCCAACGGAATGGCGCTGGACCCGCGAAGCAGTGTGCTCTACGTCGCCGACAGTGTGCTCGGCACGATCTGGACCGTTCCCACCACCGGCGGTGCGGCGGCCGCCCGGACTCACCCGGACGGTCGACCCGCGCAGACCGCTTCGGCGCCTCCCGCCCGGGGTGAGTGCGGCGCCGCCGAGCGGGATCGGTGTGCGGATGATCTGCTGGGGCAGGCGCGGGCCGGACTTCGCCCCCTCGCGCGCCGTCCCGGCGCGCCCGTCCCCGGAGGACTCCATGGCTGACTTCCTGACCGATGTCCATGAGCTGCGGGCCAAGGCCCGCGCCGAGATCATGAACGGCCCGGTCACCGATGCGTACCACGCGGACCTGCCCCGGGTGATCGAACTGCTCAACACCGCCCTGGCCACCGAGATCGTCTGCACGCTCCGCTACCGCCAGCACCACTTCATGGCGAAGGGGCTCGACTCGGAGCCGGTCGCCCAGGAGTTCCTGGAGCACTCCAACGAGGAGCAGGGGCACGCCGACCTGCTCGCGGGCCGGATCGCCCAGCTCGGCGGCACACCCGACCTGGACCCGGAGCGGGTGGTCGGACGCGCCCACTCCGAGTACGTCCCCGCCACGGACCTCAGGCAGATGATCCGGGAGAACCTGGTGGCGGAGCGGATCGCCATCGCCTCCTACAGCGAGATGATCGAATGGCTCGGGGACGGCGACCCGACCACGAGGCGGATCCTGGAGGAGATCCTGGCCCGCGAGGAGGAGCACGCCGACGACATGCTCACCTTCCTGGAGTCCGACCGCTGAGACCGCTCACTTTCACCGGCGGCGTCAGTCCAGCGGGAGGTGGGCGCGGACGCGCTTGCCGCCGGCGTGGCGGTCGATCTCGCAGCGTCGGCAGAGTGCCAGGACGATCTCCAGCCCGTGCCGACCGACCCGCTGCGGGTCCGGCGAGCGTGGAGCGGGGAGCGTGGCCTCGGTGTCCCAGACGGTGACCCGGACGTCGTCGGCCGTGAGTTCGAGATCCAGCAGGCAGGGGCCGGGCGCGTACTTCGCGGCGTTGGTGACGAGTTCGCTGACGACCAGCCGCACCGTTTCGGCGGCCACCGCGGTGACCGGGACGCCGTAGACCGTCTGCACCTCGGCCAGGAAGTCGGTGGCGAAGCGCCGGGCCGCAGCGATGGTGCCCGGTCTGCCGTCGTACGTGGCGCCGGCCCACAGCCGTACCCGGCTTTCGAGCTGCCCGTCCAGCGGTCCTGCCTCCAACACGTCCTGCACCTTCCCCCCGGTACGCGGGCCCGGGTCCACCCTGGTCTCCGCGCCGCCTACCCGCACACCGGAGATTCATTCGGGCCGTCGCCGAACGGCGGTGTCCCGCCCGCGACGTAGACGGCCAGCGCACCCAGGGCGAAGACGTCGGTGGCCGGTCCGGTCGGTCTGCCCAGGGCCTGCTCGGGTGCCATGAAGGCCGGTGAGCCGATCCGCAGGCCGGTTCCGGTGAGAGCACTGGCGTCGGCGGCTCGGGCGATGCCGAAGTCGATGACGCGCGGGCCGTCGGCGGCGATCAGGACGTTGGCGGGCTTCAGGTCACGGTGCACCACGCCGACGTGGTCATGGTGGTTCTCCGGGCGGGTAGGCGAATGCGGCCCGCGCGCGCCACGAGGTATGCCCGCGCGGTCCGGCGGCGGTGCGTCGCTCCGAGTGACATCGGATCCTACCAGACTGTAATTTCAGTCAGGAATGAGGTTCGGGCCGGGGCGGAACCCCAGGTAGGGTGTTGGGCTGTGGCTGACCGTAGAACAGCAATCATGGAAGCGGCCGCGCGGGTCATCGCCCGGCGCGGAGTCCGCGGCCTGCGGGTGGAGGAACTCGCGGCCGAGGCGGGCGTGTCCACCGCGCTGATCTACTACCACTTCAAGGACCGCACCGGGATTCTGCGGGCGACGCTGGAGTTCATCAGCGACCGCGCCGAGCGGTACACGACGGAGCGGGAAACCGGCGCCCAACCACTCGATGCACGAGGCGAGTTGGAGCAGACGCTGCTGCTGGAGCTCCAGGACACCGCCGAGGTGCGGGAGAACAGCGCGGCCTGGGGAGAGCTGCGGGCGAGTGCGGTGTTCGACCCCGAACTGCGGGAGGACCTGGCGCGGGCCACGCTCGTGTGGGTGCAGGAGGTCGCCGAACTGCTGGGCCGGGTCCGGCCGATGGGCGGGGCTGCCGCGCTGGCCGGCTCGGCCGAGCGCCTGACCGCGCTCCTGGAGGGCCTGAGCGTGCGCTGGCTCAGCGGCAGTCTGCCGTTGGCGCACGCGCGCGAACTGATGGCGGGTGCGATCGACGCCGAGCTGCAGCGACTGCGCTGACAGCTGGGCAGTGAAGGCCGGGCTGTGAAGTTCGGATGCTGACGGCCGGGCGCTGAAGGCCCGTGTCCGAGGTGGCGGACGGCGCTCGTCCGGCCTCGAAGAAGGCGTTCGGGCTGCTCGCCGCAGGTGCCCGAGCGCTGTTTCCACGCCAACCCGTCGATCGGCCGGGGCCGCTCGCGCCGCCCGGCTGCTGTAGACCGGCCAGGCTACCCGCGCCGCCGGTCCGCTGTCCGCGTTCGCCCTCCCGTGGGCTCGCCTGGGCTCACCGCTCGCCGCAATTCCCGTAGGCGTTCACCGCTGTGGGTGGGGTGGCACGCACACTTTCTCCATTCTTGACTGAATTTTCAGTCAGTGTCACAGTGTGGGTACGGCAGCGCCAGGTACGAGTGGCGCCCGGTGACCCCGCCCGTTGGTGAATGCGGGCGGGTGGGCAGCGGCTGCCGTAGGACCGGCATCGGGGTGTCGACCGGAGGGGTGTCCCGCCGACTCGGCACGCAATACTTGATCTGGAGACCTCATGAGTGATCCGTACAGTGTCAGCCGCACGTTCGGCAGTCGGTTCTTCGGGGCGACGCCCTCACGCAGAGGGGTCCTGGGCGCCGCCGGTCTCGGTGTGGCCGGGGCGGCCCTGGGCTCGGTGGTGGGTGCCGCGCAGCCTGCGAGCGCGGCGGCCCCGAACTGGTGGGTGGACCGGGACGACGTACCCCACGCACGTACCTGGATGTCCTGGCCGTCCCGCAAGTCCATCTGGGGCCGGCAACTGGGCGGCGTACAGCAGGACATCGCCCTGATCGCCCGGACGATCGCACGCTACGAGCCGCTGGTCATGGCGGCCCCGGACGAGGAGAGTGCCGCCGCCGCCCGGTCCTTGTGCGGCCCGGGTGTCAGCGTGATCAGCTCGATCCCCACGGACGATCTCTGGATGCGCGACATCGCGCCGGTCTTCCGGCGGGACGGCCGCGGCGGGCTCGACGCCGTCGGCCTCAACTTCAACGGCTGGGGCAACAAGCAGACCCACGACGACGACGCCCTGGTCGCGCGGAACGTCGCCGACTACGACGGTCTGCGCTTCAGCAGGGCGGACTTCGTCGGTGAGGGAGGGGCGATCGAGACGGACGGCGACGGCACCGTTATGGCCACCGAGAGCAGCCTCGTGAACAAGAACCGCAATCGCGGGATGAGCCGGGACGAGATCGAGGACGCGGTCCTGCGCGCCTACGGCGCGGACAAGATGATCTGGGTGCCCGGTATCAAGGGCAAGGACATCACGGACGACCACATCGACGTCACCTCGCGGTTCGTCCGGCCGGGCGTCGTGATGGTGCAGCTGCCCCCGGCGGACCGCACCGACGTGTGGGCCAGGGACGCCCGCGAGCAGTTCGGCATCCTCGCGGGGGCCACCGACGCCAGGGGCCGGAGACTGCAGGTGATCCGGGTGGACGGCCCCGACACCGTGAGGTCCCGCGACCCCAAGTTCGTCGACTCGTACCTCAACTTCCACCTGGTCAACGGTGCTGTGATCACCGCGCAGTTCGGCGACGTGGTGAAGGACGCGGCGGCGAGGCAGACCCTGGCCGGAGCCTTCCCCGGGCGCGAGGTGGTCCAGCTCGACGTCGACCGCCTGATGTCCGGCGGCGGTGGGATCCACTGCTCCACGATGCACGAACCGCTGCCGTAGCCTGGATCCGGGCCCGGACCAGATGCAGCGGATTCCCCAGACCGCGAAGACCGCCTGGCTGCCCTGCCCCGCAGCCGGACGAAGTGGGGTGTCCACGCCCCAGAAAAAGCTCACCTTTTCTCTGTCGGAGTGTCCTGTGTCAGATTCCTCCTTCTCCCGTCGGACGATGCTGCGGTCCGTGGCCGGTGTCGGCCTGTTGGCCTTCGGAGGCGCGGCGTGCGTCCCGTCGGGCGACGACGAGACGGACGGAGCGCCGGCCCCGGGTGCCGCCCAGCCGTCGGCGCCGGGTGGGACGCAGGGGCGTCGGTTCGGCGCGGAGTGGGAGAGCCACGAGCGGACGTTCATGGCCTGGCCGGCCTCGACCGGCATCTGGGACAGCCAGCTGCCGGACGTCCGCTCGGACATCGCGGGTCTGGCGCGGGCCGTCGCGGGCTACGAGCCGGTGGTGATGTTCGCGCGGCCGGGGCAGGCGGATGCCGCGCAGCGGGCGTGCGGGTCCGAGGTGGAGGTCGTCCCGCTGCCCGTGGACGATCTGTGGGCGCGGGACTCCATCTCGGTTTTCGTGGAGGACGCGGGCACGCTCAAGGGCGTCGACTTCAACTTCAGCGGCTGGGGGAACAAGCAGAAGGAGCACGGCAACGACAGCAAGCTCGCCGCTGCGGTACTGGGCAAGTACGGCATTCCGCGGATCACGACGCCGGTGGTCGCCGAAGGCGGCTCCTTCGAGACCGACGGCCAGGGGACCCTGCTGGTCACCGAGAGCTCGGTGGTCAACGAGCGCCGCAACCCGGGCAAGAGCCGGGAGCAGATCGAGGCCGAGCTGAAGCAGGCGCTGGGCGTCACGAAGGTGATCTGGTTCGCCGGTGTGCGTGACAAGGACATCACCGACGCACACGTCGACTGCCTGGTGCGGTTCGCGGCCCCGGGTGTCGTGATCCTGGACCAGCCGTTCCCCGGAGCCCCCGACGACGTCTGGTCGCGTTCCGCCGCCCAGGCCAAGGAGGTGCTCAAGGACGCGACGGACGCGAACGGCAAGCGCCTTCAGGTGATCGAGCTGCCCCAGCCCGACCCGGACAGGATCACCGGCCGGGGCGACGCCTTCGTGTCCTCGTACATCAACTTCTACGTCGCCAACAAGTCGCTGTTCATGCCCCGGTTCGGTGACGCCGCAGCCGACGACCGGGCGCGGCAGATCCTGCGCGACCAGTTCCCCGGCCGTGACATCGTGCAGCTGAAGATCGACAACATCGCCTCCGGCGGCGGCGGCATCCACTGCTCGACGCACGACCAGCCCGGCAAGCCTGCGGCCTGAGCGTCCGGTCACCACACCGGTCGGTCTAGGAGACGATCCACGTGCCGGGCCCGCCGTGTGGTGGTCCCACCCACACCCCGGTCGGCCCGGGAGCGCTTCGCCGCCCCGGGCCGACCGGTCGCCGTCGGCGACACTGCGACGTCGCTGACCGCGCCACCGCGCTGACCGCCCCACCGCGCCGACGGCGCTGACCCGTGCCGGGGCCGCCTCGGTGAGCACGCCCCACCCTCGTGACCGTGCCGGCCAGGCTTTGCTGGCGCTCATTCGATCCTGCCTCAGCCGTCGATTCGAGGGCCGGTCGCAATCGCGTCCGAGTCGTCATGAGGTATATACGAAATTTCAGCCCGTTCATGCCAAGGATCCGATTTTGCTCGCTCATATGAACGAACATCAAAAAACTGTTCGTTCGAAGGGCAGGGAAGGGCGGGGCGGTGCGGGCGGTGGCAGCGGCCGCCTGCACCGCCGCACTGCCGGTCGGTTGGACGGGTTGTGGTGGTCGTCGTACGAGGTGCGGGAAAGGTGTCGAGGCAGGGGTTCCTGACGTCGTCCGGGGTGGGCCCGTCGGTGGCCGTGCCGGTCAGCGGGGGTCCAGGCCCGCCAGCATCTCCGGCAGCTCCCGGCTGTGGATGACCCCGAGGCTCCTCGTTGCGCGCGTGAGTGCGACGTAGAGGTCGTTCGCGCCGCGGGTGTGTGCCGCGAGGATCTCCGCGGGCTCCACGACGAGGACCGCATCGAACTCAAGTCCCTTGGCCTGAGCGGCCGTCATCAGCACGACGGGCGAGTCCAGTGCCGACGGACCGTCGGTGAAAGCGGCGACGCCGTCCAACCCGGCCAACCCGTCGACCAGTTCGACCGCACACGCCGGGGCGTGGATGACCGCCATCCGGCCGCCGTCCAGCGCCGCGATCTCCTTCTCGACGGCGGTGCGCAGCGCCGCTCCTCGGTCGCTCTCGGGGATCCGGAGGCTCCACGGACGGAGCCCGCCGCTTCGCACCGCACTGGGGGCGGTGAGCGCCGGGTCGACCGCCCGCAGGACGCCCTCGGTGATCCGCATGATCTCGGCCGGAGTCCGGTAGTTGACGGTGAGTTCCACCGTACGCCAGCGTCCCGCCGTGTACTCGTCGAGCGCCTCACCCCAGGAGCTCAGTCCGGCCGGCGCGCCGGTCTGCGCCAGGTCGCCCACGATCGTCATGGAACGGCCGGGGCAGCGCCGGGCCAGCAGCCGCCAGTCCATGGGGGAGAGCTCCTGCGCCTCGTCCACGATCACGTGCCCGAAGCCCCAGGTCCGGTCCTCGGCCGCGCGCTCGGCCAGGGGCCGGAGCGACTCCTCGCCGCGGTACTGTCTCGCCAGCATCTGCGCGTCCATCTCGACCAGCCCCACGCCGAAGTCGTCGAGGACGATCTTCGCGAATTCCAGCTCCGCGGCCTCGGCGGCGGCTTCGGCCCGGCGGGAGGTGGTGCTGCCGGGAAGCGCGCCGAGCAGTTCGGCGGCCTCGTCGAGAAGCGGTACGTCGGCGGTGGTCCAGACGGCGGCCGCCTGGTCCGGGCCCGGGTGTTCGCGCAGGAGTGCGGCGCGTTCGGCCTCGGTGAAGTCCGGCATGGCCATCGCCAGCAGCTCCGGGGAGCCGAACAGGGTCGTGAGCAACTGCTCCGGGCTCAGCAGCGGCCACAGCCTGTCGGTCAGGGCCCGGAACTCGGGCTCGACGACGAGCGCGTCGGCGAGGTCCACCACGGCGTCCAGGTCCATACTCGCGCCCTGGTCCCTGGCGCCCCGGTCCCTGGCGATCCGCAGGGCCAGCTCCGAGGAGAGCCGCTCGACCAGCGCGGGCCGGGCCGGGTTGTGGGGTTCGCCGGTCCTGCGCGCGGCGGCGTGGGCCCGTTCGCAGAGGGCCCGGCTGATCAGGAGCTCCTCCTCGTAGGGCGACCTTCTGCCCACGGTGATGGTCCACGGCTCCTCCGGCTCCGGCAGCTGCCGCAGGCCGTCCAGCCCGGCGGCGAGAACCCCGGCCATCCGTACGTCGCCCTTGACGGCGGCCGCCTCGGGCGTCTCCGTGTCGGTCCCAGTCACGCCCGGGTAGAGCGCGCCGATGCTGCTCAGCACGACCTCGCTCTCGCCGAGCGCGGGGAGTACCTGGTCGATGTAGCGCAGGAACGTGGTGTTCGGCCCGATGACCAGTACACCGCGCTTGGCCAGCCGGTCGCGGTGGGTGTAGAGCAGGTACGCGGCGCGGTGCAGCGCGACCACGGTCTTGCCGGTCCCCGGACCGCCCTGCACGACCAGCACGCCGCCGAGTTCGGAGCGGATCACCCGGTCCTGCTCGGCCTGGATGGTGGAGACGATGTCGCCCATCCGCCCGGTCCGGGCCGCCGTCAGCGAGGCGAGCAGGGCGGTCTCCCCGCTGAGCTCGGAGCTGTCCCGGCCCTCCAGGGCACTCACGCCGAAGGCGTCGTCGTCGAAGTCGACGATGGTCCGGCCCTTGCTCCGCAGGTGCCGCCGCCCCGCCACACCGCCGGGCGCGGCGGGCGTCGCCCGGTAGAACGGCTCCGCGGCCGACGCCCGCCAGTCGGTGAGGAGCGGCTCGTGGTCGTCGTCCGCCAGGGCGATCCGGCCGATGTACCGCCGCTCGCCGTCGGCGTTCTCGATCCGGCCGAAGCAGAGCCCGTACTCGGCGGCGTACAGTTCCGACAGCCGGCGGGTGTGGTGGATCTCCAGCGTGTCGCGCTCCATGCGGGACTGGATCGTTCCGCCCTTGTCCTGGAGATGGATCTCGCGCAGCCGAGCCGTTGCGAGTTCGCGCTGCGCTTCGAGGCGGTCGTACAGCTTGCCGACGTACTCGTTCTCCGCTCGCAGCTCTCCGGCCCGCCAGCCGTCGGAGGGCTGAGCGCCGCCGTCGCCAGGGTTCGTCCCGTTTCCGGCTCCGGCACTGACAACTGAATCGGGTTCGAGTCCGGGTTCGAGTTCGGATGAGGGCGATGACGATGATGACGACGTGGGGACCAAGGCTAGCTCCATTGACTCAGGACCCTCAATTGACCGAGCAGTTGAGGGCGGCGGCGGAATGACCGCCATTCACGGCACAACAAAATCTGGGGCCGGGACCTACGCGCACGTGACAGGCCCGGCCGGCATCAAGCCGGTCGCCACCACCGCATCACATCCCGCGGCCGCCGAGGCGACCGCACCTCCGCGCCGAGCTCCCGCAGCCGCACCGCGAGCCCCACCATCGGTTCGACGTCCCCGCGCGACCCGTGCGTCGACGACAACACACGCACTCCGCGCCTCCCAATTCCGCAGATTCCGGCCTCGGCCGACGATTCTGCGGCATGACCGGGGCCTTGCCGCAAGGCCCCCAGTGCGCTATATGTTGAGAGTGGCAAGGAGTGGGTATCCTCCTTGTCTCTGTTTTTTGCCGCTGTCTGTCGCCCGCTGTGGACGGACGACCTCCGCGCGAAGTGGCGGCGCGCCGCGCGTGATGTGCCGCGCGTCACTGTTCAAGTCCCCTGATTGCTCGGTGAGTTCCTCGAGCAGCCGGGTGCCGATGCGCTCCGGAGTGGGCCGCGGGTCTGCCGGTACCGTCCGGCTGTTGTCCGGTGGAGGAGCCTCCCCCGGTGGGATCCTCCCACACCGTGCCTGCGGCCGGGCTGGACTTCCGCTCACCAAGGCCGGACGCTACTGTCCGGTAGCAGTAGTCCGCCGGACAGGTGGACCCGGATCCTGGAGTGACCGTGGCGGCATCGAAGAACTCGGCGAGACTGCTGGCCGGTCTGCTCCTCACGGCCGGGGCGGCCCACTTCGCGAAGCCTCGCCAGTTCGACGCGACCGTGCCCCGTTCGCTGCCCGGCAGCCCGCGGACCTGGACCTACGCCAGTGGAGTCGCCGAACTCGCCGTCGGTGCGGCGGTGGCCGCGCCGCGCACCAGGCGGCTCGGCGCACTGGCGGCCGCGGCCCTGTTCACCGCCGTCTTCCCGGCCAACGTCAAGATGGCGTACGACTGGCGCCACCGCCCCGCCCCCCAGCGCGCCGCGGCCGTGGCGCGACTCCCGCTCCAGGCCCCGCTGATCCTCTGGGCGCTGCGGATCCACCGCGCCGAACAGCCGCGCTGAACGACGGCGCCGGACCGGCCCCGCCGGGTGTCAGCGCCCCGTCGCGCTGTGCGTCGAACGATGGGAGTGGACTGAAGGACGTCGTCGTACGACCGTGGAAGCAGGCTCCCCTCGTGGAAGCAGTCTCCTCGTTCGCTGGAGGTCGTCATGTCCGTCACCGACTCCGCTCCGAAGCTCGAGGTCAGGCCCGACGCGCCGAGCCCGACCGAGACTCCCGAGTGCGAGGCCTCAACCTGCCACGGGATCTCCACGGCCGAGCGTGTGGAACTGCACGACGCCTGGCCCGGCTGGTTCCCGCTGCTGATCATCACGGTCATGGTCGTGTGCGCCGTCGGCTTCATGATCGGGCGCATTCTGTCCGTGTAGCCGACGGTGACCAGCGCACGACCGTCCGGCGCGAGCGGCACCGCCGGCCGGCGACGGCTGCCGTCAGCAGCTCAGGTTCGAACCCGAGCCCGACAGGTGGAGGTGCAGGGCGTGCAACCCCGGGGTGGGAGTGCCTGGCCCGATCAAAAGGCGTTGATCTCACCGGTGATGACGGTGAAGCTGCTGCCATGCGATTTCCCACCGAGGCCCATCGAGAGGTTCAGGTCCGCTACAACCAGCCGAGCTGCATGGGCGGCTTCGCCCGGGTCGCCCTCGACTTCGAGCCGCTGCCGGACGGCGAGTTGGGCTTCGAGTTCCTCAGCCTGGTCGGCCCCGATGAGATCGAGCCGTACTGCGTGGAGCCACTGGCGGAGGGGATCCGGCTCTGGCTGCTCGGTGTGCCGCGGGACCGGCTGGTTCCGGGGCGGCGGCCACCCGTCCCCGACGACGGCGAGCTGCGACGCGGTGTCCCGGTCCGGGGTGAACCGGGGCTGGGCCTGATCGCCGTGCGGGCGGTGCTTCACGACTCACGCGTGCACGAGATCGACTCGACGCCCTGGGCCCATCTGCGTGCGGGCCGGCGGGCTGCGGACAAGGCACTGAGCGGGGCCCTCGGCCGTCCGGTCACCGAGGACCTGCGGGACCGCGCGCCCGCCGGATGACCCCCTGCCCGGCGTGCCAGGGCCGGGGCCTTCCGCCGGGCTCCGGGAACAGCCGACGTGAACGTGCCGGACTGTGTTCGGCGAGGACGGCCGCCGGGGCGGGCGGCACTCCGTGGATGACGGACAGGACGGCTACGCGGTTCGGCACGGTCACCACTGTGCGACGAAGTCCGTACGGTCCGGGGACCGTTCGTTCGGCGCGTACTCCGGGCAGTGGTCGGCCGCCTCGGCGCCCCGCTGCCGCACCGCCCGGTAGCGTGCGCGTCGCGCAGAGCGGCGGACGTGCGGGTGCCGGCCGCCTACGCGAGCCGCAGGTTGGTGCGTTCGTGCGATGCCAGGAGGTGCCCGAGTGGGTATAGCTGTCAACCATCCGGACATCCGGACGACGCCACCCGAGGAGCCAGACCATGACCAAGCCCGTACTCGAGCCTGCCGCCCAGGCCCTGGTGGAGGCCACCGCCAAGCCGCCGTACCTGTCCGACCTGGGACCGATCGAGGGCCGCAAGACGCTGGACGAGTTGCAGAGCCCGGAGGTCGAGGTCCCGGGCACCACGAAGGAGGTGCTCAGCGACCCGGCGGTCACCGTCTTCCGCCCGTCCGACGCGACCGGGCCGCTGCCGGTGATCCTGTACATCCACGGCGCGGGCTGGGTGTTCGGCAACGGCCACACCCATGACCGGCTGGTCCGAACGCTGGCCCGGGACACCGGCGCGGCGGTGGTGTTCGTCGACTACAGCCTCTCGCCGGAGGCCCGGTACCCGGTCGCCATCGGCGAGAGCTACGCCGCCGCCCAGTGGGTCGTCCAGCACGGTGCCGAGCACGGGCTCGACCCGTCCCGGATCGCGGTGGCCGGAGACTCGGTCGGCGGGAACATGGCCGCCGCGCTGACCCTGATGGCCAAGGAACGGGGCGATGTACAGCTGGCGGGACAGGTGCTCTTCTACCCGGTCACCGACGCCGCCTTCGACACCGGTTCCTACCGGGAGTTCGCCAAGGGCTACTTCCTGCGGCGCGACGTGATGCAGTGGTTCTGGGACCAGTACGCCCCCGATGCCGCCCAGCGGGCCGAGATCACCGCCTCACCGCTGCGCGCCACCACCGAGCAGCTCACCGGGCTGCCGCGGGCGCTGGTGATCACGGGCGAGGCCGACGTGCTGCGCGACGAGGGCGAGGCGTACGCGAGCAAGCTGCGCCGGGCCGGGGTGCCCGTGACGGCCGTGCGCTACCAGGGCATCGTCCACGACTTCGTGATGCTGAACGCGCTGCGCGACACCCGTTCGGCTCATGCGGCCGTCGCCCAGGCCACCGGCTTCCTGCGCCGAGTGCTGGGCCAGCGCTGACGCGGTGAGGGGCGCAGAGTAGAGGCGGACGGGTCCGCCGTCCGCTGATGGCCTCAAGCGCGGGAGGCGGACCTGGCGGAACCGCTCCAGGAATGTTCAACATTCAACACGTGTTGTTCCCGACGTACGGAACAGAACCCGGCAACGGCTTCCGAAGGAGCGTCCGATGCCCGCAATCACCGTCCAGAACATTCTCGCCCTTCCGCGGATACCCCGACCCGACGGCACGGTCCTCTCCCAGCGGCCGGTGAGCTCGGTGACCACCGCCCCCAGCGGCCTGGAGGGGGAGGGCTTCCCCGTCAGGCGCGCCTTCGCCGGGGTGAGCCTCCGGGACCTCGACCCCTTCGTGCACATGGACCAGATGGGCGAGGTCGAGTACGCACCGGGTGAGGCCAAGGGCACCCCGTGGCACCCGCACCGCGGCTTCGAGACCGTCACCTACATGATCGACGGCATCTTCGAGCACGCCGACTCCAACGGCGGCGGCGGTGTCATCACCAACGGCGACACCCAGTGGATGACCGCCGGGAGCGGCATCCTGCACATCGAGGCTCCGCCGGAGCACCTGGTGGTCTCCGGCGGGCTGTTCCACGGCATCCAGCTCTGGGTGAACCTGCCCAGTGCCGACAAGTGGAACCCGCCGCGCTACCAGGGCATCGAGGGCCGCGAGGCGGTCCTGCTCGCCTCGGAGGACGGCGGCGCACTGGTCCGCGTCATCGCCGGAGAGGTGGCCGGCCACACCGGCCCGGGTTCCACCTTCACGCCCATCACCATGCTCCACGCCACCGTCAACGCGGGAGCGGAGCTGACCCTGCCCTGGCGGCCCGACTTCAACGCGCTGGTCTACGTGCTCGCGGGCCGGGGAACGGTCGGACCGGAGGCGCGCCCCGTACACATCGGCCAGCTGGCCGTCTTCGGCGCGGGCGACCTGCTGACTCTTGCCGCCGCACAGCAGCAGGACAGCCGCACGCCCGAGTTGGAGGTCCTGATCATCGGCGGCCGGCCGATCCGTGAACCGGTCGCCCACTACGGCCCGTTCGTGATGAACACCGAGGCCGAACTGCGCCAGGCCGTCGAGGACTACCAGGCCGGCCGGCTCGGCGTCATCCCCGCCGTGTATCTGCCGCACGGCACCTCCGGCGGCGAAGCCGGGCGGGCGGACCGGACGGATCGGAGCGGGCAGCACTGAGCAGTCCCCATCAGCCCCATCAGCCATCAGCCGCCGGCCGGGCTGAGCAGGGCCGAACAGAGCACGACAGGGCCACCCCTCCCAGGAGCACATACCGATGGAACTGAACCTGACCGGCGACGTCGCCGTCGTCACCGGCGCCAGCAAGGGCATCGGGCTCGCGGTCACCGAGGCCCTGGCCCGCGAAGGCGTCCGGGTGGTCGCCGGAAGCCGTACCGAGACCCCCGAACTCGCCGCACTGTGCAAGGAGTACGAGGTCTCCTTCGTCCCCGTCGACCTGGCCGGTGCCGACGGTGCCGGCCAGCTGGTCCGATCTGCGGTCGAGCAGCACGGCAGGATCGACGTACTGGTCAACAACCTCGGTGCGACCAGTCCCCGTTCCGGCTTCCTGGACATCGACGACGGCGAGTGGCAGCGGGTCTTCGAGCTGACCTTCTTCAGCGCGGTCCGCACCAGTCGTGCCGCGCTGCCGCACCTGCTGGTCCAAGGCGGGGCGGTGGTCAACATCAGCTCCATCAACGCCCGGCTGCCCTTCCCCTCCGTCGTGGACTACTCGGCGGCGAAGGCAGCACTGACCAACCTCACCAAGGGGCTGTCGGAGGAGTTCGCGCCCCAGGGCGTCCGCGTCAACTCCGTCGCGCCCGGACCGGTCCGCACCCCGTTCTGGACCGCTCCCGGCGGGTTCGCCGAGGCTGTCGCCGCAGGGGCCGGCACCACAGGCGAGGAGGCACTGGACACCGTCGTCCCGCGGGAGATGGCGATCTCCACCGGACGGGTCACCGAACCCCACGAGGTCGCCGAACTCGTCCTCTTTCTGGCCTCCCCCCGCGCGGCCAACATCACCGGCGCCGAATTCGTCATCGACGGCGGCCAGATCAAGACCACCTGACCGCTGCCGACCGCGGACCCGCCATGCCCGGAGCGGTCGTCGAAGTGGACGGTTTCTGAGCCGCGCGCGGCTCTGCTCCGCCGTCACGTCACCACGTGGTGCCGCCCGGCGGCGGGGCGTCGGCCGGGCCGGTGCCCCAGGTGCCGGGGGAGGCGGCGAGCCGGTAGTCGAGGCGGCCGCCGTGGGCGAGTGCGGAGTGGGTGAGCCAAGTCCGGTGCCAGGCAGAGCCGTTCAGCCTGGCTTCGACGATGTGGCGGGTGTCCTGGTCGGCTCCCGGGGCGGAGATCACCACCGTGCCGCCCTGCCGGTCGCGGTACGGGCCGACGGTCAGCTCGGCGAGCGGGAACTGCGGGACGGTGAGCAGGTAGGTCCCGGTACCGGCGGCGCCGGGGTAGAGCCCGAGGGCGGTCAGGACGTACCAGGCGGACATGGTGCCCAGGTCGTCGTTCCCGGTGACGCCGTCGGGGGCGTTGGTGAAGAGGGTCTCGGCGGCCCGGGTGACGGTCGCGGTGCGGTCGGGCCGGCCGGTCCACAGGTAGAGGTACGGGGAGAGCAGGTCCGGTTCGTTGTTGGGGTCGTAGGTGGTCCTGCCGAAGTAGTCGGTGGCGCCGTAGACCCAGGCCGAACGGGCGGCGCCGGCGGGATCGGTGAGCAGCCGGTCGTAGGCGAAGAAGGAGTCGAGCCGGGCGGTGGCCGCGTCGTTGCCCCCCAGCAGGCCGATGAGTCCGGCCGGGTCCTGCGGCACCGACCACAGGTACTGCCAGCCGCCGCCCTCGTGGAAGGCGGTCTGGCCGCCGTCGCCGTGCTCGAAGCCGGAGACCGGGTCGTAGGGCGACACCCAGCTGCCGTCGGGGTTGCGCGGTGCGAAGAAGCCGGTGGCGGCGTTCCACAGGGTGCGGTAGTTCCGGCCCCGGACGGTGAGCATCGCCGCGTCCGCGTGGTGCCCCAGGGCCCTGGCCATCAGGGCGAGGGCGGCATCGGCCGCCGCGTACTCCAGGGTCGCCGAGGCCGGGTGCTGGCAGTCGTTGTCCTGTCCGTGCTTGCCGGGGCAGCCGTTCGCACCGAGGTAGGGCAGGTAGCCGAGCGCGGCGTACCGCGGATTTCCGCTGCGCCCGCTGAACGGCGAGTCGGCGGGCGGTACTTGGGTGACGTTCTGCAGCAGGGCCCGGTAGGCCTCCTCCTCGTGCCCGGCGAGCAGGCCCTTCGACCAGCCGTCGACCAGGAAGGGTGTGACCGGGTCGCCGGTCATGACCCCGGTCTCGCTGTTCTCCAGCGACCACCTCGGCAGCCAGCCGCTCTCGCGGTGGATCGCCAGGACGGACAGGTCGATGTCGCGGGCGACGGCGGGGGTGAGCAGTTCGAGGAGCTGGTTCTGGGTGCGTGAGGTGTCCCAGAGCGAGAAGTTGGCGTACGGCGTCCAGTCGGTTGCAGTGTGGACCCTCCCGTCGGCGCCCGGGTAGCGCCGGTCCACGTCGCCGATCAGGTTGGGGTGCAGCAGCGCGTGGTAGAGCGCGGTGCAGAAGGCCACCCGGTGGTCGTGGTCCGAACCGCCGATCCGTACCGAGCGCAGCCGCCGGTCCCAGTCCGCGGTCAGGGCTCGGCGGGTGCGGTCGAAGTCGTGGCCGGTGGTCTCGGCCGCCAGGTTGCGGCGCGCGCCCTCGAACCCGGTGTAGGAGAGCCCGACCTTGACGACGACCCGGCGGTCGGTGTCGGTTCCGGTGTCGGTTCCGGTGTCGAAGGTGAGCCAGCCGCCGCTGCCGTGGGCGCGGTCGGGGCCGCTGTCCCCGGCGGAGTCCCGGGAGCCGGGGGAGAGCGTGCTGCCCCGCCAGGTGCCGAAGGAGCTGAACGGCCGGTCGAAGGAGGCCGTGAACCAGAGGGTGTGGCGGTCGCCGGTGCTGCCGCAGAACCGGCCGTCCGTCACCCGGCCCTCCACGGTCCGGTCCCCGACCACGTGGAACTCCGAACTGTCCACCGGCATATGGGCGTAGCCGGTGTTGACCAGGACGTTGGCCTGGCGGCCCGCCGGGAAGGTGTACCGCTGCCAGCCGGTGCGGGCGGTGGCCGTCAGCTCGGCGTCCACCCCGCTGTCCAGGCCGACCCGGTAGTAGCCGGCCGAGGTCTGTTCGTCGGCGTGGCTGAAGTGCGCGGCGTACACGGCCGGATCCGCGGAGGTGACGGCGCCGGTGGTGGGCAGGATCGGCACCTCGCCGCTGACGTAGCACCCCGCGCCGGAGAGGTGGGTCTGGCTGAAGCCCAGGATCTCGTCGTGCGCGTAGGAGTAGCCGTAGCTGGAACCGTCGGGGGCGAGGGTGTCCGGGCTCGGCTGCGCCATACCGAACGGTGCGGCGGGGCCGGGGAAGGTCAGGCCGCCGCGGAGGGTGCCGATCAGCGGATTGACCAGGGTCGAAGGATGGTCGACCGGCACTGGTGCGGTGCCCGCCGGGGCGGCCGCGGCTGCGGCTGTGGCTGCGCCCGGGGCCGGGGCCGGGCCGACCGCCGCCAGTACGGCGGACACCAGGGCCCACACGACCCGGCGGCTGCCGGTCCGGTGGCGTCGGCGTGGGTGGCGGCGCAGTGGCATGTCTCTCCCCGGGTACTCGGCCGGCGGCGGGTCGGGTCGGTGTGATCCCCCGATCCTGCCCTCGGCGGCCGGGGGAGGGCGGGTGCAACGCCCGGCCGTGGTGACGATCGGTCAGCGGCTGCCGGTGACAGGGCCTCGACGGCGGTCGGCGTCCGGTGCGGGAGCACAGTGGCTCGTGTGACGATCACACAGGATGCGGCGACCGCACACGCCTGGGCCGCCCTCGGCGGCAGGCCCGAACTGGTCGGGGGAGTGTCGTACGAAGGGGCCGGAGAGGTGCTCCCGGCCCGGCTGCCGGTGCGGGAGCTGGCGCGCGCCACGGTGGGCGTGTGCTCGCTGGCGGCGGCCGAGCTGCTGGCGCTGCGCACCGGGACGCCCGTACCGACGGTGCGGGTGCGGGAGGGGGCGGTGGCCACGGCGTTCGTCAGCGAGCGGCACCTGCGGATCGACGGCCGGACCCCGACGTCCTTCGCGGCGCTGTCCGGTTTCTGGCGCGCCGCCGACGGGTGGGTGCGGACCCACGCCAACTACCCGCACCACCGCGCCCGGCTGCTGGGCGCCCTGGGCATCCGTGACACCGGAGACGATCGGCACTGGTGGACGCGCTGGCGCAGGAGCTGGCGGTGCGCCCCGCCCGGTGGATTCAGGAGGCCGTGTACGCGGCGGGCGGCCTGGCCGTAGCCGTGTCGCCGGCGCCCGGTGCGGACGCGCCGGCACAGGCCGGGAGGCTGGCCGAGGCGGAGCGCTCCGGGGAGGGTGCTCCCCGTCCGCTGCCGGCGGCGGCGCTCCCGGCGGACGGGGTGCGGGTGCTGGACCTGACCAGGGTGATCGCCGGTCCCGTCGCGACGCGCTCCCTCGCCTTCCTGGGCGCGGACGTGCTGGCTGATGCACGGGATCCGGCCCGCGGCGGTGCCGGGAGGCGCCTACGATCCGCAGTCCTGGCCGGCCGAGACCGCCTCGCCGTACGGTGCGCTGCGGCATGCCCGCTCCCCGCTCCACCACGACGGCGCACCTGCGGACTGGAGCCGCCCGCCCGTTCGCTGGGGCACGGACCTGCCGTCCTGGTGACCGTCCGGTAAACACGCACAGTGAGTCACCGGCGTGTCACCAGCCGTCTTGATCTTGCGTGAGGAACTGATTACCATACGTATAGTTGCTCCGGGCAACTAAGTTGACGGGTCGGACTCGAGGGGCTGCCAGGCCGGAATGACGGCCCATCAGGTCCGGTTGTCACCACCGACCACGAACTGTCGGCGCAGCGGACTCGTGCGCCGATGCCAGGAGGGGAATGACGTATGACCAGCACCACGCAGACACTCCAGAGCGACGCCGAGCCGTTCCAGAGCTATGTAGAGCGCAACCTCGACACGCTGGGGGAGCACCCCGGCCGGGAGGCGGTCGTCCACGAGGGGCGGCGCATCACCGCAGGCGAGCTCCGCGATCTCGTCCACCGGATGGCCCGCGCCCTCCAGGCGCGGGGGGTGGGCCGCGGACAGACCGTCACCCTGCTGAGCGGCAACCTGCCGGAGACGATAGCCGCGCGCTACGCCGCCAACCTGCTCGGCTGCCGGATCAACCACCTGTACAACAAGCTCTCGGCGGACGTACAGGCCGCGATCGTCCGGGACATCGAGACCGTTGCGCTGATCGTCGACCCCCGCTATGCCGAGCGGGCCGCCGAGCTGACCGCCCAGGTCGAGGTGGAGCACGTCCTGGTCCTCGGGCCCGCGAAGGACGGTGAGGACTTGCTGGAGCTGGCGGCCCGGCAGTCCGCCGAGCCGCTGACCGGCCTGGCCCGGCCCGACGACGTGTGCTCGATCCGCCACACCGGTGGCACCACCGGCCACCCCAAGGGGATCTGCGCCACCTTCGAGCAGGTGGGCGGCTTCCGGACCCAGCTCGACGAGGTGCGGCGGGAGACGCACCGCCAGCTGGTCTGCACCACCCTCGCGCACGCCGCCGGCTACCTCGTCGATCTCACCCTCTCCGCCGGCGGCACCGTGGTGCTGCTGGACGACTTCGACCCCGCCGAGGTGCTGGCCGCGATCGAGCGCGAGCGGATCACCCGGCTCTTCCTCCTGCCGCCGCTGCTGTACCAGCTGCTCGACCACCCCGACATCGCCCACCGCGACACCTCCAGCCTGGGCAGCCTGATGTACGGCGGCTGCCAGGCGTCCCCGGTCCGCCTCGCCGACGCGGTGCGGCGGCTCGGCCCGGTGCTGTTCCAGTTCTACGGCCAGAACGAGGCCGGCGGCATCAGCACGCTGGCCGCCGAGGACCACGACCCCGACCGGCCGGACCGGCTGCGGACGGCGGGCAAGGTCCTGCCCGGGGTCGAGGTGGCGATCCGCGACGAGTCGGGCACCGACCTGCCCGCCGGTGAGCTCGGCGAGATCTGCGTACGCTCCGGCAGTGTCATGCTGGGGTACTGGAAGCAGCCGGAGCTGACCGCCGAGGTGCTGCGCGACGGCTGGCTGCACACCGGAGACCTCGGCCGCCTGGACGAGGACGGCTACCTCACGGTCGTCGACCGGCTGAAGGACATGATCATCGTCGTCGGCGGCCACGTCTACACCACCGAGCTGGAGGACCTGCTCAACTCCCACCCCCAGGTCCGGCAGAGTGCCGTCTTCGGCGTCCCCGATGCCGACCGGATGGAGCAGGTGCACGCCGTCGTTGTCCCCGTCCCGGGCGGCAGCGTCGACGAGCAGCAGCTCCGCGAGCTGGTGCTGAGCGAGCGCGGCGCGATGTACGAGCCCGCCCGGATCACCTTCGTCACCGAACTCCCGCTGACCGACGTCGGCAAGCCGGACAAGAAGGCGCTGCGTCGCAGTGCCGAGTCCCGGTCGGCCTGACCGCCCCGCTGCTCCCCGCTGCCACGCCGCCACGGCGGCGGGGAGCGCTCCGTGGCAGTCGGTGCGTAAAGTCCTGGGAATGCGCCATGTACACGACGCATGACAGACTGTAGCGTCATCCTCTGTCAACCGACATGCAACGGAGGGTAGTCATGGACCGCGAGAAGATCCCCAGAATCCTCGAGGGCACGGGCACGTTCGTCGTCGACCCGGAGGACGATGAGCGGGAGTGCGCCCAGTCGTGCTGCCGCCGGGCCGATCCACCCACGCACTGGGGGCAGTGGCTGCGCCCGGCCTGACCGGGTGATCCCGCGGCGACCGGGCGCGTCCGCCTCCCCGGACCGGCCGCCCGCCGGGTGACCTGCTGCCGCCCCCGAAGAACGGGTGACTCCACCCCGTCCTTCGAACCCCCTGCCGGCCGACGGCACCGAAGTTCCGGCCGCCACCGCTCCCCCCGGTCGGTGGCGGCCGGTCTCGCCGGCCCGGCCGCGCAGATCCGCCGAGGCGCCGTGTCGGTGCCGCTGTGCGTGACCGGATCGGTCCGCCGCCGGACCCGATACGGCCTGTCGCCGCCGCACCGGCGCGAACCAGAATCAGGGACATGAACCGAGCACTGATCGTCGTCGATGTCCAGGAATCCTTCCGCGCCCGTCCGCTCTGGGAGACCGTCTCCGACCCGAAGATCGCGCACCAGGTGGACCGCCTGGTGCGACTCGCCCGCCGGGCGGGCGATCTGGTGGTGTGGGTGCTGCACTCCGAGCCCGGCACCGGCGACGTCTTCGACCCCGCCCTCGGCCACGTCCGGCTGATGGCGGAACTGGAGCGCCGGGACGAGGAACCGCTGATCCACAAGACCTCGCACAACGCCTTCACCACCACCAACCTGCAGCAGCTCCTCACCGAGCACGGCATCCGCGAGCTCACCCTCTGCGGCCTGCGCACCGAGCAGTGCGTGGAGACCACGACCCGCCTCGCGAGCGACCTGGGCTACCTGGTCACCTTCGCCATCGACGCCACGGCCACCCACCCCATCCCGCACCGCGACGCTCCCGCTCACCGGACCGCCGCCGAACTGCTGGCGGACCCCCGGACCCTGGGCACCGAGGAGATCATCAGGCGGACCGAGTACGCCCTCGCCGGACGCTTCGCCACCATCGCCACGGTCGGCGAGCTGGAAGCCGCGGCCGGTCCTCGGGCATGATGACCGGATCGTGAGCCACATCGTCTTCCTGCTGGTGCCCGGAGTACATCTGCTGGACCTGGCCGGCCCCGCGCAGGCCTTCTCCACCGCCGCCGACTTCGGGCACCCCTACACGCTCGGCTACGTCGCCGAGCGGAGTCCGGTCCCCAGCGCCCAGGGGCTGCCGCTGACGGCCCGGCCGGACTGGCCCGACCTCGGACCCGACGACCTGATCGTGGTGCCCGGCTGGCAGGTGGGGACGCTGGCCCAGGGCCCCGACATCGGTGCGGGCTCGCTCGACGCCCTGCGGAAGCACCACGCCAGGGGCGGCACCGTCGCCAGCGTCTGCGCCGGGGCCGACGCGCTCGGCCGGGCGGGACTGCTCGACGGCCGCCGCTGCACCACCCACCACGAGCTCCAGGACGAACTGGCCCGGCGCCACCCGGGGGCGGTGGTCGTCCGCGACGTCCTGTTCACCGTCGACGACCGGGTGGTCACCTCGGCGGGCATCGCCAGCGGCATCGATCTGGCCCTGTACCTGATCGCGGCCCGGCACGGGCCCGCCGCGGCCGCCCAGGTGGCCCGGGACATGGTCGTCTACGCCCGGCGCAACGGCCATGAACCGCAGACCAGCGCGATGCTCCGGCACCGATCCCACCTCGACGACACCGTGCACCGCGCCCAGGACGTCATCGACTCGCGGTTCGCCGAGGCGCTGCCGCTGCCCGCGCTGGCCTCGGCCGTCGGGGTGAGCGAACGCACCCTCACCCGGCTCTTCAGCCGGGCCACCGGCGGCCTCACCCCACTGCGCTACCAGCAGACGCTCCGCCTCGAACGCGCCGAGCACCTCATCAGCCACGGCTCGACGGTCGACGCCGCCGCCCGCTCGGTCGGGTTCGAGGACGCGCGCATGCTGCGCCGGCTGCGCGCCCGCACGGCCTGATCCGGCACCCGGCCGGTTGCGGTGGGCGGGCGTCAGCTCCGCCTGGTGGCGACGGCGAAGACGCGGCGGAACGGGTACACGGTGCCGTGGCGGGTGGCCGGGTAGGCCGCGCGGAGCAGGTCGCGGTACTCGGTGAGGAAGTCGGCGGTGGCCTCGGGGTCGTCCGCCAGAGCGGTGAGGACGGGGCGCAGCGCCGTGCCCTTGGTCCAGTCGAGGACCGGATCGGTGCCGCTGAGGAGCTGAGCGTAGGTGGTCTCCCAGGCATCGACGGTGCAGTTGAGGCCAGCCAGGAGTTCGAGGTAGCCGGCCGGGCCGAGGACGACCTGGCGCCGCCCGTCGGCCCGGCCGCCCAGGCATCGGCGCCACCGGGCGCTCTCGCAGAGTTCGTCGAGCAGGGTGTGGCTGGGGGCGGCGGACTGGTCGGGCACCTGGAGGGCGAAGGTTCCGCCGGGGGCCAGGGAGTCGACCCAACCGGCAAGCAACTCGGGGTGGTTGGGGACCCACTGGAGGGCCGCGTTGGACACGACGAGGTCGTAGGGCCGGTCGGGGATCCACTCGGCGGCGTCGGCCGCACGGAAGCCAAGGGTGCCGCCGCCACTGGTGGGGCCGGCGAACTCCCGGGCGGCGGCGAGCATGTCGGCGGAGTTGTCGAGTCCGGTGATGTGCGCGTCGGGCCAGCGGTCGGCGAGCAGGGCGGTGAGGTTTCCGGCGCCGCAGCCCAGGTCGGCGATGTGGGCGGGGGTGCCCGGCAGCTCGGAGACACGGGCCAGGAGGTCGAGGAAGGGACGGGTCCGGTGTCCCGCGTGGCGCAGGTACTGCTGTGGATCCCAGGTCGCCCGGTGCATGTGCGCTACTCCTTCAGCCAGGTGTCTCTGCGTGCGGGACTGGGATGTCCCGGTCCCTGGCCATCCTCCACCCAGAGTATCTCGATATCAAGCTTCTCCATATCGAGATACTTCGAACGGGGCAGCCGCCGTCCGGCGTGCGGTCGGCGCTGCGCGATTTCTCCGCCGACGGGCCGCTGCTCGGTGCCACCGCCGAGGGGTCACGGGATCGGGGTCACCAGGTGTGCCCGGGGGCCGCGGTCGGGGTGAGGAGGGACCGGCGTACCTGCTGGGACACTTCGGGGCTGGTGAGCAGATCGTCGTGCTTCCCCGGCGCACGGGGGCCGAGGCAGGGGACGGCGGTCAACTGCGGCTCATGGCAGGGGTGTCAGCGGAACAGCGCCGATCCGAACCAGTCGGCCGGGCTCCCGACACCGGGGAGCGTGAAGAAGTACCCGCCACCCGTCGGTGAGATGTAGTCGACCAGCGGCTCGCCCGCCAGCCGCTGCTGCACGGTCTGGAACTGCCGTGCCACGTCCTGCTGGTAGCAGCAGAAGATCAGCCCGACGTCCAGGTTGCCGTCGGTGTCCAGGCCGCGGTCGTAGTTGTAGCCGCGGCGCAGGATCCGCTGGCCCGCCGACTCGGGGGTGCGCGGGTTGGCGAGCCGGATGTGCGCGTTCATCGGGGTCAGCAGGCCCTGGGAGTCGGCCCCGTAGTCGGGGGCGTCGGACTCCTTGACCCCGTCCAGCGGCGCGCCGGAGTCACGGCGGCGGCCGATCATCCGCTCCTGCTCGTGCAGCGAGACCCGGTCCCAGAACTCGACCAGCATCCGGATGATCCGCACCACCTGGTAGGAGCCGCCCTCCACCCAGGCCGGCTCGCCGTCGGCGCCGCCGTGGGTCCAGAGCACCGAATCGGCCACCGCCTGGTTTCCGACGTCGGGATTGGCGATGCCGTCCTTGAAGCCCAGCTGGTTGCGCGGGGTGCCGGACGGACGCGGGGCGGCGTGGAAGCCGTCGGCCTTCCAACTCGGCTGCATACCGCCGCGGGTGTGCCTGGTGATGTCGCGCAGCGCGTGCATCGCGGTGTCGCGCGAGTCCGCGCAGATCTGCAGCGACAGGTCGCCGTGCAGCTCCTTGGAGTTGACCAGGTCGTCGTCCGGGAACACCGGCATCTGCACCAGCCGGGCCGGTTTGCGGGCGGCGAGCCCGTAGCGGTCGCCGAAGAGCGAGGCGCCCACGCTCACCGTGACCGTCAGCCCGTCGGCGGGCAGCACGGGCCCGAGCGTCGCACTGTCGGTGGGCGGCGAGGCCAGGTCGGTGGCGGGCACCGGGCCACCCGCCGTCAGCACCCGGGTCCGCTCGGTCAGGGTCCGGAACAGGTCCTCCAGCGCGGCCCGGTCGGGCGCGATGACATCGAACGCGACGAAGGACGCGGCGGACTGCTGCGGCGTGGTGATACCCGCCTGGTGCGGGCCGTGGAAGGGGATACGCCGCCCCGACGGCCCCGGGCCGGGCTCGGCGGCGGCCGCGAACGCCCCGGCCAGCGCGCCCGCGCCGACGGCGGCACCCACCGTGGCACCGCGCAGGAAGGCACGCCGGCGCAGCGGCTGCGCCGGCGCGGGCGGGACCGCCGGTGCGGGTGGGAGCAACGGGGCAGGCGGGACCGGCGGCTCGGGCGTCGTCATGCGTGGTTCCTCGGGGTGAGCAGGTTGGGCAGGACAGCCAGCTCCTCCAGGAGCTGACCGAGGTCTCCGTCGAGGCGCCGGCGCTGCGCCGCACCGAGGTTCGAGGATGCCGTCCAGGAGCCGTCCTTGGCCCGGTAGGCGGTCACCTCGCCGTCGTAGGAGGGGAGTTCCCGGTTCAGCCGGTCGAGCAGACCGGGGTCCCGGGGGCGGATCACGGGAGCGAGGATCTCCAGGACCTTCTCGGTCCCCTGGATGTTGGCGTCGAGCGTGGCCAGGGTGGTGCCGCTGCCGTAGTCGGCGATGCCGTTGAGCTGGAACTGCAGCGAGTTCTCCAGGATCTCGTGCACGCGCAGCGAGAGGTCGCCCGGGTCGGTGTCCTCGCTGGGGAAGTCCTGGACCAGACCGTCGATGTCCGTCACCAGCCGCTGGGTGACCGGACGCAGCCGGTCGGCGCTCCAGCCGTGCCACAGGCCGTACTCCACGGCGAAGAAGCCGGTCCAGTCTGGGGTGTCGACGCCCTGGGGCAGCCCGTTCGCCAGGCCGTTCAGGGAGGTGTCGAAGTTGCCGAAGGAGTTGTAGGCGGCGCCGAGGCGCTCGTAGTCCAGGTGGGCGGTGAGCCAGTCGGCCTTGGCGGCGGCCAGGTCTCCGCCGGCCACGTCGGCGTCGAGCGTACGTCCTGCGGTGAGCAGCCCGGGCAGCGCGGCCTTGACGTAGTCGCGGTAGGCCTTGACCGGTGCGCCCATCTCCTTGTCCGGCATGGGCTGGTAGCCGGCCACGGCGCCGGACGCGGTCCCGGCCACCGTCACGGGACGGGTGGTGAGCACCGGACCGCTGGAGAAGACGCAGCGGACGGCGTACTGACCACCCGTCAGGGTGGTGGCCAGCGGCAGCGTCCGGCCGGGGCCGAGCCAGGGGATCTCCGCGTAGGCCAGGCTCGCGTCGGGCGAGACCAGGTAGAGCGTGGCGAAGACCTTGGAGTTGTTGGTGACGCTGAAGGAGAGCGGCCCGGCGGGCAGCTTCTCGGGAGGTGTGCCGCAGGTGGTGGTGTCCACCTGGAGCCGCCCGCCGGGTGGTGCCGGGGCGCTGCCGTCGGCGGGCGCGGAGCCGATCACGGCGGTAACGCCCAGCAGGAGCAGCCCGGCCACCGCAGGGCGCAGCCGCCGGGTGGCGGCGGCCCGCGGTGGCGGACTGTCCTCCGGATCGGCCGAGGGGGTGGGTGGGATTGGCTCCGGCATGGTGTGGACTGGTCCTTCGAACGGGCGGGCGCGTCCCGGCCCGGGGCGGCGGCCGACGACGGCCGCCGCCCGTGCACGAGGCCGGGACTCCTGGACGGTGGTGTGGAGCCGGTCGGTCTCAGTTCCAGATGTCGGTGATCGGCGCGGCGGACGCGCTCTGGCCGACCGGGGCCAGGCCGTACATCTGCTCCAGGGTGGCGAGCACGTTGTAGTGGTTGATGGTCTCGCTGTACTGGCCGGGCTGGACGTGCGCGCCGAAGAACAGGGTGGGGATCTGGTTGCTCTCGGTGTAGTCGTCCTCGTCCCAGGTGACGACCAGCAGGCTGTTGTTCTGCTGGGCCCAGGTCGCGTAGTCGGCCAGGTTGTTCTGCAGCCAGGAGTCGCCGTCGGCGATGGTGCCGTCGTGCATGTCGTCGTCGAGGTTCGGGATCACGAACGACACGGTGGGCAGCGTGTTGTAGTCCGTGGGGAACGAGGAGAACGGCAGCGAGTCGGCGGCCGGGACGTTGCTGAAGTTGACCCACGGCGAGTGCTTGCGCGCGTAGCCGCCCGAGCTGCAGCTGGTGGAGCCGGTCCTCGGCAGGCCCTCCGAGTACCCCTTGAAGGTGCGGCCGGAGGCCAGCAGTTCGGAACCGAGGTTGGCCTTGTTGCCCTCGTTGACCGGGCAGGCGTCGGAGCTCAGGCCGAAGGTGCTGCCGCCGAACAGCGCCATGTAGTTCGGCTCGCTGGGGTGGGTGACACCGAACGAGGAGGTCATCAACGCGCCCTGGGACGCCAGGGAGTTGATGTAGGGAGCGTCGGAAGTGTCGCCGATGACGTCGTCGAAGGAGTGGTTCTCCTCCATCACGACCACGATGTGCGCGGGAGTGGGGACGGTGCCGGCCGTCGCCGCGGCGGTGGCCGAGCTGTGCGGAGCCAGGGCCAGGGATGCCGCAACCGCAGCCGCCGTGGCGACAGCGGAGAGCCCGGCGAAACGCGACCTCGAACGCATGGAGACTCCAGGGGAGGACGAGCCGGTCGTGGTCGCCGGCTCATACGGGAGGTGGGGGAGCTTGCCGCACGGGCCTCGTGGCGGAGCTGCGGACCGGTGCGGGGGCGGCCGGGCGACGTGCGCCCGGCCTCGGTGCCGCGTACAGCATTGGGGTCGCAGGTGCCTTTCAGTTGTCGGTGGACTGGCGAGTCTGTGAACTTAGCAAGGAGACGGCGGTTCGGGTGCGAGTCGGGTCAGATTTACCGTCATCTGGCAGAAAAAGCAGGAGAATTGACGACTGACCAGGTGTTTTCGATCGCAGCGCCCCGTGCGGATCCGGGGGGTGTGGGGGTGGGGCGTCCGGGTCAGTGCTGGGTGCCGGATCCGGTGCCGGGCTGCGGGACGAGGCGGAAGGCGTCGCCGCTCCGGCGGACCAGGCCGCCGGTGGGACGCGGGAAGTGGCTGCCGAGCAGCAGGGTGTCGGTGTCGGCCAGCTGCTCCAGCAGGCGGGCGCGGGTGCGGGCGGCCTGGGCGGGGTCGATGTCCACGCAACTGCCCACGGCCGGTTCGGCCAGCTGTACCGGGTGGTGCACGCAGTCGCCGGTGATGACGGCGGACCGGCCGCCGCTGCTCAGGACGACGGCGACCTGGCCGGGAGTGTGCCCGGGGGTGGGGAGCAGGGTCAGGCCGGGCGCGATCTCGGTGCCCTCGGGGGCGACGTCGACCAGGTCGAGGAGGCCCTGCTCGTGCACGGGCCGGACGGAGTCGTCCAGCATCTGACGGCGGCTCTCCTCCAGCTCGGCGCCTGCCCAGTAGGCGTGCTCCGTACGGGCGGTGAGGTAGCGGGCGTTGGTGAAGGTGGGCTGCCAGCTGCCGTCGGCGGCGGGCCGGGTGTTCCAGCCCACGTGGTCGGCGTGCAGGTGGGTGAGGATCACGAGGTCGACGTCCGACGGCGCGAAACCGGCGGCGGTGAGCCGCTCCAGGTAGGGCGTGTCCAGCTGGTGCCAGGCCGGGTTGGCGCGGGTCTTGCCGTTGCCGATGCCGGTGTCGACCAGGACCCGCAGCCCGCCGATCTCCAGCGCGAAGCTGTGGACGGCGAGCCTGAGTCCGCCGTCCGGACCCGCGAAGTCCGGCCGCAGCCAGGGGTGGCGGGCCACCACCTGCGGTGTGGCTTCGGGCAGTAGCCACGGACCGGTGGCGGCGGGCAGGGCGATCTCGTCGATGCGGTGGACGGTGATGTCACCGATCTCCCAGCGTGACACGGGTGACTCCTCGGAAGGTGGCGGAAGGCTCGGCACGGTGTGCGAAGCCGGTTCCGAGCCAAGCAGACCGGGGCGTCAAAAGCAAATAATTAGCCTTTAGCGTCCCGCTGTCCTGGCGCCCCTCAGCTGCTCAAGGATGTGCGGCAGTCGGTCCGCAGGGAACTCGCGCCGTGCCCGCATGGCGTGGAACGTGTCGACCGGCAAGTGGAAGTACGGTTCGTCCAGGATCGTGAGCAGCTCCCCGGCGATGCTCGACTTGCCGGAGCTCGATGTGCCGTTCAGGAAGATGATCAGCCCGCCGGGCCGGTCGTCGTCCGCCGAAGTAGCCACTGTGCGTTCCCCGTTCCCCGTCCCCTCGCCCTGCCGGTACCTGATCATGATGCCTGCCCGTGGCCCCGAGGTTCACCCCGGGGGCTGCAACAGGGAGGGCGGATTGAGCAGGGGGTCGGGACGCGCCGGAAGCCGGATTCGTGTACCCGCGCACGTGGACGGCTGTCCGGACGGCCGAACCGCACGGCAGCAGAGCATGCCTGATCGATCGTCATGTCAACTGTCCGGGTGCGGTGCCGGACCGGAATACCGGTGCGGCTTCGCGGGTACCCGCCCTGGACCGGCCCGATCGGAGGACTCCCGTATGTGCCGTCTGTTCGGCATGAGCAGCAGCCCCAGGCGCACCCGCGCCACCTTCTGGCTGCTGGACGCTCCCGACAGCCTGAGCGACCAGAGCCACCGCGACCCCGACGGGACCGGCCTGGGCTTCTTCGAAGCCGACGGAACCCCACGGGTGTACAAGAAGCCCATCGCGGCCTACGAGGACCGCGCCTTCGCCGAGGAGGCCAGGCAGGTGGAGTCGGCGACCTTCATCGCCCACATCCGCTTCGCCTCCACCGGCAGCCTCCGGGGGCGCAACACCCACCCGTTCGTGCAGGACGGACGCCTGTTCGCGCACAACGGCGTCATCGGAGGTCTGGAGCAGCTGGAGGAGCACCTCGGCGAGGACCGTGCCCTGGTCCAGGGGGACACCGACTCCGAGCGCTTCTTCGCCCTGATCACCCGAGAGACCAGGGCCAACGGCGGCGACGTCACCGCCGGCATCACGGAGGCGGCCCGCTGGGTCGCCCGGAACCTGCCCCTGTACGCACTCAACCTGATCCTCACCACCCCCGACGAACTGTGGGCGCTGCGTTACCCCGACACCCATGAGCTCTACGAGCTCCAACGCCACGCCGGCGGCCACCACGGAGACCGGCACCTGGACCACAGCGGCACCGGCGGCCGGATGCGCGTCCACTCCCGGGACCTCCGGGACGTCGCCACGGTGGTGGTCGCCAGCGAACGCATGGACGAGAACCCCCACTGGCAGCTGATGGTCCCCGGTGAGCTGCTGCACGTCGGACCGGACCTCCGCCTGACCCGCCGGATCGTCCTGCCGGAGGCGCCGGTGCATCCGCTCAGCCTCAGCGATCTGCGTCCCGAGGCCGCCGCCTCGCAGAAAGCCGCCTGACCCGCCCGACCCGCCCGCCGAGGCCGGCACCCCCTGCCCGAGCCGGCCTCGGCGCCTCCCGCTGTCGCCGCTGCCGCTGCTAGCTTCCGCCGGCGCCGGCCTCCGCCGGTGTCCGCTTCGTGCGGCGCCTGCGTCGCCGACGCTCGCCCCGCGCCAGGCTCCGGACCCCCTCCAGCCACTCGAACCGCTGGCGGTTCGCCACGGAGGCCCGGTCCAGTTCCTCCATGAGGCGTCGCGACCGGTGGTCCAGGTCCAGCTCGTCCAGGATCCGGTCGATCTCGGCCAGCAGCGAACCGTGCAGCTGCCAGGCGTGGGGGTGCTCCTGGACCTGCCGCAGCAGCATCTGGGCCACCGTGTCGCGGCTGTCCCTGGCTGCGGACAGCTCGGCGGCCAGCCGGCCCTCCGCCTCCTCGGCGCTGTGGCTCACCTGGGTGGTCACCAGCACGGCGAAACTGACCAGCGCCCCGCCGACGTGCACCAGCAGCTCCTCCAGGGCCAGGGCCACCTGCGGCGGGAAGAGGTCCTCGTCCCGGTCGCGGCGCTTGGCCAGGTCGGTGAGCGAACGGGCCATCACCCGGACGACGACCACGCAGATCTCCAGGGTGTCCAGACCGGTCCGCAGCACCAGCCTGGGGAGCTGGCCCTCCCGGATCCGCGGGTTCAGGCGCAGGCTGTCCTCGGCCTGGCGCAGCGCGCCGTCGACGTCGGTGATGGCCTGGTCGAGGCGGCGGGCCTCGTGCAGCCGGGCGGCGGCGCTCTCCACCGTGGTGGGGCCGCCCAGCTCCTCGGCGATGCGGACCAGCAGGTGGCGGGTCCGGCGGGCGAGGTCCTCGATCGACTCGCCCGCCGTGTCCACCCACACCGGCGGGGCGAACAGGAAGTTGAAGAGCAGGCCGACTCCGGCCCCGATCAGGGTCTCCAGCACCCTGTCCCACGCCTGGGACGCCAGCCGGGTCACCCCGAGCACCAGCATCGCGCTGATCGCGACCTCGTTGACGAACTCGTCGACCCGCACGAAGTGCCCGATCGTCAGCGACGCGAGGATGATCAGTCCCAGGCTCCACCAGGAGAGCCCCATCACCGAGCTGAACCCGATGGCGATCAGCACCCCGACCACGACCGAGTTCACCCGGCGGATGCTCGTGGTCAGGGTGGAGTAGAGGGTGACCTGGACGACCAGCAGCGCGGTCAGCGGTGCGGTCAGCGGAGCCGGTTCGCTGCTCAGGTGCACCGCGACCGCGTAGGACAGCGTGGCAGCCACGGTCGCGCGTACCGTCAGGACGACGACGGGCTCCTTGAGGCGGCGTCGGACGGCTTGGGTCGGCGTCTCGCGTGCAGCAGGCATTTCCTCCTTGTTCCCACTCAGGTGCCGCACTCACCTCTTGCGGTGAGTGCGGCACCTGGATGGTCAGCCGGAGGACCGGAGGCCCGGCTGCCTGAAACGCCTCGCTACGTCTGCGGATGAGGGTGCGGCCGGCCCCGTGTGCCGTTGGCGGCCGCCGCACCGGAGCCCAGCTTCCGGATCCGGGAGCGCAGCTGGATCGCATGGACGATCTCGATCAGGCCCAGGACGATCAGCCAGATACCGGCCACCAGGGTGAGTGCCGCGATCGACCGGAACGGCGAGACGATCAGCACCACACCGGCTATCGCGGTGATCACCCCGAGGAACACCTGCCAGCCACGGGCCGGCAGCGCCGGGCTGGAGATCGCCACCGTGGTCAGCATGACGCCGCGCAGCAGCCAGCCGAAGCCGATCCAGAGCGCGAGCAGCAGGATCGTCTCGGCGGCCCCTCGGAAGCAGATCAGGCCCAGGAGCAGGAAGAGCGCGCCGCTGACGAAGTGCAGCGCACGCAGGTGGCCGGGCACATGGTGACCGAAGGCCGCGGTCAGCTGGAACACGCCGCTGATCAGCAGGTAGATGCCGAAGAGGACACCGACCACGAACAGCGTCGCGCCCGGCCACACCAGGACGAACACACCGAGTGCCACGGCTGCCACACCCGCTGTCAGCAGCACCTGCCAGGTGGCGTTGGCCAGCGCGCCCAGCGCGCCGCCGTACGGATCGATGCCGTGCCCCTCCAAGGGCCCGGTACCCGCCGCCGTCCCGGTGCCCTGTGCGGCACCGGCGCGGGACGGCTCGCCGGCGCCCTGCGGCCGGTTGTCGCGCGGGTCGGCACCGGACGGGATTTCGGATGAAGAGCTCATGGCCCGCACCTGCCTATCTCAGTTCCGGGACACTGCTCTCCATCGTCACCCGCTGGGAGCAATCCCGCCTGTCCTGCGACGGCGTGAAGCGGGATCGCCGCACGGGGGCCTGTGGGTGCTGCCGCCGGACCGGACGCCGCTCCGGAGCGTCGTGCGGCTGACGCGAGGTCAGACGGCGGGCTCAGCTCTCCGGGTCGGTCTGGTCGGCCGCGTCGTCCTCGGTGCGACCGGCCCGCCAGTAGCCCATGAAGCAGACCGCGCGGGCTTCGAAGCCTCGCTCCCGGACCAGGTGGCGGCGCAGTTCCCGGACGGCGGCGGCCCAGCGCGAGCCCGGACCGACGTCGCCGTGCAGGGCGACGTCGATGTCGATCTCGTCCGGGTCCCGGCGCTGCGCCCGGACGGTGTAGGTGCGCAGCGTGGGACGTTCGTCGACCGGCATCTGCCGCCACGCCTGGTACCAGGCGAAGTCGCCTTCGTCGGACGGGAGTTGCGGCTCGTGCTGGCCGGGCAGCGGGAGCAGCGGCTTGATCCGCTGGTCGAGTCCGCCGTTCACGAAACCCGTCAGATCGTCTCCGGCGAGCGTGATCCTGACGATGTGTGGCGCGACCAGGGAGGTTCTGGCGACTGAAGCGGGAAGAGGCGGAAACGAGCTGGAGCGGCGACGGCAGTCAGGACGGGCTCCTTCCACGGGGCTGGGCCGGGCGGTGGTCCGGGCGCGGCGAACGCCGACCTGGACCACATTGGTCAACTTAGCCTAACCTAAGTTAACTGTCTTCTGGCTGGCCGTATGCCGGACCCGCCCCGGGGCGCCCCCGGCCGGGCGCCGTGGGTCGGTCAGCGGACCGTGATGTCTCCGTCGGGAACGTCCTCGACCGTGACCTTCTCCCGGGGCTGGCCGAGACCGTGTGCCACGGCCTGGGCGATCCCGTCGGGGTCGGGCTTGACGGGGTACGGCACCTCCTCGTCCGGGCCGTAGCTCTCGATCGCCTTCACCAGGTAGCCGGGGTCCCAGGCGCCGACGGCGCCCCTGACCTCCACCGCGCTCACGCGCCGGTCCCCGACCTGCTTCCGCAGGGTGGCGAGGATCTGGTCCGACCGGTACTCGCCGGGGACCTGGAACAGGCTGGCGTGGGTGCCCACCAGGCCGCCGCCCCGCAGCCGGACGGTGATGGTCAGGCAACTCGTCACGCTGGGATAGAGGATGCTGCCGCCCCGGCCGACCTCGCGGACCTGCCCCTCGGTGATCCGTACCTGGAGTGCCTGGACTCCTCGGCCGTCGACGGCGGGTGCAGGTGTGGGGGCGGGCGCGGGTACGGCTGCAGGTGCGGCGGCGACGGTGTGCGGTTGCCCGGTCGCCTGGGCCTGCGCCGCAGTCCCGGTGGCGCACTGGAGCGCCAGTACTGCCAGCACGGCGGTCAGGGAGGCGGCAGTCGGGGCCGTTCGACGATTCTGGCGGATGGACACAAGAGCTCCTTCTGGTCTGCTCCGGCGGATACTACGGCCACGACGGCACCGCCGCGAAGGCGCGCTATTCCCCGGCTCCCAGGCCCAGTGACCTGCTGCTCTGTCAGTGTGGCTTTGCTGCAACCGGGTTGGCGCCGCCCCCGGGAAACTGATGCCGACTCAGAACACTCGCTCCGTGAACAAGGGGCTGGTGGTCCAGGGCACGACGGTCAGGGTCCCCTACGACAAGCAGGTCCCGGGACTGCCCGCCCAGCCGGGAGCCGGCGGCGGCTACCTGGCGCCGAACCTGGTCTCACAGGTCTGGAACAAGTACGGCAACGGCCTCAAGGGACTGATGACCTGGTCGATCAACTGGGACGGGTCGAAGGGCTGGACGTTCGGCGACAACGTCAAGGCCCTGCAAGGTCGTTGATCCCGAGCGGCGGCCCGCCCCGCCCGTGCTCAGCGGCCGCGCGGCAGGCTCGCCAGCACACCGAGTGCGAGTGCGGCCACCACGGCGGCGAAGACCGTCCCGGCGGTGCGCAGCCCGATGTGGCCGATCAGCACGCCGACGCCGATCGCAGGCAGCGCCAGCATCGCGTAGATCACCGCGAACAGGGCGGAGAACGTCTGCCCCCGTACGGCCGGTTCGGTGCGCCTGGTGACCAGTGCGATGCCGTCGCCGAGCGCCAGGCCGGAGGAGAGCCCGACGGTCACCGAGGCGGCGACCAGCGGCGCGGCGGACGCGGTGAGCATCGCGGTGGCGAGCAGCACGGCGGCCGTGACCAGCCCCAGGCAGGCGATCGGCAGGACTCGGCGGGGAGTCGGCACCCGGGCCAGGAGCTGGCCGGTGCCGACGCAGACGAAGGCCAGCGAGACGGTCGCTCCGGACAGTGTCGGGACGCTGAGCTTCAGCAGCAGGTCGAAGAAGAGTCCGGTGGTGGCGGTGAGCACGCCGAGTACCGCGAAGCCGGACCCGGCCGCCAGCGCACAGCGCACGAACGGCACCCGGATCTCGGCGGGCACCCTGGGCAGTGCGAGGGCGATCAGTCCCCGGCCCGAGCGCCGGGGGACGGTCTCCGGGACGGTGGCCAGGAGCAGCAGGGTGAGCAGGACGAGGGCGGCGACGACGATCCAGACCAGCCGCAGCGGCGCGGGTGCCCATTCGGCCAGGCTCCCGGCGAGCAGCGGGCCGCTGGCCAGGCCGCCCATGTTGGCCGCCAGCGCGATCCGGCCCGCCCTGACCTGTTCGCCGGGCGCGGCGAGTTCGGTGAGGTGGGCGGTCGCCGCGCCGGTGACCAGCGCGGCGGCCAGACCGGAGAGCACCCGCCCGACCAGCAGGACCACCAGATCGCCGGCGGCCAGGAAGACCCCGGCGGCGGCTCCGGCCAGCAGCAGCGAAACGGCGGTGACCGGGCGCCGTCCGAGCCGGTCGGAGAGCGAGCCGAAGCAGAGCAGGCCGAGGACCACGCCGAGCGCGTAGACCGCGAAGGCGACCGTGACCATCAGGTCGGAGAAGTCGAACGCCTCCTGGTACCGGGGATAGAGCGGGGTGGGGACGGTGGTGCCCACCATGACGGCCCAGAACGCGGCGGCCACGGTCGCGGTCGCCTCGCCGCAGCGGCGACGGGACGGCCGGGAGCGGGAGGCGGTGCTGTCGGAGGTCATGGGACTCCTGCGGTCGGACCGTCGTGCGAACGGGCAGTCACCAGGCAGTGAACCACCGCGCGCGGCAGCCGTGGTCCCACAACACCCGGACGACGGTACGGGCGGGCGTCGTTCACCAACTCGTGAGCCGTACTCGGCTGCTGAGCGGAGGTCCGCCGGACAGACCGCCTCCCTGAACTCGTCCTCGTCGTTCGCCGACAGCGGCGACTGCCCGTCGCCACCCGCAGGGGCGCGCTCCGCCTCCGGCGCAACGCGCAGGAGGTCGGCTGCGCACTCCCACGCCGCTTTGATGCTTCCATAGGTGCGCCCGGCTCATCGGCGACGCAGCGCTGATCACCCGTCAGCAGAGAGGCATGGGATGGCAGAGCAGCTGGATGTCCTTCGGGACGGCGGCGCGACCGGTGGACGAGTGCGACCGGCGGTCCGGACGGGGTCGATGGTCCTGGGCTGGCTGCGCACCACCGACCACAAGACCATCGGCAACATGTACCTGCTGACCGCGTTCGGGTTCTTCCTCTTCGCGGGGGTGCTGGCGATACTGATGCGGGCCGAACTCCTGGAGCCCGGACTGCAGTTGCTCAGCCGGGACCGGTACAATCAGCTGTTCACCATCCACGGCACCGTGATGCTGCTGCTCTTCGCGACGCCGACGTTCGCCGGGTTCGCCAACGCGGTGATGCCGTTGCAGATCGGTGCGCCGGACGTCGCCTTTCCGCGTCTGAACGCCTTCACCTACTGGGTGTTCCTGTTCGGCGGGCTGATCGTGGTGAGCGGGTTCCTCACCAGCAACGGGGCGGCTTCGTTCGGCTGGTTCGCCTATGCCCCGCTGAACGGGGCGGTACGCAGCCCGGGAGCCGGCGGCGACCTGTGGGCCATGGGCCTGGTGGTGGCCGGGATGAGCACGATCCTCGGATCGGTCAACTTCATCACCACGATCGTCTGCCTGCGGGCGCCGGGGATGACACTGTTCCGGATGCCGATCTTCACCTGGAACGTCCTGTTCACCTCGGTACTGGCCCTGCTGGCGTTCCCGGTGCTGACCGCGGCCCTGTTCGCGCTGGAGGCGGACCGCAAGCTCGGCGCCCACGTCTTCGACCCCGCCAACGGCGGTGCGATCCTGTGGCAGCACCTGTTCTGGTTCTTCGGGCACCCCGAGGTGTACATCGTGGCGCTGCCGTTCTTCGGGATCGTCTCGGAGATCCTCCCGGTGTTCTCCCGCAAGCCGGTCTTCGGGTACTACGGACTCATCGGCGCGACCATCGCGATCACCGGGCTCTCCGCCGTGGTGTGGGCGCACCACATGTTCGCCACCGGGCAGGTGCTGCTGCCGTTCTTCTCGCTGACCTCGCTGCTGATCGCGGTGCCGACCGGGGTGAAGTTCTTCAACTGGGTCGGCACGATGCGCTACGGCTCGCTCTCCTTCGAGACCCCGATGCTCTTCTCGATCGGATTCCTCGTCACCTTCCTGCTGGGCGGCCTCACCGGTGTGCTGATCGCCGCGCCGCCGATCGACTTCCACGTCACCGACAGCTACTTCATCGTGGCCCACCTCCACTACGTCCTGTTCGGCACGGTGGTCTTCGCGACCTTCGCCGGTTTCTACTTCTGGTGGCCGAAGATGACCGGCCGGATGCTCGACGAGCGGTGCGGAAAGCTGCACTTCTGGCTGCTGTTCCCGAGCTTCCAGGCGACCTTCCTGGTCCAGCACTGGCTCGGCGCGCAGGGCATGCCCAGGCGGTACGCGGACTACCTGCCGTCCGACGGATTCACCACCCTGAACGCGGTCTCCTCGATCGGCTCGTTCGTCCTGGGGCTGTCGACGCTCCCGTTCCTGTACAACGTCTGGCACACCGCCAAGTACGCCGGGCGGGTCACCATGGACGACCCCTGGGGGTACGGCCGCTCGCTGGAGTGGGCGACCTCCTGCCCGCCGCCGCGGCACAACTTCCACGCCCTGCCGCGGATCCGCTCGGAGGCGCCGGCCTTCGACCTCCACCACCCCGAGTACTCGCGGGCCGCGATGGAGGCGCTGGAGTCGCACGAGGGGATGGGCAGCCGATGAGAGCCGAGAGCGCGCTGTTCGCCGGGGTCGCGGCGTTCTTCGCGGTCACGGGTGCGCTGTACGGGTGGCTGGCGGCCGAGCCGGCCGGGACGGTCGCGCTGACCGTCGCCTTCCTGATGTCCGGCCTGCTGGCGCTGTTCTGCTGGACCCAGCACGTCAAGCGGGGCGAGCGGCTCCAGGACCGTGCGGACATCGCGGTCGTCGAAGGGGCCGGGCCGCTCGACTTCTTCGCGCCGCACAGCCTCTACCCGGTGCTCTGCGCCCTGGGGGCGGCGCTGTTCGGGCTCGGCGTGGTGTTCGGCGTCTGGCTGGTGCTGATCGGCTTCGGCGTGCTGGTCCCCGGGACGGTGGGATTCGTCTTCCAGTACGGTCAGCGGGAGCGGTGAGGGCTCACGGCTGCCGCCCGGTCGGCACGGTCTCCTCGTTCTCCGGCCCCTCCTGGCTCTCGGGGAACTCGACCCGGTCCCGGTAGTACCAGGAGCTCAGCGCCGCCCGCAGCCGTGCGCGTCGCGAGGCGCCCGCCGCGGGCCGGGGCAGCGGACGCGGCACGGTCCTGGACACCAGGGTGAACCGCTCCCGAGCGCTGATCGGGTGCGAGGCGGCCGTGAATCCGCCCTCGACCGACTCGTCGACGAACCCGCTCTCCTCGCCCTCCGCCAGCCGCTCGCGGTCCGCCTGCTGGAGCGCCAGGCAGAGCCGCTTGGTGACCCAGAACGCCACGACCGGCACGACGAACAGCAGCGCCCGCAGGACCCGGTCGAGTCCTTCCACCGACAGCGCGAAGGTGCGGGCGATGAGGTCCTGGCCCCCGGCCAGCAGCAGGACCACGTAGCAGGAGAACCCGGCCACCCCGAGACCGGTCCGCGTCGGCCGGTTGCGCGGCCGGTCGCACAGGTGCTGCGGCCCGTGGTCGCCGGTGACCCAGCGCTCCAGGAACGGATAGGCGTAGAGCGCGACGAAGAGGACGAGCGGGAAGAGCACGGCCGGCAGCAGCGGATTCCAGGCGACGGAGTGGCCCCACAGCCGGGTCTCCGTGCCGGGCATCAAGCGCAGCGCGCCCTCGATGAACCCCATGTACCAGTCGGGCTGCGCGTCGGTCGACGCCTGGTCGGGGCGGTAGGGCCCGTACCGCCAGATCGGGTTGATCTGGCCGATCGCCGACAGCAGCGCCAGCACACCGGCGACCATCGCGAGCAGGCCGTTGGTCTTCACCAGGAACAGCGGGTACAGCGGTTTGCCGACCACGTTGCGGTTGCGCCGGCCGGGCCCGGCCCACTGGGTGTGCCCGAGGGCGAACACCAGCAGCAGGTGGAGCGTGATCAGGCCCGCCAGCGCCCCGGGCAGCAGCAGGATGTGCGTGGTGTACAGCCGGGGGATGATGCTCTGCCCGGGGAAGTCGCCGCCGAACAGCAGGGAGCTCAGCCAGGTGCCGACCAGCGGAACCGACAGGACGAACCCCTGCGCGGTCCGCAGCCCGGTCCCGGACAGCAGGTCGTCGGGCAGTGAGTAGCCGGCGAAACCCTCCAGCAGCGCGAGCTGGAAGAGGGTCAGTCCGACCATCCAGTTGACCTCCCGGGGACGGCGGAACGCGCCTGTGAAGAAGATCCGCAGCAGATGGGCGCCGATCGACGCCGTGAAGACCAGCGCGGCCCAGTGGTGGATCTGCCGGATCAGCAGTCCGCCGCGGACCTCGAAGCTGATCGCGAGCGTGGAGGAGTACGCCTCGCTGACGAGGACCCCGTGCAGCGGGGCGTACGGTCCGGTGTAGACCGTCTCGGCCATCGACGGCCGGAAGAAGAAGGTCAGGAACACCCCGGTGAGCAGCAGGAGCACGAAGCTGTAGAGCGCCAACTCGCCGAGCAGGAAGGACCAGTGGTCCGGAAAGATCTTCCGGAGCAACCCCCTGAGCCCGTCGAACAGCGGGATCCGGCCGTCCAGCGCCACGGCCTGGCGCCGGAGGGACCGCCGGGTCCGCCCGGCAGGCCCGGGCCTGCTCCGCAACCGCACCATCACGACTCCCGTCCACGACCGACCGTTCCGCACAGCCATACCGTGAACTCCCCGACGCTCTCGGCCGGACGCGCTCGGCGCCCTGGCCTTCACTCGTTTGCACCGGACCGTCCGTCCTGGGCGGTGGCCGGGGTGCGGGCGTGAACGACTCGAGGTGGTCCAGCCGGACCGACCGGCTCTCGGGGGCGGCCTCCCACTCCCGCACGGCCTGCCGGAGTGCGGTCAACTCACCCAAGCCACTGGTGAGTTGGTCCAGCAGGTGGTCGAAGTCGTCCCAGTGTGCGTGCGTCGGCAGGACGAAGCGCGGGTGGTCCAGGCGGTCCGGCAGGCGTGGCACGTGGTCGTGGACGGACCTGCCACCCGGGCTGGATCATCGCCGGATCAGGGTGCCAGGGTTCAGGGCTTCCGTGCCGAGCCTGCACGCGGAACGTGCTTCAGCCGGTCGCCGCCCGCGAGCAGGGCGTCGGCGAGCGAACGCACCGGACCACGGGCGGCCCGGCGTCCCGAGGTCAGGACGAACTCGGTCTCGCCGAGGTCCGGCAGCGCGGGCTGCTGCGGCAGTGCGCGCAGGCCCGGCGGGATCAGGCCGCCGGCGTGGGCCATCACACCCAACCCGGCCAGCGCGGCGGCCCGTACGCCGGACAGGCTGGTACTGGTGCAGGCGATCCGCCACGGCTGCCCGGCCGCTGCCGAGGTCAGACGCGGAGGTCGCGCCGCCGTCGGCCGGCCGGCTGTCCGGTGTCGTGGGAGCGTGCCAGCCGGTCCATCGCGAGGAGGAGCTCTCCGAAACCGCCGTGGGAGTGCGGGCGTACGCGTCCTGAGGTCACCACGGGGTGGTCCTCCGAGCGGTGGACGCGGTAGCCGGCCGTCTCCAGCGCTGAGACCAGGGCCCGGTCTTCTCCCACCGCCAGGGGACGGAACCCGCCGACCGCCCGGTAGGCGTCCGCGCGTACGGCCAGGTTCGCTCCGTGGACGTGCGGGTGGGCGGCCAGCGCGAGGTGGCGGGCGTGCCGGTGGGCTCGGTAGTGGTGGTAGAAGTACCGGGCCGTCCCCGGCGGGTGCCCGGACCAGTCGTCGACGTCGACCGTTCCGGCGACGGCGTGCCACCCGGCGGCGGCCTGCGCCAACTGGTCGGCCAGCCAGCCGCCGGGGACCACGGAGTCCGCGTCGGTGTGGGCCAGCCAGACGTCCTCCGCCCGCAGCTCGCCGGCCGGAGCGAGCAACCGGGCGAGGGCGAGGGCGCTGCCCGCCGCTCGGGCCGTGCCGGCACTGTGGGCCGAGATCTCCAGGACGTCGGCCCCCAGCCTCCGGGCGACCTCCACGGTGGCGTCCCGGCAGCTGTCGGCGGCCACGAAGACCACGACCGGAACACCCCGCAGGTCCCGATGCCCGGCCGCCCGGCCCACCGCCTCCAGGCACGCGCCGATCAGCCGCTCCTCGTCGTGGGCGGGTACGACGACCGCGACGGCGCGGATCACCACTGCCCCCTGGCGATCGCGACCGACCGCCGCCCGATCACGGCCACCGGCCCCGGTGAAGCCCGGAGCCGTCGGCCGGCTGCGCCGCCGAGCACCGGAGCGGCAGGAGAGTCGACGTCCGTCGGCAGCCGGTTCGGTCGGGAGGCCCCGTGCGTGCAGGGCCGGGCGCCGCGCGGTGCCGACGGAGCCGGACCGCTGGCTCCGCTGCCCCAGGGGCAGGTTCCTCGTCGGGTGCCGAGGGTGTCACCCGGGAACGGCAGGCCGAGTTGATCGCACTGCCGGGGGCCGTCTGGGTGAACCCGGAGGCGCCGGCCGGTCGCCGCCCGTCCGGATCGTCGGCGCAGGTACCGCCCCGCCCGGCGGCAGGCGGACCGCCACCGGCCGTCGGAACGGCCGCAGTCGGCTGCTCAGCCGCCATCGGGGCCTCCTCGCTCGACGTGGTGCTGCCGGTCACAGCTCCTCCCTCCATGCGGATCGCCTCCCGCAGGCCCTGGAGCGCCTTGCGCGCCTTGCCAGCCTGCTGTTCCAGCATCGCCGCAGCGATCGCATCGAGCTTGTGCTGGACGGCGCGCTCGGACCGCCGCTCGGCGTTCTTGGGCAGCGCCAGCGGCAGGGTGACGGCGCTCGTCGCATCGCTGACGAACAGCTCGTCTGCGCCGCGCACGCGGATCGATGGCGGACGGTCGGCGGCGAGTCACGAAGAGCGGCAGGCTGAAAATCGGCCAGCGCCTAGTCGGGCACGGCCTCCTGGGCTCCCGGGGGACCGTGCAGGACGAAGCCGGGCACGGTACCGAGGAGCAGCAACAGCGGGATCAGGGCGACGAAGCCGAAGTAGGTGACGAGAGCGGCGAGCAGTCCGCCGGGGTCGTCCCCGTACCTCTTGATCACGCCGAACAGGAAGGCCGGTGCGGCCCGGCGCTGCTGCGCGCGGCGACTGCGCGGAGACTCCGCTCCGACGGGTTCACGGCCGTTGTGCGGAGGTCAGTCCTTGGCGATGTCCTTGACCTTCTCTCCGGCCTGCTTGGCGTCGCCGCTCACCTTGTCGGCCTTGCCCTCGGCGGTGAGCCGCTTGTCGCCGAGCGCCTTGCCGGCGGCTTCCTTGGCGTGGCCCTTGGCCTTCTCGGCCATGTTCCTGACCTTGTCCGCGCCACTCATGGTTGCCTCCTCGTCTTCGGGACGGTCACTGGGTGGGCACCTGCCCACATCCGGGCGGGTCATGCGGGAGAACCGGCCGGCTCTCACTCGTAGGGCGGCAGCTCGACGTTCTCGATGCGCACCACGCGCACCGCCCGTTCCCCGGTCGACAGCCCGAGTTCCTGGTCGAGTGCCCGGGCGATCAGGTCGCTGTGCGGGTCGTCCCCGACGTCCGGTTCGGCCGGCGGGCTGTCCGGCTCGTCCTGGGGGCGGCGCCCGCCCCCCGGTCCGCCGGGCTGCGCGTGGCCGGACGTCTGGGCAGGTCCGAAGGGCCCGTGGGGGTGCTGCGACGGACGGTTCTCGGGTGTGCGGTTCATGGCGACTCCTCCTGGTGGACCGGCCGGGCGTGTGCCCGCGGGATCGGCGGCGAAACACCGGCGGAACGGTTCTGCCCCGGGTGCCCGGGGCGGCCGGCAGCCGCTGATCGCGCCCCGGGTCCGTCATACCCCCGGGGCCGCCTGCCGGGCCACCGGGCCGGGATCAGCAGGTCAGTTCGGGCAGCACCTGGTCGCGGTAGAAGTCGAAGAACCCGGGCAGTTCGGGGCCGATCTGCCCGACGTAGACCTCGTCGAAGCGGGCTTGCCGGTACGGGCGCAGCAGCGCGAGGTGGCCGGCCGGGTCGTCGCCGCAGCCGCCCGCCTCGGCGACCATCGCTTCGGTCACCAGTCCGGTGGCCTGCTCGAAGTGGCGGGGCGTGGGCAGGAGCTGTGCGAGCTCGCCGGGCAGGTGCTCGCAGGCCCAGAGGCGGTGCCGGGTGCGGACGGCCTCCTCGCGGTCGCGGCCCCAGCAGACCTTGGTGGCGCCGATCACGGGCCTGCCCTCACCACCGGCGACCCGGAACTTGCGGACCAGGTCGGCGTCGGCCGCGGTGGTGACGAACCCGTCGCCGATCCGGGCCGCCAGCCGGGCCGCCTTCGGCCCCGAACCGGCGACGTAGATGGGTAGTTCACCCTCGGGGGCGGTGTAGAGGCGGGCGTTGTCCACGGTGTAGTGGCGGCCGTGGTGGCTGATCATCTCGCCGGTGAACAGGGCGCGCATGACCGCGACGGCCTCGGCCAGCATCTCGGCGCGGACGTCGAAGGAGGGCCAGACCGTGCCCAGGATGTGCTCGTTCAGCGCCTCGCCGGTCCCGACGCCCAGCCGGAACCGTCCGCCGGTGAGCACGCTGGAGGTGGCCGCGGCCTGGGCGGTCACCGCCGGGTGCAGGCGGACGGTCGGACAGCTCACCAGCGTGGTCACCGGGAGCCCGGTGATCTGTGACAGCGCGCCGATCAGCGACCAGACGAACGGGCTGTTGCCCTGGGCGTCGCTCCAGGGGTGGAAGTGGTCGGACACGGCGAGCCGGGTGAAGCCCGCCTGTTCGGCCAGCCGGGCCTGTTCGAGCAGCTGGGCGGGCGTGAACTCCTCACAGGAGAGGAAGTAGCCGAACTCGGTCATGGGCCTGCTCCCGGGGTCCGGCGGGCGTCGCACCCGGCGCGCAGGGCGGGCAGCAGGCGGTCCTGTGCCCACTCGATGAAGGCGGGCTGGCTCTCGCCGCCGATCTGGACCAGGGCGACCTCGGAGAACCCGGCCGCCGTGAACGACCGGACCGCCTCGGCGACCTCCTCCACCCGGTCGCCGCACGGGATCGCCTTGGCCACGTCCTCCGGGCGGACGAAGGCGCTGGCAGCGGCGAAGCCGTCGGGCCCGGCGAGCTCGGCGTTGACCTTCCAGCCGCCGCCGAACCAGCGGAACTGCTCGTGGGCGCGGGCGACCGCCGCGTCCCGGTCGCGGTCGTAGCAGATCGGAAGCTGGCCCACCCCGGGCTTGCCGGAGCCGCCGTGCCGGGCGAAGCCCTCGATCAGCGAGCGCTTCGGCTCCACGGCGATGACGAAGTCGGCCAGCCGCCCGGCCAGGGCGCAGGAGTGCGGGCCGGAGACGGCGACACCGATGGGCGGCGGCGGGTCGGGAACGTCCCAGAGCCTGGCCGACTCGACCTCGAAGTGCTCCCCGCGACGGCTGACCGAGCCGCCGCCGAAGAGCTCGCGGATGATCTCCACGGCCTCGGCCAGCATCTCCTGCCGGACCGCAGGAACGGGCCAGCCGCCCCCGACGACGTGCTCGTTCAGGTTCTCCCCGCTGCCGAGCCCGAGCCGGAACCGCCCCTGTGACAGCAGCTGGACGGTCGCCGCCTGCTGGGCCACCACCGCCGGGTGGTACCGCATGGTCGGACAGGTCACGTACGTCATCAGCGGGATGCGGGTGGTCGCGCGGGCCGCGGCGCCGAGCACCGCCCAGGCGTTCGGCGAGTGGCCCTGGGCGTCGAGCCAGGGGAAGAAGTGGTCGGAGATCACCGAGAAGTCGAAACCCGCTCGCTCGGCGAGGACCAGGTCGTCGACCAGGCCGCGTGGTCCGCGCTGCTCGGTCATCATCGTGTAGCCGATCTGCACCATGCCCGGCGGCTGCCCGGAAGACGGCACCGGAAACGGCCTCGACGCCGGAGAAACCGGTGTGGTGCACCGGCACGCTGCGTAGCCGGGGCCGGGCCCGAAGGACCTGCGACGCAGCGGGAGCGGGGCGGTACGGGAACCCCAGGGGTCCTCGGCCGAACGGGAACCGCCCGGCGCTGTGGTCCGCTGCCTACAGGCCGGCGGGCGGGCCGGGAAGGTGCCCGGCCCGCCCGCCTGGCGGTGCGTCAGAACGGCTTGGTGGGAAGGTACTTGCCGTCCAGGGTGATGACGGCGCGCTCGCCGCCCTCGGGGTCGGCGACCTTCTTCACGTCGAGCTTGAAGTTGATCGCGCTGATGATGCCGTCGCCGAACTGCTCGTGCACCAGGGCCTTGAGGGTGGTGCCGTAGACCTGGAGCATCTCGTAGAAGCGGTAGACGGTCGGGTCGGTGGGGATGCCGCCCGGGATCGAGCCGCGGGTCGGGATCGTCTGCAGCAGCAGCACCGCGTCGTCGTCCAGGCCCAGCAGCTCGGCGACGGCCTTGGCCGCGGCCTCGGGCAGGGCGTGCTGGCCCAGCAGCGCGGCGGTGACGAAGGCGACCGACAGGCCGGTGACGTCGGCTATCTGCTGCCAGGAGAGGTCCCGGCGGGTCTTGGCCCCGACGGCCGCGATGGCCAGGTTCTGGCGGGCGGTGGGGTCGAACTGGGCGTGCACCATGGCAGAGGTGTCCTTTCGTGGGTGCCGGTCCCGGGGATCGGGCCCGGCGCGGTGACGGGTACTGCGGGACGGCCGGTGTGTGGGCGGCGGGTACTGCTCGGCGGCCGGCGCTGCGCGGGGTCGGGTCTCGCGTGGGCCGGTCCTGGCGTACCGCCGGGTCAGGTGTGCGGGCCGGGCTCGTGAGCGGTTCGGGCCCGCAAGGTCTCAGGCCGCGAGGACGGCTGCGCGGCCGGTCACGGGGTCGAGCCGCTCGACCCGTCCGGTGCCGATGTCGTAGACCCAGCCGTGCAGGTCGACCGTGTGCCGCGCCAGCGCACGGGCCACCGAGGGGTGTGTGGCCAGGTTGGCCAGCTGCGCGAGCACGTTGTCCCGGACCAGGGCGGCCACCCGGTCGGTACCCGCAGCGGCGTCGGTGGCGGTGCGGGCCAGGGCCGCCTCGGCGTGGCGCAGCCAGGCGGCCACCGCCGGTGCGCCGGTCAGGTCGTGGCCGTCGGCGAGGGCGGTCATGGCGCCGCAGGCGGAGTGCCCGCAGACGATGACGTCGCGTACGCCCAGGACGGCCACGGCGTACTCGATGCTCGCCGCGACCCCGTCGGCGCCCGGCGCGTAGGCCGGTACGAGGTTGCCCGCGGTGCGGATGACGAACAGCTCGCCCGGCTCGCGCTGGGTGATCAGTTCCGGCAGGACACGGGCGTCGGAGCAGCTGATGAACAGCGTGCCCGGGCGGTGAGTGGTGGCGAGGTGCTCGAAGAGCGGCGCCTTTGCCGGGAACACGTCCCGCTGAAAGCGCGCGAGCCCTTCCGTGAGGTCTTGCATGGTCACTCCCTTCGGTGGGTGTCCGCCCCGTGGGGCTGACGAGATCCACCATGCATGAACTGCATCTATAGTGTCTAAGAGCTACTGGCCATGGTTTCTATCGTTCTCATCTATAGTCGGATCCATGGCTCTGGAACTGCGTCATCTGCGCTACCTGCTCGCGGTGGCCGAACACGGCAACTTCACCCGCGCCGCCGAGGACCTGCGGATCTCCCAACCGACCCTGTCCCAGCAGATCAAGCAGCTGGAACGGACCGTCGGCGTGCAGCTGTTGGACCGCTCCGGACGGGCGGTGCGTCCGACCGACGCCGGCCTCGCCTACCTCCACTACGCCCGGCGCGCCCTCCAGGACCTCGCCGCCGCCGAACGTGCCGTCCACGATGTGCAGGACCTCTCCCGGGGCAGCGTTCGGCTGGCGATGACACCCACGTTCACCGCCTATCTGATCGGCCCCCTCGCCGAACTGCTGCACGCCCGTCATCCAGGAATCGCCCTGGACGTCAGGGACATGACGCAGGATCAGCTGGAGACGGCGCTGCTGGCCGACGAACTCGACCTCGGCATCGCCTTCCACCGGCCCCACCCGCCGGGGATCACCGGCACCGAGCTGTTCGCCGAGACCCTCAGCCTCGTCGTCGGCACCTGCCACCCCAGCGCCGACCGCACCGAGCCGCTACCGGTGCGCGAACTCGACCGACACCCCCTGGCCCTGCTCAGCGGCGACTTCGCCACCCGGGTCCACATCGACGCCTACCTCGCCCGGCACGGCGCGACGCCACGGATCATGGTGGAGGCCAACTCGATCAGCGCCCTCACCGAGATCGTCCAGCGCACCCCCCTCGCCACCGTGCTGCCCGACGCCATCGCGCACCACCACCCTCGGCTGCGCCCGATCCCGCTGGAGCCCGCCCTTCCGGCGCGCACGGTCACCCTGCTCCGCCGGGAGACCGCCTACCGGAGCGCTGCCGCCCGCGCGTTCACCGCGCTGACGTGCCGCTGGGCCGAGGGGCGGGACTCCCGCTGAACCCGCCGCTGCCGACCGGGCGGTGGGGCGGCGGCCGTCACTGAGTGCGCAGTCGCTCCAGGTCGCGCCGGTCGCGCTTGGTGGGCCGCCCGGTGCCCCGGTCGCGCAGGCCGACCGAGGCGGCCTCCTCGCGGGCGGGCGGCGGCGGGCTGTTGTCCACGAAGCACTCGGCGGCGACTCCCGCGCCGACCCGCTTGGCGATCACCCGCGAGACGACCACGATCCGCTCCCGGCCTTCGTGCTGGAGCCGCACCTCGTCCCCGGGCCGGACCAGCTGCGCCGGTTTGACGCGCGTGCCGTTGACGCGGACGTGCCCCGCCCGGCAGGCGGCTGCCGCCAGCGAGCGGGTCTTGGTCAGCCGGACCGACCAGATCCAGCTGTCGACGCGTACGGTTCCCTCGTCCGAAGTCATACCTCAGACCCTATGGCCTGCGCGGCGGTGCCCGGAGGTCCGGGATCGCCCCACGGCACCGGACCGCCCGGCCCTCCGCCAGTGCTGCCGATGGGAGCCCGTCAGCGGCTGAGGGCGGTACTGCCCTGCGGGCCGATGCCGCGCAGCAGGGTGTCGACCACGAGGGTCGCCAACTCGTCGACGTCGTCGGACTCGTCGGCCCGGTCGGTGCGGTCGGTGCGGTTCTGGGCGGCCTCGTGGATCAGGGCGTAGTAGACGCGGCGGGCCAGAGCAAGGTGACCGCCGACGTGGGGCGCCGGCGGCGTGTGCTCCGGGCGGTCAGCCGGCCGGTCACCGTGCGCGGAGCGGTCGGCGGTCCGGGCCGGGTTCCGTGCCGCCGGTGCGGGCGAGTCCGCTGAGGAGCCGGGCCGAGGGCCGTTACCTTTCCTTCGTGACGAACCATCAACCGGATGCCGATCCGGACGCGACCATTGCCCGCACCGCCGTCTACGAGTACCTCACCGCGCGCTCGGAGCACTGGCGGCAGCTCGCCATCGCCACCCACGACGGTGACCGGCAGGCGATCTATCACGCCGCCGAGAACCGGCTGACCCGCTGGCGCGAGCAGGGGACGCTGGACAGTTGGGTGGCCAACGACGTTCTCGAGGCCGCCAAGCAGAACGCGGCCCGCGAGCACAGCGAGGCGCTGGCCACGCCGGTCGGCAGCGCCGTGAGCGAGGCCGCGGTCCAGCGGGTGCAGGCGATCCGGCGCTGGTGCCGCGCGCAGGGCTACGTCCTGAGTGACGACGTGACCGAAGGGGAGTGAGGGCGCCGCGCGGCACGAGTTCGTCGTCCACCCGGGTAGCGGCCACGGGCGGGGGCCGGAGCCGCGGCGGTCGGTGCCCGATCGGCTGTCGATTCAGCTGTCGATCTCCCAGACGCCGGTGAAGACCTCGTCCAGTTCCTCCTGCCGGGTGGGCAGCCCGGGGAGCGGCTGGGGCGGCCCGGCGCGGAAGGAGTCGAGGACGAGGGCGAGGTAGCGGCGCCAGGCGTCGGGGTGGACCGAGGCGAAGGCGGGGACGGCGCGGCAGATCGGTCCCATCACCACCAGCAGGTCGATCGGGGTGACGTCGGTGCGCAGGGTGCCCTGCTCCTGGGCTCGGGTGACCAGGGCGGAGACGGTCCGGGTGTTGCGCTCGATGGTGTCGGCGAGCGCCTTGACGTCCGGGTTGCTCATGGTGACCAGGTCGTTGATGCCCCGGTCGGCGGCGACCAGGGCGAAGATCCGCTCGAAGTAGCGGGTCAGCGCGGTCCAGGCGTCCTCGATCCGCAGCACCTCCTCGGCGGCGTCCGCGAGTCCGGCCAGCGCCTCGGCGAACACCTCCTCGATCAGTGAGTCCCTGGTCGGGAAGCGCCGGTAGAGGGTCGCGTTGCCGACACCCGCCCGGCGCGCGATCAGGTCCAGCGGTGCGCCGAGGCCCTGTTCGGCGAACACCTCGCGGGCGGCGGCCAGCAGCAGTTCCCGGTTGCGCTGCGCGTCCCGCCGCAGTCCCGTGGACGCGGCGCCGGGCCCGGCTCCCAGGGCGGTCGACGCGGTGCCCGGCCGTCCTGCGGTCCCCTTCCGTTCTCCCCCCGCGGTGCCGGGGTGAGGTGCCTGCCTGTCGGTGTGCTCTGCCATGGCACGACCCTAACAGCATGCGGGGACTGCTCCCCGTTTACGGTAGAGTCCGACTCGGAATCGGGGAGTAGTCCCCGTTTTGATCCTGCTGTGTTCCCTCGATCGACAGGGGTGTGTGATGCCTTCAACCCGGACGGCCTCGCGCGGCGTCAGGGCCGCCGACCGGGCGGACGGCCGACTGGGGGTCTACTCCCTCGCCCGGGCCAACCTGCGCAAGATCTTCCCGGACCACTGGTCCTTCATGCTGGGCGAGATCTGCCTCTACAGCTTCGTCGTCATCATCCTCACGGGTGTGTACCTGACGCTGTTCTTCAAGCCGAGCATGGCCGAGGTGGTCTACCACGGCCCTTACGCCCCGCTCGACGGCATCAAGATGTCCGAGGCGTACGCCTCGACCATGAACATCAGTTTCGAGGTCCGCGGTGGCCTGCTGATCCGTCAGATCCACCACTGGGCCGCGCTGGTGTTCGCGGCCGCGATGTTCGTGCACATGATGCGGGTCTTCTTCACCGGGGCGTTCCGCAAGCCGCGCGAGATCAACTGGGTCTTCGGCTTCCTGCTGCTCTTCCTCGGCATGCTGGACGGCTTCTTCGGCTACTCGCTCCCAGACGACCTGCTGTCGGGCACCGGTATCCGCTTCATCGAGGGAACCGTCCTGGCACTGCCACTGATAGGCACCTATGTGCAGATGTTCCTGTTCGGCGGCGAGTTCCCCGGCACCGACATCGTGCCGCGGTTCTTCACCCTGCACGTGCTGCTGATCCCGGGCATCATGCTGGGCCTGCTGGTGGCGCACCTGATCCTGGTCTTCTACCACAAGCACACCCAGTGGGCCGGGCCCGGACGCACCGAGAAGAACGTGGTCGGCATGCCGCTGATGCCGGTCTACCTGGCCAAGGCCGGCGGGTTCTTCTTCCTGGTCTTCGGCATCGTCGTGGTCATCTCCGCGATCGCCACGATCAACCCGATCTGGGCGTACGGCCCCTACCGTCCGGACCAGGTGTCCACCGACGCCCAGCCGGACTGGTACATGGGCTTCGCCGAAGGACTGATCCGCGTCATGCCGGGCTGGGAGGTCCGGGCGCTGGGCCACACCCTCAACCTGGGCATCCTCATCCCCTTCCTGCTCTTCCCGCTGGTGCTCGGCGCCATCGCGGTCTACCCGTTCATCGAGGCGTGGATCACCCGCGACACCCGCGAGCGGCACCTGCTGGACCGGCCGCGCAACGCGCCGGTCCGGACCGCGCTCGGCGCCGCCTGGATCAGCCTCTACCTGGTCCTGCTGGCGGGCGGCGGTAACGACCTGTTCGCCACCCACCTGCACCTCTCGCTCAACGCGATCACCTACGCGGTGCGGATCGGCGCCTTCGCGGTACCGGTCGCCGTCTTCGTGGTCACCAAGCGGTGGTGCCTCGGCCTCCAGCGCCGCGACCGGGACGAGGTACTGCACGGCCGTGAGAGCGGAATCATCAAGCGTCTGCCGCACGGTGAGTTCGTCGAGGTCCACCAGTCGCTGGCAGCGGAGCAGTTGCACCGGCTGACCGTGCACGAGCAGCACCGGCCGCTCGAACTCCAGGCCCGGACCGACGGGAACGGCGTCGCACGGAAGGCCGGCCCGCTCACCCGGACCCGGGCCCGGCTGTCCGCGGCGTACTTCGGCCCTGGTGGCCAGACGGCCAAGCCCACCCCGGCCGAGTACCACGAGCCGGCCGGCGGACAGCACTCGAACACCCGCTGATCCCGGACGACTTCGAACCACCTCGGATGATCTCGGAGCTGTGACATGACGACGACAGCGCTCCACGGGGAGCCGGCCGTTCGGCGCCGGACCGCACAACTGGCGGCCCACCGGAACCTGTTGCTCACCACCGCGGACGGCACCCCGCTGACCGCCCCGACCTGGGTGGTCCCGGACGGCGCGGCGCTCGGGCTCTGGCTCCCGGCCGACAGCCCGGCCGTCCGGCAGGTGTCGCGGCGCCTGCGGGTGTTCGTCGTCCCGTGCGACGGCCACGGCAACCCGAGCGGAGCCCGGACGCCCGCCCGCGCCGCCGTCTGCGACCCGGACACCACGGCACGTTACCGGACTTCGCTGATCAACAAGTACGGCCTCACCGCCCTGCTCCGGCTGGCCCGCAGCCGCCTGCGGAGCGGTCTGGACGGCACCGTCGGCATCCGGCTCACCCTGGTCGGCCAGGAGAGCCTGCTGAGCGCCGAACCCTGGCGGCCGTCGGGCTGGTACAGCCTCAACTAGGCGCCGCCCCGGCCGATCCCGGTGGTACGGGAACCATGCGAGCAGCCCCGCCGCAGTGCAGCGGGGCTGCCCGAGCGGTTCCCGGCCGGCACCGCCCGGATTCACCATTTGGTGGGAAGCGCCCGGCGTTCTGCGCGCCGCGGGCATGACCGACCGTAGTCTCTGATAGTCAGTCAGTCGCCGTGCCCACGGGTATCTCCGGCGCGGCCCACGCCTCTTCGCGCATCGGCGCGGGTGGATGTCCTGACAGAAACGAGGTCTTCGTGTCACTGGCAGCCCCGTCCTGTGCCGTCGTGCGTTCCACCGCCCTCCCGGCCGAGGTGTCGAGCCACCGATGGCAGGGGTACAACTGCGAGTCGCGGCTGGTGCGGACGAGCGCGCCGCGCATCGCACCGGTGCTGCTGATCGGCGGCGCGTTCCAGACCAAGGAGACCTGGGGCAGGTTCGAGCGCGAGTTCCTCGAACACGCGGACGTGCTCACGGTCGATCCACCCGGCTGGGGAGCGGGCGGAGTCCTGCCCGACCGGTACGGTGCCGACTTCCTCGCCGACGCCCTGTGCCACATGCTGGCCGAGACCGGGCTGCCGCCCGCCAACATCGTCAGCGGCTCGTACGGCACCGCCATCGCCTACCGGCTGGCGCAGCGCCACCCGGAGCGGGTCCGGCGGATAGTGCTGATCGGCACCATGACGTCCATCCCCGAGCACGCCCGGATCGCGATGCGCCGGACCATGGACTTCCTGGCCGCCCGGCGGATGCAGGAGTTCGCCGAGGCGTCGGTCGAGGTGCTGATGAACGCCGACGGCGTCGCGTCCGTCACCGCCGGGGCGCGGGTGCGCCGGTTCCTGCTGCGCCGACTGCTCAACCTGGCGGCGGACGAGGTCGAGCAGACCTTCGCCAACACCCACCGCCTGCTCAAGCACGAGATGGTCGACCCGAGCCGGGCCCCGGCCGTGCCGGTCCTGGTCACCACCGGGGAGCACGACACCTTCACCACGCCGGACCTGTGCCGGGCGCTGGCCGCCACCTGCTCGGACAGCTGGTTCGCGGAGGTGGCCGACGCCGACCACATGCTGCACCTGGAGCGGACCGCCGAAGTCGCCGACCTGGCCACCCGGTTCCTGGCGGGGGAGTCCCTGGCCGGGCTCGCGTACTGCCGGAGCGTCGAGCGGATCTCCCGGCCCGGTGCGCTCCGCTGGGAGCAGCCCACCGGCCCGTAACCGGCCCGGGCCCCGGATCGTTGGCAGACGACGGTTCGTCCGGGCTCGTTCGGGTACCACCGGTTCCGTCGATCGGCAGCAGGAGGCCCACGGGAATGCGTATCCAGCTCATCACGGTGGGCACGATGGGCTCGGTCGCGCCGTACACCGGCCTCGGGCACCGGCTCGCGGACGAAGGCCACGAGGTGGAGATCGTCACCCACGCGAAGTTCGCCGAGGTGGTGGGCTGTTGCGGTCTGCGGATGCGCCCGCTGGCGGCGGACCCGTTCGAGGCGCTGATCGGGGCGCACAGCCGCCTCCAGGGCGCACAGGGCTCGCCGGACGCCCCTGGTGCGCTCCGCGCGCTGTGGTCGCTCCGGAGTGCCACCGGGCTGGCCACCCTCGGGCTCGTCGACGGAATCCTCGACGCGGTGGACCCGACCGCGGACCTGATCCTGCTGTCCACCCTCGCCGCCCCGATCGGCGCCCAGGTCGCGGAGTACCACCGGATCCCGAGCATCGGGGTCTTCCTCCAACCCGAGGTTCCCACCCGGGAGTTCGCCCCGTGCGCGACGGCCTGGCGGCCACCCGGGCGCGCCAATCTGCTGCGCGGCCGAGCGGCCAACGTCCTGCTCGACAGCTTCTACGGCGCCGCACGCCGCCGACTGCACACGCGGCTCGGACTCACCCACCGCAGCGGTCACCGACTGCGCAGCGCGCGCGAGCGGAACCGGTGGCCGATCTGGCACGGGTACAGCCCCTCCGTCGTCCCCCGCCCGGCGGACTGGCGGCCGGGGCTGCACGTGGCCGGCTACTGGTGGCCGCACGAGTGCCCGAACTGGCAACCACCCGCGCTGGTGGCCGACTTCCTCACGGCCGGACCGCCCCCGGTGCTGATCGGCTTCGGCAGCATGATGCCCGGCGACCCGCGACGGCTCGGCGAGATCGCGGCTCGCGCGCTGCGGCAGGCCGGGCTGCGCGGGATCGTCCAGTCCGGCTCGGTCGGGCTCTCGGTGGTCGACGACGACGTGATCACCGTCGGCGCCCTGCCGCACGGCTGGCTGATGCCGCGCACGGCCGCCGTGGTCCACCACGCCGGGGCCGGCACCACGGCCGCCGCCCTGCGCGCGGGCGTGCCCGCCGTGCCCGTGCCGGTGATGACCGACCAGCCCTGGTGGGCGGCCCGGCTGGTCCAACTGGGCGTCAGCCCGCAGGTCCTGCCCTGCACCGAGCTCACCGCCGGGCGCCTGGCCGAGGCCCTGGGCCGGGCGACCGGGGACGCCGGCTTCGCCAGGCGCTCGGGCGCTCTCGCCGCCCGGCTGGCGGACGAGGACGGGTCCGGCGCGGTCGCCCGCGCGGTCGCCGAACTCGCCGGCTGACCCTGCGGCCGCCGTGGCTGCCACGACCGTGACGGCTGTCGGAGCTGCTACGACATGCCAGGCCGGTCGAAGGCGTTACGGCATGCCAGGGCTGTCGCACCTGCTACGACACGCCAGGGCTGTCGTACCTGCTCCGGCTGTGACCGGCGTGCGGACAGAACTCCCGAGCCCCCCACGGACAGAGGACACCGCTGTGACATCACACGCGCCCCTGCGTACGCCCCCGACGGGCGCCCGGACGGTGAGCGACACCGCCATGCCACCGCTGGACGCCTGGTTCCACCGGCAGCAGAGCAGCGGCGCGGCCTGCATGACGGTCGGGGTCCTCGCCTGGTTCGACGGCCCGGCGCCGACACCGGCCGTCCTGCGCGAACTGGTGCGTGAACGCCTCCAGCCGTACGAACGCCTGCGTCTCAGCGCCGCCCCGACCACTGCGCCGAGCTGGCCGCACTGGCTCCTCCAGGCGGAGTTCGACCCCGAGCACCACGTCGGCTCGGAGCTCCATGCGACCACCCTGGCCGCCTCCGTCGAGGAGCTGATCGCCCGGCCCCTCGACCCGGACCGGCCACCGTGGCAGCTGCACCTGCTCCCCGCCGACCCCGGCACCTCCACCGATCCTGCCGCCTCCACCGGCGAGGGCTTCGCGCTGCTGCTCCGTGCCCACCACGCCCTGCTGGACGGGAACTCCCTGATCGCGGTGGTCCGCGCCCTGCTCGACGGTCCGACCGGACAGCCTCCGTCCTGCCCCGAATTCCCGTCCCGGCAGCGCTCCTTGGCTGCACGAGGACGCGAACTCGCCTGGTCCGTGGCGGATCTGCTGCCCCGGGCCCGCCCGCTGCCGTTCCACGGCCCCGTCGGGCCTCGGCGAGCGGTCGCCTTCAGCCGGATCGCGAGGGACGAACTCGACGGCGCCCGCGCTGCGTTGTCGCCGGAGCGGGCCTCCAGGAACGCGGTGTTCCTGGCTGCGACCGCAGGCGCGCTGCGGACCCTCGGGCTCACCGGGCGGCTGCCGCAGCTCCCCGGCGTCTGGGCGATGGTGCCCGTCGACGTACGCACCGCCGCCGAAACGTCTCTGCTGGGCAATCGCTACGCCACCGTCCGGGTGCCGCTCCCCGCGCTGCGACAGCCGCTGCAGCGGCTCGCCACCGTGCACAGCCTCACCCGGCGCGACGCACTCAAGCAACGGGCCGACGCCCAGGCCGAGTTGGTGGACCGGCAGCCGCGTCGATACACCACCTTGGGTGATGTCCTGGGCCGGTACGTCGACTCGCCCCGCTACTTCTCCGTCCTGTGCAGCAGCGGAGCGACGTACGCGGGCCGGTTCACTCTCGGCTCCGCATCCTTCGCCGCCCTCGCCGGTCTGCCGCCGCTGGGCCCCGGCCACCCGCTGGCGGTGACCATGTTCCACCACGACGCAACCACGGTGGTGACCACCGTCGCCGACCAGCACCACCGCCAGCTGGCGGCCCCACTCACCGAGCTGATCCACGAGGAGATCCGCGTCCTCGGCCGCTGACCCCGTCAGTGTCCCTGATCCGCACCGGAGTCGGCCGGATCCTCGGTGAACGGGCGCTTCCCGGCCGTGCAGTGGTAGCAGAGCTCGCCGCTCCCGTCCCGGTTGTACCACTCGTGAGTCCCGCAGTCGCCCGCGCCCTTGCCCGCGAACCCGAGCTCGACGAGAAACCAGGGCAGACGCCTGCGTATCGAGGTCCGCCACCGATACCTGCCCGCCCGAGTCATCCCCCGACCCTATCGGGGCGGTGCCGGGGGGCGAGGTCGACGTGTGTGCTCAGTGGCGCTCAGTCCTGCGCGAGCCGGGTGCGCAGGGCTTCGATGTCGGGCACGAACCAGAGTTGGGTGCCCCGGTTGCTTTCGCGGACGAAGTCCCGCAGCGCGGTGCTGGCGTCCAGGTGGTGCGAGATGTCCCCGACGATGGCGAGTCCGAGCCGGTAGTTGACGAACTTCTGGACGATGTCACCCGCGATGCGGGTACGGAGCCGGAAGAAGTCGTCCGTGAGCCGGCCGACCGGGACCGCGACCCAGTCGGCGCCGAGGCCGAACCCGTCACCGATCACATCGGTTGCGGTGCGCTCGTCGCGCAGCGGCGTGCCGTCGGACGCGCAGACGAGGACGGGCGTGGCGCCGAGGTGCTGGAGTGTGTCGGGCATGGGCTGCGTTCCTTCCGGGGAGAGCAGGAGGGTGGAGGTGCGGATGCCGGTCATTCCGGTTGCTCGAGCACGGTGTTGACGACCTTCAGCAGGTCGGCCGCGGTGTCCAGGCCGCCCAGGACGATGATCTTGAGGGCGGCCCGTTCCTCGTCGTAGACGGTCTCGACGCGCAGGCGGTCACCGGTCCCGCCGTCGTGCCGTCCCATGGCGACGGCCATGACCGTATTGGTCAGGCGGGTCGTCGCCTCGGGGCTGATCGCTTCGATCTGCACGATGGCGGACACCTCGGCATGGCGGGTCCTTCGGGCGGGCGAGGGGGCGGGAGTGCCGGTGAACGCCTCCAGGTCCTCGCGCGCGATCCGGTACTGCTTGCCGACCCGGGCCGCTTTCAGCCGCCCGTCCCGCACGTAAGTCCGGATGGTCCTGACGTGCAGTCCCAGCAGGCTCGCCACCTGGTCCACCGAGTAGTAGGGCTGCTGCACCATGCCGCGTCCATCCCGTCCTGGCCCTCGATCGAGCCGCGTAGCTACCGCATCTGTCCCCAAAGTATCACTTGATGAGGACTGATAGGGGCGTATAGGGAGTCCATTGTCTCGCTCTTGCTCGACTGAGCAAGAAGGTCTACAGTATTGCTCATGCAAGCAAGGATCAGTTCGGACGAGCAAAGCGGCGCCCCGGCGGGCCGGACCTTCACCGAGTCGGCGCGGCGGACGCAGATCGTGCAGGCCGCCATCGAGGTGATCGCGGACGTCGGCTATGCGAAGACCTCGTTCGCGAAGATCGCCAAGCAGGCCGGTCTGAGCAGCACGGGGATGATCTCGTACCACTTCAAGGGCAAGGACGACCTGATGCACGAGGTCGTCGTCGAGGTGATGCGGGTGGCCGAGGTGTACATCGTCCCCCGGATGGCGGAGGCCGACGGGTACCGGGGGCGGCTGCGCGCCTACATCGAGGCGAACGTCGAGCTGCTGGCGGCCTTCCCCAAGTACCTGCCCGCCCTCACCGAGGTGGTGACCCACCTCAAGGGGGACGATCCGCACCGGATAGGGTTCGCCGGCACCCTGAAGTCGATCATGGACGTCCAGGAGCACCAGATGCGTGCGGCCCAGCAGGCAGGGGAGTTCAGGGACTTCGACGTCCGGGTGATGGTCACGGCGCTCCGCGGTGCCATCGACGGTGTGGTCGTGCGTTCGGCGGCCGACCCCGGGCTCGACATCGCCGCCTGCGGACGCGAGTTGGCGGACATCTTCGACCTGGCCACCCGCAGCACGCCGTAGCAGCAGCCGCCCGGCCGCCCGCAGCCGGGCCAGCACTCACCAGCAAGGCCGGCACGTCCGGTAGAACCAGCAGGACCTGCAAGAACACCGGAAGCAGCACGTGCGGCAGCCAGTCCGCACACCACAGGGGGAGCACACCGTGAACCGGTTCACCAAGAACGCCCGGACCACCGACACCACGGCGGCCACCACGGGCGCACAGGGGGAGGCCATGGAGCAGACGGCCGCGCAGGCCACCGCACCGACACCCGAGCAGAAGCGGAAGGCGGCCGCCGGCCGCCGGCAGCTGATCCGGTCGCTGGTCCTCGAACTGGCGCTCCCGCTGGGCGGTTACTACCTGCTGCACGGCCTGGGCATGAGCCAGTGGGCGGCTCTGGCGATCAGCAGCCTGCTGGTGGTGCCCTGGCTGGTCTTCGGGATGGTCAAGCTCCGCCGGGTCGAGGCGATGCCGGTGTTCACGCTGATCCTGCTGTTCGTCGGCGCCCTGATGTCGATGGTCACCGGAGACCCCAGGACCCTGCTGATCAGGGACAGCTGGCTGATCGGTGTGCTGGGCCTGTGGGTGCTGGGCACGCTGGCGACCGACAAGCCGTTCATGCTCACCGCCGCACGCTCGATCGTCGCGGCGAAGATCGGCGAGGACGGCGCCCGCGAGTGGACGGGCCGCTGGAACCACGAGCCCGAGTTCCGGCGGCACATCCGGCTGCTCACCGCCGTCTGGGGAGCCGGCTTCACCCTGGACGCCGGTGTCCGGGTGGTGCTCGCCTGCACGCTTCCGGTCGACGCGGTTCCGCTGGTGAGCTCGCTGCAGTGGCTCGCCGTGCTCGGCGCGCTCTTCGCCTTCCACTACCAGTACGTCACCCGGCACGGCCTGAAGGTCTGACAGGCCGTCCGCCGCAGCCGGGAGACCATCAGGGACACGGGCAAGGAGATGGACATGGACACGGACGTCCTCGTCGTCGGAGCCGGCCCCACCGGGCTGCTGCTGGCCAACGAACTGCAACTGGCGGGCGCCGACGCCCTGGTGCTGGAGCGGCTGCCGCAACGCAGCGGCCAGTCCAAGGCGTTGAACCTCCAGCCCCGCACCGCCGAGATCCTCCAGCTGCGCGGCTGGCTGGAACCGGTACTGGACCGGGCGATGGCGACCATCCCCGGCGGGCACTTCGCCGGGCTGCCGCTGGACTACGGGGTGTTCGACACGCCCTTCCCGTACCAGGTCGGCATCCCGCAGGCCAGGGTGGAGGAGTCGCTGGAGCAGCGGCTGGCGGCGTGCGGTACCCCGGTCCGGTACGGTCACGAGCTGCTGGACATCCGGCAGGACGGCGACGGTGTGACGGCGGAGGTGGCCGGCCCGGACGGCCGACGGCAGCTGCGGGCGCGGTACCTGGTCGGGGCCGACGGCGGACGCTGCACGGTCCGCCAACTGCTGGGGGCCGCCTTCCCCGGCCGGGACGGCCGGATCTCCGCGGTGGTCGCGGACGTGCTGCTCGACGGCGGGGAGACCGCGCCCGCCGAGTGGCGGCTGCCGGACTTCGAGCCCGACGAGAACGGCGTCTCGTTCCTGCTCCCGCTCGGCGACGGCGTGTACCGTCTGCTCTTCGGCGGCCCGGCGCAGCAGGGCGTCGAGCGGTCCGTCCCGGTCGGCGAGGACGAGGTGCGCGCCGCGCTGCGCCTGCACCACGGTGACACCGTGCGGCTGCGCGAGCTGCGGTGGGCGTCCCGGTTCACCGACGCCTCCCGGCAGGTCGAGCACTACCGGGCCGGCCGGGTGCTGCTGGCCGGGGACGCCGCCCACATCCACCTCCCGGCGGGCGGCCAGGGGCTGAACCTCGGCATGCAGGACGCCTTCAACCTCGGGTGGAAGCTCGCCGCCGAGCTGCACGGCCGGGCACCGGAGCTCGTACGGTGTGGTCACGATGGTCGACGAGGGAGGCCGCCCGGGCCTGGGCTGGCAGCCCAAGGCGGTGTTCGACGCCATCGCCGAGGCCTACCGGGCCCGGTAGCGTCACCGCCGACGCGGCGCGAACCGGCGGAACCGGCAGCGGGCAGGCGGAGCGGGCGGCGGGCGGGCGGCGGAAAACCGCAGGCCCCGCCGCATCGCCCAGGGGCGCGGCGAACCCTGCGACCGGGCCCGGCACGGAAGGTGCAGGGTCGCTCGCGGAGTTCGCCGCGCCCCTGGGGCGGGCCCGGCGTCACCAGGTCACGGGCAGCTCATGGACGCCGTAGACCAGCATGTCGCTCCGGTACCTGAGGTCCTCGAACGGCACCGCCAGGCGGAGCTCCGGCAGGCGCTCCAGCAGCGTCTGCAGGGCGATCTGCAGTTCGGCGCGGGCCAGCGGCTGGCCCAGGCACTGGTGGATGCCGAAGCCGAAGGCGAGGTGGCGGCGGGCGTCCCGGGTGACGTCGAGCCGGTCGCCGCCGGTGAACACCTCCTCGTCCCAGTTGGCGGTGGAGGCCATGCACAGGACGCCGTCGCCCGCCCGGATCAGCGTGCCGTCGAGGTCCACGTCCTCCAGTGCCACCCGGGGGATGCCCAGGTGGACGATGGTCAGGTAGCGCAGCAGCTCCTCGACCGCGCCCTTGATCAGCGACGGGTCGGCGCGCAGCCGCTCGGCCTGCTCGGGGTTCTGCAGCAGTGCCAGGGTGCCGAGCGCCGTCATGTTGGCGGTCGTCTCGTGGCCGGCGACCAGCAGCAGGACGCCCATCGCGGCGGCCTCCTCCAGGGTGACCTCGCCCTTGGCGACCAGCCGGCCGAGCACGCTCTCGTCGGGCTCGCGTTGTTTGCGCCCCGCCAACTCGACCAGGTAGGAGTTGAGCGCGTGCTGCGCGGCGTCGACCTCCGCCAGCGAGGAGTTGAGCGAGAGCAGCGTCTGGCTCTGCGCCTGGAAGAACCCGTGGTCGGCGTACGGGACGCCGAGCAGCAGGCAGATCACCAGGGAGGGGACCGGCAGGGCGTACTCGCGGACCAGGTCGGCCGGCCCGCCGTGGGCGACCATGCGGTCGAGCGCCTCGTCCACGATCTGCTGGATCTGCGGCCGCATCGCCTCGACCCGCTTGATGATGAAGTCCCCGGTGAGCAAACGGCGTTGACGGGAGTGCTCGGGGTCGTCGAGGCGGATGAAGGTGGGTGTGGTCCGGTCCAGCAGTTCGCGCCGGCCGGGGGAGAGGAACGGGAATCCGGGCACGCGGGCGTCGGCGCTGAACCGGCGGTCGCCGAGCACGAATCTCGCCTGCCGGTGGCCGGTCAGCAGCCAGCACGGGCTGCCGTCCCAGAGGCTGACCCGGTTGATCGGACCGGCGCGGTGGGCCTGCTCGTAGGCGGGCGGGGGAGCGAAGGGACAGGTGCCCCGGTCGGCGGGGACGGCCAGAGCGCTGTCGGCCTCACCGTTGGCAACGGTGGTCATGCGGCTCCTTCCAGGTGCAAGGGTGCAAGGGTGCGGGGCTGCGATGGGGGACCCGGCTGGTGGTGCGTCAGGAAGGTCGGGTGGGAGAGGTGGGGAGAGGTCCGTCAGGTGTTGCTGTCGTGCACGGTGATCGCGCCGCCGGGGCAGAGTGCGGCTGCCAGCCGGACGTCGCTCTGCACTGCGGGCTCGGGGCGGTCCGTGCGGAGCCGGACGAGTCCGTCGTCGTCCCCCTGGTCGAACACCGTGGGGGCGGTCAGTACGCACTGTCCTGCACCGCAGCAGCGGTCCTGATCGATGGTCACGTGCATCTCGGGCACCTCGGGTGGGAGAGACGAAACAGTTGCCTCGGGCAACTGATTGCAATCTAACCCAAGCCCCGTCGCACACGAAGAGCTTCCCGGCAATTCGCTGCGGTTGGCCGGAATCCACCCATCGGATCCGGTCCACCGCCCTTGCGGACGGGGAGTGGCGAGCTGACGGAGAATCCGGGAGTTCGGTGGTGTCCGGACGACTCTTGTGGTCTCATACAACTAGTTGAATAACGAACCTTGCCGCCGCCCGAATCCACATTCGACGCCAACTGCCCAGCCCCGGCCACTCGTTGCCGCGGGCGGCGGATCCCGGTCGGCAGGCCGGACCGACGACATCCTCCCGACGCCCTGGAGAGACCCGAGATGGACCTGGCGAACGCCACCGACGCCGACACCTTCACCCGCAGCGCCGCCGTGGTCGCCACCGGTACCGCCACCGACTACCGTGTCGAGATCCGCGCGGGCAAGCACCCGCTGTCCGCCGACGAACCGGAGTCCGCAGGCGGCCAGGACACCGCTCCGACCCCGGTCGGCCTGCTGCTCTCCGCTGTCGGCTCGTGCACCGCGATCACCCTGCGGATGTACGCCCAGCGCAAGGGCTGGCCGCTGGAGCAGGTCCGGGTCCACGTCGCCTACGAGAAGAGCGAGCACGGCGACCGCCTCACCCGCCGCATCGACCTCAGCGGCGACCTCGACGAGGCCCAGCGCGCCCGTCTGTTGGACATCGCCGAGCGCACGCCCGTCACCCGCGCCGTCCGCGACGGCCTGCCGATCGTCCCCGCCGGAGGTGCCCGCCACTGACTCCGGCACTGACCGCGTCGGCCGGAGGGGCGGCTCGGGGGGCGACAGACGACAGACCAGGGGGAAGCTGTGACGTCGAACGGTCAGAACACATCCCGCCATCCGTACGCCGGGTACGGCTTCGACGAAGCCGGCCCGGCGTATCCGGCCCACCCGGTCTACGACTGGCGGGACTTCACCTCGGAGAGCCCCGGCCGCACCAGGGCCCGCAGACGAGCCCTGCGGACCCTGGTGAGCCTGGTCGGCGCCGTGGCCTTCACGATCACCGGGGTCGTGTTCGACTGCACCAAGGTGCACCTGTGGGTGCACTTCGCCGACGCCGACGAGGTCTCCGCGGTCGTCACCGAGGCCGAGTACGTCAAGGCCGAGTCCAGGGAGAGCCCCGCTGCGATCCGGCTCACCATCGCCACCGACGACGGCCCGGTCCAGGTGACGACCGACGATCCCGGCAGCGGGCCCGACGGCCTGTCGGCGGGAGACCGCGTCCGGGTCCTGTTCGACCCCGCGCGCCCCGGACACGCCGCCTTCCCGGACCAGCTCGACTGGAACGCCATCGCCTTCCCCGGCGGGGCGTTCACCGTGATCGGCCTCGGACTCGCCGGGCAGGAGGCCGTCCTCGCCGCCCGGCTGTTCCGCAACCGCCGCGCGGGCTGACCGGGGGCCTTCCTCCGGGGCCTCTCCGGGGCTTCTTCGAGGAGGCCCGACTACAGCGGGCGGATCATGCACACCCGAGGCCAGCGGTCGAGCCCGTGCGAGGCCTCGCGGCGACGGATCTCCCGCAGCCCGGGGGTGAGCAAGGTTTGCTCCAGCGGCCGGAAGCCGCAACGCTCGTAGTACGGCGCGTTCCAGGGGACTTGGACGAACGTGGTCAGGGTGAGCGCGGGCATCCGGCGCTCGGCGGCGTAGGCCGCGAGATGCTCCAGCAGCGCCCGCCCGATGCCCCGACGTCCGAACTCCGGGTGCACCGTGACCTGTTCGACGTGGAGGTTCCCGTCGACGGGCTCCGCGAGGACGTATGCCACCGGACGGTCGGCCGCGTCCACCGCCACCCAGGCCAGCTCGGCCCGCTGGTAGCGGGCGAGTTCGTCGACCGACGGCGGTTCGTCCTCGGCGATCTCGGGCATTCCGACCGAGCGGAAGGACTCCCCGGCCGCCCGCTCGATGTCCTGGAGCAGCGGGAGCTCGTCGATTCGGGCCATTCTGATGATCATCGGCCCATTCTGGTGCAGACCCATCCATCCGGGCCACTCGTTAACCGGCCCGCGCCGCTGCGCCGAGCACGCCGGTCACCAACCCGCTCGCTTGGCGGCGAGCTGCCCGTCCGTGGCCCATCCGAGTGGCGATAGTGGGGAGATGACCACCAGTCAGCCGGAGGAACCGGGCGGCGCCCCGCGCTGCCGCCCGTCCGCTCGCCCGTCCCGCCGCCGGGTGCTGACCGGCGCGCTCGGCGCAGCCGCGCTGGCCGCCGGGTGCAGCGAGCACGGCGCCGCACCGACCACCCCCGCCACCCCCACACCGCCCACGGCCGCCGGCGGACCGACCGGTGCATCCTCCGCCGCGCCGGCCCTGCCCGCCACCTCGGCCTGGACACCGGGTGCGGGTCAGGTGCAGCCGGACGTCAAGTTGCGTGCTGCGCAGCTCATCGAGGCACTCGGAGCCTGGCCGGACGGCGGACAGGGCGTGGCCCGGGCCCGGGACCGGATCGCACCGCTCGGCCTCGACCCCGCCCTCGCCGACCAGGCGGGCGCCCTGCTCCCGACCGCCGACCGGGCCGCGCTCCAGGTGATCGTCGCCCAGTACGGGGGCATCCTCACCGACTCGGCCAGCGTGCTGGTGGTCTGCGACCAGTGGACGCAGACGGCGGACGGCCCGGTCCTGCCGGGCGGTACGACGGTGGACGTGAGGCTGAGCGCGGCGAGTCCGCGCTGGACCGTCACCGCGCTCAACCCGGCTGCCCCCGGGCCCCCGGCGGCCGCGCTCTCGCAGCCCGCCGAGAGCGTCCTGGCGGACCGTCGGATCACCCTGCCCCCGGCGGCTGTGGCCGACATCCGCAGCGGGGCCGTGCACGACAGTGTGCTGAACGCGATGCTGGCCCTGGCCGCCGCCCACGCCTTCGCGGTGAGCGTGGTCAGATCCGGCCATCCGCTCGACGTGTTCGGCACCGCCCGCCCGAGCGACCACCCGCTCGGCCGGGCCTTCGACGTCTGGCAGATCGACGGCCGGGCCGTGGTGGACCCGGAGACGCCGCACGCCCTGGTGGACGGCTTCATGCGCGCCGCCGCAGCGGCCGGTTCCTACAACGTCGGCGGCCCCCGCCGGCTCTCCGGCGGGTCGACGCCGAACCAGTTCTTCACCGACGCCACCCACCACGACCACGTACACGTCGGCTTCCGGACCTGAACCGTCCGCGCCTACGCCGGGCAGGCCGTGCCGGACCGCCGCCACTGGACGTTCCGGTGGGACTGAACAGCCGGAGTGCGAGCGCCAGGAAGGCCGCCGAGATGTTCCTCGGCGGCCTTCCGACGGCAGTGGGCAGCGGCCCCCGGGGTCAGGGCTGCTGAAGGTGCAGCGCCTGGCCGGGGAGGATCAGGTCGGGGTTGCTGCCGATGGTGCCCTTGTTGTCCTCGTAGAGGTGCTGCCAGCCGGCGAGCTGGTGCGACTGGGCGATGGCGGAGAGGGTGTCGCCGTGCTCGACGGTGTAGGTCTGGGGCCCGGCGGTCGGGGCCGCAGGCGCGGCGGGCGCACCGGTGGAGCCCGGCGTCAACGGAGTGGTGGTCGCATCGCCGGACGCTGCGGGCGTGCCCGGAGCATGCGGCGTGGCGGTCGCGGAGCCGGCGGCGGGGGTGCCCGGTGCCTGCGTCGCGGGGGTGGACGCACCCGTCGTGGGGCTGTCGGACTGCGGCGACTGTGGGGCGGCCGGGTCCGTCGGGCTCGGCGTCACCGCGCCGGCACCCGTGCCTGTTCCCGTACCCGTACCCGTACCCGTGCTCGGAGCCGTACCGGGGGCCGAGGCCGGGGCGGTCGCGTTCATGTGCTGGATGTAGACGTCCTGGTGGATGGTCCAGTGCCAGACGCCGCCGTCCTGGTACCAGTACACGCCGTTGGCCGGGTCGTAGCCCGCTCTGCCGGGGAACGGCGGTGCGGGGGTGCCCGGAGCAGGGCTGCTGCTGTCGGCGGCGGGCGCACTCGGAGTGGGCGTGGCCGCCGGGGGAGCGGGGGTGACGCTCGGCGCGGGGGTGGGCGTGGCCGAAGGCGCCGGGGTGGGCTTGGTCTCCTTCGCGTGGGCATCGCCGGTCAGACCGGCCTCGTCTGCGCACTTGGACCAGGTGCCGGGGCCGGAGTCGGCGAGGACGCGCTCGGCCACGGTTATCTGTTGGTTCTTGGTGGCGTGGTCGGGCTCGGCGGCGAACTTGTCGCCCCCGTAGGCCACCCAGGTGCGCTGGGTCAGCCCGAGGCCGCCGTAGTGACCGTTGCCGTCATCACTGCCCCAGTTGCCGCCGGTCTCGCACTGGGCCACGGCGTCCCAGGTCTTGACGGGGGCGGCGTGCGCCCCGGCGGCGGTGAGCAGTGGAAGGGCCAGGCCCACACTCGCCACTCCGGCGGCGGCGACGGCGCGATCGGCCTGGGTGGGACGGCGGTGGCGGCCGGAACCGGAAAAGACCACGGGACGTTCCTCTCCGTACGCCTGCGAGGTGAGCTGTCGGGTTCGGACCGGGAGGTGGCCCGGCCGCGCGGGTGCGCGGCTTCACCCCAAGCCGTTGGGGGCGGCAACTAACCTGGGTCCCCCGCTCCTGCCCAGGGGTTTGCTCGGTGTCCCGGAACGCGTGGTGGGCAGGACTCGGCGTACTGCGTCCGGGAGCCCGCAAAAGCGGACTGGGGGGAGACTAGAGGGATCATCACCTCGATAACAAGCCCGCATCCGGAACATCACACAAAAATCACGACACCCGTCCAGCGCGTCGCCGCAGCCCGCGCCGGCGGTTGCTGCCGGCCTCCTGCCGTGCCGGGTGTCCGGCGCAAGGCAGTTGGCGCGCCAGGGGGTGCGGGGAACCGTACGGTCGCCCGCGCGCCCCGAAGCATGTCGCTCGTCCGCCCTTCAGGAACCCCCCTGCAGAGCACCCTGCACGAACAATCCGCTCCTACATGAGCACCCCGCCACCGTCCACGGTCGCCGTCGTGCCCGTGGTGAAGGTCTGGCGCATCAGCGAGACGTACACCTGCGCGACGTCCGACGGTTCGCAGACCCGGCCGAGCGGGGTCGCGGCGGCCGTGCTCTCGTAGAGGCGCTCACGGTCGGCCTCCGGCATCGACGCCCACAGCGGGGAGCGGACCACGCCGGGGGCGACCGCGTTGACCCGGATCGGTGCCAGTTCGAGGGCCAGCGCGCGGACCGATGCCTCGACCGCACCGCAGATGCCGGCCGCCACCGCCCACCCCGGGCCCGGCCGGGCCCCGGCCGTCCCACTGGTGAGCACCACCGAGCCGGACGGACGCAGGTGGGGCACGGCGGCGCCGACGGCGGCCGGTGCGCCGAAGTACCGCAGGCCGAAGAACTCCTGGGCCCGCGCGACATCCAGGGCTTCGAGGCCCATCAGGGTCAGCGGCTCGCCCGCCGTGAACACCAGGTGGTCGAACGTGCCGATCCGGCCGAGGAGTTCGCGGACCTGGGCCGGATCGGCGAGGTCCGCGCTCTCCCCCCGGGTGCCGGCCGGCAGTTCGGCCAGTGCGCGCCGGCCGCACGGCCGTCACCATCGACGACCTCGCCGGTGAACGGCTCCTGCAGGACCCGTACGCCGTGCCCGAATGGCCGACCGGCAGCGGACGGACAACCGACCGGCGGACCACCGACCGGCGGGCCGCCCACGGTCCGGGTGCCCGTCCCGGCGCCCGGACCGTGGAGGAGAAGCTCGAACAGGTCGCCGCAGCGGGCGGCGTGGTGATCCTGCCGCGCTCGACCGCGCTCGCCTACCCCCGTCCCGACATCGTCCGCCTCCCGGTCACCGGCATCGGCCCCCATCAGGTCTGCCTCGCCTGGCTCGGGGCACGCAGCTCACTGCTGATCGAGGAGGTCGCCGACATCGCCGTCGGGTGCGAGGCCGGCCGGGGAGCGTCCCGGACAGTGCACGGCTGAGCGGCGGTCGAGTGGCCGCCGGGGGACGACGGAGGGAGGGCGCCTCAGCGATAGTCGTAGTGCAGCTGCTCGAAGTCGGCGACCAGGGCCGCAGGCGACGGCATGTCGGCGATCTCGATCTGCAGGGCGTCGGCCGCCTCGCGCAGCTTCCGGTCGTCGAGCAGGCGGGTGAGCAGCGCGGCGTCCACGGCGCTGCCGTCCGCGCGCAGGGCGAAGCCCTTGGCCTCGGCGGCGTCCGCGTTGATGAAGTGGTCGGCGCCCTGCGGCAGGATGAGCTGTGGGACACCGGCGACGGCCGCGGTCATCATGGTCCCGGAGCCGCCGTGGTGGATCACCGCGTCGCTGGCGTCGAGGAGTTGGGCGAGCGGGGTCCACGGCAGCGGGCGGATGTTGTCGGGCAGGGTACCCAGCGGGGTCAGGTCCGCGTCGCCGACGGCGAGCAGGAAGTCGGCGTCCACCTCCGCGGCCTGCTCGGTCAGCCAGGTGATCGGGCTGACACCGGCGTACTCGGTGAGCACCGTGCCGAGGGTGACCGCGATCCTGCGGCGCTCGCTGCGGCCGATGAGGTCCGCGGGGACGGTGCCGCCGCCGTTGTAGGGGACGTAGCGGACCCGCCAGCCGGTGCCGTCGCCGCCGAGGGAGGCCGGGACGACGTCGAGGACGGTGCTCGCGGCGGGCCCGGTCAGGCCGTGGGCCCGGTACTCGGCGGCGAGTACGTCGGCGAGCTGGCCGAGCATCGGCAGCCCGGGCATCACACCGAAGTTGTGGACGACGGTGGGGATGCCCAGCTTGGCCGTGACCAGCGGTGCACCGGCCTGGAAGGACTCGTGCACCACGATGTCCGGGCGCCAGTCGGTGGCCAGCCGCAGCAGGCCGTCGATGGTGGCCCGGCCGTGCTCGGCGAAGCCGAGGGCGGCGAGCTTGAGTATCTCCTCGGTGGTGCGGTCCTTCGCGACGTACCTGGGCTCGTCCTGGGTGATCCGGCGGAACGCGTCGCCGATCGAGGAGCCGTCGCCGATCTCGGACACCGGCAGGCCGGTGTTGCGCAGCATCTCCAGCGGGGCCGATCCGGCGAACAGGACCTGGTGCCCGGCCGATCGCAGGGCCTGAGCGGTCGGGATCATCGGGAAGATGTGCCCGGCCGCGGCCGGGGCGGTGAACAGGACGCGCATGAGGTGACTCCTCGCGTGGTGCGGGAAAGATTCAAATCTGACGGTACGTCAGGAAACTCGATCGAAGCACGGGGGTTTTCGGATGCGGGGAGTTCGGAGCGTCCGAGGGCTCGCAGCAGTGCCGGGAGGGCGGGCTTCTGGTCGGTGATCGCGGCCGGTCGTGGCGTGTGCGCACGCTCAACCACCCTGTGCAGCAGTGCTCTTGCGGACATGGCGATCCCTCCCCCCATTTCACTGGACAGCCTGTCTTTCATCGGACAGGCTGTCAAGCGCTTGTATGATCAGCGCCTATGGCCACCCGTAAATATGACCAACGCCTTCGGGCAGAAGCCTCGGAGGAGACCCGGCGGCGGATCCTCGACGCTGTGGCCACCTGCCTGCGCGAAACCCCGGCCGAGCCGGTCGGCCTCGACCGGGTCGCCAGGCTCGCGGGAGTCGCACGCTCCACCGTCTACCTGGTGTTCGGCTCACGCGGCGGCCTGTTCGCCGCCTTCGGTGAGAACCTCCTGCGACACAGCGGCTTCGCGGACATGCTGAAGGCGAGCGCCCACCCGGACGCCCGCGAGGACCTGCGCGGCGGAATCCACGGCGTGGCGAAGATGTACGCGGCCCACCGGGACGTCCTGCGCGCGCTGCACTCGATGGCGATGCTCGACCCGGACGCGGTCGGCGGGGTGATCCAGCGAATGGACCAGGGACGGGCCGCAGGCACCCACCGCCGCGCACTGCGCCTGGCCGACCAGGGCCTGCTGCGCCCGGACGTCACGGTGGACGAGGCGACCGCCGTGCTCTGGCTGCTGATGAGCTTCGACAGCTTCGACCAGCTGTACACCGGCCGTTCCCTGCCGGCCGATCAGGTCGCCGGGATGCTCGCCGCGACGGCTGAACGCAGCCTCTGCCGGTAGCGGGCCCCTCACGCGCCCCGGGGTCGGACGACAGGTGTGCGGCAGGCGCCGGCCCGGGCGCGCCCCGCGACAGCGGGGGCGCGCCCGGGCCGGCGTTCGGCGCAGCAACTCTCAGCAGATCCGGGGCAGTTGCTCCCCGACCGGCAGGTCGACCACCCGGGTGCCGCCCAGGCCGGTGCGGGCCACCACCATCCCGGCGTGCTCGGCCACACACTCGCCGATCACGGCCGACCGGGCGCCCAGCGGGTGCGCCCGCATCGCGTCCAGGACCGCGTCCGCGTGCTCCCTCGGCACGAAGGCCACCAGCTTGCCCTCGTTGGCGACGTACAGCGGGTCGAGGCCCAGGATCGCGCAGGCGTTGGCCACCGGCGCGGGCACCGGCACGCTGCGCTCCTGGATCACCACGCCCACCCCGGCTGCCACGGCGATCTCGTTGAGCGCGGCGCCGAGTCCGCCCCGGGTGGGGTCGCGCAGGACGTGCAGCCCGGGGGTGACCGCGAGCATCGTCTCGACCAGCCCGCCCAGCGCCGCGCAGTCGCTCTCGATCTCCACGCCGAACTCCAGCCCCTCGCGCACGCTCATCACCGCGACACCGTGCACACCGAGGTCCCCGCTGACGATCACCACATCGCCCGGCACCGCGCGCTGCGGGCGGATGTCGACCCCGGCCGGGATCAGCCCGATCCCGGCGGTGTTGAGGTAGATGCCGTCGCCGCGCCCGGCCTCCACCACCTTGGTGTCGCCCGTGACCACCTCGACCCCGGCCAGCCGGGCCGCCGCCCCCAGCGCCTGCGCCACCCGGGCCACCACGGCCGTCTCCACGCCCTCCTCCAGGATGAACCCGCAGGACAGGTACGCCGCGCGGGCCCCGCTCATGGCAAGGTCGTTGACCGTCCCGTTGACCGCCAGGTCCCCGATGCAGCCGCCCGGGAAGAACAGCGGACGGACCACGAAGGAGTCGGTGGAGAAGGCGATCCGGGCGCCGCCCAGGGTCACGGCCGCCGAGTCCCCGAGCCCGGCCAGGACCGGACCGCCGAACGCCGGGGCGAACACGTGCTGGACCAGTTCGGCGGAGAGCGCACCGCCACCGCCGTGCCCCATCACCACCCGGGGATGGTCGCGCAGCGGCAGCGGACAGCTCCAGCCGGAGAAGTCGGGGGCGCTCCCGGCCGGTGCGCTCACCGGATCGCTCGTCTCACGCAACGGGGTTCACCTCCTTCGCCACGGCGGCGGGGGCGCCGAGCCGGCGGTAGAGGTAGTACGCGGCGCACGCCCCCTCGCTGGAGACCATGGTCGCCCCGAGCGGCGTGCGCGGGGTGCACACCGTGCCGAACGCCTCGCACTCGCTCGGCTTCAGCTGTCCCTGGAGCACCTCGCCGGCGCGGCACTGGGCAGGCTCGCAGGGGGTGATGTCCGAGACCTGGAAGCGGTGTTCGGCATCCTGGTCGCGGTAGCGCGAGGACAGCCGCCAACCGCTGGCCGGAATGACCCCGATCCCGCGCCAGGCGCGGTCGGTGACCTCGAAGACGTCCGCCAGCATCGCCTTCGCCACCGGGTTGCCCTCGGGCCGTACGGCGCGCGGGTACGCGTTGTCCACGACGTGCTCGCCGCGCTCCAACTGGCGTACCGTCCGCCGGATACCCTCCAGGATGTCCAGCGGCTCGAAGCCGGTGACGACGATCGGCACCTGGTGGCGGGCGGCCAGCTCCGGGTACTCGTCGATCCCCATCACGCTGCACACATGGCCCGCCGCGAGGAAGCCCTGCACCCGGCAGTCCGGCGACTGCATGATCGCCTCGATCGCCGGCGGCACCCGGACGTGCGAGACCAGCAGGCTGAAGTTGCGGATGCCGAGCCGCTTCGCCTGATGGACCGTCATCGCGTTCGGGGGAGCGGTGGTCTCGAAGCCGATCCCGAAGAAGACCACCTCGCGCCCCGGGTTCTCCTGCGCGATCCGCAGCGCGTCCAGCGGCGAGTAGACCACCCGCACGTCGCCGCCCTCGCTGCGGACCCGGAACAGGTCGCGCTCGGAGCCCGGCACCCGCAGCATGTCGCCGAACGAGCAGAAGATCACCTCCGGCCGGGCGGCGATCGCCAGCGCCCGGTCGATCACCTCCAGCGGGGTGACACACACCGGACAGCCCGGACCGTGGATCAACTCCACTTCATCAGGCAGCAGTTGGTCGATCCCGTGCCGGATGATGGTATGGGTCTGGCCGCCGCACACCTCCATCAGCGCCCATGGCCGGGTCACCGTGGAGCGGATGTCGTCGAGCAGCCGGGCCGCCAGTTCCGGACTCTGGAACTCCTCCAGGTACTTCATCGCCGCGTCTCCTCCGCCGACTCCCATGGGTCCCCGAACTCCTCCTGCAGCAGGCCGAGTTCGGCGAAAAGGTCGAGCGTCCTGCGTGCCGACTCCTCGTCGAGGCGCTGCAACGCGAAGCCCACATGGACGATCGCGTACTCGCCCACCCGAAGGTCCGGCAGGTACTCCAGGCACACGTCCTTGACCACGCCGCCGAAGTCGACGCGGGCCATCCGTGTGCCCTCCCGCTCCTCGATCTCCATCACCCTTCCGGGTACCGCCAGGCACATCGGCCCTCTCCTCGCCTCGAACAGCCCTGAATGTCCGGCCCGGTGTCCGGCCCGGTCACCGAGTCCGCGCGGCCACCATCAGCTGGCCCAGTGCCAGCCCGCCGTCGTTCGGCGGCACCCGGTGGTGGACCAGCACGGTGAAGCCGTCCCGTCGCAGCGCCTCGACGCAGTCGGTGAGCAGCAGGGTGTTGGCGAACACCCCTCCGCTCAGCGCCACCGTCTCCAGCGCGTGCGACCGCCGCGCGCGGACGCACAGTGCGTGCACCAGGCCGGCCACGGCCCGGTGGAAGCGCAGCGCGATCACCGCCGGCGCGGCACCCGTCTGCAGGTCGGCAACGACCGCCGCCAGCACCGGACTCGGATCGGCCACCCACTCGGCAGCTCCCGACTCGGCGTCCCCGGGGGCCAGTTCGAAGCCGTAGCCCTCGCCGACCTCGTTCACCGAGGCCGCGGCCGCCTCCAACTCGACCGCCGCCTGCGCCTCGTAGCCCGACCGGTGGCACACCCCGGCCAGCGAGGAGACCGCGTCGAACAGCCGCCCCATGCTGGACGTCGGTACGCAGTTCAGGTTCCGCTCCAACTGACGCTTCAGCAGCAGGAGTTCCCGCTCGGTGCAGGCCGCCGTGCACGGCAGGTCGGCCGACCACGGGAGACCGGCGGTGTGCAGGTGCGCCAGTGCCATCCGGTACGGGCGCTCCACCGCCGCGTCCCCGCCGGGCAGTGGCACGTACGCCAGCCGCGCGAAGCGGCGGAACCCGTCGTAGTCCGCCAGCAGGACCTCCCCGCCCCACACCGCGCCGTCGTCCCCGTAGCCGGTCCCGTCGAAGGCCACCCCGATCACCGGAGCGCTCCCGTCGAGGCCGTGCTCGGTCATCACCGAGGCGATGTGCGCATGGTGGTGCTGCACCCGCACCAGCCCCGACCCGCCCGTGGCGGAGCGGCGGACGGCCCACTGCGAGGAGCGGTAGCCCGGGTGGCGGTCGGTCGCCAGCACCGTCGGCCCGACCCCGGTCAGCTCCCGGACGTGCTCCACCGCGCGGTCGAAGGTCCGCAGGGTCGCCAGGTCGTCCATGTCGCCGATGTGGCCGGACAGCCAGGCGCTGCGGCCCTCGGCCAGCGCGAAGGTGTTCTTCAGGTCGCCGCCCGTCGCCAGCACCGGCGGTACCGGCAGCGGCAGCGCGACCGGCAGCGGCGCGTACCCGCGCGAGCGCCGGACGGGCAGCACCTGGTCCGCCCAGACGCGCACCACCGAGTCGTCGCACGGGACATGGATCGGCCGGTCGTGCATCAGCCAGGCATCGGTCAGCGGCGCCAGCCGCTCCAGTGCCTCGCCGTCGTCGGTGATGATCGGCTCGCCGGAGAGGTTCCCACTGGTCATCACCAGCAGCCGGGGCCCGGGCGGATCGCCCGGCAGCCCGAACAGCAGCCGGTGCAGCGGCGTGTACGGCAGCATCACACCCAGGTCCGGACTGCGCGGGGCGACCGCCTCCGCCACCGGCCCGCCGCCGGCCCGGCGGCGCATCAGGACGATCGGGCGTACCGCTCCGGTGAGCAGCCGCCGCTCCGCCTCGCCGAGGTGTACCAGCTCCTCGATGTCCGACAGCCGGCCAGCCATCAGGGCGAACGGCTTGTCGCCCCGGGCCTTGCGGCGGCGCAGCATGGCGACCGCAGCGGGGTCGGCGGCGTCGCACGCCAGGTGGTAGCCGCCGATGCCCTTCACCGCCAGGACCGCCCCGTCGGCCAGCAGTCGCCGGGCCGCCGCCATCGCGTCCTCGCCCAGCGCGCGATTGCGCCCCCTGGTCCCGATCAGGCCGAGCCGGGGGCCGCAGGCGTGGCAGGCGATCGGCTGGGCGTGGAACCGCCGGTCGGCGGGGTCGCCGTACTCGCGCGCGCAGTCGGCGCACATCGGGAACCGGGCCATGGTGGTCCTCGCCCGGTCGTACGGCAGCCCGGTGACGATCGTGTAGCGCGGACCGCAGTTGGTGCAGGTGATGAACGGGTGCCGATGGCGGCGGTCGGCCGGGTCGGCGAGCTCGGCCAGGCAGTCGGCACAGGTGGCGGTGTCGGGCGGGATGACGGCCCGTCGGGTGCCGGAGTCCCGTGAGGCGACGATGGTGAACCCCGGATCGCCCGTCGCGGTCAGCACCTCCTGCGCCAGCGTGTGCACCTCGGCCAGCGGCGGGGCGTCGGAGCGGATCCGGTGGCAGAACGCCCGGACCGCCTCCGCGCTGCCCTCGACCTCCGCGAGCACCCCCGCGCCGGTGTTGGTGACGTGCCCGGCCAGGCCCAGCTCGGTGGCCAGCCCGAAGACGAACGGCCGGAACCCCACCCCCTGGACCACCCCCTCGACGGCGACCCGCCTGCGCTGCACGGCCCCGGTGTCGACCGGTGCGCTCACCGCCCGTCCTCCGCCAGGACGGGCGGACGGCGGTCCTGGACGCCGTGGCTGTGATCCAGCCCGTGACCGAGCTCGTGGCTGTGGCTGTGCCCCTGATCGTGACTGTGGTCGTGGCTGTGCTGGGCGGGTCCGGTCGCCATCACCGGTCGGTGCACCGGAGCGCCGTCGAGGACGGCCAGGGCACGGGCCAGCAGTTCACCCGTCCCCGCACCGGTCCGCGCCGAGGTCAGCAGGATCTCGACACCCGGGTTGACCCGGGCCACGTTGGCGCGGAACGCGGCCTCGTCGAAGTCCACCGCCTCGGCCAGGTCCGTCTTCGTCACCACCACCAGGGCGGCCAGCCCGAACGCGGTGGGGTACTTGAGCGGCTTGTCCTCGCCCTCCGTCACCGAGGCGAGCGCGACCCGCAGCGACTCGCCGAGGTCGTAGGACGCCGGACAGACCAGATTGCCCACGTTCTCCACGAACAGCAGTTTCGTGCCGTCCGGCAGCCAGCCAGTCAGATGCCCGCGCAGCATGGCGGCCTCCAGGTGGCACAGCCCGTCCGTGAGCACCTGCTTCACCGGTACCCCCGACCGGGCCAGCCGCAGCGCGTCGTTCTCGGTGGCGAGGTCGGCCGTCAGTGCCGCGACCGGCACCCCGCGCTCCTTGGCGAGCGAGAGCTCGGCCTCCAGCAGAGCGGTCTTCCCACTGCCGGGGCTGGAGAGCAGATTGACGGCGACCGTGCCCCGCCGGGCCAGCACAGCACGCAGCTCCTGCGCGTTCTCGTCGTTGCGGGCGAGTACGGCCTGTTGGAGATCGACGACACGGCACACGGGTTCAGCCCTCCTGATGGGTCCGGGCGAGTGCGGGCTCGTCGGCCCAGCACACGCTCAGAATCTGCAGTTCCCGGCCGGCCAGCAGCTCGGCCTGCGCACCGCCGCAGCCCGGGCAGCACAGGTCGGGCGGCATGCCGACCGGCCATTCGGTGGCGCACCCACCGCAGCGGGCCCGGGCCACGACCGGTTCGGTCAACAGCTCGGCGCCCGCCACCACGGTGTCCGCGCAGGCGAGTTCGAAGCAGAACGCCAGCGCCTCGGGGACCACCCCGGCCAGCTCGCCGACCTGGAGCCGGACGGATTCGACGGACCGGGCACCATGCCTGTGCGCGGCCTCCGCCACCTGCTCGACCACGGCCAACGCGATCGACATCTCGTGCAACGGCCTCTCCCTGCGCCCGGTCGCGGGCCCGTCACACGGCGCGACAGAGCGGACCGCAGGCGCGGCCCCTCGCTCCGCGACCCATTACAGGGCGGCCCGACCACGCACCTCCGCCGCCGCGCCGCGCCCCGGGCCCGGCTACACCATTCGCCGCACACGGTGCCGTACTCCACCGACGGCGGCCTCGCGGGAACCAGGGGCAGCCGCCCACGCCCCGGTCGGGTACGGCGGCCCCCGGTTCCCGCGAGGCCGCCGTACCCGACCGGGGCGTGCCGAACCGGCCGTCACATCCGGCGGATCCGCAGGTAGCGCTGGATGTCGGGCAGGCTCTGGGCGACAGCCAGCGCCAGCCCGGCTCCCGCCATCACCACACAGGTGATCAGGATCTTCCGCATCAGGGTGCCTTTCTCTCTCCACGGTCCGCCATCGGACCGACACCGGCCGGGCGCAGGAGGCCGGTGGCCTCGTCGTCCCGTACGACCTGAAGGATCAGCTCGACCGCCCGGTCGACGGCGGTGGCCACCGCCGGGCTCAGGCCGAGGTGTTCGTCCACCGACTCCGGTTCGCAGCCGACCACCAGGATCCGCTCGGGCGGACTGCCCCCGGTCCCGGCGCAGAGCGTCGCCAGCAGGGCGAGCACCGCGTCCGGTCCCATCCGGTGGCCGTCGAGCAGCGGGGACCCGGGCTCGACCGGGCCGTCCGCCGTCGCCTCGATCAGGTAGAGCGTCCCGGGTGCGTCCCCGCGCTCGGTCGCGTCCACCAGGACCAGCGTCCGGTAGCCGTCGACGAGTTGGTAGGCCAGGTGGACCCCGCGCACGCCGAAGTCGACGGCTTCGACGCCCTCGGGCAGCGGCTGGGCGGCCAGCCGCCGTACCGTCTCGACGCCGAAGCCGTCGTCGCCGAGGAAGATGTTGCCGACCCCCGCGACGAGCACCCGGCCGGCCGACGCCGACGCCGACGCCGACGCCGACGCCGGGTCCGGGGGCATGGCCGGGCTGCTCACGGCTCCTCCAGCGGGGTGACCTCGTCCGGCTGGAAGTACCGGAACCGGCCCTGGGCCCGCCACAGGTCGGCGCCGGGGTCGTCGTCGACCGTCACGGCCAGGTGGACGGAGCCGTCCACGTCCCGCAGCACCGCCTCCACCAGTGCCGTCCGCCCGTGCAGGAACAGGTCCTGCGCATCGGTGCGGCGCTGCCCGGGCTTGAGCAGGACCCGGCTGCCGGCCCCGACCGACCGGCCGTCCACCACGACCCGGTCGACGGCCGGATCCACGCTCCGGTCGGCCCCGGGATCCCACCACGGTGTGCCGGGCAGCGGCCCGGGGAACCCGTCGGCGTCCGCCTCGACCGACGGCGAGGTGACCTCCCGCAGTGCCCGCACGGCACCGTGCAGCCGCTCCAGCACCTCGGGCGGCAGCGAGTCCGCGAGGTCGATCACGGCTCCGGCCCGCTCGTCGGTGCCCCGGGCCTCCCGCTTCTCCTGCTCGGTCAGCGCCGCCGTGCGCAGCGCGAGGATCTCGTCGATCTCGGTGGCGTCGTAGAGCGCGCCGGGACTCTCGGGGGCCACCTCGGGGTGGTCCGCGAGGATGATCGGCGAGGACAGCACCACGTCCGACTCTCCCGCCGCCCCGGCCAGGACCGGCCAGGTGTGCTCGTTGCGGCACTGGGCGACGGCGGGTGCGGCCCACTGCGGCGGGTCGGTCATCGAGACGAAGGTCCCCGCGCTCAGGCCCAGCAGCAGGTGCGCCGACACCAGCGACCGGCGCAGCGCGAGTTCGCGGTCGGCGCCCTCGGGCGGCGTCCAGGTGCTGGTGTTCTCCACCACGGCGTTGAGCCGGAGCGCCGCGTACGGGCCGGGGAGCTCCGCCGCCGTCAGGCGCAGCACGCCGTCGAGCCGCTCCCGCCGGCGCACCAGGCGTCCGACGGCCTTCCCGTGCTCGTGCACGATCTCCTGTACCTCGCGGGCGGGCAGGTCGAACGGGAGGACCACCCCGTCGCCGGTCAACCCGGCCACCGGGACGTCGAGTTCGACCCGTTCCTCGACGCCCTCGTCCCACGGGGCGAGGACCCGGTCGTCCAGCGCGAGCTCGTCCACCGTCTCGAACCCCCGGTCGGGGAGCTGTCGTTGCACCGTTCGCCGCTGGGCGTGCAGAAAGCGCAGTTCAACGCTGAGCGTCGCGCCCCGGCGCGGCTCCATCAGGCACTCGGTGCGCTGGTGGGAGGGCTCGGAGCCGACCGCCCCGAACGACGGCGGGACGAGGACCCCGAACTGCCAGCGCATCCGGTTCTTGGCCGCCGAGGCCCGATAGGGGTAGAGCACGTAGCCCTCGAACAGGACGGCGTCCGCGATCTGCCGGGCGGCCTCGAAACCCGCCTGCGGCCGGGACTCGTTCACCGGACTTCCCCGGGGCGGCCCTGGCGGCCGGCCGAGCGGTGAACTGACCGTCGGCCCGGTGGCGCGAGCCGATGGCGTTCGCTTCGTTGCTGGTCAACGGACATGGTCGGTGGCTCCTGTCGGGTCGAACCATTGAAGGTCGCGGTGCGGAAGGGCTCGCGGCGTCGCCTCAGCGGGCTGCCGTGCCCGCGAGCAGCGCCCGTACGGTCGCCTCCCAGGACGGCAGACCGTGGCGCGAGCGGAACTCCAGCAGCGCGTCCATGGTGTCGCGCGGCAGCCGGACCCAGCCGCAGCCCGGGAAGTGCTGCTCGATCATGTCCTGCCAGACCCCCACCGGCAGCCGGCAGGACGCCTCCTGGTCCCAGGGCACCGGCGCCACCTGGAAGCCGCCGGGGCCGGTGAAGGCGGTGCCGGAGAACAGCAGCAGGACCGGTGCCTCGCCGTCCTCCAGCGCCTGGAAGTACCGGGTGGCGGCGATGTCCATGTCGTAGGTGCACGGCACCATCAGGTCCACCTCGGCCTCCCCGGTGAAACCGGGCACCGTGAGCGACACCTGGGCTAGCTGGATCGGGTTCAGCGAGTTCGACCAGCGCGCACGCTCGCCGAACAGCACTCCCAGCCGCAGCTCCTCCCCGGGCCCGTACGGGCGGCGGGCGGGCTCGATCCGCAGCTGGCAGTGGAGCAGCAGGGCGTGCACCCGGACGCCCTGCTCGGCCGTGATCCGCAGCCGGAACACCAGGGTCGGGCCCGCCGCGTACGGATCGGCGCGCACCCCGAGGCAGCTGAAGCCCAGCCCGGTCATGACGCCACGTCCTCGGCCGGTACCCGCGCGCGTTCCCGGATCCGGGCGAAGACGCCGTCGAGTTCGGCCCGTGCCTCGGCTCCGCCGTCGAAGCCCTGCCAGTGCAGGCGCATCCGGCCGACCAGCTCGTAGCAGACGTCGATCGGCACCAGGAAGCACTGGAAGGTGCCCGCCGTGCGGCGCAGCAGCAGCGCCTCCACGTCGGGCTCCAGCAGTGCGGTGAGTCTGCTGCGGCCGAGCACGGACTCCCAGGTCTGCGGGTCGAGTTCACTCTCCGCCGGGCCGGCCGGGCTGGGGTAGAGCGCGACCAGCCGGTCCAGTACCGCGTTACGGAAGAAGAAGGCGGTGGAGACCGGGATCTGCAGGGCCTCCCAGGCGGACTCGTCCAACTCGTGTGCGGGGTCGACGAGATAGCGGTCCGGCACCTTGCGGTAGCGGCCCTCGGCGGCGCCGGGCGCCTGGAACAGCAGGGCACAGGCCGCACAGGTGCAGGCCAGCCGCCGCTCCTCGGTGTCCACCACGTGCCGGTGGCCGGGCGGCAGTTGGAGGCCGCAGAACCCGCAGCGCTCCGGCTGCGGCGGCGCGGGCTCGCGCAGTCGGCGCAGCAGCGCCGCACCCGGCCGGGCGATCGGACGCGTGCTCACCGGACCTCCGCCACGGCGGCCGGCCGGGTGCCGATCTGCAGCAGCGGCGGGGCGGGCCGCTCCAGCTCCACCGTAGTCACCTCCGGGGCGTGGCAGGCGAGCGCGCTCTCGATGCTCGCGGTGCCCGCCCCGGAGCCGCAGCCGCAGCCCGTGGAGACCTGACGGAGCGTCAACTTCCCTTCGGCCGGGTCGAAGCCGGCCACCTCCACCGGGGAGTCGGTCAGCGCCCGGGCGATCCGGGCGGTGACGTCCTCGGGGTGCAGCTCGTGCAGGACCAGCAGCCCGGCCACCAACTGGTCGTCCAGCAGCGGGGTCAGGACACCGGGCGGCAGCAGCTCCACCAGCCGGGCCAGCCCGGCGTCGTAGAAGGCCATCAGCTCGCGCACCAGCGCCTCGCCGGCCTCGGCCTGCCCGGCGTCGGTCAGCGAGTCCAGCGTCTCCTGGACCCGCAGCCCGGTCTGCTCCGCGCTCATCCGCCGAGCCCGCTCAGGCCGCCCGTGCCGTTCATGCCGCTGAGACCGGTGGGGACGTGCATCTTCTGCACGGTGCGGCCGCCGCCCACGTACATGTGCACCCCGCAGGGCAGACAGGGGTCGAAGCTGCGCACCGCGCGCATGATGTCGATGCCCTTGAAGTTCTCGGGGCTGTTCTCCTCGAAGATCGGGGTGTTCTGCACCGCGTCCTCGTACGGCCCCGGGGTGCCGAAGCTGTCGCGGACGCTGGCGTTCCACGGGGTCGGCGGGTAGGGGTGGTAGTTGGCGATCTTGCCGTCCCGGATCACCATGTGGTGCGAGAGCACGCCGCGGACGGCCTCGGTGAAACCGCAGCCGATGCTCTCGTCCGGCACCTCGAACTTCTCCCAGGTCTGGGTGCGTCCGGCGCGGACCTCGTCGAGGGCCTTCTCGGTGAAGTACAGCGCGGCGGCGGCGCTGTAGGCCTGGAAGTAGGTGCGCGCCCGGTTGCGTTCGAGGGCGTTGCTCCACTGCGGGATCTTCCACTCGAAGGTGACCTCCGGCTTGGTCATGGTGCGCGGCAGGTTGATCTGCACGCTGTGGCCGGTGGCCTTGATGTAGCCGATGTCGACCAGGCCGGACAGCGCGGTGGACCAGAGCCGGGCGATCGGGCCGCCGCCGGTGTCCAGGGCCAGGTAGTCCTTGCCGTCGAACCAGCGCGGCGACATCACCCAGCTGTACTTGTCGTCGAAGTCGCGCTTCTGCGGTGCCGGGATGGTGTGCTGGTTCCACGGGTGCCTGGGGTCCACCGGGTTGCCCAGCGGGTCGTGGGTGACGAACTGCTCCTGCCCCTCCCAGTCCTGGTAGTACGAGCTGCCGAGCAGGATCCGGATTCCGAGGTTGATCTCGGTGAGGTCGTTGGTGACCAGTTTGCCGTCCACGATGATGCCCGGGGTGACGAACATCTTCCGACCCCAGTCGGTCATGTTGCGGTAGGTGAAGTCGCAGTGGTCGGGGTCGTTGAGGGCGCCCCAGCAGCCGAGCAGCACCCGGCGCCGGCCGACCTCCTCGTAGCCGGGCAGCGCCTGGTAGAAGAAGTCGAACAGGTCGTCGTGGAGCGGGACGACGCGCTTCATGAACTCGACGTAGCGGGTCAGCCGGGTCAGGTAGTCGGTGAACAACTGGATGGTGGCCACCGTGCCGACGCCGCCGGCGTACAGCGTGGAGGGGTGCACATGGCGGCCCTCCATCAGGCAGAACATCTCCCGGGTGTAGCGGCTGACCTGGAGCGCCTCGCGGTAGAACTCGCCCTCGATCGGGTTGAGCGAGCGCATGATGTCGGCGATGGTCTTGTAGCCGTGGTCGCCGGCGTGCGGCGCCTCGGTGCGCTCGGCGAGTTCCAGTACGCCGGGGTTGGTCTCGCGGACCATCTTCTCGCAGTAGTCGACCCCGACCAGGTTCTCCTGGAAGATGTTGTGGTCGAACATGTACTCGGCGGACTCGCCCAGGTTGATGATCCACTCACCCAGGTGCGGCGGCTTGACCCCGTACGCCATGTTCTGCGTGTACACCGAGCAGGTCGCGTGGTTGTCACCGCAGATGCCGCAGATCCGGCTGGTGATGAAGTGTGCGTCGCGCGGGTCCTTGCCGCGCATGAAGACGCTGTACCCGCGGAAGACAGACGAGGTGCTGTAGCACTCCGCGACCCGCTTCTGCTTGAAGTCGATCTTCGTGTGGATGCCCAGGCTGCCCACGATCCGGGTGATCGGGTCCCAGGACATCTCCACCAGGCCGCTGCCGTCGCCGGCTGCCCTCGTCGTCTGTGCCATCGTCTGTGTCGTGCCCTTCTTCAGGTCCGGAACGGGGGAGGGCGCCGCACGCGTCGGGCATGCGGCGCCGCAGGTGTCACCAGGGCGGCCGGTAGCCGGTCGCGATCTTGCGGCCGGTGCGGCGCCACCTCGGTTCCTTGTCCACGGTGTCGGCGGTGATCGCGCGCAGCCGGCGGATCACCGTGCCGTACGCGCCGCTGGCGGCGGCGGACACCTTGCTGCCGGGCGGCTCGTCCATGAACGGCATGAACTTGTCGGGGAAGCCGGGCATGGTGCAGGCGATGCAGATGCCGCCCACGTTGGGACAGCCGCCGACACCGTTGATCCAGCCGCGTTTGGGGACGTTGCACTTGACCACCGGGCCCCAGCAGCCGAGCTTCACCAGGCACTCCGGCGAGCCGTACTCGGTGGCGAACTGGCCCTGCTCGTAGTAGCCGCCGCGGTCGCAGCCCTCGTGCACGGTCGCGCCGAACAGCCAGGCCGGGCGCAGCTTGTCGTCCAGCGGGATCATCGGTGCGGCGCCGGTCAGCTGGTAGAGCAGGTAGGTCAGCGTCTCGGCGAAGTTGTCCGGCTGGATCGGGCAGCCGGGGACGCAGACGATCGGCAGCCCGGCCTTGGACTTCCAGTTCCACCCGAGGTAGTCCGGCACGCCCATCGCCCCGGTCGGGTTGCCGGCCATGGCGTGGATGCCGCCGTAGGTGGCGCAGGTGCCGATCGCGACCACGGCGGTCGCCTTGGCGGCGAGGCGGTCGAGCCACTCGCTGGTGGTGATGGGCTGGCCGGTCTCGGGGTCGTCGCCGAAGCCGCACCAGTAGCCCTCCTCCTTGATCGACTCGTTCGGGATGGACCCCTCGACGACCAGCACGAACGGTTCCAGCTCGCCGCGCTCCGCCTTGAAGAACCACTCGATGAAGGTGTCCGCGCCCTGGGCCGGGCCGCACTCGAAGTCGATCAGCGGCCAGTGCACCGCGATCTTCGGCAGACCGGGCAGGGCGCCGGTGACGATCTCCTCGATGCTCGGCTGCATCGCCGCGGTCAGCGAGACGGAGTCGCCGTCGCAGCTGAGGCCCGCGTTGATCCACAGAATGTGCACCGGGGGTGCCTCGGTGCGCTCCGGTGTTGCTGTAGCACCCATGAGGATGCCTCCTCGGAAACGGGATGAGCCCGGCATAACGGACCCATTGACTTCCTAGCACCCAACCGGTCGGTGCGTTCGCCGGGTGGGCCGAAGCGGTGACGGCCGCCCGCGCCACCCGGCGCGGCCGTCCGGGCGGCTCACCGCGGGTCGGTCCTGAGCGGGGGACTCGGCGCCGGGCACTTGTGGACGAAGGCGAACCGAAGTGCGTGGTACGGCGCGTCGGGGTCGAAGAAGGTCCGGTGCATCTCCGTCAGCTCCGCCGTCCGGTACGCGGCCAGCGGCCGGAGCGCCTCGTCGCGCTCCCGGACGGCCTTCTTCGCCGCGATCCGCTCCTGCAGGCGCGCGGAGCGGGCCAGCAGCGCGGCGAGCCGTCCCACCTCCGCGCCGAAGTCCTGCGGCGCGGACGGGATCACCCGGTCCGCCAGCCCGAGCTGCTGGGCCGCCCTGGCGGTCACCGGCAGCGCCTGCTCGGTGAGCCGGCGCGCGGCGGCCTCGCCGACCCGGCGCGGCAGCGTGTACGTCCAGTACTCCGAACCGTGCAGCCCCATCAGGCGGTAGTGCGGGTTGAGCAGCACGCCGCCGCGGCACCAGACCTCGTCCGCCGCCAGGGCCAGCATCGCGCCGCCCGCCGCCGCGTTGCCGCCGAGTGCGGCGACCACCAGGCGGTCGGTGGTGGTCAGCAGAGCCGCCACCAGGTCGTTCATCGCCTGGATGTTCTCCCAGGACTCCTGCCCGGGGTCGGCGGCGGCCTCGATCACGTTCAGGTGGATGCCGTTGGAGAAGAAGTCCCGTCCGCCGCCGAGGACCAGGACCGAGGTGGGGCGGGTGCAGGCGAACCGGTAGGCGTCCAGCAGCCGGCGGCAGTGCGAGGTGCTCATCGCGCCGCCGGGGAAGGAGAACCGCAGGAAGCCCACCGGCCCTTCCTCGCGGTAGTCGAGGTCGGTCCAGGTCCGGCGGCCGGGCGCCGGGCTCAACGGGGCCGGGACCTCGGGCAGTCGGGGGAGCCGGTCGCCGAGGGCCAGGACGGCGGGCAGCTTGAACGTCGGCGGGCCGCCGGGCCGTCGGCGCGCCCGCAGTTCGGGGATCCAGACCGCGCCGTCCACCGTGGCCCGGCAGACGGCACCGGCCCGGGTGGCCAGCAACTCGCCCGGCTTGCCGCACAGTTGGTCCTCGGGGTGGCCGCCGTGCAGATACCACTCGCCGCCGAGCAGCCCGTCCAGCACGCCGGGCTGCGAGCCCGCCGCCCGGAGGCTGCGCAGCACGGCGGCGGTCGGGTCGGCGGACCAGTCGATCCGGCGCAGGGTCTGGTCGAAGTACGGCCGGGTGTGGTCGGCGGCCTGCCAGGCCGGGCCGCTCTGCGGGAGCGGGACGTAGCCGCCCGAGGTGAACCGCTCCACGGCGAGCAGCACCGCCTCCAGCGCGGCGTCGCCGACCTCGTTGCGGTACAGATCGCTCTTGGCCACCGGCGGCACCGGGCACTCGGCACTGGCCCAGACCGGGCCGCCGTCCATCACCTCGTCCGCCTGGAGCACCGTCACCCCCCAGCGGTCCGCGCCTTCGTGGATCGCCCAGTCCAGTGCGGACGGCCCCCGGTCGCCGGGCGGGCCGGGGTGGACCACCAGAGCGGTGCGGGCGGACCAGACGTCCCGGGGGATGACGGACTTCAGCATCGGCGCCAGCAGCAGGTCCGGGGCGTGCTTGCGGACGGCTGCGCGCAACTCGTTCTCCCCCGGCCCCAGTTGGACCTTCACCGAGTGCCCGCGCTCGCGCAGCTCGGCGAAGACCCGTTGACTCAGACTGTTGAACGCGCTTGCAACGAGCAGGATCCGCATCTCGACCTCCGGGGCGCCCGACCTGCTACGGATCGTGAACCACCGCGGTCCGGCAGCGGCCGAGCCCCGGCGGCGAGGTCACCCGATCGGCCGGGGGGTCCGCGCGCGGCGGCTCCGGCGGGCTCCGGCAGTGGCACGACGCCGACCGGCCACAGCAGGACTCGCAGGCCCGCCCGGCGACGTTCCGGGCCACGCCGCCGAACACGGCCGTGTGGAACGGTGCCACCGCCCACCAGTACGCGTGGCCAGGCCGTGCGGGTGGAACAGGGCGCGCCGGCGGCGGTGCGGCCCGGCGACGGCGTCCGGAGCCGTCGGTGCGGTCAGTCGCCAGGCCGGTCGAAGGTGCCGTGGCGACCGGCGCCGGCGGTGAAGCGGGCGGCTCCGGCGGCGGTGTCGGCGGCGAGTGAGACGGTGCCGTGCCGCCATTCGTTGGCGATGGCCTCGGCCTCGGTGAGTCCGTCCTGTTCGAGCAGGGACAGCCGGTCGTGGCGGAGGCAGGTCTGCGGGAACCGGGCGAGTTCGGCGGCCAGTTCCTCGGCGGCGGCGCGTTCCCGGCCGACGGGTACCACCCGGTTGGCCAGACCGATCAGCTGGGCCTCCGCGGCGTCGACCGGGCGGCCGGTGAGGATGAGGTCCATCGCGCGGCCGGTGCCGATCAGCCGGGGGAGCCGTACGGTGCCGCCGTCGATCAGCGGTACGCCCCAGCGGCGGCAGAACACGCCGAACACGGCGTCCTCCGCGGCGACCCGCAGGTCGCACCAGAGGGCGAGTTCGAGGCCCCCGGCGACGGCGTGTCCGGCGACGGCCGCGATCACCGGCTTGCTGAGGCGCAGCCTGGTCGGTCCCATCGGCCCCGGGCCGTCGGCGTCGAGCCGGTTGGACCGGTCGGTCCCGATGGCCTTGAGGTCCGCTCCGGCGCAGAAGGTGCCGCCCTCACCCCACAGCACCGCGACCGAGGCGGTGTCATCGGCCTCGAAGTCCTCGAAGGCCGAGGTGAGTTGGGCTGCGGTGGCGCCGTCCACCGCGTTGCGTGCGGCAGGACGGGCGAGGATCACCGTCCGGACCCGACCCGACTGTTCGACCCTGACCGCCTCGGACTCGGTTGCCACCGGGTGTGTTCCTCTCCTCGGGGAGACGACGGGACGGCAACCGCCGCCCACGGGCGCCCATCATGCCGTCCGGCCCGCGCCCGGAACAGGGGGCGACTGCGCGGGCCGGCGGTGGTGGCGGTGGAGCGGTTGCCGGTGGCGCGGTGTCCGTCGACACCGGCTGTGGGCTGCGAAGTGTGACGTGTTCGCGCCAGTCGAGGTGGGTAGGCAATCGGGACCGCCGACCCCGGGGCAGTGTCCCGTGGTGGTGCGGGCGAGGTGTTCGGCGGACGGAGCGAGCGGGGCGTGGCAGGCAGCTGCGCCCGTCCCTCCGCTCCCGTCGGGCACCCGGCTCCACAGCTCCTCCGTCTCGAAGGGAACACCCGATGCCGTCCGATCACGTTTCAGACCACCGCCCGGCCCCGCTCCGTGCCTCCCGCAGGTTCCGGCTGGCCGGAGCGCTCGCCCTGGCCGGCGCGCTCGCGGTGACCACCGTGTCCGCCGCCTCGGCACGTGCCGGTGAGCCGGACGGCGGGCGGGCGGACCGGCTCGCCGCCGGGGCGGCCGCAGCGGTCCCGCTGGACGGCTGGGACCTGATCCTCCCGGTCGACGCCTCCGGCGGGACTTCGGGCAACCACGCCGCGATCCTGCGCCCCGCCGCCCTCCACTCCCCCTACCTGACGAGGGAGGCGGACGGCAGCCTCAACTTCTGGGCGCCGTCGGTCGGTGCGACCACCACCTCCTCGCTGCACCCGCGCACCGAGCTGGTCGGGCGCGACAGCTGGACGGTCGGGAAGAAGAAGCGGACCCTCGGGGCGAGTGTCCGGGTCGGCCAGGTCCCCGGTTCCACCCACGACGTGATCGTCGGCCAGATACACGGGGCGGGTGACGACAGCTCCGTCCCGCTGGTGATGCTGCACTACGACGGCGGCGTCATCCGGGTCACCGTCAAGGAGGCGTCCGACCGGTCCACGGTGTACAAGCTGGTCACCGGAGTCCCGCTCGACACCGCCTTCAGCTACACGCTGAGCGACAACGGCAACGGCACCCTCACCTTCACCGCGCGCGTCGGCACGGGCAGTACGGTCAGGAAGACCGTGCCCGTGCCGTCGGCGTACAGCGGAACGCAGGTCGAGTTCGCGGCCGGCGACTACGAGCAGGCCGTCGAGGCGCTGCCGTACGGCGACGGCGGGCGGGTGGTCTTCAACCGGCTCACGATCGGATAGCCCGTCGGCGGCGCGGGCCGACGGGCTATCCGGCTACCCCACCATGGCGGCCAGCACGCTGCGCCAGTCCTCGCCCTGCTCCGGGCGGAGCAGGGCGGCCAGCGCGTCCGCCCGGTAGCGCCAGGGGCGCCGCAGCTCGGCGTCGGCCTGCGGGTCGGCGTCCGCCCGCAGCTCGACCGTGCTCGCCGAGCCGAGCAACGCCGCCAGTTCGGCCGCGAGTTCGGCCCACGAGAGGTGGCCGGAGACGGCGTTCACCACCCGGCCGTCCGCGCGTCCCGAGCCGTCGGCGCAGCCGAGCACCGCCCGGGCCAGCGCGGCGGAGTGCACCCAGGACGCGCCGTACCAGGCGTCGCCGTACGCCGCCGGGTCGGGCAGCACCAGCGGCTGCCCGGCCTGCGCGGCCTGGAACAGCGCCCCGGTCGAACCCCAGCGGAGCTGGTCGCGCAGCCGCCGGTGCGGACCCCAGACGATCGGGGAGCGGACCGCCGAAGCCGGGCCCCGGCCCTGCGTACCGGCGGCCTCCAGCAGGATCCGCTCGCAGTCCAGCTTGCCCTGCCCGTAGGCGCTGACCGGCAGTTCGGCCGGCGCGCCCTCCGCGACCTCGACACCGGCCGGACGGCCGTAGGCGTCGATGCTGCTGACGAAGACGAAGCTGCCGCGCCGCCAGGAGTCCACCAGGGTGCGCATGGCGGCGACGTCCACCTCGGGCGAGGTGAAGGTGCAGGCCGCGTGGATCACCGTGTCGACGCCCGCCACCGCCGCCCGCAGGCTGTCGAGGTCGGCGAGGTCGCCCTCCGCCACCTCCACCCCGTCCAGCGCCACCAGGTGTGCGGACTCGGGCCTGGCCAGCGCGCGCACCGGGCGGCCCTGCGCCAGCAGCTCCTGGAGCAGGGCCGCGCCGACGCCACCCGTCCCGCCGGTGAGCAGGACGGTGCCCTCGCGCGCCGGGCCGCGCCCAGGCCGGCCCGGCTGCCGGAGTGCCGCCGCCCGCCGGTCGGCCTCCCGGGTGTCGAGCAGGACCGCTACCGCGCGCGGGGTGCGCTGCTCCAGGATGTCGAGGCCGGTCAGCGGCAGGCCGGTCCGCCCGCGCAGCCGCTCGGCGAGCTGGAGCGCGAGCAGGGACTGCCCGCCCAGCGCGAAGAAGTCGGCGTCGGGCTCCGGGCGGGTGCCGAGCAGCTCGCCGAAGGCGGCCCGAACGGTCTCCACCCGCGCACCGTTCGCCGGCGGTGTCTCAGGAGCGGCGCCCGGCAGGCGGCTACGGTCCACCCCGCCGTCGGCCAGCCGGGGCATCGCGTCCAGCAGGGTGACCGCCGCCGGAACGAGTGCGGAGGGCAGGCCGGAGCGCAGCCGGATCCGCAGCTCGGTGCCGCCCGGCGCACCGGGGCCGTGGACCACCGCGTACGCCAGCGGCGGCAGCCCCTCGCGCTCGACGACCAGGGCGTCGGCCACCGCGGGGTCGGCGAGCAGCGCGGCCTCGGCCGGGTGGGCCCGGTCCGGCTCCGCCGGGAACGGCTCCCCGGGCAGCTGCCCGAGCCGTCGGCCGCCGTCCTCCGCCACCGCCCGCAGCAGGGCGCCGAACCCCGCGAGCAGCTGCCGGGCGGCCGGCTCACCGAGCGCGTCGGTGTCGTACTGCACCAGGCAGCGCGGCTGCGGGCCGTCCTCGACGAACAGGCCCAGGTCGAACTTGGCCAGCCCGAGGTCGACTTCGACGGCCTCGGCCACCAGACCGGGCAGCCGCAGCGGGTCCGGCCGGCCGACCACGTCGCAGGTGACCGAGAGCAGCGCGGTGCCGTCCGAGTCCCGGGCGGCCGCGCCCAGGCGCTCGACCACCAGGTCGAACGGGACCTGGTGGTGCTCCTGCGCGGTGAGCAGCGCACCGCCGACCCGGCCGAGCAGCTCGGCGAAGCTCGGATCCCCGGCCAGATCCGCCCGGATCGGCAGGGTGTTGACGCACAGGCCCACCAGGCGGCGCAGTTCGGGGCGGGAGCGGTGGCCGCTCACACAGCCCAGGGTGAGGTCGGCCTCGCCGGTGGCCCGGTGCAGGGTGGCGAACGCCGCGGCCAGCACCACCGCGAACAGGGTGGCGCCGTGGTCGCGGCCGAGCCGCCGCAGCCCGGCCAGGGTCTCGGCGGGCAGCGGCTCGGTGTGCAGTGCGGCGGCCCGGGTCCGCGGCCCGGCGGGCGAGCGGCGGGGGAGCGGTACCGGCCGGGCGCCGGCCAGACGGTCGGCCCAGGCGTCGACCTCGGCGGCAAGACCGGCCTCGCGGGAGCGCTCCCAGCGCGCGAAGTCGGCGTACTGGAGCGGCGGTTCGGGCAGCTCGGCGGGCCTGCGGTCGAGGGCCGCCGCGTAGCGCGTCGCGAGTTCGGCGGCCACCAGGGGCAGCGAGCCGCCGTCGACCGCGATGTGGTGCAGGGTCAGCAGGACGGTGTGGTCGTCCGAGGCGTGGCGCAGGGCCAGGGCGCGCAGCACCGGACCGGTGGCCAGGTCGAAGGGGCGGGCCGCCTCGGCGCGCAGCAGGGCGGCGGCCCGGTCCGGAGCGGCGGTCACCACCGGGACGGGGACCGGTGCCAGGGGCAACGGCTCCTGGTAGGGCTCGTCGCCGAGCCGGCCGTAGCGGGTGCGCAGCACCGGGTGGCGGCCGGTCAGCGCGGTGAGCGCGTCGGCGAGCGCCCCGAGGTCGAGCGGGCCGCGAAGCCGGGTGGCCACCGGCACGTTGTAGCGGGCGCCGCCCTGGCCGAGGCGGTCCATCAGCCACATCCGCTGCTGGGCGTGCGACAGCGGGGCCCGGCCCTGCTCGGCGCTCCGGGGAATGGCCTCGGGACGGGCACCGGCCGCCCGCTGCCGGGCCAGCCGCAGCAGGTCCGCCTGGGGCAGGGCCGGGTCGGTGCGGTTCATCGGGAGCCCCCCGCGGGTGCGTCGGCGCTGCCGTGGGCGGCCAGCAGGGCCTGTTCGACCAGGTCGGCCTGGGCGGCGACGGTGGGGTGGGCGAAGAAGTCGGCCAGCGACAGTTCCACGCCCAGGTCCTCGCGCAGGTCGTCGACCACCCACATGGCCATCAGGGAGTGTCCGCCCTCGGCCAGGAAGTCGGCGTCCGGCCGCTCGACGGCCCGGCCGAGCGAGCGCGACCAGGCGTCGGCGACGGCCTGCTCGAGCGGCGTCAGGGCGAGTGGCGCGGCCTGCGGGGCGGCAGCCGGAGCGGTGGAGCCGGTCCCGGCCAGGGCGCGGCGGTCGACCTTGCCGGAGCCGGTGAGCGGCAGGGCGTCCAGGACGGCCCAGACGGTGGGGACGAGATGGGCGGGCAGCCGGTCCGCCAGGTGGGTGCGCAGGGTCTCGGCGGCCGGCCGGTGACCCTCGGCGGGGACGACGTGGGCGGCGAGGGCGGCGTCCTCCTGCCCGGCGTGCTGCACCACCACGGCCGCCTGCGCGACCTCGGGGTGCAGGCGCAGCGCGTGCTCGACCTCGCCGGGCTCGATCCGGAAGCCGCGGACCTTGACCTGGTCGTCGGCCCGCCCGTGGAAGTCCAGGGTGCCGTCGGGGCGGGCGGACACCAGGTCGCCGCTGCGGTACATCCGGCCGTGGCCGGGGATCTCCCGGAACCGGTCCGCCGTCAGCTCGGGCCGGCCGAGGTAGCCGAGCGCGAGCCGGCTGCCGCCGATCCACAACTCGCCCTGGGTGCCGTGGGGTACGGGGGACAGCTGCTCGTCCAGTACGGCCGTGCTCGCGCCGCCGTACGGGCGTCCGATCGGCACCGGCCCGGTGCAGTCGGCGGCCCGCACCCGGTGCAGGGTGGTGAAGGTGGTGGCCTCGGTCGGCCCGTAGGCGTTCACCAGCGTGAGCCAGGGGAAGGCCCGCAGGACGGACTCGGCGTGCTGCGCCGACAGCGCCTCGCCGCCCACGACCAGGGTCCGCAGCACGCCGAAGAGCCGCGACTGCCGGGCGGCCAGGTGGTGGAAGAGCGCGGTGGTCAGAAAGGCCGTGGTGACGCCGAACCGCTCCACGTCCCGGGCCAGTTCCTCGGGGGTCGGCCGCTCGGCGGGGGAGACCATCACGGCGGCGCCGTGCGCCAGCGGCGCCCAGATCTCGAAGGTCGAGGCGTCGAAGCTGGTGGAGGAGTGGAACAGCACCCGGTCGACGGGGCTCAGCGCGATCCCGTCCGGGGCCGTCGCCAGGCCGGTGATCGCGTGGTGCGGGATCTCGACGCCCTTGGGGCGGCCGGTGGAGCCGGAGGTGTACATCACCAGGGCGGTCGCCCGGGGCCCGTCGACGGCGGGGTGCGGTGCGCCCGGGGCGGTGCCGTCGCCCGGTTCGACGCCGTCCGGGTCCAGGGCCAGCGTCCGGTCGTCCGGCAGCCCCGCGGCGGCCAGCAGGGTCTTGTCGCCGAGGGTGAGGCGTACCCCGGCGTCCTCCAGCATCGCGGCGGTACGGGGGCGCGGATAGGCGGGGTCGAGCGGCACCGCATGGGCGCCCGCCCACCACACCGCGAGCTGGGCGACGACCAGGCGGGCGGAGCGGGCGGAGAGCAGCCCGACGGCGCTGCCGGGGCCGATCCCGCGAGCGCCGAGCTCGGAGCCGAGTCGGGCTGCCGCGGCTATGAGTTGACGGTACGTCAGCGAGACGGTGCCGTCGGACACGGCCAGCGCGTGCGGGTGCCGTTCGGCGTACCGGGCGATCAGGCCGGGCACGCCGCCGGGTAGACCGGCGCCGGTGGCGCGGTCGGGTGCGGGTTCGACGAAGACGGGGGAGGTCATGGCGGGTTCCCTTCCGGGCGCCCCGGCGTACGGCCGGGGCGCCCTGGTGCGGCATGGAGTCAGGAGGCGGCGACGGCGTCCGGTCGGCGGGCCTCGACCAGCTCCGCGAGTCGGCGCAGATCGGGCTGGCGGAGCAGCTGCGGGGCGCGCAGCCGCACGCCGAACTCCTGCTCCAGTGCCGCCAGCAGACGGGCGGCGGCGAGGGAGTTGCCGCCCGCGTCGGTGAAGTTGTCGAGCGGGCCGAGTTCGGGCCGGCCGAGCAGGTCGCGGCAGAGCCGCAGCACGGTGCGCTCGGTCGGCGAGGCGCCGTCGTCCGCCGGTCCGTCGGCCGGTCCGGGCGCCTCGGCCGCCAGCAGTGCGGCCCGGTCCACCTTGCCGTTGGCGTCCAGCGGGAAGGTGTCGACCAGCCGGACCAGCGTGGGGACGGCCTGCTCGGGCAGCCAGGCGCGGACCTGCGGCAGCAGGTCGGCCCCCGAGGTCGGGGCGTGCCCGGCGGCCGCCTGGACGAAGGCCACCAGCTGCACCCCGCCCGCCGCGTTGCGCCGCGCGGCCACGGCGGCGCGGCGGACCCGCGGATCGCGCTCGAAGGCCGCCTCGACCTCGGCGGGCTCGATCCGCACCCCGCTGACCTTCACCTGGTCGTCCAGCCGCCCCAGGAACTCCAGCACGCCGTCGGGTCGCATCAGCACCCGGTCGCCGGTGCGGTACACCCGGTCGATCCCGGCGCGGCCCTCGGGTGCGCCGTGCTCCGGCGCGGCGACGAACCGCCGGGCGGTGAGCTCCTCGTCGAGGTAGCCGAGCGCCAGGCAGCGCCCGCCGATGCGCAGTTCGCCGGAGACCCCGCGGGGCACCGGGCGCCCGTCCTCGTCGGTGACGGCGACGACGGCCCCCGGCAGCGGGCGGCCGATCGGCGGAGCGTCCGCGCCGTCCGGGGCTGCGCCGGGTGCCATGGTGTGCACCGTGGTCGCCACCGTCGCCTCGGCCGGACCGTAGGCGTTGTGCAGGTGGGCGGTGACGTCCGGTCCGGGGTACCTGCGCAGCCGGTCGCCGCCGACGGTGATGTGACGGAGCGTCAGATCAGGTCGCCACGGCAGGTCGAGCGCGGGCTCGGCCAGCGGGGTCGGCAGTACGCTCACCGTGATCCGGGCCCGGTGCCACCAGTCGGTGAGCGCGCCCGGGTCCCAACGCACCTCGTCCGGGGCCACGCTCAGCGCGGCGCCGGAGGTGAGGCCCGCCCACAGCTCCATCAGGTGCGGGTCGAAGGCGACGCCGATCATCAGGCTGTGCCGGTCGCCCGGGCCCAGGCCGGTCAGGTCGCGGTACCAGTGCAGCAGCGCGCCGAGCGAGTCCTCGCCCACGGCCACCGCCTTCGGGAGGCCGGTCGACCCGGAGGTCAGCACCGAGTAGTACGTACCGGCGGGTGCACCCACCGCACCCGGGGCGGCCGGGGCGAAGGCCGCGACCACGGTGGCGGCGGCGTTCGAGCCCTCGGCCGGCAGCGGCAGCGTCAACTGCTCCACGGTGCCCGGCTGTTCGGTGCCCGGCTGCTCGGTGCTCCGGTGGGAGGGCGGCAGCAGGGCCGGGTCGCCGATCAGGCAGCCCAGGCGCAGGTTCTGCGCCACGGCCTGGAGCCGCCGCCCGCCGGGGCGCGGGCCGAGCGGCAGGTAGACGGCGCCCAGCCGGGCCACCGCCACCGCGACGGCGACCAGCGCCACCGAGTGGTCCAGGCAGACGCCCACCAGGTCGCCGGGGCGCACCCGGCCGCGCAGGCCGTCGGCCACAGACCCGGCCAGCCGGTCGAGTTCGGCGTAACTCCAGCTGCGCTCACCGTCGATCAGTGCGGGAGCGTCGGGGGTGCGGCGCACCCAGTCGAGGTAGCGGTCCAGTACGGCGGCGTCCTCGTGCGGCCGGCCGTACGCAATGCTGAGAGCGGACTGGGGATCGGTCATGTTCTCGTCTCCGAGCGGTGATGAGCGGTGAAGAGCGCTGATGAGCGATGGCGGTGGTCGGGGAGGGGCCGCTAGCCCAGGCCCATGGCCCTGGCGACGATCACCTTCTGGACCTCGGAGGTCCCCTCGATGATCGTCATCATCCGGACGTACCGGTACAGGAACTCCAGCGGATGCCCGCGCACCCAGCCGGTCGCCCCGTGCACCTGCAGCGAGCGGTCCACCACCCGCACGGCCGTCTCGGAGGCGGTCAGCTTGGCGAGCGCCGCGTTCTCCGGCGCCTCGGTACCGGCATCGACCAGCCGGGCGCAGGCCAGGGTGAGCAGCTTGGACGCCTCCACCTCGGCCCGGCTGCGCACCAGGTGCTCCTGGACGTGCTGGTAGGTCCCGATCCGCTCGCCGAACGCCTCCCGCTCCCGGGCGTACTCCACCCCGAGGCGCAGCGCGTACTCGGCGACACCGTTGGACATGGCGGCGACCACCAGACGTCCGCGCGAGAGGCTGTCCATGGCCAGTGCCATCGCGGCCCCGACGCCCTCCGCACCGCCGATCACGGCGTCCATCGGCACCCGGACCTGCTCCAGCATCAGCTCGAACAGCGGCTCGCCGGACATGCCCTCGTAGCGCTGGCCGATCCGCAGGCCCGGCTGGTCCATCGGCAGCACGAACGCGGTCGCGCCGCCGGTGGGACCGTCGCCCAGGTCGGTCGCGGTGACCACCAGGGCGAAGTCGGCGCGGTCGGCGTTGCTCACGAAGGTCTTGCGGCCGCTGATGACCCAGCCGTCGCCGTCCCGGCGCGCCGTGGTGGTCAGCCGGAAGGCGTCGGAACCGGCCTGCGGCTCGGTCAGCGCCAGACAGCGCGCCGCCTCGCCCCGCACCAGCGGTGCCAGGTACCGCTCGACCTGCTCGGGCGTGCCCTGGCGGAGCAGCGGGCTGGGCCCGTCGGAGCCGGCCAGCGCGTACGGGGCCAGGGTGCAGCCGCTGCGACCGGCGGCGTGATGCAGCAGCACCACGGCCGTGAACGGCATCCCGGAGCCGCCGAGCTCCTCCGGGTAGTCGCCGGCGTAGAAGCCCAGCGCGGCCGAGCGCTTGCGGACGTACGACCGCAGGTCGGCGGGCGGCTGGTCGGCGGTCTCGGGCAGCTCGGCCGCCAGCGGCACCAGCTCGCGGCCGACGAAGCTCTCGAAGGCCGCGACCAGTTCGCGGTGGTCGTCCTCGAGGACGGCGGAGGGGGTGGAGTTCACAGCTGGCCTCCGGTCGGGTCCAGGGGGAGGGGGGAAGCGGTGGCCGGGGTCGGGTGCCGCCCCGGCCGGTCGGCGGGCAGCGGGTCGCGGACGCGGCCGGCACCCGGTCGAGGGGTGGTGCTCACGACCGCCCTCCGGGCAGGTCCCGGAGTCCGGTGGACGAGGGGCCGGCCGACGGCGTTCACGGGCGGCCGCCGGTCAGGGCGCGGGCCTGGTCGGCCAGCACGGGGTGCTGGAACAGGGTGCGCAGCGGCGGACGGTGGCCGAGGTGCGGCTCCAGGCAGGCGGCGAGCTGGGCGGCGAGCAGGGAGTGCCCGCCGATCTCGAAGAAGTGCGAGTCGGGCCCGAACCGGTCGTGGCCCAGCACCTCCCGCCACGCCCCGGCGACCAGCGCCTGCGCGGGGTCGGTGAACACGGCCGCGGCGCCCTCGGCGGACTCGTCGCCGGGCTCGGGGAGTTCGGCCAGTGCGCGGACCAGCGCGGTGCGGTCGGGCTTGCCGCCGGGCAGGCTCGGCATCCGCTCCAGGGCGACCCAGGTGCCGGGGACGAGCGCCCCGGGCAGCCGCGCGGCCAGCGCGGCGTGCAGCGCGGCCTGGTCGGGCTGCTCGGTGCCCTCCAGGAAGCCGACCAGCCGGGGACCGGCGGAGGCGTCCCGGTCGAGGACCACCGCGCAGGACCGGCCGCCGAGTTCGGCGGAGGCGGCGGCCTCGATCTCCTCCAGCTCGATCCGGAAACCGCGCAGTTTGACCTGGTTGTCCTGGCGGCCGAGGAACCACAGCCGGCCGTCCAGGTCGCGGTAGCCGCGGTCGCCGGTGAGGTAGACCCGCTCACCGCCCAGGGCGGCGGGCGTGACGAACCGGGCGGCGGTGACCTCGTCCCGGCCGAGGTACCCGTCCGCCAGCATCGCGCCGCCGATGGCGAGTTCGCCGATCGTTCCGGCCGGCAGCGGGTGCAGCCCGCTGTCCAGGACGTGCACCCGCACCCCGGGCAGCTCGACGCCGAGCGGGATCTCCGCCTCCGCGGCCTGCTCGGAGCCGTCGGCCTCGGAGCCGTCGGCGGGAGCGGCCAGGTCGGCCTCGGTGACCTCGTGCACGGTGGAGGTGACGGTCGCCTCGGTGACGCCGTACGCGTTCAGCACGGTCGCGGCCGTGTCCTGCGCCAGGCCGCGCAGCGCACGGGCGGGCAGCCGCTCGCCGCCCAGCACGACCAGCCGCGGCGACCAGCGGCCGTCCCGCAGCGCCTCGCGCAACTCATCGCGCACCGCCAGGAAGTAACTGGTCGGCAGATTGGCCACGGTGACCGCGCGCGCGGCCAGTACCGCGACCAGTTCGGGAGCGGTCGGCACCTCGCGCTGCGGCAGCACCAGGCAGGCCCCGGCGGCCAGCGAGGGCAGCACCTCCTCCAGCGCCACGTCGAAGGACGGCCGGGCGAACAGCAGCACCCGGTCCTCGGCGCTCAGCCCGTACCGCCGGGCCAGCGCACCGACGTAGCCGGCCAGCGCGTCCCGGCCCACCAGCACCGGCTTGGGCACACCGGTCGACCCGGAGGTGTGGATGAGGTACGCCGCGCCGTCGAGCACCGCCGCCGGCTCGGCCTTCGGGAACGCGGGGCCGTCCAGCAGGGCGGGCGTGCGGGCCGCGGCGGGCAGCGCGAGCGCGCTCTGCCGGGTCGCCAGCACCAGCGCGGGCTCCAGCCGCTCCAGCAGCAGGCCGAGGCGGGCGGCCGGATCCTCCGGGGAGAGCGGCGCGTACACCGCGCCGGAGCGCAGACAGGCCAGCAGGGCGACCACGCTGTCCACGCCCCGGGGAAGCAGCGCGGCCACCGGCTGACCGGCCGTCACCCCGGCCGCGCGCAGCCGCTCGACCAGCTCGCCGACCCGGCGGTCGAGGTCGCCGAAGGTCAGCCGCTCGGCACCGGCGATCACCGCGATCCGGGACGGGTCCTGAGCGGCGGCCGGGTCGAGCAGGGCGGGAGAGGCCGCCACCGGGACGCTGTCCGCTGCCCGTGCGCCGTCCGCTGCCGGGACGGTGTCGGCCGCGGTGGTGTCGGCTGTGGCGGTGTCCGCCGGGGCGGCGGCCGGTGCGGCCAGGGCGGCCAGCGGGGTCTGCGGGGCGTCCAGGTAGGCGCGGAGCAGCTCCAGCAGGCGCTCGGCCAGCAGCCGCGCCACCGGCTCGCCGAACAGGTCGGCGTCGTAGTCCCAGACCAGGGTCATCCCGGCGGCGCCGTGCCGCTGCCCGACCACCCGGCGGTCGTCGGGCAAAAGCACCAGGTCCAGATCGAACCGGGTGGTGCCGGTGTTGAACCCCTCGTACAGCGAGATCTCCAGGCCGGGCGCCTCGACCTCGGGCAGCGCGGCGTCATGGGCGCTGAACATCACGTCGAACAGCGGGTTGTCCGCACCGCCGGTGTGCAGACCCAGCGAGCGGGTCAACTCCTGGACCGGGACGTCCTGGTGGGGCAGTGCCCGCAGCAGGGTGTCGGTGACCTCGTCCACCGTCTCGATACCGGGGGCGGCTGGGTCGAGCCGCAGCCGCAGCGGCACGGTGTTGACGAACATGCCGACGGTGCCCTCGAAGCCCACCGGCCGGTTGCCCACCGCCGTGCCCACCACCAGCTCGTGGTGGCCGCTGTGGCGGCGCAGCAGCTCCGCGAACAGCGTGAGCAGCGTGCTGAACGGGGTGTGGCCGTCCTTACGGCTGCGTTCGCGCACCCGCTCGGCGAGGTCGGCCCCGATCGACTGGCGCAGCTGGCCGCCCCGGTGGCGGCGGACCGCACCCGGGCGCCTGAGACCGGGCAGCGCCAGGTCGAAGGGCGCGTCCCGCAACTCCTGCTGCCAGTACGCCAGACTGTGCTCCCTGGCCTGGGCCCGGCTGCCGTCGGTGTCCATCCGCACGTGCTCCTCGTAGGAGCGGGTGGACGGGAGTTCGGCCCGCTCGCCGAGCGTGTGCGCGCGGTAGGCGGTGAACAGGTCGCGCAGCAGGACGGCGAACGAGTGCCCGTCGTGGATCAGGTGGTGCTCGACGTGGATCAGCCGGTGGTGCTGCTCACCGAGCCTGACCAGGTGCCAGCGCAGCAGCGGGGCCCGCTCGGTGTCGAGCGGCTCCTCGGCCTCGGCGGCCAGCAGCTCCCGGAACGCACCCTCCGGATCAACCTCACCGGACAGGTCGCTGGTGCGCAGGCGCGGCTCGGCCTGCTCCCGCACCCGCTGGTCCGGGAGCGCGCCGGGCTGCGGCACCAACTCCAGCCGCAGGCCCGGGTGGTGGGAGATCACGGCGGCCAGTCCGACCCGCAGGGCGGCCTCGTCCAGCGGGCCCCAGAGGTCGAGTGCCGCGGTGAAGTTGTAGGCGCGACTGCCGGGCAGCATCTGCTCGTGCAGCCAGACGATCTCCTGCGAGGAGGAGAGAGCGAACATGAACGGTTCCCTTTCGCTTGTGGCGGGACGGGTCGTTTGTGGCGGGACGGGGGTGCGCGGAGCACCCAAGGGGCGCGGGGAACTGTGTGACTGGCCACGTACGGTGGTGCAGGTTTCTCCTGCGGCTCCCCGGGCCCCCGGGATGGTGCGAGTTCGGGTTCGTGGAAGGTGACGGGGAGGTGCGGGGCTTGTCGCGCAGCTCCCCGCGCCCCCTGCGGAGCACCCTTTTCAGCTACGGAGGGTGTGGAGCAGGGTGTCGAAGGCGGTGTGGGCTGCCGCGTCCGTGAAGTGGGTGCGGTCCCAGGCGAGGCGGATCAGGAGGTCCTCGCCGTGCGAGGCGGAGACTGCGAACGGGGCCGCGATCGGGCGGCCGGCCAGGTGGGTCTCCCGGCCTTCGGTACCGCCGAGCACCAGGGGCGGGCGGCGGTGCAGGTCCTCGAAGGTGAGCAGGCCGTCCAGCGTCCCGGTCCACTGTGCCCCGGCCGAGCGCGCGGCGTGGACCACCTCGTCGAACGGCATGTCGGCATGGTCGAGGTCGTCCCACCAGGCGGCGCTCAGCTCGTCCGGCGTGGCCGGGCCGGGCGTGGCCGGGTGTACCAGCGTGTTGAGGAAGCAGCCCAGGACCTGCGGCGCGGCGGCCGGCCGGCCGCCCCACGGGTAGCCGAGTGCGAGCGCCCGCTGCGATCCGAACAGCCGGTGTGCGGCCGAGGTCACGGCGTCCAGCAGGGCCGGGAACGCGATCCGGCGCCCCGCGCCCTCGGCGGCGGGCGACAGCCGGCGGCTCAGCATTCCGGTGCCCTGACCGGCCGCCGGGTCGGTCAGTTGAGTGGTCGTCGGGTCGGTCGTCGGGTCGGTCGGGTGTTCACCGCCGACGGTGCCCGGTTCGGTGCCGGGTGCGCCGGTGAGGCCGGAGAGCCTGGCGGCCCAGTGGGCGTGGGCGGCCGGCGAGGCGGCCGCGGCCTCGGCGGCGAGCTGGAGCTCGACCGCCTCGCGGTAGGCCGCGGCGGCCTCCTCAAGCGCCTGTGGACCGGGGTCGCCCAAGGCGTCCGGGGCATCCTCGCGGTAGGCCAGGGTGAGACCGGCGGTGACGATGCCGAGTGACTGCTCGTCACAGGCCGCGTGGTCCAGGGCGACCGCGAGTAACTCCTCGTCGTGCTCGGCATCGTGGGCCAGCAGCAGCCGCAGCGCGGGTCCCTCGGCCGGCCAGCCGAGCAGTGCGCGGCGCAGCGCCTCGTCGGCGGTACCGCCGGGCGGCACCGGTACCTCGCGCACCTCGGCCGACGGCTGACCGAGCCGTAACACGGGTGTGCCGCGCAGCGTCGTGAAGGTCCCGCGCAGCGCCGGGTGGCGGGCCGCGATCCGGAGTGCGGCGCGGTGCAGGCGGGCCGGGTCGACGGTGCCGCGCGGGAAGGCGAAGAACAGCGGTACGACGTCGGGGCGGCCCTGCGGATCGAGCCGGCGCGCGAGCAGGAATCGGCGCTGGGCGCCGGTGACCGGGAGCACCGCCGGCCCGGCCGGATCGGTGGACGAGGCTACGGCGGAGCGGTAGCGGGTGAGATAGGCGGTGGTCAGGTTGGCGGTGCTGCGGCCGGCGGCGGTACGGCCGGCGGCAGCGGGGTTGGCGGCAGCGGGGTTGGCGGTGGTGCGGCTGGCGGGCACGGGTGGATCTCCGCTTCGGCTCGTGGCGTGTGGGGCGCCCGCAGTGGTGGCTGCGGGGCGCTCGGTTCGACGCGGGAGGCGTCGGTTCAGCGGGCGGGAGGCGCGGGAGCCGGTTCCCCGGCCGGCTCTGGGGCCGGTCCTGCGGTGCGCTCGTCGCGGCTTTGCGCCGGCTTGACCCCGTCTTGGCCGGCCTCGGTGTCGGCCTCGGTGTCGGTCTCGGTGCCGGCGTGATCGGCGGTCGGGAGGTCCCGCATCCGCCGCAGCGGCGACAGCAGCAGCGGCAGCGGTACGGTGAGGAACCCCGCCGCGCACACCCAGAGCGCGGCCCTGGGCCCGGCCGCGGCGGCGATGGCGCCGCCGGCCAGCGCGCCCAGCGGCATGGTGCCCCAGACCAGGAACCGCATGGTGGCGTTCATCCGGCCCAGCAGAGCGGGCGGGCAGATGCTCTGACGGAAGCTCACTTGGGCGACGTTGTAGACCACGGCACTGAACAGCACCACGGCCGAACCGGCGCCGAACACCGCCGCGCCCGCGCCGCCACCGGACAGCGGCCAGAGCACCGCGAACGGTGAACTGACCGTCAGTGACAGCCAGATCAGCCTGGCCTGGCCGAACCGCTGGGCCAGCGGCCCGGCGCAGAGTGCCCCGGCCAGGCCGCCGATCGCCGAGACGGACAGCAGCAGGCCGATGGCGCCGGGGGAGAGGGCGAGCACCCTGACCCAGAAGACGGTCTGCACGGCGACCAGCAGGGCGGCGAAGAAGTTGGAGGTCGAGGTGGTGACGGCGATCGTCCGCAGCAGCGGGTGGCGCAGGACGAACGAGACCCCCTCGGCGATGTCCGCCCGGAGCGAGCGGCCCGGCGCCGGTTCGGGCCGGGGCTCGCGCGTGCGGATCCCCAGCAGCAGCAGGGCCGAGGTCAGATAGCCGATCGCGTCGGCCACGATGGCCAGTGGCGCGCCGAGCAGTTGGACCAGCCCGCCGCCGAGTCCGGGGCCGGCCACCTGGGCCGTGGAACGGACGGTCTCCAGCGCGCCGTTGCCCTCGACCAGCTGCCGGTGGGGCAGGAGCTGCGGCAGGAAGGACTGGTGCGCGACGTCGAAGAACACCGTCGCCACTCCGGTGACCAGGGCCACCAGATAGAGCTGAACCATCGTCAGCAGGTGGGCGGCGGCGGCCACCGGCACCGAGCCGACGGCCAGGCAGCGCACCACGTCGGCGCGGATCAGGACCGGCAGCTTGCGCATCCGGTCCACCCAGGCGCCCGCGGGCAGGCCCACCAGCAGGAAGGCCGCGGTCTCGGCTGCGGTGAGCAGCCCGACCTGCAACGGCGAGGCGTCCAGGACCAGCACGGCGGCCAGCGGCAGGGCCACCAGGGTTACCTGGCTGCCGAGTTGGCTCGCAGCGGCCCCGGACAGCAGGAACCGGAAGTCACGGTGGCGCAGGGCCTCGCCTGCCAAGAGGCGCTGAAAAGCGTTCACCTGTGCGACTGTCGACGAAAAGTGCCATTAAGGGCAACTTGCTGGAACGAATCCGGACTTCTCCCCGCCCGGCCGCGCGCCGTCCGCCGTACGGGACGGCGATCGGGCGCGACGGGGTGGCGAGATGACCCGGCCGACGAGAAGCAATGGTCCGGACGGTTCTGCGGCTGTCCGGATCGTGTCCATGCCGAAGTCCGCTATCCGGACAACCGGTGACCGTCCACCGGACAGCTGCTATCAGATATGGCCGGATTGAGCGAACTATTGTTGATTGTTCATCTCTTTGTGGAGGTGGTGTGATAACCACCTGTTCCGGTGGGTCCGGACGGCCGTCCCGGGCAGTCAACGCCGCGGGGTGGTCAGCGCGTTGGAGCGCAGGAGTAGAGCCGCTGCTGGGTGGCGAAGTCGTCGTCGAGCGAAGGGACATCCGACGCGGCCGTCCGGGCGGCGCCACCGTACTCCGCGGCGGGTACCTCGGCACAGTCGGACTGGACCCACGACCGGATCTGCGCCGCCGCGGTACCGGCCGCGCCGCCGGGGACGGACCCCGGAGTCCGGCTGGTGCCGAGCAGGACGTAGTGCACCTCCCCGACGTCCACCAGGTGCCGGAACTCCGCCACGGTCGGCCACGGGGCCAGGCCGGTGAAGCCGCCCATCGGCAGGACCTCCTCCCCCGTGGCGAGGATGAACGGCGAGGCGCTGCCCCAGCTGGAGGCGGCGAACAGGTAGGGGGAGCCGTTCCGATGGGCCCGCAGATAGCCGAGCAGGGCCTGCTGCGAAGCGGTCAGCCGGCCGGAGGAGTTGGCGGACATGCTGCTGTCGACCCTGCGCTGCGGGTGCTGGGAGACGGTGGAACCGGAGCCCGAAGGGCCGACGGTGCCCATGC